>JBJOEZ010000011.1:0-88694 GCA_046048995.1 Verrucomicrobiota bacterium | reverse complement strand
TTTTCCGTCTTTCGAGGACCATTAGCCGACTTGCGCCAATGGTCGCCGGCTTGATACGAATCCAGACGCGGAGTCTGGCCAGGAAGCAGCCTTCCTCCCTCAAGGTGCCAGGGTGCTCATGCGTTGAGTAGTGCCTCCATGAACCGTTTCTGCGATTGCGAATCTGCCTTGTTGTTCCGCTCGTTACTTGGGATTAGCGTCCCGCTTTTGGATTCCATAGCAGCCGCGACTCTGAACCTCATGAATGCCTTCCTCCCCCGAATGAAACAAACGGCCCTGGCCCTGGCGTTTGCCTTGACGCTGGCGGCGGCCCTCAGCCCTGCGGCGGTGGGCGCGGAAAAGGCCGGCCTGCCGAGTCTGCTCGGCCAGTGGGAGGGCGTGGCCCAGGAGGTCCGGGGCGGCCGGAAGGTGGCGTCGCCGTTCCGGATTGAAGTGACGCGCCAGGAAGGCCCGCTGCTCTGGGCCTACGACGTCTGGCATCCGCTGGACAAGGCCACCGGCCAGCCCTCGGCCCAGTTCCAGCGCGACCTGATGCTCGGCAGCCTGAATCCCGACGGCACCGGCGGCGTGCTGGCCAAGCAGGATGCGCGCTTTGCCTTCCGGGTGCTGGAGGCCAACCGCCTCGAGGTCGAGTTCGTCTGCATCCGGGAAACCGAGCCCGCGGCGTTTGTCATGGTGCTGCACCGGGCGGGCACCCCGGCCCCGGCCGATCCCGCAAAACCGCGGGTTCCGGACCTCGCCGGATCGTGGCATGGGAGCTATCGCTATCCAGGCAAGAACGGGGCCATCGACGACGCGTTCCACATTGAGGTTGTGCGCCAGGACGGCGAATGCCTGTGGGCCGACGACGTGTGGAAGCCGCTGGATCCGGCCACCGGCAAGCCGGGCACGGTCGAGAAGAGAGAACGCCTGGTGGGCGGCCTGAGCTTCGATGGGAAACGCGGGGTGCTGGCGAAGCCGGATGTCCGTTTCGCCTTCACGGTCGTGGATGCGAACCGGCTGGACGTGGAGTTTGCCCGCTTTGGCGGCGCGGCCGAGGCGCCCATGGGGTTCTACGTGACCTTCACCCGCCAGCCGGGCGCCCCCGCCGTGGCCAGGACCGTGGCCTTGCCGGACCTCCGGGGCAACTGGGAGGGGGACACCCACTATCCGCAGCCTGACGGCGCGAAGCCCAGTCACCTCCGCCTCGAGGTGACGAAGCAGGACGGCGCGTTGTTGTGGGCGGACAACGTGTGGCGTCCGCTGGATCCGGCGACGCGCCAACCGGGGGCGAAGGTGGCCCGCGACGGGATGGCCGGCAGCCTGCACCCGGATGGGACGGCGGGCCTGCTCGCGAAAGCGGGGGCGCGTTTCTCGTTCAAGGTCCTGGCACCGGACCGGATGCTGGTGGAGTTTGTCCGGCTGCGCGCAGGCCTGGAGCCCCCCACGGCGTTCTACGCGGTGCTGGCGCGGCAGCCGCAGGCGCCCGGCAGGTAGGCGTCCCGGTTGAGCCCGGTGGGCGACACCACCCGTGGGATCCTGGAGACTCCGTGCGGACTTCCTTGCTGCTTCCTTCGCTCATCCTGGCTGCCGCGACGGGGTGATTCGGGGGCAGTCTGGGGTGGGGCGTTGGGGGTGGGCGGGGCGCGTGGCGACCCAGTCTACCTGGGGTGTGGCACGACCCAGGGTTGCCAGCAGGAGGGCTTCCGGATCACACTATGGGCATGCCCTGTCTTTCCCCTCGGTTCCGCGCGGTCGTGGCTGCTGCGCTGTGGCTGGTCTCCACGGGTTGCCTCCTGGGTGGGCCCAACCCTGCCGCCGCGCCGCTGGATCTGACGGTGGCGACGTTCAACCTGCGCTTTGCCAGCGACAAGCGGCCCAACTCGTGGCCGGAGCGGCGTCCGGTGGTGCGGGCCTGCCTGCAGGAGTTGGACGCCGACGTCATTGGGACGCAGGAGGGGTTGTATGGGCAGTTGAAGGACGTGGCGGCGGATGCGCCGGAGTATGAGTGGATTGGGCTGGGGCGGGACGGCGGGAGCCGGGGCGAGTTCATGGCGGTCTTTTACCGGAAGGCGCGGTTGGAGCCGCTGGAGTTTGACCATTACTGGTTGTCGGACACGCCGAACTTGATCGCCTCGGCGGACTGGGGGAACACGAACCGGCGGATGACGACGTGGGTGCGGTTTCGGGACCGGGCGACCGGGCGGGAGTTTGTCGTCATCAACACGCACCTGGATCATGCGCGGGTGCCGGCGCGCGAGAAGGGGGCGGCGCTGATCCGTGAGCGGGCGGGGGCCTTACCCAAGGACCTGCCGGTGGTGTTGCTCGGCGACTTTAACGCGACCCCGAACCGTGGGGAGAAGACTTATGGTATCCTGACCGGGGACGGCGTGTTCACGGACGTGTGGCGGAGCGCGAAGACGCTGACCAACGGGGACATGGAGACCTTCCATGACTTCAAGGGGCCGAGGAAGGGGACGTTCCGCATCGACTGGATTTTGACGCGCGGACCCTGGGAGGCGCGCGAGGCCGGGGTGGTGGTCTTTTCCCAGGGCGGCCAGTTTCCCAGCGATCATCATCCGGTGCGTGCCCGCCTGCGGCTGCCCTGAGGACGGGTGGTGGGGGCGGCGCGGTCTGCCCCTGCATCCGCTGGAAGTTCCCCCAGCCCCATAAACCCATTCATCCACCCTTGACCATGACAGCAACTCCTCCCGCCCTGCCGTCGTCGAATCCGAAAAAGTCGAACGTGGTGGTGGGGTGCGTGGGTTGCCTGGGCGTCATGGGCCTGGTGGTGGTGGGGTTGGCCGTCATGGGAGCGTGGGTGACGGGGACCAAGGAGGAAGCGCGTCCGACGCAGGTCGCTGCGGGGAAGGAGGCTGCCGCGCCGCCGGCGCCGGTGGAACTGCTGCGGCCCTTTTACGGCATCTATGAGGGGCGGACGCCGGCGTATCCGTTGCGCGACAAGGAGGGGGAGATTGTCTATGTCTTTGGGAAGGCGTGCGAGGTGCCGGCGGTGGACGTGAATCTGCAGTTTGATGACGGGACCCTCAAGACGCGGCAGGAGAGTGCGGACGGCACGGTGGTGTTGGGGATGGGGACGCCGGTGGTGCTGGAGCACAGCGAGACGGTGTTGAAGGTGCGGGTGGAGATGAAGGAATGGTCGCGGCAACTCGACGGGGCGGCTCCGGCCACGCCCACGTATACGATCACGTTCCAGCGGGGTGAGGGGGCGCTGATGCACCAGGAGGCGGTGAACGGGATGGATACGAAACTGAGGAAGACAGCGGCGCGAAAGTAGAGGTGTCTGGGTTGCGCGCGGGAGCGGGGATGGGGCCGTGGCCGACCCTGCCAAGGGGTGTACCCAATAAGTAGTCCGCCACGCCATATTGTTGAGGAGGCGGCCGGGTCGATAGGATCGGCTGCATCGTGAGTGACGCCCATCGCCCCGTCTTGTTGCTGGCCGCGGAATCCCCTTCGGCTGCTGGGGTTACCCCGGGCGCGTTGCGCGAGGAGGCTGCGGTGAGCGTGGTGGGGCCGGATGGGCGGGACGAGGGAACGGGGGGTGGCGGGCCGCGGCCGCAGGTGGTGCTGGCGGACTTGGGGGAGGGAGATTTGGGAGGGGGCGACGCTGTGGAACGGGTCCGGAAACAGTGCCCGGGTGCCCGGGTGCTGCTGGTGGCGGATCGCGTGACCCCGGAGAGCGCGCGGGCGGCGTTGGCGGCCGGGGCCTCGGGATGCCTGCGCCGGGGGGGGCCGTTGACGGAGTTGCTGGCGGCCATCCGCACGGTGCTGGGGGGCGGCACGTATGTGTCGGCCGAGATGCTGGCCGGCGGGCGGGCGATTGTGTCACCGCCGTCGGAGGAACCGTTGGCCGGCCTGAGCCGGCGCCAGCAGGAAATCCTGCGGTTGCTGGTGGCGGGCCTCAATCCCAAGGCGATTGCCGCGCGGATTGGGATTTCTCACCGCACGGTGGAGTTTCACAAGTACCAGGCCATGACACGGCTGGGCTGCAAGACGTTCCCGGAGATGATCCGGTTGGCGGTGGAGAACGGCATCAAGCCGGGCTGAGGGTGGCGCCGGGGTGCCGTGGTGGGTTGGGACAGCAGCCGTCACTTGCCGCGCGCCGTGTTCGGGCCCACTATGGGAGTGATGTTTCCCGGGAAGCGGCTTTGGCGCACCCTCGGCTTGTTGGCCGCGGGGTTGGCGGGCCTGCTGGCATCTGATTTGCCGCGCCTGTCGATCACCAACGCGCCCGGGGCGCTGGAGGTGTCCTGGCCGGCGACCACGGCCGAGTGGGTCCTGGATCAGGCGGATGTGCTGGGGACGCCTGTTCCCTGGAGCCGCGTGGCCTCCAGCCAGTATGAGACCAACGCCGGGCGACTTTCCGTGCGGGCGCCCGCGCCGGCCGGGGCCCGGTTCTACCGGCTGCGGTGGGCCTCGGCGGCCAACGAGGCGTTGACCGGCCTGTGGGCGCTGGACGAGGGGGCGGGCTTTTCGGCGGCGGACACGGCGGGGGTGGGGGCGGCGATGTCCTTGAGCAACGTCTCGTGGCGGACGGGTCGGGTGGGGAGCGCGGGCCTGTGGTTTGAGTCGGCCGCGGGCCGGGCCTGGATTGATCAGGCCGCCGGGCCGGTGGTGCCGGCCGGGGCGGGTCCGTTCAGCATTTCCTTCTGGTTCAACCCCGCGTCGCTGTCGCCGGGTTCACAGGTGTTGGCGGCGACCGACCTGGGCGGAACCAATGGCTGGCGTTTGCTGTTGTCGACGCGGGGTCCGGGGACGAATGAGTTGGTGCTGGCCGGGGGCGGGGCGGGTGGTTCGTTGAGCGTGACAGGCCGCACCCTCTTGTTGCCGGGGCAGTGGCGTCACCTGACGGCGACCTACAGCGGTTCGGCGGGGCGGGTTTACCTGGATGGGGTGCTGTTGGCCGAGTCGACGGGAGTGCTGGCGGGGTCTGCCGGGCCGCTGGTCCTGGGCGGGGGCCTGCCCGGGGTGGGCGGATTCTCGGGGGGAATCGACGACTTGCGGACGCACACCAACTGCCTGGGGCCGGAGTGGATCTCGCTGGCGGGGCATTGGCGGTTTGAGGAAGGCGGGGGCGGGCAGGCGGGAGACAGCGGATTGTGGGGGCATCCGGCGCAGTTGGGTCCCGGGGTGCAATGGGTGCCGGGGCGGGTGGGTGGGGGTCTCCTGGTGGGGGGGAGTGGGTTGACGAACGGGACGCTGATGTTGAGCAATGCGCATCGCACATTGCTGCCGCCGGATGGGGAGCCGTTCAGTGTCTCCTTCTGGTATTTGCCCCAGGTGTTGCCGGCGGGGCCGAGCGGGTTGCTGCACTGCGGGGTGGCGGGGGTGGAAGGGTGGGAGGTGATGCTGGAGCGGGAGGCGGGGAGCACCTGGATGCGGTGGGTTTCCACGAACCGGGGCGGGACGCTGGCGCTGCGTGCGCCGTGTCCGGTGGGCACCGGGGTGTGGTCGCGGGTGGATCTGACCTTCAATGGCGGGGTGGCGACGGCTTATGTGGATGGGCGCCGGGTGGGTTCGGCGCCGGGGGCGATCCGGAGCACGGCGGCGCCGTGGGTGGTGGGGTCGGTGCCCGGCCTGCCGTCGGGGTTGGGGGTTGTGGACGAGTTGCAGGTACATCGTCACGAGCGGGCGGCGGAGGAGATTGGGCCGGTGGCGGAGACGATGTGGGAAACCGTGCTGCGGAACTCGGCGACGAACGTGGTCCTGCGGGTGGCGGGTCCGGCCGGGCGTGCGCTGACCTGCGCGCTGGTGCCGGTGGTGCAACCGACCAACGGGACGGTGAGCCTGGATGGCGCGGTGGTGACTTACACGGCGGGGGCGCGGAAAGGCCCGGATGCCTTCACCTACACGGTGAGCGACGGGCAGTTTACGAGTCCCCCGACGCTGGTGTTGATGAGCGTGGTGGAGCCGCACTGGCTCTCGCCGCTGGGCGGCACCGGCGGGGTGCGGGACGGGACGGCGCCGGAGCGGGCGTGGGCGGCGGGTTCGGCGGATGCGTTGGATGCGATCTGGCGGACGAACAACCACTACGACTGTTTCTTTTATGCGCCGGGGGAGTATTTGACGCGCGGCTACCGGTGGCGGGCGCGGACCACGGTGCATCCGGGCTGCAAGCATGTGGGGACGGCCTCGACGGGGCCCGGGCGGACGACGATCAAGCTGGTGGACGCGGCGGTGGCGTGGCAGGAGGAGGCGATCTTCAGTTCGCAGCAGGAGGACATCGTGGATGATTTTGAGCTGCACCACCTGCGTTTGGACTGCAACGGGGACAACGTCCCGCTGCATGCGCATGGGGAGCCGGTGTGGTTGCGGGTGCCGCTGGCCGGGTCGGGGCGGGTGGACACGGTGACCCTGCGGTGGCGGGGCGACGTGGCGCCGGGGTATTTCCCGTGGTGGTTTGGGCGGGCGACCGACTATCTGCTGGAGGCCCGCCTGGCCGGGACGACCGTGTTTGCGACCAACGTGGTGGCGGCGGCCGGGGCCGGGACGGTGGACGTGGTGCCGGTGGGGGTGGTGGCGGACGAGGTGCTTCTGACCTGCCGCCGGCTGGCGGCGGGGGCGAACTTTTACGGGTTGTGGGAGATGGAAGTGGCCGGCGGGACGCCGAGCCTGCCGACGGCGGTGGCCCTGCCCGGGGGCGCGCCGAGCAGCCTGGACGCGTTTCGCACGGCGCTGTCGCTGGCGGATCGCGGGTTGGACTGGGTGTGGGCGAGCGGGCCGACCCAGGCGGTGGAGATCACCCTGCCGCTGGAGCCCGGGACGCGGGTCACGCAGATGACCCTGAACTGGAACTGCCAGACCCTGGGGACGAACCTGCAGGAGCGGCTGGGGCCGGCGGCTGATTTCAGCGTGCGGGCGCGGAGTGAGACCAATGGGGCGATGATGGACGTGCCGCTGCTGCGTCTGCCGCGGTCGCCCAACGGGGTGGAGGTGTGCCGCCTGGGGAGCGGCGACACGAACCAGCCACTGGTCACGGATCGGCTGGTGCTGGTGCTGAGCAACCGGGCCCCGGGGGTGAAGTATTTCAGCCTGCGGGAAGTGACCCTGCAGCATGGGGGGTCGTCCGTGGCCCTGCGGGTGCCCGTGGCCTCCCGGCAGTTTTATGACAGCGGCGGGTATGGGGGCATCCGGGCGCTGGATGGCAATCCCGCCACGGGCTGGGGCAGCGGGCAGCAGGGCACGGTGGGGGCCGTGCATGCGGGGGGCAGCAACCATCGCTATCGCGACCTGGAGATTGTGGGCTTTGGCAACTCGGCGGGGCGGGAGGGGTTCCCGCTCCACCTGGTGGCGCCGGTGCCACCGACGGGCGGCGTGCGCCTGGGCAACGTGCTGGTGGAGGACTGCCGTTTCCTGGACCCGGCGCGCGGCAACGCGGACGTGTTGAGCGCGCTGATGCTGACCCCGGCCGCGCCCAACATCCTCACCAATGCGAAGGCCCGGCGGTGCCGGGTGAGCGGGTTGCAGCCGCATTTTCCGCGGGTGAACGCCTACAACGCGGTCGTGCACCTGGAGGACAGCGAGGCGGATCAGGTTCATGTGGGGGCCTATTATGAGCCCTATTACCGTGACCAGTTCGGGCCGGTCCTCCTGCGCAGCAACCGCTTCCAGAATGTGTCCCAGGGGATCCTGGTCTCGCCCTATCCGGGGGTGCAGTCCGATTCCCTCACCCTCCTGCACAACGAGATCGTGCTGTTGCCCGGGGGCCGCGGGTATGGGTTGTCCCTGTGCGATGTGTGCAACGTCGGGCCCAGCGGTTCCATGACCAACCTGGTGGCGGTGGGCAACGTCATCCGCTACCCGGACTGGGTGCCAAGGCCGGCCAACGGCGCGGAGGGCGGCCTGCAGTATGGGGACATCCGGCATGCGGTCTTTGCGCGCAACCTGGTCGCGCTGGGCACGCCCAACCCGCTGCGGGTCCGCCAGTGTCCGGCCGGCAGCATCCCTGATCCGGTGCTGGAGGATTGCGTCAGCTACAAGCCGGCGGGGCCGACCACCATTCCCGCCTGCCTCAACGAATTGCGCCCGGGTTACCGGCGGGCCTTCCTGGGCAACCGGGACCTGCAGGGGGAACTGCTGCCCGTGCGCTTCTTCGAGAACCTGGTGGACGGCCAGGCGCTGGAGCAGCAGTGGGGTTGGCCGGAATGAGGCGGTCCGGGGGCGGCTGCTTTTGCAGTGGCGGCCGGGGCCGGGTCTTCTAAACTCCGCCCATGGCGAATGCCCGTCAGCGAGCCCTCTTCTGGCCCATGGCCGGCCTCCTGGCCGTCTGGCTGGTGGCGGGGACCGCCTATTACCTGTCGAACCGGGCCAAGGTGACGGCGGAGAAGGTGGCGGACTACCTGCGCGCGACGGACCTGCAGACCCTGCAGGGCGAGGCGCGGGCGCGGGCCCTGGATCGGCTGGCGCGGCAGATGACGGCGCTGCCGATGGAGGAGCGGCGCCGCGCGCGCATGGACGAGGCGTGGGATCGTTGGTTTGCGGCGATGACCGACGCGGAGAAGGGCTCCTTCATCGAGGCGACCATGCCGAGCGGGGTGCGGCAGATGCTGGCCAGTTTCGAGGAGATGCCGGAGGACAAGCGGCGCCGGGCGGTGAGCGACGCGCTGCGGGACCTGCGGCGGGCCCGCGAGGCGGAGGCGGGGGAGGGCGGCGCGCTGCGGGTGGACACCAACCGTCCGCCGCCGTTGTCGGACGAGTTGCAGCAGCGGGTGGTGGCCATCGGGTTGAAGACCTTCTATGCGGAGAGTTCGGCGCAGACCAAGGCGGAGCTGGCCCCGGTGCTGGAGGAGATGCAGCGCCTGATGGAGAGCGGGCGCCTGTTCCGCGGGGAGCGCCGATGAGCCGCGGCCCCCTGGCATGCGCGGGAGCGCGGTGGGCGGCGGCGGCCTTCACGCTGATCGAGTTGCTGGTGGTGCTGGCCATCGTGGGGGTGCTGGCGGGGCTGCTCCTGCCGGCGCTGGCGCGCGCGCGCGAGTCCGGGCGCGCCACGGCCTGCCTGTCCAACCTCCGGCAGATTGGGGTGGCCCTGCAGCTTTACACCCAGGACCACGACCACCGGATGCCGGTGGCCCGGGACGCGGGCCTGCCCGGAACCCCGGCGGCCACCAACGGCCCCACGCTCGACCTGGTGCTGAGCAATTACCTCACGGCGCCGCGCATTTTCCGGTGTCCCTCGGATGACCAGGAACTGTTCGACCTGACCGGGTCGAGCTATTCATGGAACTCCTTGTTGAACGGGCAGGACGCTGATCGCCTGCAGCTTTTCAACCTGCCTGCGGACCACAACCGCATCCCGCTGGTGTTTGACAAGGAAGCGTTCCATCGCCGGCGCGGCGAGGGGTTGGGCTACAACTTCCTCTATGCGGACGGGCGGATTCAGAACCGGCTGGAGCTGCCGGGGACGCGCTGAGGGGAAGGGTGCCTGATGAACATGATTGAGCTGCGCCAGTTGACCAAGCGGTTTGGGGATCGGACGGCGGTCGATGCCCTGAGCCTGGAGGTGGGGCGGGGGGACATCTTTGGGTTGCTGGGCCACAACGGGGCGGGGAAGAGCACGACGATTGGGATGATGCTGGGGCAGGTGTGGCCGACGGCGGGCGAGGCGTTGCTGTGCGGGCGCGACGTGCATGAGGATCGGGCGGGGGCGCTGGCGCGGGTGGGGGCGATTTTTGAGGCGCCGGTCTTCTATGATTACCTGAGCGGCTGGCGGAACCTGGAACTGCTGAGCGCCTACACGGCGCGGACGCCGGCGGCGCGCCTGCGGGAGGTGGTGGAGTGGGTGGGGCTGAGCGGGCGGGAGCATTCGCTGGTGCGGACCTATTCGCATGGCATGCGGGCGCGGCTGGCCCTGGCCCAGGCGCTGCTGCCGCAGCCGGAGTTGCTGATCCTGGACGAGCCGGGCGACGGGCTGGACCCGGAGGGCATCCATGAGCTGCGCCACACCATCCTGCGCCTGCGCCGGGAGCTGGGGCTGACCCTGCTGTTGTCCTCGCACCTGCTGAGCGAGGTGGAGCAATTGTGCAACCGGATTGCCGTCCTGCAGGGTGGACGCAAGGTGTTTGAGGGTTCGCTGGCGGAGGCGCGGCGGGGGGGCAACTGGGTGCGGCTGGTGGCGGACGATTTCCCGGCCGCGGTGGCGTCGCTGCGGGCGGCGGGGCTGGTGACGGGGGAGCGCGACGGGCGGTTCGTGGCGCTGGCCGACGGGGCGGCCACGAGCGGGGTGATCCGGCACCTGGTGGCCGCCGGGCTGGTCGTGCACGAGGTGGCGCGGCACGAGGAAACCCTGGAGGAGTTCTATCTGTCCCTGATGAAGCCCGCGACGAAAGGTTGAGCCATGGCCATGTTTGCCCTGCACCTGCGCAACGAGCTGTGGAAGCTCTTCGGCAAGAAACGCACCTACATCGGGTTTGGGGCCTTCCTGGTGGCCCAGAACGCCATGGCGCTGCTGTTCCGGTTCACCCGCTGGCAGGGGGACACCGAGCGCCTGCTGGCCGGCAATGGCTACATGGCCGAGCAGTACATCTCCGCGCTCACGGTGGCCGTGGTCATGTTGATTCCCCAGATTCTGCTGCTGATGCCGCTCTACACGACGCTGGTGGGCGGGGACATGGTGGCCAAGGAGGTGGAGGACGGCACGCTGCGGCTGATCCTGGCCCGGCCGATTTCGCGCAGCCGGCTGTTGTTCTGCAAGTGGCTGGCCGGGGTGTTGTTTTGTTTCCTGCTGGTCATGGTGCTGGGGGCCTCGGCCCTGGGCATCGCGCGGCTGTGGTTTCCGTGGCGCGACATGTTTGTCTTCGTGCCGCAGCTGATGTTCAGCGCGCTGGATGCCGGGGAGGGCCTGCGGCTCTACCTGTGGTCCCACCTGTTCATGGCCATGAACGCCACGGTCATGTTCTCGCTGGCGTTCCTTTTCTCCTGCTTCAACGTGAAGCCGGCGGCCGCCACCATCCTGGCCCTGTCCGTCCTGTTCCTGAGCCTCGTCTTCGATGCCATTCCGTTTTTCGACCGCTACCAGGAATGGTTCCTGCCCCACCATTTCCGGAGCTGGGTGCTGGTGTTCTCCCAGCCGACCCCCTGGGCGCGGCTGGCCGAGTCCCAGTCCGTCCTGCTGGGCGTGGCCCTGACGGCGTTGGTGGTGGGGGTGGCCGCCTTCCAGGTGCGTGACATCAAGAATGGCTAAGCCCCACCGGCGGTTGGGATGCGGGGGCGAGGGAGATGGGTCCGAAGGACCGGGTTCCGAGACCCGAAGGAAAACCCGCGGCGGCGGAATCCGAATGCCGGCCAACCAGCGGGAATCGCCATCCACGGGCTGACTGCCCCGCGGCCTTCAGTCCGCCAGGCCCCGGTCCCGCAGCCGTGCCAGCGTCCAGTCGTATTCGGCCACCAGCTGGTCCACCACGCTGCGGTTCTTGAGTTCCTGCGGCATGACTTCCCACGTGTAGGTCTCCATCTCGAAGTGCCGGCAGAGTCCGGGCTCGGCGGCCACGAGGTCCAGCACGCCCAGCAAATGGTCCTGGGTGTTGCCGAACAGGGCGGTGGCGGGCGCGTGCAGGGGGATGTGAAAATGGATGCGCCACTCGCGTCCGGCGGTGCCCCGGGTCTCGTGGTCAAGGGCGAGGGCCGGGGCGAGGTCGCGCCACCGGGCGAGGCTCCCGTCCGGGGCCCGCTCCACCACCTGGTGCAGGTAGGTGTCGTCGGCGAAGGCGCGCAGGGCCTCGCGCACGTCCGGGGTGGGGCGCACGGCGAGGGCGGAGCTGAGGTGGATTTTGCTCAGCAGAATTCCATGCCGGCGCAGGCGTCCGATGGCCTCGGCGGGGGACTCATACTCCACCGCGAGGTGGCAGCAGTCGTAGTTCACGCCGAGGTGCCGGTCGAGGCGCGCGTCGCCGGGCCGGCGGGCGCGCAGGCGAGCAAAGAAATCCACGGTCTCCGCCGTGGTCTCCAGCACGCAGAGCGGCTCGGGTTCAAGGCCGAGGTGGAGCTGGCGGCCGGTCCGCCTGGAGACCTGTTCGATGTGGTCGAGGCAGTGCCAGAGGTTGTCGGCGGCCTGGTTGAGGCCGTCCTCGCCGAGGGCGAACTCCTTGAAGGAGACCGGGACCGTGCTGACGCTGCCCTCGACGCCGGCAGGCACGAGTTGGCCGAGCAGGTCGAAGAGGAGGTTGGTGTATTCGAGGCGAGCGGGGGTGGTCCAATCCGGGGCGTAGACCTGCTCCTTGACGCGGGTGCCGTGGAATTGGCCGTAGGGGAAGCCGTTGATTGTGAAGACGTAGCAATTCTCGCGGTCGAGCCATTGCTGGAAGGCGAGCAGGGTGGCGGGAGCGGCCAGTTCGCGGGCGGCGTCGGCGCCGAGGCGGAGGCCGATGGCATAGGGGGTGCCTCGGCAGACCCGGTCGCGCACGGCCAGGGTATGTTCGCGAAGGGTCTGCCAGGTCTGGGCCCAGGATTCGCCGCGATGGATGTTGGTGCAGTAGGCCAGGTGCAGGCCGTGGCGGAGTTGCATGTGTCGGAGGGAGCCTACCGGTGGCGGGGCGGGGTTGGCCAGTGCGGGCGCGTTCAGGCGCCGGGTTTGGGCAGGAAGAACCGGCGCTGTTTCTCGCTGATGGGGAGGCCGAGTTTTTCCATGACTTGGAGAAGGTCCTCCCAGACCTTGCGCTTTTCGCCCATGGCGCCCTGTTTGCCGTCGCCCTCGCGGTGGAGGAGGTAGGAGGGGTGGAAGGTGGGCATGAGGGGGATGCCCCGGTAGGTTTGCCAGGTGCCGCGCAGGCGGCTGATGCCGCTTTGCTGGAGGAGACCCTCGATGGCGGTGCCGCCGAGGGCGACCAGCACGCGGGGTTGCACGAGGTCGATTTGCTCCTGGAGGTAGGGGAGGCAGGTGGCCATTTCCTCGGCGGTGGGCTTGCGGTTGCCCTGGCGCTGCCCCGGGGTGTCGGGCCGGCACTTGAGGATATTGGCGATGTAGACCTCCTCGCGCGCCAGGCCCATGCCCTGGATCATGCCGGTGAGCATGGCTCCGGCGCGGCCCACGAAGGGCTCGCCTTGGGCATCCTCGTCCGCCCCCGGCGCTTCGCCGACGAACATGAGGGTGGCGTTGGGATTGCCGACTCCAAAGACCACGTGTTGGCGTGAGGAGGCCAGGTGCGGGCACTGCTGACAGGCCAGCGCGCGTTGGCGGATGGATTCCATGGCGGCGACCTTGTCCCCGGCGGGGCGGGGGACGGTGACGACCGGGACCGGGTTGGCTGGGGGCGGGGCGGTTCGGGCGGGGGTTGGGCCGAGGGCGGTGGCGGGGCGCGAGGGAGGAGTCGGGGGCGTCCCGGGGCGGGCGGTGCCCCGGAGGCCGGCGAGCAGGGTGGGATCGACGGTGACGAGGCGGGTGCCGGTCGCGCGCAGGGCCTCCAGGTGGCTGATGGTGGCATCGAGCAACTGTTGGTAGGCCGAGGACATGGGCCGGATGCTAGGCGGAGGTGGCCGCGGCGCACGCCAAAAATCCCTCCCGCCGCCGGGGCCGGGAAACAAATCAGCCACGAACTTTGGGTTCGTGGCTGAGTTTTGGCGGAATTCCCACCCGACGTTGCCTTGGCGCTGCTAGCAGGAAATTCGGGCACTGATTCGTAGTGCGAACCATGGGATCTGGCCCCGAAAGCCGGAATCCACAAGTGCTCGCAGATATATACGGGAACGCAGGGCTCCTTCTTGCAGCGGAGGTGAAATTCTTTGCGTCCGAAGGGTTGGCCGAAGCCGGTTGGTGAATAGGGCGGGCCGGGTGCCGTCGAAGAGGCGCGACTTTGTGAAAACTTTCACTTAACCCCTTGCCCGGGCCGGTGGCCCGGTGCTAGCGTCGCGCCCCTTAAATTGAACCTACGAACTATGAAACTGAACCTCACGATTCTGGCCGCCGCCGTGCTGGCCGGCTCCGCGCAGCTGGTGGCTGCGGGGGAAGTCAGCGGCAAAGTCTCGCTCAAGGGCACCCCGAAGCCCGAGATCCCCATTGATCTGGGGCCCTCCTGCGGCAAGCTGAACCCGAGCAAGGTGACCACGCGCCACTACGTCACGAGCAAGGACGGCGGTTTGGCGAACGTGTTTGTCTACATCAAGGACGCCCCGAAGGCGCCGCCGGCGGGCGATGCCATGATGCTGGATCAGGTGGGCTGCATGTATGAGCCCTACATCCTGGGGGTGGTGGCCGGGCAGAACTTCAAGATTCGCAACAGCGACACCGAGTTCCACAACGTGCATGCCACGCCGGACCCCAAGACGGGCAACCCCGAGTTCAACTTTGGCCAGCCCGTGAAGGGGCAGGTCAACGAGAAGGCGTTCCCCAAGCCGGAAGTGCTCGTGCGCGTGAAGTGCGACGTGCATCCGTGGATGTTCGCCTATGTCGGGGTGTGCGAGCACCCCTACTTCGCGGTGACGGACAAGGACGGGAACTTCAAGATTTCCGGCCTGCCCGACGGCAAGTACACCATCGTGGCCTACCACCTGAAGACGCACGGCAAGGCCAACGAGGGCGTGGTCAAGACCATTGAGGTCAAGGGCTCCGCCAAGCAGGATTTCACGGTCGAACTGGCCCAGTGATGTCCGCGGCGCGCCCCTGAACGCGTTTTCCAACACGCCGCTGCGGCCCCCGGGACGCAGCGGCGTTCTTGTCTTCAGGCCGTCCACCCCCCATCATTGTCGTTGTCATGTCGCAAACCGGTTCCTCCCCCTGGCTCCATCGGTTCGCCGTGCTCACGGCGGCGTCCACGCTGTGCCTCATCTGGCTGGGCGGCTTGGTGACCAGCCTCGGGGCGGGCATGGCGGTGCCGGACTGGCCGACCAGTTACGGCTACAACATGTTTTACTTCCCCCTCTCCCAATGGGTCGGGGGAATCTTCTATGAGCACACCCACCGCCTGCTGGCGGCGGTCATCGGCCTGCTGACCAGCATCCTGGCGGGGTGGATTTGGACCCGGGGCACCACCGGGTGGCGGCGCTGGGCCGGCCTGGGGGTGATGGTGGTCCTCGTGGGCCTGCTGGGCCATCGCGGGTCCGGCCAGGCGGAGGGAGGGTTGGGCGGGGTGCCCCCGCATTTCCGCGCCCTTGCGGTGGTGATGCCCTTCCTGCTCCTGTTCGGCGTGGTGCAGGCGGTGCGCCGGCGCGGCGCCTTGGAGTGGCTGGCCTTGACCGCGTTCTTTGCGGTCATCCTGCAGGGGGTGTTGGGAGGGCTGCGGGTGGCGGCGATGAAGCCCCAGTTGGGCATCCTGCACGGAACCCTGGCGCAGCTGTTCTTTGTCCTGCTCTGCGTGATCGCGCTGCGCACCTCGCCGTGGTGGCAGCGCACGGCGCCGGCGGGGCAGGGCGGGGCAGCCTCCGGTCGTCCTGCGGGGAACCCGGCGACGGGTTGGCGGTGGGCCTTGCTGGCGGTGACGGTGCTGATCCTCGGCCAGCTCATGCTGGGGGCGACCATGCGGCATCAGCACGCCGGGTTGGCCATCTCGGATTTTCCGCTGGCGCATGGCCGGCTTTGGCCGCAGATGGATGAGGCCGCCATCCAGCGCTATAACCAGGAGCGCATGGAAGTGCGGGCGACCAATCCCATCACCGCCTTCCAGGTTGGCCTGCAGATGGCGCATCGGGTGATGGCCCTGGCCATCTTTGTCGGGGTGGCCTGGGTGGCCGGGGCGGCCCGGCGCCGGCTGGGGCCGGGGGCCCCGTTGGCCCGGCTGACGACGTCCTGGTTCGCGTTGATCCTGCTGCAAGTGCTGCTCGGGGCGCTGACCATCTGGACAAACAAGGCGGCGGACATTGCCACGGCGCACGTGGCGGTCGGCGCGCTGAGCTTTGCGACCGGGGTGCTGGGCGTGGTGGTGGCGTGGCGTGCGGTGGTTCCCGCGGCGGCGCCCGCCGGAACGGTTCCGCGCGCGGCCATGGCGGGGGCGCCCGTGGCGGGGGTTTCGGCATGAACGGCGCCGCGCCAGGACCGGTCCCGGCCTCGGAGTTGGCCTCCGCCCCTGTGGCCGCCAAGCCCCTGTTTTCCGTCCTTTGCGAGTTGGTCAAGGCGCGGCTGACCTTCCTTGTTCTCCTGACGACGCTGGTCGGGTTTCATGCGGGGGTGCGGGGGCCCATGGATTGGGGGTTGCTGTTGCATGCGCTCCTGGGGACGGCGCTGCTGGCCTGCGGGGCGGCGGCGTTGAACCAGTTGGCGGAGCGGGAGCATGACGCGCGCATGACGCGGACGGAGGATCGGCCGCTGCCGTCGGGCCGGCTCACGCCGGAGTCGGTGCTGCTGTTTGGCGGGGCGTGCTCGGTCGGCGGCCTGGCGTGGCTGGCCCTGGGGACCAACCTGCTCACGGCCCTGCTCGGCGCGGCCACCTTGCTCAGCTATGTTTTTGTGTATACACCGCTCAAGCGCGTCACCTGGCTGAACACGGCCGTGGGGGCGGTGCCGGGCGCGTTGCCGCCGCTGATGGGTTGGACGGCCGTGCGTGGTGAACTCAGCCTGGAAGGCTGGGTCCTGTTCGGGATCCTGTTCTTCTGGCAGATCCCCCATTTTCTGGCCATCGCCTGGCTCTACCGGGAGGAGTATGAGAAGGCCGGTTTTGTCATGCTGCCCTCGTTGGACCCCGACGGCCTGCGCACGGGCGGCCAGGCGGTGCGACACACCCTGGCCCTGCTCATCATCAGCCTGGCGCCGTTCCTCCTGCGCATGGCCGGGCCCGTTTATGTGGCGGGGGCCATCCTGCTGGGCGGCCTGTTCCTAGTCGCCGCAGTGCTTTTTTCCCGGCAGTTGACCCGCGTCCGCGCGCGCCAGTTGTTCTTTGCCTCCATCCTGTATCTGCCGCTGCTGCTGGGGCTTATGGCGGCGGATAAACTGAAGCATTAACCGCTCGAATGGGATTCTGCCGTTGACACCCCGGAACCGTCACCGCAGATTTTGCCCCTGAAAATTTGCCCCGCTGAGGCGGGTTTCTGCATCCTGCAATTTTAAGCCAGCGCCCCAACATCAAAGCACGTATGGAAGCCACCAAGCACGCCCCTGCCTCGCATGAGGCCCACGCGACCCACCATCACGAGCCAAACTTCTGGCAGAAATACATCTTCTCGCCGGACCACAAGACCATCGGCATCCAGTACGGCATCACCTCGCTGCTGTTCCTGCTGTTCGGGTTTTTCCTGATCGGCCTGATGCGCTGGTCGATTGCCTATCCCGGCCAGCCCATCCCGGTGGTGGGCGGGTTGCTGGAGGCCATCCTGGGGCCTGACATGGCCAAGGGCGGCGTGATGACGCCGGACCTCTACAATTCCTTTGGCGCCATGCACGGGACGATCATGGTGTTCCTCGCGGTGGTGCCGCTGGCCTTCGCCGCCTTCGGCAACTACGTGGTTCCCCTGCAGATTGGGGCCATCGACATGGCCTTCCCCCGCATCAACATGGCCAGCTTCCACACCTTCTTCCTCGGCGGCGTGGTGATGTTTGCCAGCTTCTTCATCCCGGGTGGCGCGGCCCGGTCCGGTTGGACCTCCTATTCCCCGCTGGCCACCCTGGCGGATCGGGAGCACCTGATCAACGGCCAGACCATGTGGCTCATCGGCATGGTGTTGCTGATCACCTCCTCCCTGCTGGGCGCGGTGAACTTCATCGTCACCATCATCCAGATGCGCGCCCCGGGCATGACGTGGATGCGCCTGCCCTTCTTTGTCTGGGCCCAGTTTGTGACCGCGTTCATCCTGCTCCTGGCCTTCCCGCCGCTGGAGGCGGCTGGCGTCATGCAGCTCATGGACAACCTGTTCGGGACCAGTTTCTTCCTGCCCAGCGGCCTCATGGTGGGCGGGACCACGCCGGTGCCGGTCAGCGGCGGCGGCAGCCCCCTCCTCTGGCAGCATCTCTTCTGGTTCCTCGGCCATCCCGAGGTCTACGTCCTGATCCTGCCGGCGATGGGCATCGTGTCCGAGGTCATCGCCAACAACACCCGCAAGCCGCTCTACGGGTATCGTTCGCTGGTTTACTCGGTGCTGGCCATCGGGTTCATCAGCTTCATCGTCTGGGCTCACCACATGTATCTCACCGGGATGGGCACGAAGATCGCCACCTTCTTCCAGACCACCACGATGATCATCTCGATCCCGTCGGTCATCATCCTGACCTGCCTCTTCATCTCCCTGTGGGGTGGTTCCATCCGGTTCAACACCCCGATGCTGTTCTCCCTGGCCTTCCTGCCGATGTTCGGCATCGGGGGCCTGACCGGCCTGCCGCTGGGTTTCAACTTTGCCGACCTGCACCTGCACGACACCTACTACGTCATCGCGCATTTCCACTACGTGGTTGCCCCGGGCACCATTTTCGCCCTCTTCGCCGGCATCTACTACTGGTATCCCAAGGTGACGGGCCGCTTCATGAGCGAGTGGCTGGGCAAGCTGCACTTCTGGCTGTCCCTCCTGTTCATGAACCTGATTTTCCAGCCCATGTTCCTCCAGGGCATGAACGGCATGATTCGCCGCATGTATAATGGCGGGGCCACCTATGCGGCGTCCGACACGGAAATCGGCATCCCGGCGGCCATCATCGGCCTGAACAAGATGGTCTCCCACTCGGCCTGGGCGCTGGCCGTGGCCCAGATTCCCTTCATCATCAACTTCTTCTGGAGCATCCGGAATGGGAAGAAGGTGGAGAATGACAATCCCTGGCAGGCGACCACCCTGGAGTGGCAGACCCCCACGCCGCCGCCGCACGGCAATTTTGACAAGCCGATCGAGGTCTACGGCGACGCCTATGGATACAGCGTGCCCGGCGCCCCCCGCGATTTCACCCCGCAGAACGAGCGGTTGCCGGCCACCAAGTAACCCCAACCTCCGCGCCCCCCTTTCATGGACATCCCTTACACGACACAACCGCGCCCCGACACGGGCCTTTACAATGCCAAGCTGGGCATCTGGCTGTTCCTGGCCAGCGAAGTCATGCTGTTCGGCGGTCTTTTCTCCGCCTACATCCTGCTGCGCGTGGGGGCCGACCCCGGCACCTGGCCCGAGGGCCTGTTGAACATCCCGATTGGGACCTTCAACACGGCGGTCCTCATCACGTCGTCCGTCACGGTCGTGCTCGGCTGGGCGGCGCTGAAGATGAACAACTTCGCCGCCTACCGGAAATACCAGGCGGTGACCGTCGTTTGCGCCCTGGGGTTCCTGTTCATCAAGTGCCTGATCGAGTATCCCGAGAAGTTCGGCCACTATGAGGTCTGGAAGAAGGACGGCACGCGCATGACCGGGCATATTGAGGGCAATCCCTGGTTCCTCAATGAGACCAAGCTGGCCAAGCGCAACATCGAGACGATCAAGTTCACCCCGGATCACCACTTCTACTTCGCGCCCAAGACGGCGCACGCCGCGCCGACGAGCGACAAGGGGGCCCATCCGCCGGCGGTGGACATCAAGCGGGAGGACATCAAGCGCCTGTCGGCCTTCGTGCCCGCCCACAGCACCTACTTCGCGGTTTATTTCACGCTCACGGCGCTGCACGGCCTCCACGTGCTGGGCGGCGCCCTGGTCATCGCCTACCTCTGGGGCCCCGGCGCCCGCATGTGGCGCACCGACCCCGAGCGCTACACCAACCGCGTCGAGGTGTCCGGCCTGTTCTGGCACTTCGTTGACCTGGTCTGGATCTTCCTGTTCCCCGTGTTCTACCTGCTCTAAGCCCATCCTTCATCCATGAGCGACTCCCATTCCCCCGAGGAAATCAAAAAGCACGTCAAGACCTACATCGCCGTCTTCCTGGCACTGCTGGTCGGGACGGTCATCACGGTCTGGCTCCGCTACGTGCATTTCCCCGCCTTCTGGATCACGGTGGCGGTGGCCCTGTTCGTGGCCACGATCAAGGCCACCCTGGTGGCCTGCTACTTCATGCACCTGATCTCGGAGCGCAAGGCGATTTACTCCACGCTGCTGGTCACGGTGTTCTTTTTCGGCGCCATGATGTTCCTGATTCTCTACACGCGCACGGATGTGCCGATGGAGACCGAGTTCCCGGCCACCAAGCTGGTTCCCAACCCGCGCCCGGCGACGGCAAAGTGATCCAACCCTCCTGACCACCATGTCCCTCAAGGCCTTCCACGTCGTGTTCATCATCGCCTCCATCCTGCTCGCCTTTGGCTTCGCCGGGTGGTCCTGGTTTACCTGGCGCACGGCGGGTCCGGCCACCTACCTGTGGTTCGCCATCGGGTCCGGGGTTGTGGGGTGCGCCCTGGTGGTCTATTTCGCCTACGTCCTGAAGAAACTCCGCAACGAAAGCTACCTATGAAACTGTTGTCTCCGTTTCGTTCCTGGGTCGCCCGCGTGCCGGCGGTCCTGTTTCTCGTGGCGGCTGCCGTGCCCGCCCCCCTGCTGGCCTGTGCGACCTGCTTTGGCAAGTCCGATTCCCAAATGGCCAAGGGCATGAATGCGGGCATTTTCACCCTGCTGATCTGCATCCTCTCGGTGCTGGCGGCCATTGTCGTTTTCTTCGTCTACATCCTGCGGCGGGCCGCCCGCATGGCCGCCCAGGCCCGGGCCGTCGCCCCGCTTCCCTCGCCAACCCACAGCTGACTGATTCCCATCCATGGACATCAAGAATATCCTCGGTCTCCCGATGCTCGGCTCCAAGCATGGAGCCGATGTCGACCTGCTCATCATCCTGGTCCATTACCTCATGGTGGCCCTGTTCGTGGGGTGGGGGCTCTACTTCCTCTACTGCCTGTGGCGCTTCCGGCAGTCGCGCCAGCCCAAGGCCGACCACAAGGGCGTCACCAGTCATGCCTCCAATTACCTGGAGGTGGCGGTGGCCATCGTGGAGGTGGTGCTGCTGGTCGGGTTTGCCGTGCCCCTCTGGGCCAAGGTGGTGGACGACCTGCCGTCGGAGGACAAGAACCCGCTGCACGTCCGCATCACCGGCCAGCAATACAACTGGATGGCCCGCTATCCCGGGGATGACCGCAAGTTCGGCAAGCAGGACGTTGAACTGGTGTCGGCGGACAACCCGCTTGGCCTGCATCAGAAGGTGGACCGTCTCAAGGAGCAGGATGTGGATGGCAAGGATGACGTGAACATCGCCGGCGGCGGTGAGATTGCCATCCCGCTGAACCGGGACGTGATTGCCCACATCACCTCGATGGACGTGATTCATTCCTTCAAGGTTCCCCCCCTGCGCGTGACGCAGGATGCCATCCCGGGCATCCGCATCCCGACCCACTTCATGGCCACCACCCTCCCGCCCGAGGGCAAGGTTTACCAGATTAACTGCGCCCAGCTTTGCGGCACCGGCCATTCGAACATGAAGGGCACCCTGCGGGTGCTGCCCGAGAAGGAGTTCGCCGACTGGCTGAAGAGCAAGGCCGGGGCGGTGCAGAGCTTCGAGTGAGGCGTCCCCTGGACGCCGCTGTCGACCCGGGTGCATGAACCCGCCCGCCCGCCGACTGCAGTGGCTTGTCTGGGGTGCCTTGGCAGCCACCGTCGGCGCGATCCTGGCGGCCTTCCTCATCCAGCGGGCCAGGGGTCCGAAGCTTCCGCCGTTGCCGGTGCTTTTTTCCGTTCCCGCCTTCACCCTCACCAACCAGGCCGGGGCGGCTTTTGACACGGCGAGCCTCCGTGGCCAGGTGTGGGTGGCCGACATCATTTTCACGCGCTGCCCCGGTCCCTGCGCGCGCATGACCCGGCGGTTGGCCGAGTTGCAGGCAGCCCTGCCGGCCTCCGCCCCGGTGCGGTTTGTCACCCTGACCACGGACCCGGAGCACGACACGCCGGCGGTCTTGCAGCAGTATGCCCGTCGCTTCGATGCCGACCCGGCCCGCTGGCAGTTCCTGACCGGGAGCAAGGCGCAGATCGCGGCGGCGGCGGTGGGGGCGCTGAAGCTTACGGCCGATCCCAAGGCGCCGGCCCAGATGGAGAATCCGAACGACCTCTTCATCCACTCGACCATTTTGGTGGTGGTGGACAAGGAGGGCCGGGCGCGCGCCGTGATTGAGACGGAGCCAACGGAAGGGGAGGCGCCGGAGGGCGGGACCCCGGTGACGCCGGACGCGGCCCTGATGGTGCGCACCAATGCGCTCCCCGTGCTCGAGCAACTGCTGCAGGAGTGAACCCATGAACCTCACCGATTTGCCCGCCCTCAATGCCTGCCTGAACGGCCTGGCCACCCTGTTTCTCCTGGCCGGTTACGTGTTCATCCGCCAGGGCCGGCGGGAGGCGCATCGCAACTGCATGGTGGGCGCGTTGCTGATGAGCACGCTGTTCCTGGCTTCCTACCTCTACTACCACTATTCCATGCAGCGGCTGCATGGGGAGGCGCACACCCGGTTTGTGAACCCGGCATGGTTCCGGCCCTATTACCTGATCATCCTGTTCACCCACCTGGTGGGGGCGATCGCCATCGTGCCCATGGTGCTGGTCACGGTGGTGCGGGCGTTCCGGGAACGCTTTGACGCGCACCGCCGCATCGCGCGCTGGACGTGGCCGGTGTGGATGTATGTGTCCGTGACCGGGGTGGTCATCTACTTCCTGCTCTACCAGATCTTCCCGCAGCGCTGAGCAAGCCGGGTGGGGTTTGGGGTGTCAGTCCGCCGGCCCGAGTTTGCGGAGGGCGTCGCGGACGCGGGCGGCCTTCTCGTAATCCTCGCTGCGCACGGCCTCGCTGAGGTCGCGCTCGAGTTCCTCCCGGCGGGTGAGCGGGCGCTTGGCCTCGATTTCGGTCCGCCAATGCTCGAGGCCCGCGATCTCGGGGCACTGGGCCGCCAGTTCCTGCCGCCCGCTTTCCTCGAGGAAGTCGCGGATGCGCGAAATCCCCGCGTCGATTTCCTGCAGGGCGGTGCTGTATTCCTCGTTGGCGAGGCACTGGGAGGCGAGGGCGCGGGTCTGCAGCATGAGAACCTGGGGGCGGAACTGCTGCAGGCCCCAGGCAAGGGTGTCGTTGGCGGCGTAGTTTTCCACGAAGTCGAACACCCGAAGGTTGCGCGTGGTGTCCCGCACCACCCCCTCGTAGTCCTCCAGTTGGAGCAGGCAGATGTAGCGGTGGTGGTATTGGAAGGTCTCCATCTGCAGCCGACCGCAATCGTCCGGCGTGAGGGCGAAGGCGTCGTCGCTCCCGTCATGGGCGGCCCGGTGCGCCTCCAGGCGGGCGAGGAAGAACTCAAAGAGCGTGGGGTGGCCGAACGGGCGCTTGCCGTCGGGCCGGCCCTGCGCGTTCATCTGGAGCAGCCCGAGGTCGATGCGCAGCTGGATTTTTTCCTGCCCATCCTTCCCGACGAATTTCCGCACCACCACCTGGCCGGGCTGGTAGTCCCACTGCGTGAGCAGGTGGGAGATGTCGAAATTCATGCTCGAACTATGGACGCGCGCGGGGGTGTCGTCAACGCGGGCACCGGCGGCGCGGGTTTTGCGTGGACGCCGCGGTCGGGGGCCGCGCAAGCTGGGCCCGGCGCGTGAAGACCCTGTTCCTGAACCCGCCCTCGTTCGAGGGCTTTGACGGCGGTGCGGGAGCCCGTTACCAGGCCCGGCGGGAGGTGACCTCCTTTTGGTATCCGACCTGGCTGGCCCAGCCGGCGGCGCTGGTGCCGGGGTCGCGGTTGCTGGACTGTCCGCCGCACGGGGTGGACCGGGCGGCCTGCCTGGCGGTGGCGCGGGACTATGAGCACGTGATCCTGCACACGAGCACGCCGACCCTCCGGAACGACTGCCAGGTGGCGGAGGCCATCAAGGCGCAGCGACCGGAGACGGTGGTGGGGTTCGTGGGGGCGCATGCGGCGGTGCTGCCGGCCGAGACCCTGGCGGCGAGCCGGGCGATCGACTGGGTGGGCCGGCGGGAGTTCGACTTCACGTGCCGGGAGGTGGCGGAGGGGCGCCCGCTGGCGGCGGTGGCGGGGCTGTCCTACCGGGGGGCGGACGGGGCCGTGGTGCACAACCCGGAGCGGCCGCTGATTGAGAACATGGACACGCTGCCGTGGGTGGCGGATGTCTACCGCCGGGATTTGCGGGTGGAGAACTACTTCATTGGCTACCTGTTGCATCCCTACCTGAGCCTGTATACGGGCCGGGGTTGCCCGGCGCAGTGCACGTTCTGCCTGTGGCCGCAGACCATCGGGGGGCATCGCTACCGGGTGCGTTCGGCGGGGAACGTGGCGGAGGAGATGGCCTGCCTGAAGCGGTATTTCCCGCAGGTGAAGGAGTATTTTTTTGACGACGACACCTTCACGGCCAACCTGCCGCGGGCGCGGGAGATTGCGCGGCGGATTGCGCCGCTGGGCCTGACCTGGTCCTGCAACTCGCGGGCCAACCTGGATGGGGACACCGTCCGGGAGTTCCGGGACCTGGGATTGCGGCTGTTCCTGGTGGGCTATGAGAGCGGGAGTGACGAGATCCTGCGCCGCATCAAGAAGGGGGTGGGGACGGAGCAGATGCGGCGGTTTACCCGGGCCTGTCACGAGGCCGGGGTGGTGATTCATGGGACCTTTGTCCTGGGGTTGCCGGTGGAGACCCCGGAGACCCTCGAGCAGACCCTGCGGTTTGCGCAGGAGTTGGATGTATTTTCGATCCAGGTCTCGCTGGCGGCGCCCTATCCGGGGACGGAGTTGTATGAACAGGCGCGGGCGGAGGGGTGGTTGGCGGGGCCGGGGTTGCTGGAGTCGGGGGGGTATCAGCAGAGCGCGCTGGAATACCCGGGGCTGCCGAAGGAGGCGGTGTTTGAGGCGGTGGACCGGTTTTATCGGGCGTATTACCTGCGGCCCGGGCCGATTCTGCGCATCCTGCGGACCATGTTGCAGGACAAGGATGTGTTTGTGCGGCGCTGCCGGGAGGGGTTTGAGTTTTTTCGGAGCCTGCGGCAGCGGCGGGAGGAGGGCATGACGGGGGCGGCGGGGTTGGGTGGGCCGGTGTGACCCGGGCTGGCGGCCGTCGCCGCACTTTGCGGTTTGCAAACCCGGTCCGGGCCGGTTTCATAGCGGGAATGACATCCTTGCCGACCGTGAAGCTGGATCGGGGCATCCATGTGATGCACCTGTTTTACACCGTGGACCGGGAGCGCTGGGCGGCGTTGCCGGCCGGCGCGGGGGCGCGCAGCCTGGCCGCCCTGGAGGCGCTGGCGCAGGCCCACGCGGCGGCCTGCCAGCCGCGGCTGGTGACCTTTGCCAACGTGGGGGGCAAGGCGGACCTGGCCTTCATGCTGTATGCGGCCGAGTTGGGGCAGCTGGGCCAGATGCACCGGGAGCTGGAGGCCTGTTTTCCGCCGGCGACGCTGCGCAAGGTTTACAGCTACCTGAGCGTGACGGAGTTGTCCGAGTATGCGACGACCGACGAGGACAACAAGCAGCGCCTGATGACGATGGAGAAGCTGCAGCCGGACACGGCGGCCTTTGCCGCGCGGATGGCGGAGTTGGCCAAGCAGCGCGAGGAGTATGAGCATTACCGGCTGTATCCGGAGCTGCCGGACTGGGAGGTGATGTGTTTTTACCCGATGAACAAGCGGCGGCAGGGGGGGGACAACTGGTATTCGCTGGAGTTTGCGGCGCGCAAGAAACTGATGGCGGGGCATGCGCGGGTGGGCCGCAAGTATGCGGGCCGGATATCGCAGTTGATCACGGGCTCGACCGGCCTGGACGACTGGGAGTGGGGGGTGACCCTGATGGCGCGCCAGTTGGATGCGATCAAGGAGATTGTCTACGAGATGCGCTTTGACGAGGTGAGCGCGCGGTATGGGGATTTCGGCGAGTTTTACATCAACCTGCGCCTGGCCCCGGCGGCGCTGTGGGCGCACCTGAAGCTGTGAGGCGACCATGAGCAAGTCGAGCCGGGTGCCGATTCAGCGGGTGGTGGTGCTGGGGGGGGGCAGCGCGGGCTTCATGGCGGCGCTGACCCTCAAGCGCAAGCTGCCGCACCTGGCGGTGCGGATTGTGCGGAGCCCGGACTTGGGCATCATTGGGGTGGGGGAGGGCACGACGATTGCTTTTCCGAAGCATTTCTTTGAGTACCTGCGCCTGAAGCCGCAGCAGTTTTACGCCGAGGCCGAGCCCACCTGGAAGCTGGGCATCAAGTTTCTCTGGGGGCCGCGTCCGGAGTTTTACTACACCTTCACCTATGAGTTTCAGCACCGGTTCCCGGAGTTGTCGCGGAACACGGGTTATTTTTTCAGCGGCAACCCGCCCTATGCCGGGCGGGCCTCGGCCTTCATGGCCCATGACAAGGCGTTCCCGCGGCGGCCGGACGGGCTGCCGGAGTTTCACAAGAACCACGCCTTCCACATTGAGAACAAGAAGCTGGTGGGCTGGCTGGAGCGGTTGGCGCGGGAGTTTGGGGTGGACGTGCTGGACGCCACGGTGACGGCGGAGCGCCGGGCGGATGGCGGGGGGGTGGCGGCGCTGGTGACGGAGACGGGCGAGCGGGTGGAGGCGGACCTTTATGTGGACGCCTCCGGGTTCCGCAGCGAGTTGCTGGGCCGCCTGCTGGAGGAGCCGTTTGTGCCCTACGCCGACGCGCTGTTTTGCGACCGGGCGGTCATTGCGGGCTGGCCGCGCGCGGAGGAGCCGATCAAGCCCTACACGGTGGCGGAGACGATGAACGCCGGTTGGTGCTGGCAGATTGAGCATGAGAGCTGGATCAACCGCGGGTATGTCTATTCATCGGCCTTTGTGGGGGACGAGGAGGCCCTGCGGGAGTTCCGGGCGAAGAACCCGCGGATTGCGAACGACCCGCGGGTGGTGAAGTTCCGGAGCGGCCGTTACGCGCGCAACTGGGTGGGCAACGTGGTGGGGATCGGCAATGCGGTGGGTTTCGTGGAGCCGCTGGAGGCCACTGCGTTGCAGGTGATTTGCGTGGAGTGCAGCACGCTGGCCGATTCCCTGATCGACAGCGAGGGGGCGCCCACCCCGACGCTGGTGCAGCTTTACAACGACTACAACGCGCAGGCGTGGGACGACATCCGCGACTTCCTGGCGGTGCACTACAAGTTCAACACGCGCCTGGACACCCCGTTCTGGCAGGCGTGCCGCTCGGACACGGCGCTGCATGGGGCGCAGTTCCTCGTCGATTTCTACCGGGAGAACGGCCCGAGCGTGGTGGCGGGGGCGCAGTTGTTGCATCCCTCCAACAGCTTCGGGATGGACGGCTACCTGGCCTTGTTGGTCGGGCAGCAGGTGGCGCACGAGCGCCCCTACACGCCCACGGCTGCGGAGGCCAAGATTTGGAAGGACCGCTGCAACACGTGGGACCTCGAGGCGCGGCGCGGCTTGGACGTGAAGCAATCCCTGGCGGCCATCCGTGGCGCCGGGATGAAATGGGCATGAGAAGCGCCCGACAAGCGCGCGGGTGGGTGGTGCGGATGGGGTTGGCTGCGCTGTTGCTGGCGGGGTGCCGTCCGGAGGGCGGGTCGGGTTCCGCGACCCCGGCCGGGTCGTCCTCCTCCCCGGCGCCTGCGGGCCCGCGGTGGTTTGAGGATGTGACGGCGAGGAGCGGGCTGCGGTTCGCGCACGTGGCCGGGACGAATTATTTCATGCCGGACCAGGTGGGCTCGGGCGTGGCGTTGCTGGACTGCGACAACGACGGGCGGCTGGATGTGTACCTGGTGCAGAATGGCGGTGTTGGTTCACCGCATCGCAACCAGTTGTTTCGCCAGGAGGCGGGGGGCGTGTTCCGCGACATCTCGGCCGGGTCGGGCCTGGACGTGGCGGGGCGGGGGATGGGGGCGATTGCGGGGGACCTGAACAACGATGGGTTGGCGGAGGTGGTGGTGACGGAGTATGGGGCGGTGCGGTTGTTCCAGAACCTGGGGGGCGGGAAGTTTCGGGAAGTGACGCGGGAGGCTGGGTTGGACAACCCGCGCTGGGCGGCGCCGGCGAGCTTTGTGGACTATGACCGGGACGGCTGGCTGGACCTGGTGGTGGGCAACTATGTGGACTATGACCCGACGCAGGTGTGCCATGACCTGCATGGGCGGCAGGATTTTTGTGCGCCGAAGGCCTTTGGGGACACGGCGACGCGGTTGTGGCGGAACACGACCGGGGTGGCCGGCGGGGTGCCGCGGATGGAGGATCGGACCGAGCCGAGCGGCATTTTCCGGGTGCCGGGGGTGGCGTTGGGGCTGGTGTGTGCGGATTTCACGGGGGATGGATGGCCGGACGTGTTTTGCTCGGACGACGGGCGCCCGAACCGGCTGTTTGTGAACCGGCAGGATGGGACCTTTGCGGAGGAGGCGGCGGCGCGGGGGTTGGCCTTCAACGCGATGGGGGCCACGGCGGCGAACATGGGGGTGGCCTGGGCGGACATGGATGGCGATGGGTTGGGGGATTTGTTCGTGACCCATTTGTCGGAGGAGTTTCATTCCCTGTTCCGGCAGGGGCCGCGCGGGGTGTTCACGGATGTGATTGCGCCGGCGGGCCTGCAGCGGCAGGCGTGGCGGGGGACGGGGTTCGGGACGGTGTTTGCGGACTTTGACCAGGACGGCTCGGCGGACCTGGTGTTGGTGAACGGGTTGGTGCGCCGGATGGTGGCGGGGCAGACGCCGGTGCTGGCGGGGGTGGATCCGTGGTGGGGGCGCTATGCGCAGAAGGCGCAGGTGTTTGCCAACGACGGGGCGGGTCGTTTTCGGGATGTGAGCCTGGGCAATGCGGAACTGTGCGGGGACGCGCTGGTGGGGCGGAGCCTGGCGATGGGCGACCTCGATGGCGACGGGGGCATGGACCTGGTGGTGTGCGGGGTTGGGGGGCCGGTGCGGGTGCTGCGCAATGCGGCGTCCGGCCGGGGGCATTGGCTGCGGGTTCGCGTGACGGACCCGGGGCGGGGCGGGCGCGATGCGATCGGAGCGGAGGTGACGGTGGTGGCGGGCGGGCGTCGGCGCTGGGCGGTGGCGCAGCCGGCGACCAGTTACCTGGCCAGCCATGATCCGGCCCTGCATTTTGGCCTTGGCCCGGTGGCGGCGGTGGAGTCGGTGGAGGTGCGGTGGCCGGACGGGGTGCGCGAGACGTTTGCCGGCGGGCCGGCGGACCGTTTGGTGCAGTTGCAGAAAGGGCAGGGGAAATGAGGCGCCCTGGTCTGCCGGTGGGGCTTGGCTGGGTGTTGGGTGTCCTGGTTGCCGGGGGGCTTGGATGGGTGGCGGGTTGCTCCCGGGCTCCGGTGGGTGACCGGCCGCCGGAGCCCCCGACTGTGTCCTTGGATCCCCCGATGGTCAGCCTGATCGCCACCTCCCGTCAGGCGGTGGTGGCCGCTCCCGAATCCGCGGCGGCGTGGGGACGCCTGGGGCAGGCCTTTCATGCGGTCGAATTTTTTCCGGAGGCGCGCCAGTGCTATGCGCGGGCGGCGACGCTGGATCCGCAGTCTCCGCGGTGGCCGCATCTGCTGGGGCTGTTGCAACTGCAGGACCAGCCGGACGAGGCGCTGGCCAACCTGGAACGCGCGGTGGTCCTGTCGGGGGGACGGTGGGATGCCCCCCGACTCCGTTTGGCGCAGGCCTTGGTGGAGCGTGGGAGGGAGGACGCGGCGGCCGGGCACCTGGCCGCCTTGCTGGCGGCGCAGCCGGGCCATGCTGCGGCCCGGGTGGAGCAGGCGCGGCTGCAGTTGGCGCGCGGGCAACTGGACGAGGCAGCCGGGGCGTTGAGCCCTTGCCTGACCAACGCCTACACGGCCCGGCCGGCCCTCCTGCTGATGTCCCAGATCCAGCAGCGCCGGGGCGATGGGGCGGGGGCGTCCCAACTGGCGCGCCGGGCGGCGGGGATGCCGCGACCGTTTGACTGGCCGGACCCGTTCCTGCGCGAGGTGCAGGTGCTGCGGTTGGACCGGCAGAAGATGGAGGACCAGATCAACGGGTTGCTGATGCAGCGTCGTTTGCCGGAGGCGGGAGTGCGCTTGAATGATCTGCTGCAGGCTTATCCGCAGAGTCCGGAAGGATGGCTGCTGCTGGGGCGGTTGCGTTACCAGGAACAAAAATGCGCGGAGGCCGAGGCGGCCTTCCGGCGCCACCTGGAGGTGCAGCCGCAGTCCCTCAACGGGCTGGTGCAGCTGGGGTTGGCCCTGCTGTGCCAGCAGCGGTGGGCGGATGCCGCCGGGGTCCTGCGGCAGGCGGTGGCCTTGAAGCCGGATTTTGCCCAGGCGCACTACAACCTGGGCTATGCGCTGTTCCGGTCCGGGGACGCGGCGGGGGCGGCGGCCGCCTACCGGGAAGCCCTGCGCAGCAACCCGGGTGAGGCGGGCACGCATTTGGCGCTGGCGGAGGTGTTGGTGCGGTTGGGGCAGGGGGGCGAGGCGGCGCGGCACCTGGACCGGGCCGCGGCCCTGGCGCCCAACGACCCGCGCATCGCGCGCCTGCGGGAGCAGTTGCGCTGAGGCAAGGCCGCGTCTCCCCACACCCAAGGCGCGGCACCATCAGGCGGCCATGAGGAAGTCGCGTCCTTCCACGAAGCCGCAGTCCCGCAGATGGGCGCGGGCCACTTCGCGCGCGCCGCGCTTGGCGACATAGCCGAGGACAAAGGCGTCCCTGAGTGGGCCGCGGAGGGCCGCCGGTTCATGCACGACGCGGCCCCCAGGGCTGCCCCCCACCTTGCGCGGATCAATGTCGAGGTAGCCATCGAGGCGCACCCCGGCCGCGGCGAGGAGGTCCGCCCGGCGGCGGGTGACGCGCCCCGCACCCCACACGAGCCGGGGCCGGGAATCCGGGACGTGCCGCGCGATCCAGCGGGCGAGGAAACCGGCCTTGCACCGATAGAAGGCCTCTGGGTCGTAACGCGGGTCGGTGCGCGAGAGGCGGCCCCGGGGATCATTCCAGGTAAGCAGGACGCGGGGCACCTTGGCCATGCGCACGCCTGCTTCCAGCCAGCGCAGCCAGAGCTCATAATCCTCCGGGAACGGTCCCTCCCGGTAGGCGCCATGCCGGGCGGGAAGATCGGCACGGAACATCACGCTGGGGTGCGCGAGGGGGGATTCCACGAAGCGGTTGAGCGCGATGGCCTCGGGATCCAGCAGCGTGTTGAGCCACTCGACGTGCAGGGCATAACCCGCGGCGGTGCTGGCATCGCCTCCGAAGGCCACCTGGGTCCCCGCCAAACCGAGCTCCGGATGGGCCTCGAGCAAGTCGACCTGGGCGGACAACCGCTCGGGATGGGCCAGGTCATCGGCGTCCATCCGGGCGATGAAGCGCCCGCGTGCGGCGGCCAACCCCGTGTTCAGGGCATCGACCAGTCCCCCCTTGGGCGGGGAGAGGATGCGCAGGCGGCTGTCCGTTTGCGTCCAGCGTGCGAGCAGTGCCGGGGTGGCGTCGGTGGATCCATCATCCACCACCAACAGCTCCCAGTCGGGCAGGGTCTGGGCGCGCAGGCTGGCGATGGCGGCCTCGAGTGTGCCGGCGCCATTGCGCACGGGCAGCACGATGGAGACCGTGGGCGGAGGGGCCTGGCGTGGCGGGCCGGTCATCCGGGGTGGCGCCTGGGGCGGGCGTGATGCCGCCGGGGGGTGAACGGTGCGCGGGGGGTCAGGAGGCGCGGCTGCGCTTCTCGGTGTGCAGGGCCTTCTCGTAGCTTTCGAGGGCCTCGCGGTGCCGCTGGAGCTTGTTGCAGACGCCGCCCTTGTAAAGGAAGGCGACGGTGAGGGAGTTGTCGAGGGCGATGGCCCGGTCGTAGGACTCGAGCGCCTTGTCCCATTGCTGGAGTTTCTCGAGGGCCAACCCACGGCGGATGAGGGTCTCCGTGTGGTTGGGGTCGATGGTGAGGATTTCCTCGAAGCATTCGAGGGCGTGGTCCGCCTGGTCGAGGTTGAGCAGAGCCTGGCCCTTGCCGAGCAGCAGCCCGATGCGGGCGGGGGTGTCGGAAGCTTCGCCGGGTTTGGCCTGGCCGGGCAGGGGGCTGATGTTCAGCGCGGCGGCGGGCGAGGGGAGTGTGCGGGCGGCGTCCGGGGTGGCCGGCTGGGTGGTGTGTTCCAGTTCGTGGATCCGTTTCTGGAGCTGGTCGATGGCGCTCTGGAACCGGGTGCTGGCCTGCTCGACGGCGGTGGCGTTGAGATGGGCCAGTTCGCCGGAGCCGAGGGCGGCGGTGGCGGGGGAGCCGGCGGGGAGCAGGGCGCGGGCGGCCGGGCCGTTGGAGGCGGTGGCCAACTCGGAGAACCGGCTGAGGGCGCGCATGAGGATGACCACGATGAGCAGGAGGGCGAGGAAGCCGACCCCGGCGAACACGCCGGCGACGATGAGGATGGTGCTGTTGGAGCGCTGCACGAGTTGCATCTGCTGGGCCTGCAGGCGGGCGAGGGTGGGCTCGAGCATGCTCAGGCTGGAGGTGATGGCGGCCGCGTTGCGGGCGGCGTTCTGGTCGAGTTCACGCCGGAGTTGCTCGAGGACCTGCTGGGTCATGCGCAGTTCCTCCTGGACGTTGGGGCTGGAGTTGGTGCCGCCTGGGGCGGTGGCGGGAGTTCCCCCCTCGGCGGCATATGCTCCGGCCGGTTGGGCGCTGCCGAGCGCGGCCCATCCGAGGGCCAAGGCCAGGCAGAGCATCAGGGAGCGGAGGCTGGAAAAGGGCATGGCACAGCTGTGGGCATTCATGGAGGACAGAACTGGGGGCGACGTTAGGAAGGCCCGCCGTGGAAGCAAGAACCAAATCCCTGCCCGTGCCCTCAGCGGGTGGCGGCGAGGCGGACGAAGTTGCGCAGCAGGGTCAGTCCCGCGCCCTGGCTTTTTTCGGGGTGGAACTGGGTGGCGAAGACATTGTCCCGCCAGACGGCGGAGGCGAAGGTGTCGCCGTGGGTGGTGCGGGCGGCGACGATGGCCTCGTCGGCGGGCTTGGGATAAAAGCTGTGGACGAAGTAGAAGTGGGTGCCGCTGGGGATTCCCTGGAAGAGGGGGCACTCGGGGCGGACAACGTCGACCTGGTTCCAGCCGATTTGAGGGATCTTCAACCCCGGCCGTTCGGTGAAGCGGACGACCCGGCCCTGGAAGATGCCCAGGCCGGCGGCGCAGCTGTTGAACTCCTCGCTGCGTTCGAAGAGGGCCTGGTAGCCGACGCAGATGCCGAGGAAGGGCCGGCCGGAGGTGATGAATTGCCGCACGGCTTCCAGCAGCTGCTGGCGCTGGAGGGCGGTCAGGCAGTCGTCGAACGCCCCCACGCCAGGCAGCACGAGGGCTTTGGCCTGGGCGAGGCCTTCCGGATGGGTCAGCACGCGGACGTCCCCCCCGACCTGCCGCAGGGCCTTCTCGACGCTGCGCAGGTTGCCGGAGCCGTAATCAAGCAAGGCAATCACGAGGCGAGGCTAGGGAAGAATCGGGCCGAATTCAACCTGTGGGGGGTGTGGGCGGAAGGCGCTCCATCTTTTGCATCCTTTTCTATTTGACCGGCTTGGAGCTTCGCCTTTAATCACGCCCGACTTTCCGCACCACCTAGACACGCTGAAGCCGTCCGCAGTGACGGCTCGTGCGCGGGACGGGTGACGGAGCGCGGCCATGCTGAAAGAAAAATCATTCCTCGCGGTCGATTTCGGGGCCACCAACCTGAAGGTGGCGGAGTTCGAGATCACCGAGGCGGGTGGATTGTCGCTGCGGAACTACGTGATCCGCTCGCTGGGCCAGGATGGCACGCAGGAGGCCACCCGTGAGGCCACGCTGCAGCGCGCCCTGACGGAAATCCTCGAGGACAAGGCCTTCACGGCCCGCCGTGTCAACGTCTGCGCGCCGGGGTTCAACACCTTTTCCAAGTTCGTCAAGCTGCCCCAGGTCGACACGAGCAAGGTTTCCCAAATCATCCAGTACGAGGCGCAGCAAAACGTGCCCTTTCCGCTCGAGGAAGTGGTGTGGGACTACTACATCCTGGGGGTCAATGCCACCAACGAGATGGAGGTCCTGCTGGTGGCCATCAAGAGCGACATTGTCGAGGGGCTTTTCCGCACGGCCGAGAAAAGCGGCCTGGAATTGAGCCTCGTGGATGCCTCCCCGGCCGCCCTGAGCAACTCCTTCCGGTTCAATTATGGCGACCTCGAGGGCTGCACCATGCTCCTCGACATCGGGGCCCGGACCAGCAACCTGCTCTTCTTTGAAAAGGGCAAGATGTATGCGCGGGGCATCAACATCGGGGCCAATTCCATCACGCAGGAGTTTTCGAAGGAATCCAAGATGCCCTATGACGAGGCCGAGCAGCTCAAGATCGAGCAGGGCTTCGTCAGCCTGGGCGGGGCCTATGAGGAGCCCGACAATCCAAACCAGGCAGCCATCTCCAAGATTGCCCGGCAGGTCCTGAGCCGGCTCCACATCCAGGTCAACCAGACCATCCAGTTTTACCGGGGGCAGCAGGGAGGCTCGTTGCCGGAGCGGCTCTATCTTTCCGGCGGGGCCACCAGCATGCCCTACACGGCGCAATTCTTCGCGGAGAAGCTCAACCTGCCGGTCGAGTATTTCAACCCGCTCCGCAACGTGGAGATTGATCCGGCGGTCAACCGCGAGGAACTCCTCAAGGTGGCCCATTCACTCGGTGAGGTGGTCGGGCTGGGCCTGCGCAACCTGGCGCGTTGCCCGGTTGAGTTGAACCTGATGCCGAAGAGTTCCAAGCGGCGCCAGGATTTTGCGAAGCGGAAACCCTACCTGGCGGCGGCGGCCCTTTGCCTGGTCCTGATTGTGTGGGCTTGGGGGCTGTTCTATTCCCAGGTGGCCTCGGAGAAGGAGACGGCGTTGAACATGCTGCGGGAGGCGGCCAGTCCCCTGGCCAGCAGCCAGCAGTTGATGGAGCGGGCCATGACCGACCTCAAGGTGGCGCACCGGGAGGTGGATCAATACACGGCGTGGTTGGAGGACAAGTCCATTTGGAACACGCTTTTCGGAACCCTTCGCTCCTCCCTGATTGCCGTGGAGGAAAAAAAGGCGCAGGAACTCTCCAACCGCAACGTGGGCGTCTGGATCGAGCAGTTGGCGCCCATCCTGCCCAAGGGGTATCTCTCGGTGTCCATCGCCCCGCCTCCCGGGCCCGGCGACGCCGCAGGGGCGGTTGCTCCGCCCCCCGGTGAGCCCCCTGCGGGCGGGCCTCCGTTGGGTCGCGGCGGGCCGGGCGGCCGTTTTGGCCGTCCGGGCGGTCCCGCCGGTTCCGCACGCCTTGGTGGTGCCGGCGGTTCCGGGGAGCCGGAACTGTCTGAATTGCTGCTGACCTGCAAGGCGGTCAACCTGAGCCGCTTCAGTTCGACGGACAACACGAAGCTGGCCACGGCGGTGGTGGAGGAGTTCAAGACGCACACCAACCTCTTCAACCCGGCGCAGACCCGGATTGTTGGAGACATCGTGGGCATCGACTCGACCAACCTGACCATCAGTTTCCAGGTGATGCTGCGCCTGGCCCGGCCCATCAAGCTCTGACCATGCACTGGCTGAAGCGCAATCTTTTCCTGGCCATCACCGGTCTTGCCGGCGTGCTCCTGTTGGGCGGTGGCATCGCCCTGATTGTCGTGGCGCGCGGGCGCAATGCGGAATTGGACGAGGGGGTGAACGAGACGCGCGCCCAATTGGACGGCTTCTACGCGCGGGATCCCTTTCCCCACAAAACGAATATCGATTCCGCCCGCCGGCAATCCACTCAACTGCGGTCAGAGGCCCAGAAGTTGGCCAAGTTTTTCGCCCCCGTCCCCGTGGACCGCGTCGATGCGAAGCAATTCCTGGCCATGCGGGATCGGACCTTGAGCGATTTGCGGGAGGAAGCACAGAAAGCCGGGGTGGTGTTGCCGGTCTCCACCCCGCCGTTTGCGTTCTCGTTCGGTGCCCAGCGGGCCAAGATTGAAGGCTTTGGTGCAGGCACCTTTCCGACCGTGCCTGAGCAGATGGCCGAGGTGAAGGCGATCTGCACCGCGCTTTACGAGGCCCGGGTCACGCAGATTGTCCAAATCCGGCGTGCCCGCGCCTCGGCCGACGATGAAGCCACGACGGCGCCGACGCAGGATTACACGGCCGGCGTCGGCATTACCACCAACGCGAGCGTGCCGGCGGTCACCCATCCGTTCGAGGTGACCTTTACCTGTTTCAGCGCGGAAGTGGCGCAAGTCCTGGCCAGCCTGGCTCGGTCCCCTTATGGATTCCTGGTCAAGGCGGTCCAGATCGAACCGGAGAGTGCGCAGGGCCACGATGGCGGTCCGTCACCCGTGGCGGCCGGTGCCCAAGCGGGTGCCAGTGTTCAACCGGGCGCGGGGAGGCGGCCCGGCGTCAAGTTGGTCGAGCCCCGGCCGGCGGCGCCGGTCGCCACCAGCACCCGGCCCACGGTGTTGCTGAAGGAGCGGAGGCTCAAGGTGACCTTGCTCGTCTACGCCATTCGTCCCGCCAAATAAACATCCCATGGAGCGACTCCGACACTTTGGCATCCTCTGCGGCCAGCACTACGAAAAGCTGGCGTTGACCGCTGCCTTGGTCCTCCTGGCCGGCGCGGTTCTCTACCTCAACAAGTCCCGCGTGGATGAGCAGGAGAAAATTCAGGCCATTCCCGGGGATTTTCAGAGCCGGCGGGTCAAGCCCGTCCCGGTGGTTGACCTTGCCGCCGTGGCCGAGGCACAGCAGCGCGCCGAGAAGGTTGTCCCGGTCGGCGGGGCTGGGAACCACAACCTCTTCAGCCCGGTGGAGTGGCGCCTGCATCCCGCGCTCCAGACGCCCGACAAAGTGCAGTCCGAAAAGGATGTCGGTCCCTTTGCCATGCGCATCGTGAAGGTGGTCCCCTTGCATCTGCTCGTGGTTTATGGTGCCGCCCAGACGTCCCAATCTCCGGATGGCCAGGTGAGCGTGCAGGGCTACATGGTCTACTCCACCAATGAGACCGTCAGTGCGCGCTCGATCAATCCACCCCGAATCGTCCGGGCCTTCGTCAACCCCGGGCAAACCAACCGCCAGGCCGTCTTCACCCTGCGCGACGTGAAGGGGGACAAGGCCAATCCCGAGGAGTTGGTTGGGGAACTGAAGGAGTTCAACGGCGAGCAGTTTAGCTTCGGGCCAGGCAAGCCCTATCAGCGGGTGCTCACCTACGAGGCGGAACTCCGCTACGAACCGAACCCCGGGATCAAGTACGCTGGCATCCGGACCAACAGCCCGGTGGACATCGAGGGCCAATTTTACAAAGTCGTGGACATCAATCCGCAGCGGGTTGTATTGTCCGACGTCTCAAACGGCAAGCAATACACCATCTCCGCATCCGCGCAGTGACGCGGGGTTGGGCGGCATCACTTTTGCCGGGGCTCGCTGACCAAGCCCCGTGCGGTCGGTTGCAATTTAATCCATGAAGATTCAAGTTCTTGTCGCGTTCAGCGCCCTCGCGATGCTGGGGTCTCCGTCTCCCCTCGCCGCCCAAGCTCCTGCGCAGCCGCGCGGGGTTGACCCGGTCACCTTTGCTTCCGAGGAGGCGGTCCGGCGGCAGGTTCTGCGCCGTGAACTGGACGCCAAGCTGGCCGAGGCCATCGCGACCGAGAAGCGCGGTTCCATGGTGGAGGCCGCCCGCCTTTACACCGAGTGCGTGGAATTGACCAAGCGCATCGGCCCCGGGATTGATGACCAGCAGCAGGCCGCCCTTGGAGGGTTCCTGTCCACCCGGATGCATCTGGCCGAGATGGCCCAGCGAATGGGGGATTATGCGGCGGCGGATGCCCAGTATGTCCTGCTGCTGAAGGAGGATCCCAAGAACGAGACCCTCAAGAAGCTGAAGGCCAGGAACGACGAACTGCGCCTTGCCAATGCCGGCCGGCGTCCCCCCGAGGCGGACATCGCCGCCCTGCCCGCCATCTACACGAACCAAGTCCAGTCGGCCGAATTGGCACAGGCCGGCAAGCTCTACCTGGAGGCGGGCCGTCATGACCTCGCCGAAGCCAAGCTGCGGCAGGCACTCAAGCTCGACCCCTCCAACTCCGGCGCGGACTACTACCTCAAGATGGTCCTCGACAAGAAGATGGCGGCGGGGGAAAACGCCCTCGATGTGTTTGGCCGCGAGGCCATCCTCGCGGTGGAGACCTCCTACCCACAGCCCAAGAACAGTTCCCTCCCCGTCCCGAATCCCTATACCCGGACCAATGTGGTCCGCACCAGCAAGCAGCGTGAGCGGCTCTACCACAAGCTCGACAGCATCGTGCTCGGCGACCTCAGCTATGACGGGTTGCAGTTGAACCAGGTGTTGGAAATGCTGGGCAAGGATGTGGTCAACCGGGACCCCGAGAAGAAGGGGATCAATATTATCCTGGCTCCGAATGCGGATCCGCAACCGGCAGCGGCTGCTCCGGCCGTGGACCCGGCCACTGGCCTGCCCGTGGCGCAGGCCGGCGGCGGTGGAGAGGGGGACCTCACCGCCACCACCATCCGGCTCACGGCCAAGGGGCTCACCCTCCGCCAAGCGTTGGATGTCATCGTCAAGGTGGCCGATCGCCCCATCAAGTATTCGGTTGAGGATTTCGGCGTGATGTTCTCCCCTCGGGGCAACGAGACCCCGGCGCTGCATACGCGTTGGTTCCGCATCGATCCCAACACCTTCGCCAACGGGTTGCAGGGAGTTGTTTCCATGGATTTCGGCGGCAACCTGGGCGGTGGTGGCGGCGGTGGCGGTGGTTTCGGCGGCGGCGGCGGCGGCTTCGGCGGTGGCCGGGGCGGTGGTGGGCGGGGCAACTCTGGCGGTGGCTTTGGCGGTGGCAGCGGCGGTTTTGGCGGCCAGGGCGGTGGCGGCAGTTCGGCCGAGTATGCCAGCGTGAGCGTGGCGCCCAGCGGTGGCAACCGGGGTGGTGGTTTCGGCGGCCAACAGCGTGGCGGGGCGGCCGGCCCGGGCCAGCAGCAGGGTGGCGGTGCGGCCGCCGGGCAACAGGGCGGGATCAATTTCCTCACCGCCCAGACCCCGATGGACATCACGGTCTCGGCGGTGCTGGCCTATTTTCGGACGGCTGGGGTTCCTTTGGATCCCCCCAAGAGTGTTCATTTCAATGACCGCCTTGGTCTCCTGATGGTGCGGGCCACCCTCGCTGACCTCGACCTGATCGAACAGGCGGTGCAGGTCCTGAACACCACTCCTCCCCAGGTCTTGATCGAGGCGAAACTGGCGGAGGTCACCCAGACCGACACCCGCGCCTTGGGCTTTGATTGGCTGCTGGGCAACACGCTTTCCTTCAACGGCAAGGTGGGCACCCAGGGCGGCACGGCGCCCAGTTTCAATGGGCAGCCGACCGCGGCCAATCCGAGTGGGGTGTTCCCCGGTCCGCTTCCGCCCGGTTCGGCGCCGGGTACCACCACGCCTGGAACCCTTCCGCCCGCGGCCACGGACAATGTCATTACTTCCGGCCTCCGGAACAGCGCCCCGGCGGTGGCCACCGTCACCGGCATCCTGACCGATCCCCAGTTCCGTGTTGTCATCCGCGCGTTGGAGCAGCGGCAGGGCATCAGCGTGGTGGCCACGCCGTCGATCATGACCCCCAGCGGTCGCCAAGCGCAGTTGAAGACCGTCGAGGTCCGAACCATCGTGACCGACCTGGACGCCAGCCAGACAGGCGGCGGCGGCGGTGGGAACCTCGTCGGTAGCACCGGCAGCGGCGGTGTCGGTTCCCTCATCCTGCCCATTTCCCAGCCTTTCGAACTCGGCCCCACCTTGGACGTGGTTCCGTATGTTTCGGCCGACGGGGTGACCATCCAGTTGACCCTCATTCCGGCCGTGAAGGAGTTCGTGGGCTACGACCTGGACAGCGCGCAGATTTTTGCGGCGCAGATTCAGTCCGTGAGCGGCAACAGCACGGCGCCGCCCCTGATTCAGCCGACGCCGCTGCCGATTTTCCGCCTTCGCCAGGTGGTGACCAGCGCGATTGTGTGGGACGGGCAGACGGTGGCGCTGGGCGGCCTGATTGCCGACAGCACGACCAAGTTCAAGGACAAGGTTCCCGTGCTGGGCGACCTGCCCTGGGTGGGCCGGGTGTTCCGGAGCGAGTCGACGGCCTCGACCAAGAAGAACCTGATGATTTTCGTGACCCCCACGATTGTGGACCCGGCCGGCAACCGCATGAACACGGATGCGGACATGCCGTTTGCCCAGAGTTCCATCCCGCCGCAGCGTCCGGTTGCGCAGTAACGATTTCGGCAGCGGACGACGGGTCTGCTGCGAAGTTGTCTTCGCCGCGAGCGCTTCATTTTCTGCCGCCCATCCCGGACGGCGGCTTGGCCTCCCAGTTCCGACCCATTCAACCCTGCATGCCCGACGCTCCCAAGTTGCTGATGGTTGACGGCCATGCCTATGCCTACCGGTCGTTCCATGCCATACGGTCCCTGCAGTCGCCGTCCGGCATCCCCACCAACGCGATTTTTGGCTTCATCAAGGCCTTGACCAAGATGAGGGCGCAAGTCCTGCCCACCCATGTGGTGGTGGTTTGGGACGGGGGATTGCATGAGGAGCGCGTGGGGGAACATCCGGAATACAAGGCACAGCGCCCGCCCATGCCTGACTCGCTGCAGGAGCAAATCGAGGCGCTCATCGGCTACCTGGATGCCGCCGGGGTGCGCAGCCTGCGCGAGCATGGGGTTGAGGCGGACGATTGGATTGCCTCGCTCGCCCGGCGGGCGGCGGTGTGCATGCCTGTCATCATCGCCAGTGCGGACAAGGATTTCCTGCAATTGGTTGGACCCGGGCTTGGGCTTTTGAATCCCAACGACAAGGCCGAGAAGATTTGGACCCCGGATGATGTCCGGGCCAAGACCGGCGTCGGCCCGGGGCAGGTGGTGGACTGGCTCAGCCTCATTGGGGACACCGTGGACAACATTCCCGGTGTGGCGGGTGTCGGTCCCAAGACGGCGGCGGACTTGTTGGGCCAATTTGGCTCAGTCGATGCCCTTTATGCCCGGATTGGGGAGGTCAAATCCGATCGGATCCGAGCTGCTCTGCAGGCGGCCGAGCCGGCAGTGCGCCGCAACCAGCGATTGGTCAGGCTGAGGGACGACACCCCGGAGGTGCGGATGGAGGACTTGCTCCTTCGCCCGCCCGACCGGGATCGCTTGGCGGGGCTTTATTCGGGGTGGGGTTTCCGCAGCCTGCTGGAGGAACTGGGGCAGGGGAGGTTGGAACAGGGGAGTCTGCTATGAGCGGGGCGGCCTTTTCACCCTCGGCTGAGGCGGCGTTGATGGACGGCGCGCCCTTGATTCTCCGCGGGCTTCACCGTGTGCCCTCAAACCGAGGATTTTCCGCCAAGAAGTCATAGACAACATTTCACCCGGCTGCTAGACCTAACTCCACCTATGTCACCACCGCTAACTGCCTGCAAAACCATTGGTTTGTGCGGGGTTCTCGCCGCATTTTTGGGAGGAATCAGCGGGGTTTCGGCGCAGGTTCTGAGCCCGTCCGGCGGGGAGGTTCTCTCGAGCGGTGAACGGGCCGGGGATCAGGTTTTCCCCGCGGTCAGCACTGGCGCTGGAGGCGGTTATTTGGTCTGGCAGGATTCCAAGGTGGATGGCCTTGGCAAGGGGCAGGGTGTGATGGCCCGGAAACTTTCGGCCGACCTGCAACCGCTGGGCGATGCCTTCGTGGTGAGCCAGCGCCCGGTGGGGCACCAGGAGACCCCGTCCGTCGCCGTCCTGCCGGATGGCGCGGCGGTTTTTGCGTGGCTGGGGCCTCGTCATGATTCCCCCGACGTCCACGCGCGTCTCCTTGGAGCTGATGGTTCCTTCCTTTCGGGCGACGTCCAGGTCACGCCGCCGGCCTCGCGCAATCTTCGCCAGACCCGCGCGGTCACGATGACCGGCATCCGCGCCAATCGCGAGCGGACCCTCAACTTCCGCCTGCTGGACACGAGTCGTGTGTTGCGCGGACGCAACCAGGGACTTTCGGTGACGGCGCTCCCGGACGGAGGTTCGCTGGTGGCCTACGCCGGCGCCCGGCGCGTGCACACCAACTGGCAGGAGGTCGTCCGCACGGAGGCACTGGTGCAAGGCCGGGTGATCACGAACGACCTGGTGCGGCGGCGCAGCGAGAGCCAGGACTGGATGCTCGATGTGTTTTTCCAACGCCTGGGTGCGGACGGTCGCAAGCTGGGCGGCGAGGTGGTGGTCAACCAGCATGCCCGTTACAACCAGCATCAACCCTCCGTGGCCCTCCTTTCCAACGGAACTTTTGTCGTGGTCTGGGTGTCCGAGACCTTCGTGGACAGCTTCCGCCGCAACTTCGAGGTGTATGCCGGCACCCCGCTGCTGCTTGCGCAGGTGGATGTCGTGGGCCGCGTGTTCGCGGCCGATGGCACGCCGCTCACCCAGGAGTTCATGGTGAACTCGGTTCTGAGGCCCTGCGCTACCCCGGTGGTGCGAGCCCTTGGGGAGGACGGTTTTCTCGTGGCTTGGGCCCAGCGTGACGGGGTGCGCACCAATGGATGGGACATCTACACCCGGACCTTCGACGCCGAAGGGCAGCCGGAGTCGGCCGCCATCCGCGTCAATGCGCACACCTATGGCGACCAATACGCGCCGACGCTCGCCAGCGCGGGGTCTCATCACTTCGTGGCGTGGTCCAGCCTTGGCCAGGACAAGCTGGGCTCGGCCAGCAGCAGTTGGGTGCAACGGGACGGCAGCGTGGTCACGCTCCCCCTGGGGCGCCCGGCTTCCGTGCCCGCCGTCTACGGGCGCGCCGTGGCCGGGGGCATCCCGGTCGGCGATGAGTTTCGCGTCAACCGCAGTCTGACCGGCAAGCCCATGCACCCGGTGGTGGCCTCGGACGGCTCGAGTCGTTTCGTGGCGGTTTGGTCCGCCTTGGGTGCCGATGGCGGCTATGACCTGGTCAGCCAAGGCTTCAGCCTGCCCGTGCCGCCTGCCAATGACCCGGCCATGGCGGCTGCGCAGGGCTCCCCGGCGGGTGGCGCCGTATTCCGGTTGTCCGCCGCGGGTTCCGCGGAGAAGCTGCGCCTGAGCTGGGCGGGCGAGGCGGGTGGCCTCTACCAGATCCAAACCTCCACGAACCTGGTTGACTGGACCAACGTGGGGGAACCCCGGACCGCTCCCGGCCTTGACGCCATCACTCTTCCGGTCGGCGGGTCGGCCGGCTTCTACCGGGTCGTCAAACTGCCCTGACCGCGGCCGCCTTTTCGATTCCTATGACCAAACTCACCAAGACGCTGATGCTGGCCCTGCTGCTGGCCAGCATGGCACGGGAGGCCCTCGGGTTCTCGCTGCAAGGGCAGTTCAAGGAGTGGCAGGTCTCGGAACTTGGCTACCAGCTGCCCGGGGATATCGGCGGCCCCCAGGCCGGCAATGAGGGTTATCGCTGGAACGTCCCGGTCATCTATTACGCCTTTGACCAATCCTTCATTTCATATTTCGGCAAACCCGGGATGGAGGCTGTCAATGCCGCCTTCAAGATCTTCAATGATCTCCCCCCCTACAGCAGCATCACGAACGACGGCTATTCCCTCTACCTGAAGGGCGAGCCCATCCCGACCGACGTCAAGGGGCCGCAGAACTTCAGCCTGGCCTCCGCGGGGGTGCTGGATGTGAAGTCCTATGTGATGCAGGCCATCATCAATGAGATGGGCCTGGTCAGCCCGTCGCGCTACACGTGGACCCTGCGGGCGCGCAACGAGGAAACCATCGGCAATGTCACCATCACCAACTACGCCGTGGTGAAGCTGAACTTCGACCCGGTCAGCGGGCAACCCTCCAGCTACGTGAACGGCCAGTTGTTGGATTACGTGGTTGAGGAACCCATCCAAATCCGCGGTGTCAGCTACGCCGACGCCATCGAGGTGCCGGCCGGCATCCCCGCCCCGTATCTGTCCTCCGCGGTGGCGGATTACACGCTGGGCCCCGGGGAGTATTTCTTCGGCCTGTCCCATGACGATGTGGGCGGGTTGCGTTTTCTCTATGGCAAGAACAACTACGCCAATGAACCCCTGCTGACCAACGTGGTGGGCAGCATTCTCGGCAGTTCGCCGTGGGGCATCTATGGCGGCACCAACACCACCAGCAACACGGTCACCACCGCCACCAACGGGGCTGGCACCTTTGTGGTTACCGGGTTGCGCCCGGGGGTGAACAAGATTCGCTTCCAGCAGGTGAAATACGACTCCCTCCTCACCCAGTTGTTTCTAGCGCAGACCAACGACTTCACCGACACGGTGATCACCAACTCCCGGGCCGTCCGCCAGAGCCTGTCCCGGGTGCTGACGGAGCCCGACATCCTGTTTGTCTGCGAGGACAACGGGCTCTTTGACAACCTGGTTCCCATCCCGTCCGTCATCACCGACACCGCCACCTGGCAGAACAACGACGCCATCAACGGCAACGACGGCACCGGGGGCGACGCCTTTGGCGGCCCGGGCGTGATTGTCCCGCCCATCCGCATCAGCCTGACCGATCAGTTTCCCTACTGGCTGAACAGCACCCCCGATTTCCTGTCCGGCGGCATCGACTCGGTGAGCAGTGCGGTGTGGGGCTCGTTTGATGAGAACACCGAGACTCCCGTCCTTTATCCCCTTTACCTGAACCTGACCCTGCAGGACATCCAGCGGTTGACCCGCTGAGGCGGCGGAAGCCCCAAGAAACGTATGAAACGACTGCTTTGCGTGGGACTCGTGGGGGCGGCGACAGCCGTCCGCGCCGCCGTTCTGCCCATCTTTGTCAACGATGTGCCGCTGCAGTTGCCGGAGGCTGCCCTGCCCACCGTGAACGCCCTGGCTTTCGTCAACCAGAGCACCATTACGGTTTCCCCCTTCACCATCAATGTCGGCCTTGGCGTCGGCGGGTTCGGGTTCAGCAGCGCCGCCACCCTGCCGTTTGAGACCTTCAACACCCTTTACTACACCAACGAACTGAGCGGGACCATGTCGGGGTCCCCCGGTTTTCGCTTCCTCAACACCACCAATGGCGTCCGCCGCCCGGCCCGGTGGTTTGTCAACGAGGGTGAAATCACGACCGACACCTACCTTGAGGTGCGGGCGGACAACATTGTCAGCCCCGGGCCGCTGGAAACCAGCGGGGCGGGACTCATCCGGTTGACGGGCAAGACGGCGGACCTCACCCGGACCCTGATCCGTGCCGGCCAGAGCGGCCAGTTCAGCCAGGGTTCGTTTTCGGGTGGCGGTGGCGGGTTGACCAACGTCGGCGGCCAAAACATCTACTTCAATGATTTCGGGGTCACCGACTCCTACTGGGGCGTGGGCACGAACGGCGCCTTCCTCGGCACCGGTCCGGCCACGACGCTGGGAGCGTTCAGCCTCAACCTGCCCAATCCAAGTTCGCCGCTGCATGCCAATGAGTATTTCTTCGGCCGCCGGATTGCGACCAACCGGGTTTCCGTGCCGAAGTTCAGCGGGTTCTTCCCTGGTTTCCCCGGCTTCCCGGGCGCCAGTTCGGATTTTGCCGCGTTTGTCTACACGAACACGGTGGACGGCACCTCCGACCTGATTCAGGCCGTCTTTGTGAGGACCAACGGCCCGGATGCCGATTTCTCGGCTGCCGTCACCTTTGACCCTTTCTCAGCGGATGCGCAGGTGGCCGGGCCGGCCCAGGTCATGGTCGAGTTGTCCAAGTGGTACTTCGACCCCAGCCTGGATGGCTATGTCACCAACAACTTCTACCTGACTGACTCGCTGGCCATCCTGACCAACCTGACGTTGTTCCGAAATGCCGCGCCCCGGTCAGGCTCGCGCCGGCCCAACAGCTACGAGTTCCAAACCACCGCTCCCTTCAACTGGCCGGGGGTGGAGGGCAACACTCCCTGGACCAATGGGTTGCTGGATCAAGGTTATGTCACCAACCGGGTCAACATTGCCTACGCCGGATACAGCGCGACGGTCTACACCAACGCCATCACCGCGTTGGGTTCGCCCTTCAGCCTGCTGTCGTCTTCGCTCGTCCCCTCCAACCAACCCGGCCGGGTGGAGGTCGCCGCCGACCAGTTGAGCCTCGAGGCCACGCGGATCCGCGCGGAATCCACCGTGATGCTGCGGACAAAGGATTTGGTGGGCAACCAGCTGGCCCGGCTCGTGGATGCCCCTCTGGTCGGGGTGGACCTGACATCCAAGCAGCCGGAGTTGGTCATTTCCAACCTCGCCCTGACCTCCGTCCAGCGCCTCTCCGGGACCTTCTGCGCCTGGAGCGGCTACTGGAAGAATCAGCGGGTCAATCCGGTGACGCTCGCCACCAACGACGTGGCCATCCATGTCCTCATTGTTGACCACAGCCTGCAGACCAGCGTGCCCGTGCAGACCTATCAGTTTGTCGCCCATGCCACAAACCTCGTCATTGCCGACCAATTGACCCTGGCACCCTCCAATGCCTCGTTCTTCTCGGTGGTCTCCGATCCCATCCGTGGCCGCAAGTTCCTCATCGATGCGCAGAGCCTTGACGTCCGCGGGGGTATCACTCTCCCGCTTGGCTCGTCCTGGGCCCAGTCCAACGTTCTCAAGTTGGTCAATTTCACCAACCGGGGCACCATTTCGATTTCCGGCAGCGCCAAGTATGGCACGGACCGGTCCACGCCCTACAACAACATCGTCAACTCCGGCACGAACACGGCGGTGTCCCAACTCGCCCGCACCCGCTACTTCCACAACAGCGGGGCGCTGATTGCCAGCGGTGCGCAGGTGCAGTTGGACGCGTTGGACGCCCGGTTGGAGGGCGGCCCCATCTCACTGGCGACGAACATTTTCGCCCTCACCAGTTTCACCAACACAGCGGGGACCAACTTTTTCGGCAACACGAACTTCTTCTTTTCTCCCACCAACTTCTTTGTGGGTAGCAATGGCCTTCCGCCGGGCTTTGCGGTTGTCACCAATGGATTTGCCACCAATATCAGCTACACCTCCTTTGGGGCCACCCTGCAGAGCTACGCGGACCTCACCATCTCGGCCGGTTCCCTTTCCCTCTCCAACGCGCTGCTGGCGGCGGGAAGCCTTGACGCGGCGGTGGTTCGCCCGGGCCGACTGCTGCTCTCCGTCACCAACAGCCTGAAGGATGCGGGGTTGGGGGCGCCCAACCTCCTGAAGTGCTCGGGTTTCGAGTTGCGCCGCCGGCCGGCCTCCGGGGATCTCATGGGCACGGAGTTGGTCTCCAGCATTGGCATCAATCAGTTGCGGACCCATGTCTGGGCCGCCCAGGACCTGGGCCCGACCGTTGCCGGCTTTAGCAACAACCTCGCCCTTGGCCTGCTGGGCCTCGACATCAGCGCCAACAACGGCCGCGCCCTCTTCCGCTCAGCCAGCGGTCGCCAGGCGCTTTACGTCGATTACGTTGATCTCCTCAATGACGCGACCAACTTCAACCGCACCATCGCGGTGAACCCGAATCTGACCATCTATTTTGCCAATGCCAACGTGCCTGTCTCCAAGCTGGACGGGGCCGTGGGCGGCCGTTTCCGCTGGGTGCCTGACTTCACCGGTCCGAGGAGTTCCACCAACATCACCTACCCGTCCGGCCGGACCTACACCTTCAACATTGCCTTGGTGCGGAACCCGGACCTCGACTCGGACGGCGATGGCACGCCCAATGCCGACGACATCACCCCGATTTATGTGCCCGAGGACGCCATCCTCGACATCGCGCTGATTGCCAACAAGCTGGCCACCCCCCGGGCGATGCTGTCGTGGAACGCCCTCGCCTATTCCACCAACGCGGTGGAATACAAGGATGCCGGCGCGCAGCAGGGCTGGCGGGTCCTGACCAATTATGTCCACGGCCCGTTCACCGCGCCGGTGCAGGTCTATGATGTCCTGACTGGCGCCTCCCCGGCCCGCGTGTACCGCCTTCGGGTGGTCCCGGCGGCCAACCCCTAGGGTTGGCCGTGGACCCCGGCCGCCTAGGAACAGCCGCCGCAGCGCCCCGAGCTCCGGGCCTGCAGCCGGGCGGTTGTTCACTTTGGAGCCGCCAGCAACCGTGACCGCCGCGATGAAACTCATGTTCCGAAGACTTCCAGGTGCCGCTGCCATGGCCGTCGTCCTCGTGGCCGGTTGGCTGGCCCCGCGCCCTGCGCTGGCCCAAGGCAATTTCAGTTTCACTGCGCCGGGCCCGCTCGTGGTCCTCGATGGCAACGCCGCCCAGCCGTATCCCTCCACCGTGACGGTTTCCGGCGTGCCCGGCGTCCTCTCGAGGGTGAGTGTCACGCTGCTGGGCCTCCGGCATACCTTCCCGGACGACTTGGATGTCGTCCTGGTCAGTCCGGGCGGCCGCAAGGTCGTTCTGCTCTCCGATGCCGGAGGGGCGGACGACGTGGTCGGGCTCAACCTGCGCCTGGATGACAACGCCACTGCGGTCTCCCCGGATGGCAGCCTGCTGGGCTCGGGCAGCATCACGAACCGGCCCGTCGACTATGAGCCGGGCGATTTCCTGCCTGCCCCGGCGCCTCCCGGTCCCTACGCGTCCTCCCTCGCCACCTTCGCCGGCGCCTCGCCATTGGGCACCTGGTCTCTCTATGTCGTGGATGACCGGGGCGATGATGTCGGGGAACTAACCGGGGGATGGCGTCTGGATATTACAACGGTCAATCCTTCCACGACCACGGACCTTGGGTTGGCGGTGGCGGGTTCGCCCAACCCCGTGGTCGCGGGTTCCCCTGTCACCTGGACGATTAGCATCACGAACTTTGGCCCCTTGGCCGCCACCACGCTTCGCCTCACCAACACGCTCCCGGCCGGGGTCGTGTTTCAGTCCGCCACGTCGGGGCAGGGGGCCTGCTCCCAGGCAGCGGGCATCGTCAGTTGCGCCTTCGGCAGCCTTGGGGTGGGAGCAGTCGCCCAAGTGGCCGTGACGGCCATTCCCCTCGCGGCCGGCACTCTGACGAACGTGGCCCGCATCAGCGCCGCACAGCCTGACGTGGCGCCGGCGAACAACACGGGCCTGGCCATCACGAGTGTCACCCCCGGCACCACGGCAGACCTGAGGCTCGACTTATCCGCCCGGCCCGACCCCGTCGTTGCGGGGAGCAACATCATCTATTCCCTGGTCATTTCCAACGCGGGTCCCCTGGCCGCGACCGCCACCACGGTCAGCAATTCCCTGCCCGGCGGGGTGACCCTCCTGGCGGTTTCCACCTCCACCGGCAGTTGCACCGCCGTCGGCAGCCGCGTGACCTGCCAACTCGGCGACCTCCCCAGCGGATCCCGGGCTTCCGTGACCATCGTGGCACGCGCCGAGGCCGCCGGGCAGGTGACCAACACCGTGCGCGTCTCCTCCCTCGTCCCGGATCTCACGCCGGCCACGGCCACCGTGGTCACTCGCGTCGAGGAACAGGCGGATCTCGCCGTCGCTGTGGTCGAACCCTTTGATCCCGTCGCCATCGGCAACCCCGTCACCTACACCATCCTCGTCACCAACCTCGGGGTGAACACGGCCCGCAGCGTGAGCGTCGTCGAGACCCTTCCCCTGGGAATCGCCTTCCGGTCCGCCATTCCCTCGCAGGGTTCCTGCCAAAACCTGAGCGGGGTCCTCGTCTGCAGTCTCGGCACCCTGAGCAACGGATCCTGGGCCTCCATCCGTGTGGACCTGCAACCGCTTTCCATCCAAACCCTGGTCAGTGGGATCTCAGTTTCATCCCCGGTTCCCGACCCGAATCCCGGCAATAACCAAATCACGGAGACCACGGCCACGTTCCCCATCGCCACGGGAACCCCGCTCGGCACCGGCCTCCAGATCTTCCCCACCAACCGCGTCGAGAGCCTGGCCGCGGCCCTCACCTCCTCCGGGCTGAATGGCATTCAAGTCGTGTCCACCCGGCTGGAGTCCTTTAACACCACCAACCTCTCCGCCACCGGCTACTATCTTGTCGGCAGCACCAACTCGACCTACGGCCTCTCCCGCGGCGGAATCGTCCTGAGCACCGGGAACGTGCAGGCTTACCAGACCGGTCCCAGCCTGGCCATGGACACCACCACGGCCTACGGCCAGCCTGCCAACGCCGAACTGGAAGCCCTGCTGACGCCCATCACCGGGTTTGGGGTGGCGGATTTCAATCACTTCGACGCCACCCTCTACGAAATCCGCTTCAACATGCTGCCCGGGTATGACCGGGTCGAGTTCCAGGTGGTCTTTGGGACCGAGGAATATCCTGAGATTACGGTCCCGTTCCTCGACGGTTTCGGCATCTACCTGAATGGGACCAACATCGCCTTCTCCGGTGGTTTGCCGATCAATGTTTATCATCCCGACATGGCCGGCGTGCCCGGGACGGAACTGGACGGCGTTTTGGCGCCGGGTGGCAATCCCATCCTGACCTTCTCGGCCCCGGTTGTGCCCGGGTCCAGCAACAATGTTCTGACCTTCGTGCTGGGGGATACCTCGGATGCCACCATCGACACCACGGTGTTCATTTCCTCCTTCGAGGGCGCCCAGTCGCCCAACGCCGACCTGCAGGTGGCCATCCAATCAACCCCCAACGCCGTCGTGGTCGGCAGCAACCTGACCTACACCATCCAGGTCCAGAACCTGGGACCCTACGTCTCCAGCAATGTCGTGGTCGCCACCCTGATTCCGCCCCAGACCACCTTTGTCAGTGTCAATGCCTCTCAGGGCCCGTTCTGTGTCAGCGACGGGACGCTGATCAACTGCTTCCTCGGCAGCCTCGCCCGCTACGCCACGGCGGCGGTCACCTTGGTGGTCACGCCCAATGTTCCAGGCTTGCTGACCAATGCCGCCCTCGTCGTTTCCACCAACGTGGCGGACTTCTCCAGCATCAACAACTATGCCGAGACGCTGACGACAGTGGTTCCCTACGGGACCTTTGCCGCGCTCGGCCCGCTGCCCATCTACGACGCCGCCCCGGCCCTGCCTTATCCCTCGGTGATTCAGGTCAGCGGGCTCAACGGTGTGGTCAGTCGCGTGGGTGTCCAGTTGGTTGACCTGACCCATTCGTATCCCGCCGACCTCGACATCATGCTGGCCGATCCCTCGGGTCGCCTCGTCATGCTGATGTCGGATGCGGGGCGGGACTTCCCGGTGGAGGGTCTCGCCATCGAGTTCGGGGACGATGGGTTCGATGGCCTCCCCGCCGACGCCCCCTTGGCCAGCGGGATTTACTCGCCCACGGATCACGAACCCGGCGATGCGTTCCTCGGTTTTCCCGCGGGCTTCCTTTACGGGAACAGCCTGGGCGATTTGACCGGCCGCAGCCCCAATGGCGCCTGGTCGCTCTACATCATGGATGACCGCGGAGTGGATGTTGGAAGCCTGGGGCAGGGGTGGAGGCTGATTCTGGAGACCGGCCCGCTTCCGCCGCAACCCACGTTGCAGGTTCAGCGCTTGGGCAACCAGGTCATCCTGTCGTGGGATGCGGAGGAAGGAGCCTCGTTCTATCCGGAGTCCACCCCCATGGCGGGGCCGGGCGCGGTCTGGACGCCCGTGACCGAGCCCACCGTGGTGGATGGTTTGGGCAGGGTCTCAGTCACCCTCCCATGGTCGCCGACCGGCAGCCTGTTTTACCGGCTGCGTTTGTAAAAGCCTTGCGTGGGCGGTGAGGCTGTGAAAAATGCCTCGCTTTCCCGGCCGAAGTCGCTGGCCAGCCGCAGGTCAATGGCTCGGAAGAGCCGCAGTGACAGAATGTTGGAACTACTGATTTGAGTATGCACACGCTGCCAAACGAAGCAGGACCGGGCCGCTGGACCTGGCGATGGCTGGTCCGGGCAACCGCCTTTCTCCTCGGTCTGTCTGGTGCGATCGCCCAGTCGACCTACCAGTTTGCCCTGCCCACCTTCAGCATCTACGAGGGAACAGGGCCGGTGACCAATCTCACGGTGGTGGTGCTGCGCGCCGGGGATGTCTCGACCCCCGGGTCGGTCAGTTACCAGGCCACCGAGCGGGCCCCTGGCATCAACAGCGCCACTGGGGGCGGCATCGATTTCTCGACCACGGCGGGCACCCTCAACTTCGCTCCGGGGGACCTGTTCAAGACCTTCACCGTGGGCATCACGGCCGACCTCACCCAGGAGTTTTCCGAGTTCTTCGACCTGTCACTGAGCGGGCCCGTCGGGGGTATCCTCGGCGACCTCAGCGACTCGGAGGCGGTCATCTTTGATGACGACGCCTGTTTCAGCTTTTCGCAGGCGGTCTATCTGGTCAACGAGGTGGAGGGCAGCGCCCTCATCACGATTTGCCGGAATCCCACCAATGCCGGCCCGGCCTCCGTGGTCTTGATGGCCATGAACGGGACCACCAACGGGACCATGACTCCCGCCGCCCTGGCGGCCCTTGATTTCACCGCGCTGAGCACCAACCTGGTCTTCACCAACAACCAGGATTGCATCACGGTCACCCTGCCCATCATCGACGACTGCCTGGTCGAGACCAACTCGATGGTGACCAACACCTCCCCCCTGTTCCGGATTGAGAATCTCTCCCTCCTGCTGACCAATCCCATCGGGGGCTCGGTCGGGGCCCCGGGTTGCCCGCCCCCAACCGCGCGGGTGGACATCACCGACAACGACACGTCGGCTGGCCAGATTGTCTTCACCATTGAGGGGCCCTACGGGGCCATGGAGGATGAGACCCGCGCGCCGTTCCTGCGGGTCTTTGTGTCCCGCCTCTGCGGCACCAACGGGCAGGTCACGGTGGATTTTGAGTGCTTCAACGATGTCATTGCAGCGCCCCCCAACCTCTGCAATGGCGGGTTGGACGCCTTCTGGAGCGGCCAGCGCAACGACTACACCATCGTCGGATGGCCCAACCTGCTGCCGAGCGGCCTGCCTGGTGGAACCCTCACCTGGGCCGCCGGGGACAACAGTGACCGCATTATCGAGTTTCGCCTGGTCAACGACACGCGCGTGGAACTGGACGAGAGCATCTTCATCCGCCTGGTGCGTCCGACGGGAGGGGCCACCGTCAATGCCCAGCGGCGCATCAACCAGTTTATCATCTTCAATGATGACGCCCCCGCTGGCACTGCCGATACGGATTACAACGGGTTGGGCATCCTCAACCCCACCCCGGGCGCCAACAACAGCGTCTACGCGTCGGTCACCTACCAGGACGGCACCGAACGGACCCTCGTGGGCGGCGATTTCTCCGCCTACAATGGCATCCCGCGCAATGGCGTGGCCCGCCTTTTTGAGAGCGGCGCCGTCGATTTGTCCTTCGACCCTGGTTCCGGGGCGGATGGATTTGTCAGCAAACTCATCCTGCAACCGGATGGCCGCATCCTGGTGGGCGGCGGATTCACCTCGTTCAACAACCTCAGCCGCTATGGGGTGGCCCGCCTCAATGCCGATGGCTCCCTTGACCCCTCGTTTGACATTGGCGCGGGTGTCAATGGCGCCGTCCATGCGATGGCCTTGCAGCCGGACGGAAAAGTCCTGATTGGCGGCGAGTTCACGCGATTCAACAATGTGCCCCGGTTTCGGGTGGCCCGGCTGAATGCGGATGGCAGCCTTGACCAGGCCTTTGACCCGGGGACCGGACCCAACGACACGGTTTATGCCCTGGGCGTGCAACCGGATGGCAAGGTTCTCGTGGGCGGCAGCTTCAGCCAGGTCAACGGCCAGTTTTACAACCATGTCGCCCGGCTGCAATCGACCGGCATTGTCGACCCGGATTGGCAGCCGGTGGCTGGCGCCGACGGCACGGTCTTTGCGATTGCGGTGCAGCCGGATGGCCGATCGCTGATTGGGGGCGCTTTCCGGGCATACGATGGTGACGGTGCGGCAGGCATCGCGCGCCTGACTTCCGCCGGGCTTCTCGACCCGGGATTCCGGGCCTGCCGGGGAATGGACGGCGTCGTCTACGCCATCACTCTGCTGGCCAACGGCCAGGCCTATGTGGGCGGGGACTTTTCGGTCTACAACGAGACTCCCCGGGCCAACCTGCTGCGCATCCTCACCAATGGCGCCGTGGACACCCTCTTCCTGGACAATTTCTACAATCATACCGACCCGGGCCTGAACTCCTTCGTGGCCACCATCTCGGTCCAGACCAACGGGGATGTGATGGTGGGTGGTGAGTTCAGCCAGGTGGGTGGCGGCTGGGACAATCTGTTGCCCCCGCTCACCCGCTATGTCCCCCAGCAGGGACACACCGAGATCCGGTTCAACTTTGCCCGCCTGATGGGCAACTTCACCGACCCGCTGCGGTTGGGCACGCAGGTGGCCACGGAAAACGCCCCCGGCAACCTGCAGTTTGTGCAGCCCCAGTATTCCATCGACGAGAACGTCCTCGGCGGGGTGCTGGCCATCACGCTGGAGCGCATCAATGGCGGCCTGAGCGGCGAGCAGGTGCGGTGGCGCACCGTGGATGGCTCCGCGCGCGCGGGGGTGGATTACGTGGGAGCCGAGGGCGCGGTCGCCTGGCAGGATTGCTCGGCCGGCCTGCAGTTGATCGGCATCCAAATCCTCGACAACCAGATCGTGGATGGAAACAAGAACTTCTTCATCGAGCTGTTCGAGCCGGCCAGCCTGCCGGTGCCGAACGTCATCGTGAGCAACCAGCCGGCGCTTGGCTACAACTGCCTGGCCGAGGTGACGATTGTGGACAATGACGTCAATCGCGGGGTGTTCGGATTCTCGCAGGCCATTTTCCCCGTCAATGAGTCGGTGGGCAGCGCCCTGATCACCGTGGTGCGAACCAACGGTTCCACCGGGCGGGCCACGGTTCAGTACCAGACCGCGGCGGGCACGGCGTTGGCCCCGGGGGATTTCAGCACCGTCTCCGGAACCCTCACTTTTGAGACCGGCCAAACCAACAAGACCTTCCTCGTCCCCATCATCAACGACGTCGCGACCGAGTATGAGGAGAACTTCAGTGTGCGCCTCTTCAATGCCTCCGGGGCTGCGCTTGGGCTGAGCAACAGCACGGTGACCGTCTTCGACAATGAGAACGGGCGCGGCAGCCTCAGTTTCAGCGTCAGCGATCTCCTCGTGAATGAAAGCGCCGGCACGGCGCTCCTCAGCGTCCGCCGGACCAGCGGCAGCCTCAGCAATGTGACCGTCGAGGTCGCCAGCGCCGATCTTGCCCCCGGTCCCGGGGCCGCCCGCCAGGGGGTGGATTACCTTGGCTTCACCAACACGCTCAGCTTCACCAACGGCGCGACCAATGTTGTCTTGAGCATCCCCATCATCGCGGATCGGTTCGTTGAGGGGACGGAGGCGTTCGTGCTGACCCTGCGCAACGTCACCGGGGGGGCGGCGGCCGGCTTCATCACGAACAGCACGGTGCACATCCTGGACGACGACGCCTATGGGCGCCTTGCCTTTGCCTCGCCCAGCTTTTACGGGGCGGAAGAGGGCGGGTTTGCCTTCGTGGATGTGACCCGCACCGGCGGGGACGCCGAGGCGGTGACGGTGGATTACACGGTCACGCCCGGGACAGCGTTGGACGGGTTGGACTTCCTGACCGTCAACGGCACGCTGACCTTCCCGGACGGTGTCCGCCTGCAGACCATTGTGGTGCCGATGATTGATGACCCGGACCTGGAAGGGGCCGAGACGGTTTTCGTCTCGTTGGCCAACCCCACCAAGGCCTCCCTCGAAGCCCCGACGGATGCGACCCTCATCATCGTGGACGACGAGTCCCAAGCCGTCCCGGCCGGTGGCCTCGACACCTCCTTCCATCCGCAGCCTCCCCCGAATGACTTTGTCAATGTCGTGAGCCTGCAGGGCGACGGCCAGATCCTGGTCGGCGGCCAGTTCACGGCGTTCGGGGGAACCGGGCGTCGACGGGTGGCCCGGTTGAACCTCGATGGGTCCATCGACGCGTCCTTCAACCCGGGGCTGGGGGCCAACGGGGAGGTCAACAGCATCGTGGTGCAACCGGATGGCAAGATCCTGCTGGCCGGGGCCTTCACGCAGATGGACATCCGCAACCGGGGGCGCATCGCCCGTTTGACCTCCAGTGGCGAGGTGGACACCTCCTTCAATCCGGGCTCCGGCGCCGACAACCCAGTTTATTCCATGGCGCTGCAACCGGACGGCAAGGTCCTCCTGGGCGGGGATTTTGCCAGCTACAACGGCATCCCGCGCAGCGGATTGGCGAGGGTGAATGCCACGGGAGTGCTCGATTCCGGCTTCCAGCCTGGCACGGGCGCGGATGGCACCATCTTTGCGCTGGCGCTGCAGCCGGATGGCAAGGTTCTGGTCGGCGGCGAGTTCAGCACCTTCAACAACCAGCCGGTGGCCAAGCTGGCCCGGCTGAACCCGGATGGTTCGCTCGATCCCTCCTTCAACGCGACCAGCGCCCCCAACGGTTCGGTCCGCACCATTGTGGTGCAGCCAGACGGGGCCATCCTCATCGGCGGTGCCTTCACCTCCGTCGGGACTGTCAGCCGGCCTCATGTGGCCCGGTTCCTCAGCGACGGCACCCTGGATGCCGGGTTTGACCCCGGCCCGGGCGCCAACAGCATTGTCTACTCCGCAGTCCTCCAGCCGGACGGCAAGATTCTGCTGGGCGGGGAATTCACCACGTTTGGCGGCCTGCTCAACAACCGGATTGCCCGGCTCCGGCCGGACGGGACGTTGGACACCACCATCAACTTCGGCACCGGGGCCAACCTGTTCATCGCCTCCGTGGCCCTGCAGAACGACGGGGCCATTCTCATCGGCGGCGGCTTCACCACGGTGAATGGGGTGGCCCGCCCGTATGTGGCCCGGCTGATTGGGGGCGAGGATGTCACCCCCGGAGTCCTCCAGTTTGTCCAATCGTCCTATGTCGTCCTGGAGGACGGCACCAATGTCACCGTCACCATCGCCCGCGTCGGTGGCTCGCAGGGACTGGTGGAAGTTGACCTGCGCAGTGTGGACTCGGGTTCGGCCGTCGGGGGCGTGGACTACGAGGCCATCAACCGCCGCCTGACCTTTGCCGATGGCGAGGTGTTCAAGAACATCACCATCGGAATCACCAATGATGCCTTGGTGGAGCCGAATGAAACGTTCCAGTTGGCGCTGACCAATGTCTCGGGAGGGGCCACCCTCGACGAGGCTGCCGTCACCGTGGTGACGATTGTCAATGATGACAGCGCCATTGGCTTCACCTTCCCGGCCTTCAACATCAACGAAAACGTGGTGGGTGGCAGCGGGGTGATCAACGTGGAGCGCATCGGTGCCACCAACGCCACCCATGCGGTGAACTTCGCCACGGTGCCGGGTTCGGCCACCGCCGGGTTGGACTACACGCCCGTGAGCGGAACCCTCGTGTTCCTGCCCGGCCAGACCAACCATTCGTTCACCCTCCCCGTCCTCGACGATCTCGCGGTCGAGGGCAACGAGACCCTGCAGGTAATCCTCACCAACCTGGTCGGCCAGGCCTACTTCTCCTACGCCACGTCGGTCGTGAACATCGTGGACAATGACTTCAGCCCCGGCAACCTGGCCTTCAGCCAGTCAGCCTACACCGTCAACGAGAGCAACCTCAGTGTCACCATCACGGTCGTCCGGACGAACGGGCTCACCGGGGTGGTCACGGCAGATTGGGGAACCCGTCCCATCACCGCCTCGCCTGGCGAGGATTATCTCTCGCCCGGCGGCGTGGTCAGTTTTGCCGACGCGGAAACCGTCAAGACCTTCACGATTGCCATCGTGGATGATTCACTGGTCGAGGGGAATGAGACCTTCGAGGTGGTGCTGAGCCGGCCCACCGGCGGGTCGTCCATCCTGGGGCCGCCCTCCGTGGTCGTGAACATTGAGGATAACGAGTTCGGCCCCGGCACGCTGGACCCGTCCTTCAACCCGGGCGCCGGCGCGAACGGCTATGTCAGCGCGGTTGCGGTGGCCCCCGGGGGGCGGATTCTGGTTGGTGGGGCGTTCGACCGGTTCGGCACCAACAACCGCGCCCGCGTCGCGCGGTTGCTGGCCGATGGGTCCGTGGACTCCGGGTTCGATCCCGGGGGCGGGCCGAACTTCCTCGTCAACGACTTGGCGGTTTATCCCGACGGGAAGGTCGCCATCGGCGGCGCCTTCACGGCCATCAGCGGCCAACCGTATAATCGGGTGGCTCGTTTGGACACCAACGGCCTGCCGGATGCAGCCCTTGCCAGCCCGGTCAACCAATTGAACGCGGCGGTGAACGCCCTGGCCACCACCCCGGCCGGAGGCGTCGCGGTGGGTGGAGCGTTCCTCCTCCCAACCCCGCGAGTGGCCCGTTTCCGGGCCGACGGAAGCCAGGACACCAGCTTTGACCCAGGGTCATCCATCGACGGGGCGGTTCAGGCAGTGGCGTCCTTCGGCAATGGCGGTCTGCTGATCGGGGGGTCCTTTACCAACGTCGATGGATTCCGCCGCTGGAAGGTCGCCCGCCTCCAGGCTGATGGGTTGCTGGACCCGGGATTTAATCCGCCCGCGATGAGCAACGGCGTTGTCTTCGCCTTGGCGACGCAGGCGGATGGGAAGGTTCTTGTCGCGGGGTCCTTCACGAACCTGGGTGGTTCCACCCGGGGGCGGATCGCGCGGTTGAATGGCGATGGATCCCTGGATAACTCCTTTGACCCCGGTTTGGGCGCCGATGGCCCCGTGCGGGCGCTGGCCCTGCAACTGGATGGTCGTCTCCTCATCGCCGGTGATTTTCTCAGCGTGAACGGCGTCGCCCGCACCCGCGTGGCCCGGTTGAACATCGACGGCTCCCTCGACCTCGGCTTCGACCCCGGCCGTGGGGCGGATGGCACCATCTTCTCGATCGCGGTGGATGACCAGGGGCGGGCGGTCATTGGCGGCGATTTCACCCTCGTCAATGGGTTCCCGCGGCGCGGCGTGGCCCGGCTGAATGGCGACGTGACCGCGCTGCGGATTGCGGACATCCAGGTGGGGCCCGCTGCCGCCATGATGCGCCTGGTCAGCAGTCCGGGTGCCCGCTATCTGCTCGAGGAGTCAACCAACCTCTTCCATTGGCGCGTCGTGGGCACCAACACCTCCGCTGGCGCCGAGACCACCCTCACCAATACCGCCAGCGCAGGTCCGGGCCCCAGGTTCTACCGGGTCCGCCAGGTTGGCCCCTGAGTCCGGAGCCGCCCCAGTCAACCAGCATCCCTTTCAGCAATGTTGAGCCTTATGACGAGCATCTTGCAGCCTGGACGGAGGCATCCATCGATCCGGACCCTGGCCCTCTGGGCCGGGGTGGCCGGTTTGCTGGCTGCCGGCGCGGGTCAGACCCTGGCCCAGCCGGCCAATGACAACTTCACCAACGCCGCCGTGGTCAGCGGCTTCTCCGGCAGCGTCTCGGGCTCCACGGTGGGGGCCACCGCGGAAACGGGGGAGCCCGTCCATGCGGCGGTCGGCGGCCGCCTCGCGGTGTGGTTTAGCTGGGTCGCACCGACCAATGGCATTGTCAGTTTTGACACCATCGGGTCCATTTACGACACGGTCCTGGCCGCTTATCAGGGGTCCAACCTCAACTCCCTGGCCCTGCTGGATTCCAACGACGATTTCCCGGGCCTTGGCCTGCAGAGCCTGGTCAGCTGGTTTGCCACCGCCGGGACGGAATACCGCGTGGCCGTGGATGGCTTCGGTGGCGCCACCGGGCCGTTCACCCTGAACTGGTTCATGGACGGGGCCCCCACCAACCCTCCGCCCATCATCCTGACCAATGAGCTGCAGTTCAGCTTCGCGGCATTTCAGGCGGGGGAAAACACGCCCGGCTATGCCACCATTGGCGTGAGTTTCGGCGGAGGGGCGGCCGGCACGGTGTCGGTCGATTATTCCACCAGTGACGGCACCGCCGAGGATGGCCTGCATTACATCGGCCGCAGCGGCCGCCTGTTTTTTCAGTTTGGCGAGTCCAACAAGACCTTCACGGTGCCCATCCTCGACGACGCCTCGGCCAATCCCAACCGGACCGTCAACCTGAGCCTTTCCAACCCCTTGGGCGGGGCAGTGCTGGGGGCTGTCTCCAATGCGGTTCTCACCATCGTGGATGACGAAACCCCGCCGGCGATCAATCTTTCGGGCCGGCTCGAGTTTGCCCTCAATTTTTTTGGGTGCACCGAGTTTGAGACGCAGCCCTTCCCCGGGGGCAGCAGCGCCTTCTCCGAGCGGCACAACATCAGCGGCGCCCTCGTCACGGTGAACCGCCTGGGCGGCAGTGTTGGCCGCATCCTGGTTGATTATGCCACCGTGGACGACCCGCTCTTCGGGGGCGCCGTGCCCGGGTTGGACTACCAAAGTGTCAGCGGCACCCTCGTCTTCGACCATCTGCAGACCAGCACGAACTTCGTGGTGCCGGTCTTCAGTGACTTTGTCGTCAACGGGGACAAGTTCTTCCAGGTGTCCTTGTCCAACCCCCGGGCGGCGGACGGCGAGAATCCCGCCATCATCCTGCCCGCCTTGGGAGTCACGAGCACCGGCACGGTGGCCATCATTGAGTTGACCACCCCGCCTGCCGCCAACCCAACCTTCACCTTCGAGCGCTCCAACTACCGCGGCGACGAATACCGCGGGCGCATCGGCGTTGAGATTCTCTGCCCGCGCAACAACGTGGGCGCCGCCCAGGTGGATCTCGTCCTGCCGCGGGTCTTTGGCTCCTTCAACACGGCCCAGTTCGTGCTGATGGCAGGTTCCGACAATGCCGACCTGGTGGTGCCGACGGTCTGGCCAAACCCCGCCTACTCCGACGGTTCCACCGTCATCACGAACTTCTCCGACACGGAACCCACCTTGGCGGGCACCACGGGGCAGGGCTGCACGGTGCAGGTCAACGGGCCGCAGACCATCCGTGTGACCTTTGGCGGGGGAGTCACCCGGGCCACGGTCTTCATCCCGGTTGTGGATGACAACGTGGTCGAATTCAACGAGGACGTGCAACTGCAGTTGCGCGCCATCCCGGGGCAGTTCGGTGTCAATGGCGCCGGCTCCGTTGCCACCATGACCATCCTTTACGACGACCAGCCGGCCGGGATGGGCGACCGCGGCTGGAATCCGGACTTTGCCTTCCGGCCGGAGGACAATTCCCAGACCTTGGATCCGCCCTTTGACCGGACGCCGGGGGCGAACAACACCGTGAACGCGGTGGCCGTTGACGAGAGCGGCCGCAGCGTTGTTGGCGGCGACTTCACCGCCTACAACTCGGTGCCGCGCAACGGCATCACCCGCATCCTCACCAATGGGCTTATCGATGCCAGTTTCACGCCCGGCACCGGGGTCGATGGGTTCATCAGCGACCTGGCCATCTACGGGCCCACGGTCAGCAACGCCGCCGTGCGGGGCAAGATCGTCATCGTCGGCGCCTTCAGTTCCTTCAATGGCGTGCAGCGGAACGGGATTGCCCGGCTCAACACCAACGGGACGCTCGACACCACCTTCACGCCGGGCGCCGGCGTGGCCGGGGTCGTGCGCTCGCTGGCCCTCCAGAGCGATGGGAAGATTCTCATCGCCGGCGACTTCACTCATTTCAACGGAGTTGAGCGGCGCAACGTCGCCCGGTTGAACGAGGACGGCTCGCTCGACCCCAGCTTTGACGCCGGGGCCGGTCCGAACGGAACCGTCTGGTCGGTCGCCCTGCTGGAGACCTCCCCGCCCATCCTGACCGGGGGTGGCACGTTCGGGGGCGAGGCTGAGGACATCAATGTCGTTGATACCGGGGGTCGCCAGGGCGTGATCACGGTGAATTACAATTTCTATTTCATCGAGGATGAGATGCGGATCTACTACGACGGCCGGCTTCTGACCAACACCACCTACGTGCCGGGCTCGGGCAGCTTCTCCATCAACTTCGGTCCCGGCCAGTCGACCGTGGTCACCATCGTCATGAACGAGGGCAGCGGTCTTTTCGGCACGGTCTGGGACTACTCGGCCAGCATCGTGACCTTGGGCGAGGACAAGAAAATCATGATCGGCGGCGACTTCGATTCCGTCGCCGGCGTCGGCATCCGTCGCGTGGCGCGCCTCAACCCCAGCGGGTCTTTGGATTTGGGTTTCAACCCCGGCGGCGGGGTGGATGGCCCGGTTTACTCGGTCGCCATCCAGGGCGACAACCGCGTCATGGTCGGCGGCGCCTTCAACACCGTGGATTTCCGCCCCCGTAACTCCATTGCGCGTTTCCTGAGTGATGGCACCCTGGACACGGATTTCAACCCCGGATCCGGCTTCGATGATGCCGTTTTTTCCGTCCTGCTCACGGCGGATGGCAAGGCGCTCTGCGGCGGCCCGTTCACCAGCTTCGACGGAGTCCGCCGCATCGGCATGGCCCGGCTCTTCAACCATGGCGCGCTCGATACCAGCTTCATGGACACCGCCTACAACCAGTTCGCCGGGTTGGTCCGCGGTTTGAGCACGGAGCCCCGCAGCTTTGTCAACGACTTCGCGCTGCAGGCCGATGGCAACATCATCGTGGGCGGGTCGTTCACCAACCTCGGTTGCACCCACTCGCTGGTCATCAATGAGACCAACGTCCTCGTGACCCCCGACAACCCGGAGCCCATCTTTGGGCGGTTCGGGGAAATTGTGACGTGGACGCGGCAGGACAAGCGCACCCGCCACAACGTGGCCCGCATCATTGGCGGCCGCACGCCCGGGCCCGGCAACGCCCAGTTCACCTTCGCCGAATACCGACGCGACGAGAACGGACAGCAGTTGGAGGTAACCCTCAGCCGCATTGACGGGCGCCTGGGCACGCTGCGGGGCGATGTCGCAACCACCAACCGGCTGGCCATTGCCGGCGACGACTATCCGGTCACCAAGGAGACGATGACCTGGCCCGAGTTCGGCTACAACGCCCCCTACAGCATCGGGTCGGTGGAGGTGCAGTATTTCACCCTGCCCATCACGGACGACACCCTGATCGAAGGCAATGAACTGCTGGACCTCGGCCTGACCGGGCCGGCGGCCGAGTTGACGCTGGGCGGCGAGTTCATCCCGCTGGGCGGCTCGCGCAGCCGGGCGCTGGTCCCGGTCACCATCGTGGATAATGACTTTAACAAGGGAACCATCGCTTTCTCCCATGCCACCTACAAGGTGACCGAGAACGGCACCAACGCCGTCATCACGCTCATCCGCACGAACGGGACCGACGGCCCGGTGACCGTGGATTACCTCCTGGTCAGCGGGTCCGCGGTGGGCGGCGTGGACTTCGTCACCAACAACTCGGTGCGGACGGTGTTCTTCGGGCAGGGCGTGAGCAATGCCACCATTCAAGTCCCCATCATCAATGACGTGCTGGTGGAGATTGACGAGTTCTTCACGGTCACCCTGACCAACGCCACAGGCGGGGCTCGCCTGGGCGCCGGCACGCCCACGTCCACCGCCGCCGCCACCGTCACCATCATCGACAATGACTTTGCGGGAGGCCGCCTGAACTTCGCCGTCAGCGACTATGTCACCAACGAGACGGCGGGTTTTGCCGTCATTGGCGTCACGCGCAGCGGGGGGAGCACCGGCCCGCTCTCCATCCAGGCGGCCGCGACTGGCGGCACCGCCACGCCAGGCTTCGACTTCATCCCCATCACCAACACGCTCCAATGGGTCAGTGGTGATGCCTCAACCAAGACCTTCCTGGTTCCCCTCCTGACGGACGAGTTCGTCGAGGCCCCGGAGACCGTGCAGTTGCGCCTCTTCAATCCCTCCGTGTCCAACTCGCTCGGCGGAGCCAGCACCGCGGTGCTGACCTTGCTGAGCGCGGATGCCTACGGCAGTTTCACCTTCAGCCAGCCGGTTTACGATGCGAATGAGAACGGCACCAATGCGACCATCACCGTCTCCCGCGTGGGCGGGGTGGCCGGGGTGGTGACCTGCGCCTACGAGGTGCGCAATGGCACGGCCGCCAACGGTGTCGATTACCTCGGGGTGGACGGGGTTCTTGTCTTTGGCCCCGGGGAGGTCAGCAAGACGTTCACGGTCACCCTCCTGAACAACTCGCTGGCCGATGGCGACCGCACCGTGGTGCTTCGCCTGACGAACTTCACCTCCGCCACTGCCGGTCCTATCACGGTGGCGACCCTGCGCATCGTGGATGATGAATCCTTCAACACCCCGGCCGGCCTGCTCGACACCACCTTCGATGCCCTGGCCGGGGCTGACAATGCGGTCTATGCGCTGGGCCTGCAACCGGATGGCCGGTTGCTGCTGGGCGGGGACTTCCGCGCCGTCAACAGGGTGAGCCGGAACCGCCTGGCCCGCCTGCTGCCCAGCGGATTGCTCGACCCCACCTTCAATGCCGGCCTGGGCCCCAACCGCCCGGTCCGTGCCATGCAATTGCAGCCGGACGGCCGGCTCCTGATTGGCGGCTTCTTCGACCAGGTTCAGGGCACCAACCGCAACCATGTGGCACGCCTGTTGGCGGATGGCTCCGTTGACCTGTTCTTCAACCCCGGTGCCGGCGCCAACAACCCCGTCTATGCGATGGCGTTGTTCCCGGATGGGCGGATCGCCCTCGGTGGCGAGTTCACCGCCTTCAATGGCGTGACCCGTCCCTATGTCGTGGTTCTCAACACCAATGGAAGCCTGCACCTGCCGTTCAACCCTGGCGCGGGGGCCGATGCGCCTGTGTTTGCCATCGCCATCCAGCCGGACGGCAAGATGCTCATCGGCGGGGCGTTTACCAATGTCGGCGGCATCCATCGCCCCCGGTTGGCGCGGTTGAACCCGGATGGCAGCCTCGACACGGCCTTCAACCCCGGTTTGGGACCGAACGACACGGTGCGTAGCATCGCGCTCCAGCCCGACGGCAGCATCCTGGCCGGCGGCTCCTTCACGCTGGTCAACGGCTCGCCCTGGAACCGCATCGTGCGCCTGACGCCCTCCGGCATGGTCGATGCCTCCTTCCTGGGCGGCCAAGCGGGTGCCAATGGGTCCGTGCTGGACATCAAATTGCAGGCCGACAACAAGATTATTGTGGTGGGTGACTTCACCGCCTTCAACTCCGTCACCCGCCGACGCATCACCCGCCTTGACCAGACTGGCCGGACGGATGCGTCCATCAACTTCGGTGCTGGCGCCGACAGCTTCATTGCCGCGGCCGTCATTCAGCCCGATCGGAAGATTGTCATCGGGGGCGGGTTCACCGAGGTGCAGGGACAGCCCCGCCAGCGCGTGGCCAGGATTCATGGGGGATCGGTTGCCGGCCCCGGAACGCTCCGCTTCAGCCAGCCGGTTTACGTGGCAGGCGAGCAGAGCCAGTCCGCCACCATTGTGGTGTCCCGCGACGGCGGCACAACCGGGGATGTGTCTGTCAATGTTGCGACCTCCTCCCAAAGCGCGGTGGCCCCGGAGGACTTTGTCGATGTCAGCCTCAGCCTGGTCTTCCCCGAGGGCGAGGTGGAGCAGGCCTTCACCATTCCCTTGGTGGACGACACGCAGATTGAAGGTGACGAGACCGTCGGGCTCGCGTTGGCCAGCCCCACTCAGGGGGCGACCTTGGGAACGATTCCGGAGGCGACCCTGGTTATTCAGAGCGATGACAGCGCGCTGGCCTTCCTCCAGTCGACCTTCACGGTGAATGAGAACGATGTGGCTGGCTACGCTGCCATCACCGTCCTCAGGACTGGCAGCACCAACGGTTCCGTGTCGGTCGATTACCTGACCCGCCCCGGCACCGCCACGCCGGATACCTCCACCTCCGCCGACTACACCAATGTCACCGATACCCTGACGTTTGCGCCCGGGGAGACGGTGCAGATGTTCTTCGTCCCAATCGTCAATGACCCGCTGCCCGAACCCGTGGAGACCGTGCAGCTTTTCCTCACCAACATCACGGGGACCGCCCAGCTGGGTCTGTCCAGTGCCACCCTCCTGCTGCAGGATGATGACTTCTCCCCGGGCCAACTGCAGTTTGCCGCGACGTCCTTTGAGGTCAACGAGTTCGAAACCAATGCGGTCATCACCGTTGTCCGGACCAATGGTTCCACGGGCTTGGTGACGGTCCGGGCCACCACCACGGCCGGCACCGCGCGGCCGGGCGAAGACTACGTTTCCGTGGTCACCACCCTCGCCTTCGCGGACGGGGAAACGGTCAAGACCTTCAATGTGCCCATTGTGCCCGACTACCTTGCCGAGTCCAGCGAGACGGTCCTGCTGATTCTCGACTCGCCTGGCAACGGGGCCGACCTGGGGCAGGCCAGTTCGGCCACCCTGACCATCCTGAACAGCCACCTGATCAACGGGGCCTTCAACCTCAGTGCCACCAATTACTCGGTCGTGGAAGGAAGCCTCGTGGCCCGGGTGACCGTGTTCCGCAATTTCGGCAGCACTGGGGCGGTCACCGTTGACTGGCGCACAGCCCAGGGTAGCGCGAGCAACCTTTTTGACTACATTGATGGTTCAGGGACCCTCCTGTGGCCCGCGGGCGACCGTTCTCCCCGGACCTTTGATGTCACCCTGCTGAATGACAGCCTGGTCGAGGCGGAGGAGCAGTTCTCCGTCGAGATTCTCAACCCCACGGGTGGAGCCATCCTCGGACGGCCGACGTCGGCCACCGTGACCATCGCGGATGATGACGTGGGCCCCGGCTTCCTGAGCTTCACGGCCGCCGGATACCAGGTCGAGGAGAACGCCACCAATGCCGTCATCACCGTGGGCCGCCTGTTCGGCCGCAGCGGCGTTGTCTCCGCCCGGGTTTCGACCATGCCCGGGGGGACCGCCGTCGCCGGCATCGACTATGTGGCGACCAACGTCCCGGTGGTGTTTCTGGATGGCGAGACAAACAAGCCCATCCTCATTCCGGTGCTCAACAACTTCATTGCCGAGGGCAACAAGTCCATCCAACTGCAGCTTTCTGAACCCACGGGTGGCGCATCGACCAACGGGCAAATCATCGCCGCCGTGCTCACGCTGCTCGATGACGAGCAGCCCGCCGGCTCCACCGACGCGGGTTTTGGTGCACTCGGTCCCAATGCCCAGGTCAACGTGGTGGTGGTGCAGACCAACAACAACAAGCTCTGGGTGGGTGGTGACTTCACCCTGTTCAATGGCCTGCCCAGGAACCACCTCGTCCGCCTCAACCAGAGCGGATCGGTGGACACGACCTTCGACTCCGGCACGCTCCTCAGCAACAGCGTCCGAGCTCTTGCCGTCCAGCCTGACGGCAAGGTCCTCGTCGGGGGACTCTTCACCAACCTCAACAACACCTTTATCAGCTACCTGACCCGCCTGGGCGTGGACGGCAGCCAGGATACGAACTTCCTGTCCGGGCTGAGCGGGGCCAACAACGTCGTGCATGCCATCGCGCTGCAGCCTGACAATCGGATTCTGATTGGTGGCGCTTTCTCCTCGGTCAATGGGGTTGCGCGTGGGCGGCTGGCCCGCCTCGAGGCCAACGGCACGGTGGACCTCTCCTTCTCAACCGGAGTTTCCGCTGACGGCGACGTGCATGCCATCGCCGTCCTCCCCGATGGCCGGGTCGTCATCGGCGGGGATTTCCTGGCGATCGGCGGCGTGCCGCGTCCGCGGATCGCCCGCCTGAACGCCAACGGCACGGTGGATTCCACGTTCGCACCGGGCACAGGCTTTGATGCGTCCGTGCGTTCCCTGGTGCTGCAGGCGGACGGGGCTATCCTGGTCGGTGGCTACTTCACCAATTGCGACAATCAAGTGCGCCGCGGGGTGGCACGCCTCCTTCCCGGCGGCGGCCTGGACTCCTCCTTCAATCCCGGGCTGGGCGCCAATGAATATGTGAGCAGTCTCGCCCTGCAGCCGGATGGGCGCGTGCTGGTCGCCGGCGGGTTCACCGACTTCAACGGACTCAGCCGGGGCCGGTTGGTTCGCCTTAACCAGGACGGCTCCGTTGACTTTACCATCAATCTCGGCACGGGCGCCGACAACTACATCAACACGGTGGCCCTGCAGACGGACCGCAAAATCCTCATTGGCGGTGGCTTCCGCTCCTTTGATGGCGTTCCCCGCAACTACATCGCCCGCCTCGCCGGCGGGGAGAACTACGGGGCAGGGGAGTTCGCCTTCAGTGCGGGGAGTTACCTGACCCTGGAGAACGCCAGCAACTTGACCGTGACCGTCGAGCGCCGCATCGGCGGCTCCAACGCCGTCAGCGTGTCCTACGCCACCATTGATGGGTCCGCTTTGGGCGGATCTCACTACCTCACGGCCACGGGAGTTCTCCACTTTGCCGCCGGCGAAAGCCGGGCTTCCTTCACGCTGGCCACGCTCAACGACCTCGCGACCAATGCCGACCGGTCCTTCCGGGTTGTGCTGTCCGAGCCGCAGGGCGGTGCGCGCCTTGGCGCCCCGGCGGAGACCGCGGTGACCATCGCCAATGACGATTGTGTTTTGGGCTTCGAGGCCTCGTTCTACACCGCTGCCGAGAGCCAGGGCAGCAATGTGCTGATTCGCCTGACCCGCAGCGGCAGCACCGTCGGCACCGTCACCGTCGACTTCGCCGCCGGGCCTGGCGGCACCGCAACCCCTGCTGTGGATTACCTGGCGCAGGCCCTCCAGGTGGTCTTCACCAACGGACAATCGGAAGCGCTGGCCAGTGTCCCGCTCCTGGATGACTCCGTGGTCGAGCCCAATGAGACCGTGGCGCTTCGCCTCCTCAACCAGGCATCCACGGCCCCAGCCGACAATGTGTCCGTTGATGCGCCGGACGCCATCCTCAGCATTGTCGATGACGACTTCTCCAGCGGTTTGATCGGCTTCAGCCAGGCCGGCTTTGTGGTCAGTGAGCAGGCCGGCCAGGCCACCATCACCTTGGTCCGTCTAGGCGGCAGCGCCGGCGCCGCATCGGTCGCCTACACCACCGGCCCGGGCCCGGCCAACTCCGCAACCGAGGGTTCTGGCTTCGATTACCTTGGCGTCAGCGGCATCATCTCGTTTGCCGACGGCCAGTCGGCCAAGTCCTTCACGGTCCCCATCCTGGATGACATCCTCGTTGAGGGACCCGAGCAGATCCGGATCACGCTCTCCAACCCGGTTGGAACCCTGTTGGCCACCAACACCACCATCCTGACCATCGCCGCCGACGAGGCCCTGTTCAACTTCGCGGGAGCCGTCCTCACGGTGGATGAGACCAACGGCCAGGCCGTGATCACCGTCTTCCGCAGTCCGGAGGGAACGGGCCCCGTCTCGGTCGATTTTGCCACGGTGGACGGCTCGGCACTCGCGGGTGCCGACTACGGCGCCACCAACGGCACACTCACGTTCGCCCCCGGCCAGTTGACGAGCTTCTTCGTGATTCCCATCGTCGATGATGGGTTGGGGGAAGGGGATGAGTTCCTCAGCCTGGTGCTGAGCAACCCGGGCGGCGAGGCCAGCCTCGTTGGAGTCACCAACGTCGCCTCGCTGTTCATTATCGACAACGACATCAGCTACAGTTTCCCGACCAATGGTCTGATCGTCCTGGAGTCGCAGGGATCCCTGCGCGTGCCGGTGGCGCGCACCGGCCGGACGAACGGGGTTGCCGCCGTCGATTTCAACACCAGCGACGGCACAGCCACGGCTGGGCAGGACTACGTCTTCACCTCACAGCGCCTCGTCTTTGCCGATGGCGAGACGCTCCAGTTCGTCACGGTCCCCATCCTCAATGACACTGTCGGGGAAGGGGACGAGACGGTCACGCTGAACCTGGTCAACCCCACCAACGGAACCTCGCTCGGAGTCCCCAGCACGGGCTTTTTCACCATCGTGGATGACGAGGACACCCTCCGCTTTGAGTCCGCCTCCTACAGCGTGCCGGAAAGCGCGACCAATGTGGTGGTCACCGTCCGCCGCAGCGATTACGCGGTCGGGACCGTCAGCGTGCAGTGCGTGGTCGTGCCCGGAACCGCCACCGCAGGTTCCGACTATACGAACGTGTCCCAGCAGTTGACCTTCGGCGCCAACGAATTCAGCAAGACCATCACGGTGCCCATCGTGAGCGACCAGTTGCTTGAGGGTGACGAGACCTTCACGCTTCTCCTCACCAATGCCACGGGCGGGACCACCCTGATTCAGCCCCGCTCCACCGTGGTGACCATCCTGGAGGACGACGTGAGCTTGGCCTTCTCCTCCGCCACCTATGCGGTGCGGGAGAACGAGACCAACGCGGTCATTACCGTGCGCAGGCTGGGTGGAACCGCCGGGTTGTCCACGGTGACCCTGGTGACCCAGTCCGGTTCCGCCTCCGCGGGCCTCGATTATGTGCCCACCAACGCGATTCTCCGCTTCCTGCCCGGGGAGGCGTCGGTCACCTTCCTGCTCCCCATCCTGGACGATCTGCTGATCGAGGGGGATGAGACTGTCACCCTCAGCCTGCGCAATCCGAGCCCGGGTGTTTCCCTGAGTTCCCCCAGCAATGCTGTCCTCACCATCGTGGATGACGACGCCAGCATCCTGGTGGCCGCGGGCGCGGCCCTGCTCAGCGAGAGTTTGTCGCCGGCCAATGGCCTGATCGACCCGACGGAGACGGTGACGGTCAACCTCGGCCTGCGCAACGTCGGCAACGTCGATACCGCGAACCTGATCGCGACCCTGTTGAACTCCAATGGCGTCACGCTGGCCAGCGGACCCCAGAACTATGGTGCAGTGGTGGCGGGTGGCGCGGTGGTGTCCCGGGCCTTCTCCTTCACCGCCGCCGGGGCGGTGGGGCAGCGCATCACGGCCTCGCTCCGGCTGCAGGATGGAGCCAACTTCCTTGGCGTCGTGAACTTCGAGTTCACGCTCGGGCGTCCCACCCAGTCCTTCACCAACGTCGCCGGCATCACCATCCGCGACCGCAGCGTCAACAGCGGCACGGCCCTTCCCTATCCCTCGAGCATCGCTGTCAGTGGCTTTGCCGGCACCGTCAACCGGCTCACGGTGACCCTGCACAACCTGAGCCACACTTTCCCCGATGACCTCGACATCCTCCTGGTCAGTCCCACGGGGGAGAAGTGCCTCCTCATGTCCGATGCCGGCAGTTCCAGCAGTTCGGCCAACCCGGTCTCCAACGTGACCCTTACCTTCGATGAGGCCGCGGCAACGACCATCCCAGACAGCAATCAGATCGTCAGCGCCACCTACCGCCCGGCCAACTGGTTCGGCCTGGGTTCCGCTGATTTCTTCCCTTCGCCTGCCCCGGGTGGCCCCTACACCAATGCCTCGTTGGCCGTCTTCAATGGCGTCAATCCCAATGGCGCTTGGTCCCTCTATGTGGTCGATGATGAAATCGGCGACGCCGGCAACATTGCGGGGGGCTGGAGCCTGAGCATCACCACAACCGAGCCGATTCCCGCCCTTGCGGACCTGTCGGTGGCGGCGGTGGACAGCCCGGACCCGTTGCCCGCCGGTTCGCTCCTCACCTACACCATCACGGTCTATAACCATGGTCCCTCGACGGCCACCGGGGTCGTGCTGACCAACCTGCTGCCTCCAGGGATGATTTTCTTCTCCGCGAGCGCTTCCAGCGGTTCGTGTGCGCAGAGCAGCAACATCGTCGCCTGCACCCTCAACCCGCTCGCCAGCGGCGGCACGGCCACCGTTACCCTCTCGGGCGCGCCCACCTTCCCGGGCACCCTGACGGACACCGTTCTCGTCAGGGCAGCGCAGGCGGATGTGAACCTCGGCAACAACCAGGCCACCATCAAGACCTCCGTCCAGGCGCTGGCCCTGCGCCTCGCCCATCAAGCTGGCGGGTGCGTCCTGCGGTGGCCCGCGCCCGCCACGGGCTACACCCTTGAGTATGCCAGCGCCCTGAACGCGTCCACTTGGCTGCCCTATGGCGGGACTCCCACGGTGGTTAATGGGGAGAACGTGCTGACGGTCACCATGACCAATGGCTGGCGCTTCTTCCGTCTCCGGGCTCCTGCACCCTGATGGTTGCCCGCCCTCAAGGATTATTTGCTATGACCATTCCGTCTCGCCTTGTCCGACCCGTCCGTTGGCGGTCCTTCGCTCTTGCCGCCCTGGCTGCGGCCTGTGCCCTGCCCGTCACTGCGGTCGCCGTGGAACCCGGCAGCCTGCCCCAGGCCACCCTTCAGCAGATCACGGCCCTCTGGCAGGAGAAGCTCAGTCGCAGCGCGGTTCAGCAGAAGCTCGACAGTCACCTTGTCCTCGCCATCCGCTATGACCGCGGCGAGACCTTGGGCAATGGGGTGCCGCGTCAGCGTTCGCCTTTCAGCCTCGATGCCGCCGGCCGGGTTCAGGTCGATATCCGTGCCACCGTAACCCCTGCCTTGCTGGCCGAAGTCGGGCAGGCGGGGCAGGTCGTCAACAGCCATCCCCGCTACAATGCCATCCGCGCCTGGCTGCCGATCGGCTCCCTCGAGGCCCTCGCCGCCCGGGGGGATGTGCAGTTCATCCAGACAGCCGTGCCCGCGATCACCCGCGGGGTTGGCCGGCTGACCTCGGAGGGGGATGTCACCCACCGGGCCGGCCTGGCCCGCACCAACTTCAATGTCATGGGCGAGGGAGTGAAGGTTGGTGTGCTTTCCGACAGTGTGAACACCCTCGGTTCGCTGGACCGGTCTCTCGTTTCCGGTGATGTGCCGGCCGTCACGGTCCTGCCGGGCCAGTCCGGCACCGGGAATGACGAGGGCACGGCCATGCTGGAAATCGTCGCCGACCTCGCCCCCAAGGCGCAGTTGTATTATGCGACCGCCTTCGGCGGGCCGGCCGGCTTTGCGCAGAACATCATCGACCTCCGCCTGGCCGGGTGTGATGTGATCGTGGACGACGTCGGCTACGCGGATGAGTCCCCCTTCCAGGACGATCAGATCGCCCAGGCCGTGAACATCGTCACCGCCAACGGCGCGCTCTACTTCTCCTCCGCTGGCAACAGCGGCAACAAAAATGACAATACCGCCGCGGCATGGGAGGGGGATTTCCGCCCCGGCGCCACCCTGACCCTCAGCAACCGCACCGGTGTGGTCCACACGTATGGCGGCAACACCAACAACAACCGCGTCACCACCGATTCATTCCGCGTCCTGACCACCCTGCACTGGGCCGACCCGCTTTTTGGCTCCACCAATGACTACGACCTCTTTGCCGTGGACAGCAACAACAACGTGGTGGCCAGTTCGACACTGACCCAGAATGGCAACGACAACGCCTACGAGAACCTGAGCGCCGGCGACGGGGAATTCATTGTCATCCTGCGCGTGGCGGGCGAGGCCCGGTTCATGCACTTGGAGTTGTTCGGTGCCGGGGAGAACCGGCTGCAGTTCGCCACCGAGGGCATCATCAAGGGTCACAACGCCACCACCAACGGATTTGGCGTGGCCGCGGTCAGCGCCCTCCTGAGCTATCCGAACCCCTTCACCGGCGGAGCGGCCAACCCGGTTGAAAACTTCAGCTCGGATGGCCCCCGGCGCGTTTTCTTCGATCCCGCGGGCAATGCCCTGACCCCGGGCAATTTCACCTCGACCGGCGGTGTCGTTCGCCTGCAGCCCGAAATCGCCGCCGCCGACGCCGTCATGACCACGGTCACGCCCCGGGGCGGCGGCTTCAATCCGTTCTTCGGGACCTCCGCGGCCGCCCCGCACGCGGCCGCCATTGCGGCCCTGCTGCTGTCCTACAACCCCGGATTGACGCCAGCCCAGGTTCGGTTTGCCCTTACCAACACCGCGTTGGACATCGAGGCCCCGGGTTTCGACCGCGACTCCGGGTGGGGCATTGTGAGCCCCTTTCCCGCGCTGGCCAGCGTGCCCGCGCCGTTGCCCGCCCTGGTCTCCAGCAACCTTTCCGGCGGCAACTTCAACGGGGTGGTGGACCCGCTCGAGTGCAATGAACTCGACCTGGTCCTCAGGAACAATGCCGTCACCCCGGCCACAGCGGTCTCGGCCACCCTGTTCACGGCCACTCCGGGCGTGACCGTGGTCATCGACACCGCCCAATATGCGAACCTGGCCCCCGGTGCCTCCGGGGTCAACCTGACGCCCTTCCGCTTCTACACGGGGACCAATTTTGTCTGCGGCACCCCAATCGATTTCGCCCTTCGCATCGTCAGTTCCCTCGGGCGGGTGACCAACACCTTCCGGCTCAACAGCGGACGGGTTGGCTCCGTCGGGTCGTTCTTCACCAACGCCGTGCCCGCGCCCATCCCGGACAACGATACCAACGGGGTTGATTACTTCATCCCGGTCAACGGCATCCTTGGACCCGTGGGCAAGGTCAGCGTCGCCCTGCACATTACCCACCCCAGCGCCGGCGACCTGCGCATGGACCTCTACTCTCCGGATGGCACCCGCGTGGTGCTGGCCGCCTTCCGCGGGGCCTCCAACGCGAATTATGGCCTCACCTGCGACCAGCCAACCGTCTTCGACGACGCCGCCGGGACCAACATCACGGCAGGCTTTGCGCCTTTTGTCGGCACGTTCGCGCCGCAGCAGCCTTTGTCCTCCTTCGGCGGCAAATTGGGTGCCGGTGCCAATGGCCAGTGGCGCTTGAACGTGCGTGATTTCGTTGGCGGAATCACCGGCACGGTGCAGTGCGCCTCCCTGACCCTCTACCCGGCCATCTGCAGCCCGGGTGGCGGGGACTGCTCCGCCGACCTGGCGGTCTCCGTCGCGGACTCCCCCGACCCCGTCCTCGTGGGCAGCAACCTTACCTACCTCGTCACCGTTACCAACCGCACTCCGCGCCTGGCCCCTGTGACCAGCCTCCTCAACACCCTGCCGCCCGGTGTCACCGTGATTTCCGCCACCCCCTCGCGCGGTTCGTGCACGGTCTCCATCGGGTCGGTCAACTGTTCCTTCGGGAGCCTGCCGGGCGCCGGCTCCGAGTCGGTCCGCATCGTCGTCCGCACGACCGCCACCGGTCTCCTGACCAATCGCGCCACGGTCAACAGCCTGGCGGTGGAACTCAACCCCGCCGATAACACCGACCTTGAGATCACTTCCGTCGAGAATCCGCGTCCCATCCTCGTGCCTTTCTCCACCTCGCTGCTGGCGGAATCCAACCCCTCGGGTGGCCTGGAGTCCGGTGAGACCGTCACCATCCAGTTTGGCCTCCGCAATGTCGGGACGCTCGACACCACCAATCTGGTCGCGAAGCTGCTGGCCGTGTCGGGGGTGACAAGTCCCGGCGAACCTCAGCTTTATGGGGCCCTGGTGGCCAATGGGATGTCCGTGGCCCAGCCGTTCACCTTTGTGCCGACGGGCAGCGCCGGCGGTTTGGTCGTGGCCACCTTCCAATTGAAGGAGGGAACCAACGACCTTGGGGTGGTCTCTTTCCCGTTCGCCCTCGGTGGCGCCGGCGGCGCGGTCAACCAAGGCGTCATCATCATCCCCGACAGCGGTCCCGCCGGAACCTATCCCTCGCCCATCTTCATCTCCGGACTGGCGGGCTCCGTCGGTAAGGTCACGGTCACCCTGTCCAACCTGACGCACAGTTTCCCCGAGGATCTGGACATCCTCCTCGTCAGCCCGGCGGGGCAGAGGGTCCTTCTGCTGTCCGATGCCGGCGCCAGCTTTGCCGCCAATGGGGTCACCCTGACCCTCGATGACGAGGCGCCCAACGCCATCCCCGCCGCCGCTCCGCTCACCTCGGGGCGCTTCCGGCCCACGGATTTCGCCCCGGCGGACTCGTTCAACGGCAACCCGGCCGGCCCCTATGCCGCGTCGCTGGCGGCGTTCAACGGCTCGAACCCCAACGGGACATGGTCGCTCTACGTGTTTGATGATGAACCCGGCGACTCCGGCCGTTTGGCGGGTGGTTGGAGCCTGCAGATCACGACCTTCGACCCCATCAACCCGGATTCCGACCTGGCCATCACCGCGTTGGATTCCCCCGACCCGGTCAAGGTGGACAGCAACCTCACCTACACGGTCGTGGTGGTGAACCAGGGCCCTGAGGCGGCCTTGGGCGTCGTGGTTACCAACCGCTTGCCGGAGGGCGTCCGCTTCCTTGGGGCCACCGCCAGCCAGGGCATTTGCTTGCACGACGCCGGCACCATCCGGTGCGAGTTGGGAACGATGGGCGTCAGCAACGCCGTAACCATCGAGATCACCGGCGTGGCCGAGGGAGTCGGCCCCCAGACCTTCGCGGCTTACGTGGGGGGCGGGGTCGTCGATTTCCTGCCGGCCAATAACACCGCCATCGTCTCGACCTTTATCGAGGCGAATGCAGACCTGGCCGTCACTCTCAGTGCCGCCCCCAAGCCGGCCCTCGTAAACACGCCCGTCTCCTTCACGGTCCTGGTCACGAACCAGGGGCCCAATCCTGCCAGCGGGGTTGTGTTGACCAACCTCCTGCCCCCCACTGCCAGTTTTGTCTCCGCCACTGTGCCCGGCGGGAACTGCTCTGAGGTCGGCGGGGTGGTCCGGTGCGTCCTGGGTTCCATCGCGGCGGGGCAATCCAGCGTTGCCACCATCACGGTGCTTGCGCCGGGCAATGTGGGGCCCCTGACCAATGCGGCCTCCGTTTCCGCCCTGAGCCCCCCGGATCCCGCTCCGGCAAACAACGAGGCCGTGCTGGTCATCAACAACCTGAACCCCGACTTCGTGATTGAAGCCGCCATGACTTTCCTTGTCTCGGAGAGCGGTCCCATCACGGGCGGCATGGAGCCTGGTGAGACCGTGCAGATCAACTTCATGCTCCGCAATGCCGGCCTCCTGCCCACCACGAACCTGACGGCCACGCTGGTGGAGTCCGGCGGTGTCACCCTCCCGGGGCCCGCCCTGGATTACGGGGTCATCCAACCCTTCGGCCTCGCCGTCGGGCGGACCAATTCCTTCACCGTCTCTGCCAATCCCGGTCCGGTGCTCACCGCCACCCTCCAGCTGCAGGACGGCACGTTCGACCTCGGCTTGGTGACGTTCTCCTTCCCGGTCGGCGGCACATCGCGGTTCAGCCAGGCGGCCCCCGTCCTGCTCCCGGCTTTTGGCGCGGCCGACCCATACCCGTCCAAGCTGAATGTTTCCGGCCTCACCGGGGAGGTGGGCAAGGTTGTCCTCAACCTCTCCGGCTTGTCCCACTCCTATCCCGATGACCTCGATGTCCTGCTGGTCAGTCCCAACGGCCGCGTGGTTCTTGCCCTGTCGGATGCCGGCGGTGGCCAGGCAGTGTCGGCTCTTGACCTCTCCTTGGACGACCTGGCCGGCGTGGCTGCTCCGGACAACGGCCCCCTGGTCGCCGGAACTTATCGGCCCTCCGACTACGAGTCCGGGGATGTCCTGCCCGCCCCGGCCCCGGTTGGCCCCTATGCCACCGCCCTGAGCGCGCTGGAAGGCATCGACCCGAACGGCGACTGGTCCCTCTATATTGCGGACGACTTCTTCCAGGACGAAGGGGTGTTGCAGGGGGGGTGGAGCCTGGACATCACCACCGTGGGGCGGATCGATCCGCAGCCCGCCCTCCTCGCCGCGGGGAAACTCGTCGCCGGGGGCGGCTTTGAGTTCCAACTCAAGGGCGTGGTTGGCGGCAAATACGAGATTCAATCGTCGCCGGATTTCCGGAACTGGTCTCGGTTGGTGGATACCTCCCTCACCCAGTCCAACACGCTCTTCTTCGTCGATCCCCGGCCCCTCAGCGGCGGCACCCGCTTCTATCGCGCCATCCACCGGCCTTGAGGATGGCCGCCCGGCGGCCCTAGAAGCAGCACGGTCTCCGCAGCGATTCCTCCAGCAATTGGAGGTAGGTATCCCGCGGGATTTCCATGGTCCCGAACTGGGACAGGTGCGGCGTGGTCCACTGGGTGTCCAGCAGGGTGAACCCGCCGGCCCGCAGCCGCTCCACCAAGCCCACGAGCGCCACCTTGGAGGCATCGGTGACCCGGTGGAACATGCTTTCCCCGAAGAAGGCCCCGCCCAGGTGCACGCCGTAGAGGCCCCCGGCCAGTTGCCCGTCCTGCCAGCATTCCACGCTGTGGGCATAACCCTCCTCGTGCAGGGCCTGATATGCCCTGCGGATTTGTGGTGAGATCCAGGTCTCCCCATGGGCCGTGGCACAGGCCTCGATCACGGCGGCAAAATCCCGGTCCACCACCACCTCAAAAGGCTGCCGACGCAGGGTGCGGCGCAGGCCGTGGGGAATGTGGAAACGCGCATCCAACGGAATGACCGCCCGCGGGTCGGGTGAAAACCAGCGCACCGTGTTGCGGGGGCCGACGGCCATGGGAAAAACCCCGCTGGCGTAGGCGCGCAGCAAGAGGTCGGTCGTCAGCATGGGGGCAAGCATAGACCCGGCCGGAGGGCGGGGCCAGCCGAAGGCGTTGAGATGGCGGGGCAGGGCAGGGCGGGGGCGTTGCCGCAGGCGGCCTCCGGGGTTGGACGTTCTGCTTGTCTTGGCCCCGGGGGATCCTTAACAAGGCCTGTGGTCTCGCCCCGCCTGACGGGCGCCCTGCTGGCGCTGGTGACCCTGCTGCTGTTTGCGCAGGTGGGCTCCTTTGACTTCGTCAATTACGACGATCCCGGCTACGTCTCGGACAATCCCCGGGTGCTGCAGGGGTTGACCCCGGACGGTGTCGCCTGGGCCTTCCAGTCCTTCCATTTCAGCAACTGGCATCCCCTGACCTGGCTGTCTCACATGCTGGACTGCACGGTGTTCGGGGCGGACCCGGGGGCGCATCACCTGGTCAACGTGCTGCTGCACGTGCTGAATGTCGTGCTCCTGTATGCGTGGTGGCTGCGTTGGGGTGGGTCGATGTGGTCCGCGGCCTTCGTGGCCGCGCTCTTTGCCTGGCACCCGCTGCGGGTGGAATCGGTGGCGTGGATTGCCGAGCGCAAGGACGTGCTGTGCGCCACCTTCGGCCTGCTCGCCTTGCATGCCTACGCCGACTGGGTGGCGGACCGCCGCCCGCGCCGACTGGCCCTGGTGGCCGTGTGGTTTGCCCTCGGTTTGATGGCCAAGCCCATGCTGGTCACGCTGCCATGCCTGTTCCTCCTGCTGGATGTCTGGCCGCTGCGCCGGCTGGCCTGGACGCCATTCCCCTGGCGGGAAGCGCGGGCCTGTGTGCTGGAGAAGTGGCCCCTGTGGATCCTGACCGCGGCTTCCTGCGTGGTGACCGTGCTGGCGCAGCGCGCCACCGCCATCCGGACGTTTGATGAAGTGGGGCTCTCCCTGCGCGTGGCCAATGCCGTGGTGTCGTATGCCGCCTATGTCGGACAGACCCTCTGGCCGGCCGGCCTGTCGGTGCATTACCCGATGCCGCCCTCGGTCCCCCCCCTCCCACTGGCGGTCGCCCTGCTGGTGCTCGGCGCCATCTCCTGGCTGGCCTGGCGGGAGCGCGGCCGCTGCCCGTGGCTGCTGACGGGGTGGCTTTGGTTCGCGGGCATGTTGGTGCCGGTCATTGGATTGGTGGCCGTCGGCGGCCATGCCCGCGCGGACCGCTACATGTATCTGCCCCAGGTCGGGCTGTTCGTCATGGTCGCCTGGACGGTCCACGCTGCCGTGGGGGCGGCCCGCCTGCCGCCCCGCCTGGTGGCGGGCGCTGCGGGTTTGGCGCTCGTCCTCGCCGGGTTTGGCACCTGGCAACAACTGGGCCATTGGCGTGATGCGGAGTCGCTGTTCCGCCGGGCGCTGGCGGTCCACCCCGGGAACGCCATGGCCCACATCAACCTGGGCTCGGCGCTGGAGGCGCAAGGCCGGCCCGCCGAGGCCCTCCACCACTACCAGGCTGCCCTGCGGCTCCAGCCGAGGCGGGCCCAGGTTCACAACAATCTCGGCAACGTGCTGGACGCCCTCGGCCGCCATGAGGAAGCCCTGGGGCACTATCGCGAGGCGCTCCGTCTCAAGCCGGGCACGGCCCTGGTCCACCGGAACATGGGGGCTTCCGAGGCCGCGCGGGGACGCCCGGCCGAGGCCCTGGCTCATTACGCGGAGGCCCTGCGGTTGGACCCGGAGGATCCGCAGGTTCACTACCTGATGGGGGTGGCGCGGCTGCGATTGGGTGACACGCGCGGCGGGATCGCCGACCTGCGCGAGGCCTTGCGCCGGCATCCGGGCCACGCGCGCGCCTTGAATCAACTCGCCCGCGTGCTGGCCACCGATGAGGACGCGGGAGTGAGGAATGGACCTGAGGCCGTGCGGTTGGCGACCCGGGCGGTCGAGGTCACGGATGGCCGGCAACCACAGGCACTCGACACGCTGGGCATGGCCTTGGCCGAGGCCGGCCGGTTCCCCGAGGCCGCCGCGGCGGCCCGCCAGGCGGCCGACCTGCTGGAGGCGATTGGGGAGGCCGCGGAAGCATCCGCAGTCCGGGCGAGGGCGGCCCTCTACGAGGCGCGGCAGCCCGTCCGGCAGCGCGAGCACGGCCGGTGAGGGGTCGCTCGCGGACCACGGCTGCCTTTTGGGTTTTGCAGTTTGGGCCCTGCAGTTCCAGACTCATTCCGTCCAGCCCCCACAGGGGCTGTGACTCCAATTCACCGTCATGACCTTGCTGCCCATCGTGGGTCGGGAATTGATCGAGGCCTCGCGCCGCCGGTCCACGCACCTGGTCCGGGTGGGAGCCGCGGCCGTGGCGGTGCTGGTGGGAACCTTTTTTTTCGCGGCCGACCACCGTGGCTCCTGGGCCGGTAGCGGCCGGGGCGAGGCCATCTTCATGTGGCTGGCCGTTCTCCTGCATCTTTACTGCCTGGGGGCGGGCGTCAGTCGCACGGCGGACTGCCTGAGTGAGGAAAAGAGGGAAGGCACCCTCGGCCTGCTGTTCCTCACCGACCTCAAGGGCCATGACGTCGTGCTGGGCAAGTTGGTCGCGACCTCGCTCAATGCGGTCTATGGGGCCCTGGCGGTTCTGCCCGTGCTGGCCATCCCGCTGCTGGCCGGGGGCGTCGCCCCCGCCGACTTCGCGCGCACGGCGGGGGTCGCCCTGAACAACCTGTTCTTCTCCCTGGCGGTGGGCATGTTTTGTTCGGCCGTGTTCCGGGATGATCGTCGTTCCATGGGTTGGGCCTGGTCGATCCTCTTGTTCGTGACCGTCCTCCTTCCTGCCGCGGGGGCCTTCTTCTGCGCCCAGACCGAGCAAATGCGGTGGTATCCCCTGTTCGTCGTCCTGAGCCCCGGGTTTGATGCGATCATGGCCTTTCAGGAGCCGGCGGCCAGCTTCTCCCGGCAATTCAAGGGCCTGCCCTGGTTTGAGATTTCGGTGGCGTGCATCCATGGACTCAGTTGGCTGCTGCTGGCGGCGGCCTGCTGGCTGGTGCCGCGCACGTGGCAGGATCGGCCGCTTTCCCGCGCCGGGGCCGCCCGGCGCCAGCGACTGACGAACCTTGAACTCGGCGCGGTCCCGGAGCGGGTTGCCCTGCGGCAACGGCTCCTCGACCTGAACCCCGTGCTCTGGCTGTCCGGGCGCCAGCGCCACCAGCGGACGCTCGTCTGGCTGTTTGTCGGGGTCATGGTTGGGATTTGGGTCTGGCTGGAGGGGGTCGGGGACCGCGGCGGGGGCGACGAGTTTCTCGCCGGTGTCATCCTCGTGGGCATGCATGCGGGCTTGAAGTTGTGGCTCGCTTCCGAGGCGGGCCGCCGGTTCTCCCTCGACCGGGCCAGCGGCGCACTGGAACTCATCCTCTCCACGCCGTTATCGGTGCCGGAGATCCTGCGCGGGCAACACGCGGCCCTGCTCCGGCAATTTGGGCTCCCCGCGCTTGCCGTGCTGGCCATGGATCTCATGGTCAGTTTCGCCGTCATGCCCGGGGAGGAAGGCTCCTTCTTGTGGCTGTGCGTGACCTTGGTTTTTGTCGCCGACATGTCCACCCTCCCGTGGGTGGGCATGTGGCAGGGATTGAACAGTTCCCGTCCCAACGTGGCCGCGGGCCGCACGGTGGCCTTGATCCTGGTCCTGCCGTGGGTCCTCTACCTGGTCGTGCCGCTGGGGGTTGGCATCTTCAGCAACTTCGCCTGGTCATGGGGGAACCAGGGTCTGCCGGCCTGGCTATCGCGCCATCTCCCCGTCCTGTTCTGGGTTTCCCTGTGCGTGGGCGTGAACGTCCTCTTTGGGTTGCTCGCCCGGCGCCGCTTGTTGGAGGAGTTTCGCGCGCTGGCCACCACCCGATTTGGCGGGCCCGGCAAGGGATGATCCGGTGCGCCCCATGCGTTCCACGGCTCCCATCGAGGAGATCCGCCGGGGCAGGGGATCCCCGGGGCGTGGATTGAGGCCATGAGTTTCCTGCCCATCGTCCAGCGCGAACTGCGGGTGCGCGCCCGCCAGCCCCGCACCTATTCGTTCCGGGTCTGGGTGGCCCTCGGCGCGATTCTCTTCGTCCACTTCCTGCTGGCGGGCAGTGAATTGATGGCGGGGGCGGCCAACCCGGGTCTGGGGCAGGCCATGTTCAGCATCCTGGCGTGGGCGGCCTTCGTCTTTTGCCTGCTGGAAGGCATGCGCAACACGGCGGATTGCCTCAGCGAGGAGAAGCGCGCGGGCACCCTGGGGTTGCTCTTCCTGACGGACCTCAAGGGCTACGACGTCGTGTTGGGCAAGGCCATGGCCACCTCGTTGAACAGCATCTACGGCTTGCTGGCCATCTTCCCGCCCCTCGGGCTGCCGCTCCTGGTGGGCGGTGTGACCGCGGGCGAGTTCTGGCGTCTCATGCTGGTGTTGCCGGGCACCCTCGCGCTCTCCGGCGCGGCCGGGTTGCTGTTCTCCGCGCTCAACCGTGAAGCCCACCGGGCATGGCTGGGGACAGCCCTCCTGGTGGGCGGCATCACGGTCGGGCCCCTGCTGTGGAACGCGCTGCCGCTCGGGGTCGATCTCCCGCTCGGGCCGGCCTGCGCCTTCCTGGCCCTCTTCGATGCGGCCTACCAGGCGGACCCTGCCCGCTTCTGGCTGGCTTGGGGAACCCTAGTCCTGCTGGCAGTGGTCCTCCTCACGGCGGCGTCGATCGTGCTTCCCTGGGCTTGGCAGGACCGTCCCAGGGGAGCGATGGCCCCGCGCAGGGGGATGCGCGCCAACCAGGTCAACGCAGCCGGCCGGTCCGGGTTGCTGGACTCGAATCCGGTGGCGTGGCTCGCGTCGGGCGGAGGCCAGCCCCGCTTTGGGCCCTGGGTGTGGGTCTTCGGAGTTTGCGCGGCCTGCCTCTGGCTCTGGACGGGCCTGCGAGGTTCGAGCGTCGCCCTGGGGGGCTTGGTGGCGGTTTTTCTGCTGCTGCACCTGGGCCTTTCCATCTGGGTGGCGTCCGAGGCGTGCGAGTTGTTGTCCGGCGCCCGCGAGGAGGGCGTCCTCGACCTGCTGTTATGCACGCCCCTCACCGTCCGCGACATCGTGGGCGGGTTTCGCCTCGGGTTGCGAAATGTCTACCGGCGTCCACTGATCCTGCTGGTGTCGGCCGAGGGCCTGCTGCTGGCAGGTTACCTGGGGGTGGCGCTGGCCCGCGGCACCCTGGGCCGCGGCGACCTGTTGCTGGCGGGCGGGGTGGTGCTGGCGGTGGCGTCGTCGGTGCTGGACACGATGGCGACGGCGCGGTTTGGCCTGTGGGCGGGCCTCTCTTCCAGCCGCCACGGCGTGGCCCTGGGCAAGACGATTGGCTACGTGCTGCTCGGTCCGTTGTTGCTCGGGGGATGGTGCCTGCCCTTGTGGCCCATCCTTGCCCTGGTCAAGAACGTGGTCTTCACCGCCTTCGCGGAGGACCGGTTGCAGCAGGAATTCCATGCGCGCATCACGGAGCGATACGCGGGCGGCAGGCCGGCTGGAAGCGGGTGGATCGGGTTGGGCGGGCCGCCGACGGGCGGTGCTGGCGCTTGCTTTGGCCCCCGGGGTTCCTAGGATGCCGGCAGCGCGGCTCCCCCGGGTTCTGGTTCTCGCCTGCCTCGGGGGCGCGTTGCGTGTCTCCCGCTCATGGGTATTTCCCTGCAACAGTTCGAACAAATGAAACAGCGCGCCGGCGGCGTCCGTCGCCGCCCGGCTGAACCGGACGCGGCGCCGGTCCAGAGCCGCCGGCATGGGGTGGTTCTGGGCGTGGATCCGTCGCTGCGGGGGACTGGCTATGGGATCATCAATGTCGCCGGGGCGCAGCCGGTGTGCCTGGCGCAAGGCACCATCAAAGTCCCGGCGACGTGGGAGCGTTCGCGTTGCCTGACGTTGATCGCCCAGACCCTGCGGGACGTGATTCGCGCGCATGAACCCACGGCCTGCGCCATCGAGGGATTGTTTTACGCGCAGAACATGCAGACGACGCTGATCATGGGTGAGGCGCGCGGGGCGGCATTGGTGGCGGCGGGGGAGGCGGGCCTGGAGATCTATGAACTGGCGCCCCGGCGGGTGAAACAGGCCATCGTGGGCTATGGGGCGGCCCAGAAACTGGCGGTGGCCAAGATGGTGCAGCGGTTGCTGGGCTTGGCCGAGACCCCGGCGCCGGACGCCGCGGACGCCTTGGCCGTGGCCCTGGCCTATGTGCAGGACAATCGCCGGGCGGTTCTTGCCCCGGCCAAGCGAATCTGAACGGAGCATTGCCCGATGATCACCTTTCTTCATGGCCGGTTGGTTGAGGCCCTGCCCACGCAGGTGGTGGTGGAGGTGCATGGCGTGGGCTACGAGGTGCTGATTCCGCTGAGTTCGTTCGACAAGCTGCCGTCCCCGGGGCAGGACCTGCGCCTGCTCACGCACCTGGCCATCCGGGAGGACGCGCATGTGCTGTATGGGTTCATGACCGCCGCCGAGCGCGACCTGTTCCGCCTGCTCATCCATACCGTCAGCGGGATTGGGCCGAAGATTGCGCTCAATATCCTCAGCGGGATGAACGTGGCCGCGCTGCGGGCCGCGGTGGGCCGCGGGGACGTGAAGTCCCTGGCGCAGATTTCCGGGGTGGGCAAGAAGACTGCCGAGCGCATCGTGGTTGAACTCAAGGACAAGATTGGCGCGGGCGTGGGCGTGGAGCCGGGTGGCGCGGGGCCGGCGCTGCCGGCGGCCGACCAGCGGTTGCAGGATGCCATGCTGGCCCTGCAGGCCCTCGGTTTTCGCCAGGCGGAAGCCCAGGAGGCGGTGCGCGGGGCGCAGGCCCTGCTCGGCCCGGAGGCGGGCACGGATGACCTTGTCCGGGCGGCGTTGAAGAAGGGTGGCGCGTGACCCGCGACGCGGCGACCCCTCCCGGCCCCTCGCGCGGTCCGGCCTCGCCGGTCCAGGCCAGGCCTTTTGTGCCCCATCAACCGACCCGGGCACAGCGCTGCCTGGCCCGGCTCATCCACGGCTTGATTCACCTGCTCGCGGCGACCCTCAGGTTTCGCTGGGAACGGGATCCTGCCTCGTTGGCGGAGGCAGGACGCCCCTACATCTTCTGCACCTGGCATAACCGACTGCCGCTGGCTCCGCTGATGTATGCACAGTATCTGCGGCGGGTGGGCGGGCGTTCCCGCATGGGGGCGATGGTCAGTGCCAGCCGCGATGGCGCCATGATGGCGCGGGTCCTGCAGTTGTTCGGCATTGAACCGGTCCGGGGGTCGTCCAGCCGGCGGGGCCGGGAGGCCTTGCAGGAGGCGGCGGTGCTCGTGCGCCAGGGGTTCGATTTGGCCTTCGCCTGCGATGGTCCGCGCGGACCGGCCCATGTGGTGAAGCCCGGGGTGGTGGTGCTCGCCCAGATGACCGGGCGTCCCATCGTGCCCGCCTCCTATGTGCTGAGCCGCAAGGTCACGCTGCGCAGCTGGGATCGTTTCGAGATTCCGCTCCCTTTTTCCCGGTGCCTCATCCGGGTCGGCCATCCCGTGCCGGTGCCCCGCAGCCACCGCGACGAGGAACGTGAGCAGGTGCGGGCCGCCCTGCAGGAGGAGTTGGTCCGGCTGACCGCCCCCTAGGAACGCCGCTTGGCGCGGGCGGCAAACTCCCGCTCATAGCGGCGCTGTCGCTGCATGACGCTGTCCACGTAGCGGCGGGTCGAGGGGAAGTCCATTTGCTGCAGGAACACGGTGCTGTTGGTGGCGCCGGCCCCCTTGGCCCACTTGGCCGCGTTGCCCGGGCCCGCGTTGTAGGCGGCCAGGGCGTAGGGCAGGGGATTGTCGGTGTGCCGGTAGCGGTCCAGGTGCTTGCGCAGATACCACGCCCCGCAGTCGGTGTTCCATCCGGGGTTGAACATCTGGCCGAAGGCCAGGTAGCGCGCGCGGGTGGCCGTCGCCCAGTCACGCGCCGTGGGCTCGCGGACCTGCATGAGGCCCACCTCGCCCCTTGTGCCTACCGCCTGCGGGTTGAACCAGCTTTCCTGCCAGACCACCGCCTTGACCAGCGCCGGCGGAACCCCGTGCCGCGCTGCCGCGGCCAGGATCACGCCATCCTGGCTTTGCTCGCGCCGGGCCCGCCACCCCTCGACCGCCAGCAGGGCGGTCCCCATGGCAATCACGGCAAACAACCACCATTTGTAGCGTTGAATCCAATCCGTCATCAGGCCGCCCGCCCCAGCGGGCGCGTCATCCAAGCCAAAGTGGCGCCCGGGCGGGAAGCCCAAAAGCATCGCCCCCCGTCCCCGGGTCAACCGGCCGCCGCCGTCCGCGGACACTTTGGGCTTTGAGCTGCGCCGCTCCGGCGCGCTACAGTTTGCCTGATGGTTGCGCGTGTCACCCTGGAGATTGCCCTGCGCCGGGAGTTTGATTACGCGATTCCCCCGGAGCTGGCGGGCCGTTTGGAGGTGGGCTCCCGCGTCAAGGTGCCGTTCGGTCGGCGGGAGGTCCCGGGCGTGGTCACCGCGCTCCTCGAGGAATCCTCCCACGGCGCCCTCAAGCCCATCCTCAAGGTCCTTGGCCGGCAGTCGCTGGTCACCCCCCGCATCCTGGCCCTGGCCCGGTGGATTGCCGACTACTACTGCTGTCCGGTCGAGATCGCCCTGAAGTCGGTGCTGCCGGACGCGGTGCGCCAGGAGGAGGAGGGCTGGCGGGAGCGCTTGCATGTCCGGGTGGCCCCGGGTGCCGCAGGGGCGGCGGAACCCCCGAAGCTGACGCCCCGACAGCGGGACGTCTGGCGGGTGCTGGAGGAATGGCGCGATCTGCCGCTGCAGGAGTTGCTGCGCCTGACCGGCTGCACGGCGGACTTGGTCCGCCGCCTCGAGGACAAGGGCCTGGTCTCCATCGCCCCGGAGATCTCCGAGCGCGATCCCTACGCGCACGAGACCATCCTGCCCACGCAGCCCCTGTCGTTGAACCCCAGCCAGGCCGGCGCCCTGCAGGCCGTGGTGGCGGCCATGGATGGCCTGCGCGGCGGGGATGCCCCGGGCGCCCGGCCTGCCTTCCTCCTGCATGGGGTGACGGGTTCCGGCAAGACTGAGGTGTATCTGCAGGCCATTGCCCATGCCCTCGAGCAGGGTCGCGGGGCCATTGTGTTGGTGCCGGAGATTTCGCTCACCCCCCAGACTGTCGAGCGCTTCAAGGCGCGCTTCTCCAGCGGGCCGCTGCAGACCCTGGTGGCGGTGCTGCACAGCCACCTGAGCGGCGGGGAGCGCCATGATGAATGGCACAAAATCCGCCAGGGCCGGGCCCGGATCGTGATTGGGGCGCGCTCGGCGATCTTTGCCCCGGTTGACCCGCTGGGGTTGATCATTGTCGATGAGGAGCATGAGCACTCCTACAAGCAGGAGGAGTCCCCGCGGTATCACGCCCGGGACGTGGCGGTGGTGCGGGCGCAGATGGAGGGGGCGGTCTGTGTCCTCGGGAGCGCCACCCCCTCGATGGAGAGCTACTACAACGCCCAGCGCGGCAAATACACCCTGCTGGAAATGCCCACGCGGGTGGACGACCAAAAACTCCCGGTTGTCCGCGTGGTTGACCTGCGCGCGGAGAATCGCAAGCGCAAGGGCGCCCAGATCTTTTCGGAGCAACTCAAGGAGGCCATGACCCGCCGGTTGGAGCGGCGGGAGCAGACCATCCTGTTCCTCAACCGCCGGGGCTGGTCATCCAGCCTGCAGTGTCCCCAGTGCGGTTACGTGGCCGAGTGCCCCAACTGCTCCGTCAGCCTCACCTACCATCGCGCCGCGCAGCGGCTGCTCTGCCATATCTGCGCCTACACGGCCCCGGCTCCCCGCCAGTGTCCGCAGCCAACCTGCCGCAATCCCGCCATCCGCTACACGGGTCTGGGCACCGAGCGCGTCGAGGACACCCTCCACAAGCTGTTTCCCCAGGCCGTGGTCCGGCGCATGGATTCCGACGTGCTCAAGCGCAAGGATGATTTCCGGCGCATCCTGGGCGATTTCCGGGCGGGCAAGATCGACATCCTGGTCGGCACCCAGATGATCGCCAAGGGCCTGCATTTTCCGAACGTGACCCTGGTTGGCATCGTGTATGCCGACATCAGCCTGCACATCGCGGACTTCCGGGCCGGGGAACGGACGTTCCAGTTGCTCACGCAGGTGGCGGGCCGGGCCGGCCGCGGCGACGTGGAAGGGGAGGTGTTCGTGCAGGCCTTCACCCCCTTCCATCCGGCCATCCAGTATGCCCGCCGCCATGACTACGCGGGCTTCTACGAGCAGGAGCTCGAGTTCCGACAGCAGCTCAAGTATCCGCCGTTCTCGCGCATCGCCCTGCTGGTCATCAAGGGGCGCAATGAGGAGAAGGTCCAATTGAGCTCCGAGCATGTGCGGGCGCGGCTGGAGGCGCTGGTCCCCCGCGCCGCCGGCGCGCCAGGCCCGCCGGCCGCCGGCCCCGCCGCCGGTGTCCCGGCGCCCGCCGAGTTGCTGCTCGGCGACTGGGCCGCCCGGCCCGCGCCGGCCCCGGCGCAGGCTCCGGCAGCCCCTGCGGTGACGGCGCCCATCCCGGACCTCATCCTGATGGGGCCGGCGCCAGCGCCCCTGGCCCGGGCTGAGACGTTTTACCGCTACCAAATCATGGCCCGAACCCGCCAGATGAGCCTGCTGAGCCGGCACCTCTCCGCCCTGGTGCAGTCGTTGGACCTGCCGGAGGACATCACGCTGACCGTGGACATTGATCCCGTCGACCTGGCCTGACTCGGGGAAAGGCGGCGCGGAGGACTGGTTGAAGGCGTGGCCGGGTGTTCCGGGCTTCCCCCCCCGGCGTCGGCCTGTTATTGGATCCGCCGTTTAACCGAAAACTCTTATGAGCAAAACGATTTGGCGACTGTGGGCGGCCGCGCTGGTGGGCAGCGTCGTGGCCGGAGGCGTGGCGCGTGCCGAGATGCACTCGCTGGCCTGCAGCCGGGGGCATGG
>JBJOEZ010000010.1:0-92577 GCA_046048995.1 Verrucomicrobiota bacterium | reverse complement strand
ATGGACTGCGGCAGCACCGCTGCCGCTTTGAAAGCGCCAGCTTCGCTGGCGCACTCCAAGCCTCACCGCTCGACGACCCAGACGTTCCGGTAGAACACCGGATTGCCGTGCCCCTGCAGCTGGATCCCGCCCGGGGTGGGGCCCTCGGGCTTGCCGCCGCCGGTCGGCCCGTTGATTTCCAGCTTGTCGTGGATGACCACCCCGTTGTGCTTCACCGTCACGACGGCGTTGCCCGTTTTCTTGCCGGCGGCGTCAAACTTCGCCGCCTCAAAGTCGATGTCGTAGGTCTGCCACACCAACGGCGGATAACACATGTTCACGAGGGGCCTGGCCTTCGTGTAAACACCCCCGCACTCGTTATCCATGCCCCGCAAGCCGAAGCTGTCCAGCACCTGCACCTCGTAGCGGTCCTGCAGGTAAACCCCGCTGTTGCCGCGGTCCTGGCCGCGCCCCAAGGGCTTGAAGGGCAGCAGGAACTCCGCGTGCAGGGTGAAGCTCTGGAACTTGCGCTTGCTCGTGCACCCCGCCGCCAGCAACCCGCGCTCGTCCAGGTGACCCCCGGCGAACTCATCGGCCGTCCTGCCCACATCGAACAACACCACCGCGCCCGCCGGCGGCTTGGCGCCCAGGGTCGGGCTGCTCCGGTGCGTCTTGGTCAGGCTCCACGGCCCGCCGCCGGCCGTGCTCACGCTGAGCACCCCGCCGGCCAACTCCGCCCGGTAGCCATCCGCCCCGGTGAACACCACCTTGTCCCCCTCGCGCCTGCCGGGATACTCGGTGCGGGTCTGCTGGTCCCAGCCATCCCCTGGCAGCCCACCCTTGTAGGAGACCAACCGGAATTGGTCATTGCCCAGCGCGATGATGTGGGCGCCGCCGTTTTTGATCCGGTATTCGCCCTGCAGGGTGTAGTCGGGCCCCGCCGTTTCCACGGTGAGATGCGTGCCCGGCTTGGGTTTGGCATCCGCGCCGGGCAGCGGGGTGGGCAACAGGCTGGCCACACCGGCCAGGAGGAGGAGAAGGTTGGGCTTCATGGCGGGGTTCGTTGGTGTTGGATTACTTGACCGAGGCCACGCCCGCGCGGCCCGGCTTGTGGATGGTGTTGTAGATGTCGAAGGCCACCGGGGCGCCGTCGGCAGCCTTCAGGTTGAGCTTGATGCGAACCTGGTTGGCCGGCTTGAGACTGGGCACCTCGAGCAGGACGGTGCGGCCATCCTTGGCCAGGCGGGCGGACTTCACCTCCCACTTGTCGTGGCGCTTCTGCGTGGGATCCTCCACCGAGTAATCGGGCGACCCGTAGCTGCCGGTGTACTTGTAGTTCCAAGCCTCCAGCGCGTAGCTGGCGGGGTCGGCCGCCGAGGCCGGGTCCAGCGGGTCGCTGAACGTGATCTGAATGCCGTCCTTCAGCACCTTGAGCCCGGTGGCCAGGCGCGCCGGCTTGCCCGTGTAGCGCACCCGGTAGAAACCCCCGTCCTTGGCCCCGTCCGTCTGCCAGCCGCGCACGCCGCAGACATACACCTGGCCATCCTTGGGATTGACCCGCCCGCGCATCAGGCCGGTGCCGAACTTGAGCGGGAAACGGACCATGCCGGCCTGGGTGACGCCGTCCACTTCCTCCTGCAGCACCTGGAAGAGCGTGCCCTTGCCATAGCTCATGAACAGCATCTGGCCCTGCAGCGGCCCAAAACGCTTGTCGGTGGCCCACACCTGGCCGCCGCTGGAGTTGTCCATGCTCATGGGCAGCCAGCAGAGGGGCTGGTCATAGGACGGAGGGATGAGGGCCGAGCCATCAAAGGGCGGCGCCTTGAGGGCGGCCCGCTGGGCGGGGTCGCTGGGGTTGTAGGTCAGGTTGGTGCCGCCCCGGGTGAAGGTCAGGTCCCGGTGCGCCGCCGGCGTCATCCCGTAAAAGCCGCCCTTCTTCACCAGGCTCACCTTGCTGGCCGGCATCCAGTGGCCCTGGTTGTCGCTCACCGTCAATTCGTCGTTCGGGCCCATGCCGCCCCCGTTGGGCGCGCGCAGGCCGGTGGCGTAAATCTCCAGCTTCTTCCCGTCCTTCGACACCTTCAGGACCGTGCCCTGGTGCGGCGACTTCACGTCCGGCGTCCAGGGCGACCCCTTGAAGTAATAGAAGTTGCCCTTCCGATCCGTGTGCAGGTCGAGGCAGAACTCGTGGTAGTTGGCCGTCACCACGGTGTCGTTGTTGAAGTTCTCATAGAAATCCGCCTCCCCGTCGTTGTTCAGGTCATGCAACCGGGTGATCTGGTCGCGCCCCAGCACATACACCTTGCCGTCCACCACCTTGCAGCCCAACCCCTGGAAAATGCCCGTGGCAAACCGCCGCCAAGTCAGGTTCTCCAGCTTGTCGTCCACCCCCGACACGATCCAGACGTCGCCATGGAAGGCACAGAGGGCCACGCGGCCGTCCGGGAAGAAATCGAACCCACCGAAAAAGGCCCGGGTGCCCCACTGGTTGGTGAGGTTCTCCCCGATCATGTCGACGACGTAGGGACCGTCGGCGCCGCTGGCCCCGACGCGGCCCTGGGTGACCACGGATTCCTTCCAGAGGGGCGGGCCGCCCTGGGTGAGGGCGCGCAGGCCGGCCGGGGCCGGCAGCGACTGCACCACGTCGCGGAACTTCGCCTCGTCCTCCGCTCCGCCGCTCCAGATGACCACCTGCATCGGGCTGCCGGCCTTTTCCCGGCCGGACAGCTGCACGGTGACGCGTCCGTTGGTCAACTCGAGCACCGCGGAGGCCGGGCCAATCAATCCGATGCCCAGCCGCCCGGGCGCGCCCTGCGCGCCGGGCACCTCGACGGACAGGGACGCCCGTGCGCCGGTCGCACGACCGGTGGCGCCGGCCGGCAAGCCCTCGCACACCAGCAGGCTCCCGCGGAGGGACCGGTCCACTTCCATCGTGCGCGTAAAGAGGCTCAGGCCCTGCGCCGAGGCCAACCCGGGGGACTCCAGCACGCCCGCGTCGCCCACCGTGTAGGAAAGAATCACCTGGCGGCCGTTCAAGTAGAGGCCCCGGTACTTGGCCCAGTCCGCCGGCAGCGGCCCCTGTTTGCCCGGCCGCGTGTCGGCAAAGCCCCCGGTCGCCCCGCGCGACCATCCTGGCCCGGGCTTCGTGCCGAAGACCGGCGTGCCCGCCACCTCGGGCGGCTGGGGATGCACGATCTCACGCATGTAGTTGCCAAACTTCAGGTAGTCCCCCGTCCAGGCCACCGACACCCGCATCAGGTCGGTGTCGTAGCACACGAAGGCGTTCCGCTCCGGGTTGAGCGTCACCACGACGCCCTTCATGGTCGTGTTGTCCCCGGGAAACTTCGCCCGGATGGTGCCCGAGAAGAACGGGCCGCGGTCGGCCGTGTCGGGGGCCGCCGGGGCCGCACGGAGCGGGCCGGGGACCATCAGGAGGCTGGAGGCGACACCCGCCAGGACAATCCGGCGGGCCAGGAGGAGGCAGTTCAACTTCATTCGATCAGGGGGAAGCGCAGGGCGCAGGGTTTCATTCATGGGACGGACGGAAAACTTCACGCGGCAGCTGGACGACAATCATCGGCCGGGCATTCAGGACGGGAGCAAACGGACGCGGTCGGCCGCCTCCCCGGAAAGCTTCCGGGCCAACACCCCCGCCACCGCGCGCGTCACGGCCGGGGACGGATAGCCGGGGTCCGCAATCAACCGCCGCGCCCGCGCCACCACCTCGGGCCGCACCTCGGGGGTGTCGGGTCCGGCGGCGGGCACACGTCGGGTTCGGCAGGATTTCATGCGATGGCGGACCGGAGGGTTTTAGGGACACGCCCGGCGCGCGGCAAGCCCGGAGGAGAGAAAGCTGAAGGAGCGGCGAGTGAGCGGGTCAGGCGGCGCTGCGCGCGCCGGGTGAATACGAGGTCGCGGAGGGAGTCTGCGATAGCCGCGCGCAGGCCACCTCGCCAGCACCCCATGAACCACCCTGACTTCCGATGCTGAGTTACCTCCCGCTCCACCGTGCCATCGTCACCACCCTGCTGGCAGTGGCGACGCTGATGGCGGCGCGCGCGCTGGAGTATCCGCATCGCAACGCCGAGCCGCAACCGACCGGGTGGCCCCTCACCGCGGAGGAGCGAGCCTATGTGGTGGGGAAACCGGAGCATGACCGGCGACCGGGCCGCGAATCCAACCAGCACCTGCCCCAGTTCTGGCCGGTGGTCCCGAGCGCGGGCCACTGGGGCGGCTCGACCTGGCTCGACACCCACGCGAAACTCGTCGAGCACGTGAAGGGGAACGCGGGCGCCTGTGATGTGCTCCTGGTGGGTGACAGCATCACCCAGCAGTGGGGCAGCCCCCTCGACGGGGGCGTGCGGAATGGCGCTTGGAACAGGCACTTCCCCAAGCTCCGCACCCTCAACCTCGGCATCGGCGGCGACAAAACCCAGAACGTCCTCTGGCGACTGGACCATGGCGGGGTCGAGGGACTCAAACCCAAGGTCATCGTCCTCATGATTGGCAACAACAACATGTTCTTCACGGCCGAGACCGGCATCGAGGCCGCGGCCAGGGGCGTGGAGATGTGCGTGCGGAACCTGCGGGAGAAGTTCCCGGAAACCCCGGTCATCGCCGCCAAAATCCTGCCCGCCCACGCCCCCGGGAATAGGTTCTACGAGGACATCCGGAAGACCAATCTCGCCCTCGACCCACTGCTCCTCGATCGCGACCCGCAGGTCCATGTGCTGGACCTATGGCACGACTTCACGAACGCCGACGGCACGGTGAAGGCGACGCTCTTCAACCCGGACCGCATCCATCTCTCCCCCGCCGGTTACTCGGTGTATGCCGGGCGGCTGAAACCGTTGCTGGATCGCCTCCTTGCCACGCCATGACGGTAAGGCCGCCACGCTGGCTCAGGGCGCGGCCATTTCCGCGCAGGCGCTGGTGACGAGGGCCGGCTTGGCAGCCACGGTCACGCGAATGAACTGGAGGGAGCCGCGGTAGCCGCGCACGGAAACCGCCTGCGGCGCGGTAGGCGAGGCCGGGAAGGTCTGGCGGGACAGGATCGCCCCGAGGGGACCGACGGCCTCGACGATCACGGGTTCATCCGGGTTGAACACCTGCAGGGTGACCGCACCCGAGCCCTCCGGCGGGGTTACGCGCAGGACGGACGCCACCTGCAGTCCGGTGTAGCCGGCGCGATTGGTCAGGGTGTTTTGCGGCGCCAGGGTGCCGGCGGCGGTGGCTGCTTCGAACTGGAATCCATTGGTGGCCCAGGGGTTTGGGCGGGACCCGCTGGCGAGGCCGGCCAGCGACAGGCAGTTGGTGGACTGGTAGCGCAGGCGGTAGAGGGCGCTGTTGGTGGCGGGGCTGACCCGGGCGACGCGGTCGCCGCCCTCGGTGCCGACGGTGGCGTTGACCGCGGACCAGGCGGCGGGGGCCACGCGCGGCGAGGTTTCCAGCACGGCGCCGAAGCCGGCCTGGCGCCAGCGCAGGGCCAGCAAGCCGGCCTCCGGCCCGATGCGCAGTTGCCCGGTCGCCGGCAGCATCTCCACCTGGTCCGGCGCGCCGTCGTTGTTGGTGTCCAACTCGCGCCGCAGGCCGGGCGAAGCCAACGGCGCCAGCGGATAGACCAGGCGCAGGGTGGAGAGGCCGGGCTGGGTCACGGAGCCGTAGGCGTGGTCAAAGACCTGCCCGGCCGGCTCGGCGCCGGCCAGGGCCACGCGGAAGGCCAGCGGGGCGGTCCCGCGGTTGCGCACGAGCACCCCGCCGAGGCCCTCGCGCTCCACCTGCACATCCGGCTGGTTCGTCCCCGCGCCGGCATCCAGCAGCAGCACCCGGCTGCGGCCGTTCGTGTCGCGGCTGGCGATCATCGCGCTGAACCCGGTCACCGGGCTGACCGCGCGCAGGCCCAGCGCGGTCAACCCCTCCCCGGGCTTGGTTACGATGCCATCCACCACATGGGTCGCCGCGGTGTTCGCCGCCCGGAACCCATAAGCGATATCCCCCCAGCCCATGGCCGCGTAGAGGAGCACGTTGGACCCGGCCGAGGCAAAGGTCCCGGACACCGGCGCGTTGCTGCCCGGCAGGAACAGCATGGTGGTGTCCCAGGCCGTCTCCGCCCCCTCCGGCAACAAGCCAACCGGCAGGTAGGGCAGCGCACCGCCGTAGGTGTTGGTCAGGCCGCCCGTGGTCCAGCCCGCCCGGCCGCCGGAACCGTCCTGCCAGTCGACCGCCGCGGTGCCGGACAGGAGCGTGCGCAGGTAATCGACGCCGAGGCGCCCGAGGGAAAACGGATCGAGGGCATGGCGCGGCCCGCGATAGGTCGAGAGCGAGGTGAAAAACAGGCCCGGTCCCTCGTAAATGCCCACCCTGGGATGGCCCGAGTTGTAGCGAAAGATGTTGAAGTAGTGGTCCACCTCAATGAACCGCTCCTGCCCCGGGTGATTGTTGTCGTAAATCCGGATCAGCGACTTGTTGGTGTTGGCCACAGGCAGGACCGCGTCGGTGTCCAGGCCGAAGTTCTCCACGATCCCGTAAGGAGTGATGCAGTGGCCATCGCCGAAGTCCCGCTTCTGCACGCACAGCGTGTATTGGCCCGGGGCGCTGCGGAGCCGGTTCAACACATCAACCGGGTTCCCGCTGGCAAAACCACGCCGGGCCCCAAAGGGAACCGGGGTGCCCAACTGGGAGAGGATGCCCACGATGGCCTCGGCTGACGTTTGCGCGCCGGCCAGTGAGGTGATGCGGCTCCACAGGTTGACCGGGCGATAGGGCTGGAAGAGATCAAACCCGGTCCACCGGCCCGGCTTGGGCGGGCAGATCCCCTCGTAGACGTTGGTCCCCTCCACGCAGGGGAAAACCCCCAGGTAGCCGTTGGGATACCGGACGCCGCGCACGCCGTCCGCCCCGGCCTGGTCGTAGGCCTGGCGCGGCAGGGACCCGTCGGCCATGAGGGCCGACGTGCCGGAGAACCCGTAGCAGGACCCCTTGAGGGCATCCATCCAGATCAGGTAAAGGCTGGCCCAGAGCCCGTAGTAGGGATCGCGAAAGCCGAGCGGGGTGAAGATGCTGTATTCGTAGCAGGCCTCGAACTCCTCCACGCTCGGGCCGTCATCGCGGTTGATGAACTCAAACCCGTTGAGGAGGGGCCAGGCGGGCGCGATGAGGTTGAGGCTGGGGCCGTAGTTCCAGCGATTGCCGCCGGTGGCCAGGTAACCCGGGTTTTCCACCACCACCTGAAAGGCCCGCGCGCCGGACTCATACCAGGTGAGGCCGGGAGGCACCGTCGCAACGAGGGAAGAACCGTCGGGAGCCACGGCCGCGACGGGGGCCGGCGTCCAGTCGCTGGTGCAAAGGCTGGGCGGACTGAGCGAGCAACCGGGGCCGCGCAGGTAAACCTGCACGCCCGCAGTGAGGTTGGAACCGAGGACCGTAAAACTGCCCCCGCCCACCATCTTGACCGGGTTGGTGCGGACCGTGACGAGCGCCGGCAGTTCGGTGGGGTTCAGCCCGGTGACCCCGACCGGGCCGCGCTCGTAGAACCGGAATTGCAGGCCTTCAAACACATAGTGGCCGCAGGTGCTGCAGGTGTCGGGATAACCGATGCGGATGGAGGCGGACCCGAGCGCACTGACTCCGAACTCCGGCCCGAAGTAGGGCAGCACCGGAGGGAGCTGGTTCACGTTGGCGGGCGGAGCATAGCTCACGACGACGGGCGCGCCGCGCGGGGCCTCGATCCAGGCGGAGAGCGTGCCGGCTGGCCCCGTCCTGAACGTGCGCAGCAATTGGCCGGCGAGCTCGGATTCACCCGAGTAAACGGCCACCGCCAGGTTGGACACCCCGACGCCCGTGGTGATGTTGGTAACCGAACACCGGATGGTGAGGTTCACGGTGGGGGCGGCGGCAAGGCCGCACCAGGACGCCCGGGCGTAGGTGGCGGGCTGGTTGGTGACCGCATCCCGGGGGCCAGCCAACTGATCGCCCAGCGCATCGTAATCGTAGTAGCGCACCAGCAACCCGATGTCGTTGGTGAAGTTGTTCAGGTGCCGGCCATGGATGCGGAACTCGTAGTTCTGCTGGAACTCGAACGGGGAAACCGTGGCCGCCTGCCAGTTCGAAACCCCCTGCCCCCAGCTCAACCAGGTGGGGTCCGGAAAAAACGGCGGGCTGACGCCATAGATCCGCCCTCCTTGCAGCCCGTCCTGGGCCAGCCGGCATTCCCAGTCGCCCAGGGCCAGGGCCGTTCCATCGGTGGGATTCACGTCCGCCTGCACCTGCACCAGCGGCAGGTTGGTGCCGCCGGCCTGCGGCAGCGAGGGCACGCCCACGAAGAGATGATGATTGGTGCTGTTGCGCGACACCATCAGGTAGGCCACCGCGTCCGGGGCATTGGTGGAAAGCCGCGAGCGCAACACCAGCGTCTCCGCCCCCCGATACTCATTGAGCAGGTCAATGGTGCCGTCCGCCACCAGCGCCTTGGTGGTGTAGGGAATGCACAACGTGCGCGGCAGCACGCCGAAGCCGCTCTCCCGGTCGGGCAGTGGGACGACCGTCTCGCCCGTGATTTCGGTCACCTCGTTCCACCGGCCGCCCTCCGCAAACACCCCCGCCAGGCCGGAGCCGACCCGGACTTCCTGGTCCATCCCCCCCGCAATGGCCGCCCCGGTGCGGGCGACCGTCCAGATCCGGACCTCGTCCAGCCAACCGTTGAACGCGTAGCCCGCGGTGTTGGTGTCGCCGGCGTTCAACCGGTCCCACTGCCCGCCCAGGCTCAGGGTGTTGGTGCAGTTGTTCCCCGCGTGGCCCAGGGTCTTCACCCCGCCCGCCACCCCGTTCACATAAAACCGCGCGGTCGTCCCGTCATACGTCACCGCCACGTGCGTCCACCGGTTGGCCACCAGGGTGGCGTCAGAATCCGCCAGCATCCCCCCGCTCCGGTAAAAGCGCAGCCGGCTCCCGTTCAGCCCGAACCACAGGTTCGTCGTGTAATGCCGCGCCACCAGCGCCTGGAACCCCAGCAGGTCCCGGCAATACACCCACGCCTCCACCGTCAGCGCCACCGTGTTGGTGTTCATCCACGGTTCCACCGCGTAATGCACTATGCTGGTGTAACTCCCGTCGTAGCTCGTGCTCCGCACCACCGGCGGCGCCGCCGTCATCCGCGAGGTTCCCCACCCCAAGAGGGCAAACCACACCGTCAGGAACAGGCAGGTCCAACGGGCCGGATGCAAAAGAGCCATGATGGGTGGAACGCAGGGTTCAGGAGCTGGGAAACCGCGGGACGCGTCCGGATAGATGCCCTGTATTTCGGCGGATTCAAGGCCAGACTTGACCAGAGCCCGGCGAGAAAACCTTCAGGAAAAGGAGAAGTGGAGCGAGCGAAGGGATTCGAACCCTCGACATTCACCTTGGCAAGGTGACGCTCTACCAGACTGAGCTACGCTCGCTTCCGTCTGTAGCGAGGAAGAAAATATCCACCCCCCCTTTGAATGCAAGCCCTCATTTTACCCGAACCACTCGCTGACTCACTCACCCTCTCACTCGCTCATCTTTCCTAACTTCCTTGCCAACCCCCCCGCCGCCCAATCACCTTCCCCGCCGTGCGCGTCGTTTCCTCCATCGCCGCCATGCAGCGCCTGGCCCGGCAACATCAGCGGGCCGGCACCCCTGTCGCCCTCGTGCCCACCATGGGCTGCCTGCATGAAGGGCACCTCAGCCTCGTCCGCCGCGCCCGCCAGGCCGTCGGACCCCGCGGCCGCGTGGTCGTCAGCATCTACGTCAATCCCACCCAGTTCGGCCCCAGCGAGGACCTCCGCCGCTACCCGCGCACCCTCGCCCAGGATCTACGCCGGTGCCGCGCCGCCGGCGTCGATGTGGTGTTCGCCCCGAAGGAAGGTTCCATGTTCACGGAGGATCCCCGCGCCCCCCACAGCACCTGGGTGACCGAGGAACTCCTCGCGCGCGACCTCGAGGGCGCCGCGCGACCCACCCACTTCCGCGGGGTCACCACCGTGGTGGCCAAGCTGTTCCTCATCGTGCAACCCCAGGCCACCGTCTTCGGGGCCAAGGACTGGCAGCAGGCCGCCATCGTGCGCCGCATGATCCGGGACCTGAACTTCCCCATCCGCTTCATCCTCGCCCCGACCATCCGGGAACCGGACGGGCTGGCCATGAGCTCGCGCAACCGCTACCTCACCGGCCCCCTGCGGACCCAGGCCACCGTCCTGTCCCGCGCCCTGGCCCTCGCCCGGCGCCGGGTGCGCGCGGCCCGGGCCGGCCTTCCCGCCGCCGGCTTGCGCCGTGAACTCGCCCGCCTCATCGCCCGCGAACCGGACGCCCGGATGGATTACGTGTCGTTCATCGACCCGGACACCCTGCAGGCGGTGCCGCGGGTGCGGCGCGGGACGCACCTCGCCCTGGCCGTGCGGGTCGGCCCGGCCCGGCTGATCGACAACGGGCGGCTCTGATGAAGGCCTTCGACTTCCTCGTGCTGGGCAGCGGCATGGCCGGGCTGTCCTTCGCCCTCAAGGTCGCCCCGCGCGGCCGGGTGGCCATCCTCACCAAGAAGCACCGGGCCGAATCCAACACCAACTACGCCCAGGGCGGCATCGCGGCGGTGACCAGCCGGGAGGATTCGTTCGAGGCGCACGTGCGCGACACCCTGGAGGCCGGGGCCGGCCTCTGCCACGAGGACGTGGTGCGCGCCATCGTCGAGCAGGGCCCGGCCTGCGTGGCGGAACTCATCGAGCTGGGCATGAAGTTCAGCGAGCGGGAGAACCAGCTGGACCTCGGCCGCGAGGGCGGCCATAGCCAGCGGCGCATCCTGCACGCCAAGGACGTGACCGGGCGCGAAATCGAGCGGGCCCTCCTCGCCGCCGTCGCGCGCCAGCCCAACATTGAGATTTACGAGAACCACTTCGCCATCGACCTCATCACCACCCGCAAGCTGGAGGGCCGCCCCGGCACCGGCCCCAACCGGTGCCTCGGGGTCTACGTGCTCGACAAGGCCCGCAACCAGGTCGAGACCTTCGCCGCCCCCGTCACCCTCCTGGCCACCGGCGGCTGCGGGAAGGTCTACCTCTACACGACCAACCCTGACATCGCGACCGGGGACGGCGTGGCCATGGCCTGGCGCGCGGGCGCCTCGGTGGCCAACATGGAATTCATCCAGTTCCATCCCACCTGCCTCTACCATCCCAAGGCCAAGTCCTTCCTCATCACCGAGGCGGTGCGCGGCGAGGGCGGCGTGCTCAAGTCGCTCGACGGACGCCCCTTCATGGACGGCGTCCACCCGCTCCAGTCGCTCGCCCCGCGCGACATCGTGGCCCGGGCCATCGACAGCGAGATGAAGCGGACGGGCGCCGACTGCGTGCTGCTCGACATCACGCACAAGCCGGCCCCGTTCCTCATCGAGCGGTTCCCCAACATCTACCAGACCTGCCTGGGCTTCGGCATCGACCTCACCAAGGAACCCATCCCCGTGGTGCCGGCGGCGCATTACCAGTGCGGCGGTGTCCGCACGGACGTCGATGGGCGCACGGACATCGAAGGCCTGCTCGCCGTGGGCGAGGTGGCCTGCACCGGACTGCATGGCGCCAACCGCCTGGCCAGCAATTCCCTCCTGGAGGCCCTCGTCTGCGCCCATCGCGCCGCCGCCCATGTCCTGGCCGCCCCGCGCCCCCCCGCCCCCGCCCCGCTCCCGGCCTGGACCAGCGGCCAGGCCCACAACGCCGACGAGCTCGTCGTGGTCTCCCACAACTGGGAGGAAATCCGGCGCCTCATGTGGGATTACGTCGGCATCGTCCGCACCAACAAGCGCCTCCACCGCGCCCGCAACCGCATCGCCAACCTGCAGGAGGAGATCCAGGACTATTACTGGGACTTCATCGTGACCAGCGACCTGCTGGAACTGCGCAACATCGCCACGGTGGCGGAACTGATCATCGAATGCGCCCTGCGCCGTCCGGAGAGCCGCGGACTGCACTGCAACCTCGACTACCCCCACACCGACCCCGCCTGGGCCCGGCGCGACACCATCCTCCAGCGCGACGAGGGCCTCTGCGCCCCGCCGGCCTAACCCCCGTCTCGCCCAGCCGCCGGCACGTCCGCCCCCCCGGATCACCCCCCGCGAAATTGCAAGACACCCCGGGACCGCTTGGCTACGATGCCGGCGCTTCCCGCGGGCGCAGGCATCGTGAATCCGGCGGACAACAACATCCTCACGCTTTCCGGCGTGGCGGTCGGCTACGACCGCCGCGCGGTGCTGCGCGGCGTGGACCTGCACGTGCGCCGGGGCAGCTTCACCGGTCTGCTGGGCGCCAACGGCTCGGGCAAGTCCACCCTGCTCCGCACCGTCCTCGGCATCCTGCCGCCCCTGGCCGGCACGGTGACCCTGCATCCGCACGACGGCCGGGCGCCGGTGCTGGGCTACGTGCCGCAACGCGAGGCGCTCGATCCGGTCTTCCTGTTCTCGGCGCTGGAGGTGGTGTTGATGGGCGCCTGCGGGCGGGTGGGCCCCGGCCGGTTTTTCGGGCGGGCCGAGCGCGACTGGGCCCGGCAATGCCTGGCGGAGACCGGCGTGGAGGCGCTGGCGCGCTGGCGGTTCTCCGAGCTGTCGGGCGGGCAAAAGCAGCGCGTGCTGATCGCCCGCGCCCTGGCCACCCGGCCGGACTTCCTGCTCCTCGACGAACCCACGGCCGGCATCGACGCCGCCGCCACGGAATCCATCCTCGAACTGCTCCGGCGCATCCACGAGCGCCAGCGCCTGACCGTGCTCATGGTCAACCATGACCTGCCCTCGATGCGGCGCTGCGCCGAGGACATGATCTGGCTGCACGAGGGCCGCGTCCTGCAGGGCCCGGCCGGCGAACTGCTCAGCCGTTCCCGCATCGAGGAACTCCTCTTCCTGCCCTGACCCGCCCGCGCCCGCCATGAACACCGTCCGCGAAGTGCTGACCTCCGAGTTCCTCCGCAACTCGGTCTACATCAGCCTGCTGGTCGGCGTGGCCTGCCCGCTCGTCGGCGTCCACCTGATCCTCCGCCGCATGGTGTTCCTCGGGGTGGCCCTCCCGCAAATCTCCTCCTGCGGCATCGCCGCCGCCTTCGCCCTCCACGCCTGGCACATCATCCCCCACCTCGAGGGCCAGAGCGAGCAGCACCTGGCCTTCTTCGGCTCCTCCGCCTTCACGCTCGTCGCCATCCTCGTCCTCTCCCTGCTCGAGCGCCGCGGCCGCGCGCTCGTCGAGGGCCGCATCGGCGCCGCCTACGCGCTGGCCGGCGCCTGGAGCATCCTCCTCCTCGTGGCCAACCCCTTCGGCGAACACGGCCTGCTCGACCGGCTCAAGGGCGAAATCATCGCCGTCACCGACGAAGACCTCGCCTGGACCGCAGGCACCTTCGGCCTCGTCGTGTTCGCCCTCTGGCTGTTCCAGAAGGAATTCATGCTGGTCTCCTTCGACCGGGACATGGCCCTCACCCTGAAGAAGAACGTGCTGGGCTGGGACACCCTGCTCTTCCTGCTCATGGGGGTGACCATCTCCATGTCCGTGCTCAACGTGGGGCCGCTCGTCACCTTCGGCTTCCTCATCCTGCCCCCGCTCATCGCCCGCGTCTTCGCCAGCACCATGCGCCAGTTCGCCGTGGCCGCCTGCCTGATCGGATCCGGCACCGCCTTCGCCGGGTTCTGCCTGGCCTACCGCCTCGATGTCCCGGCCGGCCCCACCGACATCGCCCTGCTCGGCTGCCTCTACGCCGCCGCCACCGGCGGCCGCAAACTCTGGCCGCTCCTGCGCCGCCGCCCCGCCGCCGGGCCCCGGGAACCCTGAAGGACAGCGCCCGCGGCGAGGCTCCCCGGGCGCCCCACGACCCGGTTGCCTTTTGGCCACCCCGCATGGACAGTGCTCGCCGTGACCATCCCCTGCCCCCGCACCGCCGCGCCCGCCGCCGAGTTCAGCCGGCGCGAGTGGCTCAAGCTGGGCGCGGCCGGGGCGGCCGGCCTCGTCCTGGCGCCCGCCCGGGCCTGGGCCCATCCGGGCCATGAACTGAGGATTCCCCCCGACTGGGCAGGCGGCACCCTCACCGCCGCCCCGGGCAACCTGGAAATCTGGCCCGGCACCCAGACCCCGGCCCTCACCCTCAACGGCCTCTCCCCCGGCCCCACCCTGCGACTGCGGCCCGGCACACGGCTCGAGGCCACCGTGGTCAACCAACTGACGGGCGAATCCCTCGTCCTCCATTGGCACGGCCTCCTCGGCCCCGCTGCCTTTGACGGGCACCCGCGCCAGGCGGTGGCCCCGGGCGCATCCTATGCGGTGTCCATCCCCATCGTGCAGCCGCCCGCGCCGTGCTGGTATCACGCGCACACCCACGGCGCCACGGCGTCGCAGGTCTATCGCGGACTGGCCGGGCTGCTGCTCATCGACGACCCCGAGCGCGACGCCGCCCTCGGCCTGCCGACGGGGGCGCGCGACGTGCCACTCGTGCTGCGTGACTGGAAGTCCAACACGACCTATTCGCTCACCTACGCGCCCAGCATGTTCGAGCACATGTGGGGTTACCTCGGCAACACGATGCTGGTGAACGGCACGCCGCAGGCATGGTTCGCCGTGGACCAGGGCCTGTGGCGGTTCCGCGTGCTCAACGGGTGCAATGCGCGCATCCTGCGGCTGGGGTTTTCCGACGGGCGCACCTTCCACGTGATTGGCTCCGACGGCGGGCTGACGGGGCTGATCGAGCCCGTGACCTTCCTCGATCTGGCCCCGGGCCAGCGGGCCGAGGTGCTGGTCTCCTTCGCCGGGATGGCGGTCGGCGCGTCCGTCGTCCTGCGCAGCCTGGCCTTCCCCATCGTGGCGCCGCTGGCCGGCCCGGCCGGGCCCCGCCAGGGTGACGCGCTCGACATCCTGACCTTCCACGTGGATCGCAGCGGCGGATCCACCACCCTGCCGGCGTCCCTGCCGGGCCCGGCCCTGCCCGACCCCGCCCAGGCGCGCCGCACGCGCACCTTCAGCCTCGGCGTGACCAACGGCACCCACACGCTCAACGGCCTGACCTACGACCTGAACCGGCTCGATTTCACGGTGCCGGCCGGCGAGGTGGAGATCTGGGAGTTCGCCAACGCGACGAACAATTACCACCCGATGCACGCGCACGGGGCCTTCTTCCGGGTGCTGACCCGCAACGGCGTCCCGGCGGCGCTGCCGGCCGACCGCGGCTGGCGCGACACGGTGCTGGTCCACCCCAACGAGACCGTCCGGGTGGCCGTGCGTTTCGGGGGGCGGCCCGGGGAGTTCCTCCTCCATTGCCACAACCTCGAGCACGAGCACGAGATGATGCAGAACTTCGCCGTCACCGTCCCGGCCCCACCCACCCTGGAATCGCGCCGCGCTGGCGCGGACGTGGTGGTGCGCTGGCCGGCGCCGGCCGACGGCTGGGTGCTGGAAACCTCGGCGGACCTGCGGACCTGGTCGGCCGCGCCGGGCGCCCCCACCCTGGTGGACGGCTGGCTGGAGTGGCGAAGCCCCGCGACCGGCGCGGCGCGCTTCCACCGACTGGTGCTGCCGTGAGGCCGGCGCGCGGCGGCGGCCGGCCCGTTCAAGGCTCGAGCAGCACGCGGTAGAACCGGGACCCGGCGCCCGGGTTGGGATCGCTCCAGAGGATGGGCGTCACGGGCGGGTTGGTGGTGAGGAGCGTGGTCCAATGCAGCAGGTCGGCGGAGCCCTGGATGGTGTAGAGCCGGCCGGAGTCCCCCTGCACCGCCAGGCGCAGGCTCCCACCGGGGGCGGGCGGGACCGGGGTGAGGGTGGGCGGCGCCACGGCCCCGGGACCCCGCACGGCCCGCACCCAGTTGCTGCCGGCCTTGGCCGCCTGGCTGGTCAGCCCATTGACGAACTCGGCGAACCACGCGTTGGTCGATCGATTGTTCTGCGTGGTGGACGACCAATAGCGCGCCGACCGCGCGTCCGGAAAGAAGTTGGTCGCCAGCGAGGGCCCGGCCAGGGTCTCGTCGTTGAGGGAGCGCAGTTCCTTGATGTTGGGCAGGCGCCAGTCGCCAAAGCCGCCCAGGACAAGGTGGCCGGCATAAAGGAGCGCATTGGTCCAGGTGAGGGCGGTGGCGGGGCCGACCTGCTGCCACATCAGGCCGGTGTCCAGGTCGGTCACCGTGCCGTTGCCGTGGTCGAGGAAGCGGTGGATGGGCGAGACCGACGGCGGCAGCGGACCGCGCACGAGGCGGGCATGATACCGGAACGCGCCGCCCGCGCTGAGGGTTTCCGAGGGCGGCTTGGGGCCGACCCCGCCGCCGGAGTTGGCGCACCAGACCCGGGTGGGATCGGTGACCAGGCGATCGCGCGACCACCAGTAATCGGCGTTGCCGCCGGCGGACAGGAAGTGCGTGGTGTCGAAGGAGGGGTTCTCCCGGTAATGGACGAGCAGGCTGGCCAGTTCATGGATGGACGGCAGCCGCCACGTGCCGGCGGGAACACCCCCAAGGGTGTTGGTGGCGGCATGAAGGACGGCGTTGGAATAGGTCATCTCGCCGCCGTCCAGCCGCTGCCAGACCAACCCGGTGACCCGGTCGGTGACCGTGCCGTCGCCGTTGTCCGTGTAGGCGGGCGGATCGATGGCATACTCCGCGTCCGTGCCGGGCACGGGAGAGTCGTAGGTTGACGTCTGGCCGGTGTCGGGCAGGCGGGACATGCTCCAGCGCGGGGCCGGGGCGAGGTCGTAACTGGCGCTGATCATCCGGTTGGTGCGGCCGGCGCCCTCATTGGCGGGCAGGAAGACGCGCACATACTCGACGCGGGCATTGGTGGGCGAGACCGTCACGCGCAGGTGGCCGGAGTTCCCGATCACCGGGCCGTTGGTGTAACCATAACTGGCGGCCGCATTGGTGCTGAGCAAAGTCCGGCTGGGCTGGGGCACCTCCTGGTAGACCAGTTCCGGGACACCGTCCCCGTTGGCGTCGTAGTTCTCCTTCACATAGAGATGGTCGTGCCCGTGGAAAAAGACCTGCACGCCGTTGGCCAGCAGCAGGTCCTGGATGGGCGCCGGCCAACCGGGCCGCTGGGTGGTGAAACCGTAGGTGCCGTTGGTGTTGAACCCGCCCCACTCGAAATAACGCGCGTAGCTCAGGCCGCCCCGCGCCTCCTGGCCGCCCCAGCCCCCGATGAGGTGATGGGCGAAGACGAACTTGAACCGCGCCGTGCTCCGCTCCAGCGTGCGCTTCAGCCACTGGTACTGGGGCAGGCCCAGCGTCCAGCCCCACCCATTCTGCTGCGGCTTCGCCGTGGTGTACCAGAACGCGTCGAGCGCAACGATCAGGGCGTCGCCCCACTCGAAGGCGTAATAGCCGTCCCGCGGCCCCTGCGTGTAGGGATCGCTGTTGGTGGCGCCCGTATAGAACCCGCCCGGCACGGGCACGGGGAAGAAATGGCGCCGGGCCTCGGAAGCCCAGACGCCGGGGTTGTTGGTGCCGCTGAGCAGCCAGCCCAGTTCCGCCTCGTGGTTGCCATTGATCAGGAAGAGCGGCACGGAATGGCCGATCAGGTTGAAGAAGCCCGTGCGCACCTCGCGGTGCAGGTCGAAGATCCCCGGCCGGGTAAGGTAATAGGAGTTGGTCAGTCCCACCTTCTCGTCCATGAAGGTGTCCCCGAGGTCGAGGAGGAAGTCCGGGGCATCCGCCAGCATGTTGGCCAGGGCCAACCGCCAGACCTCAGGCTCGTTGTCCCGGTGATGAGGGTCGGCCTCGATGACAAAGGTAAACGTGCTCCCGCGCGACCGCTGCGTGTGCAGCGTGCGCTCGGGTCCGGCCAGGAACGGCGGGCCGCCCGAGGCCGACAGGCGGGCGCGGTAGTGGTAGCGCTGGTTCGGCGCCAGCTGGCTGAGGACCGTCACGGCAGGCGTGCCCGCCACGAGGTCCAGCGGCGGGGTCTGGTTCGTGTAAACGCCAGGTTCCCCGCCGTATTCGAGGTAGACCCGCAGCGCGTTGGTGGCCAGCAGGCTGAGCGCCACAGAGGTGTCCGTCGGCCGGCCCAGGACGACGTCCACGTAGGGCGCCGGCTCCGGCCCCCCGGACACGGTGAGCAGCGCGGGCAGGCTGATGACGGTGGCCGGCCAACCATTGGCGTTGTCGGTCACGACGAGGTCATAGACCCCGGCATCGGCGGCCGTGACATTGGGGAGATCCAGGCGCGAGAGGTAGGCGCTGGTGTCGACCACCAGGCGGTTGGTCGCGCCCGGCAGGCTGACGCCGTTCCGGCGCCACTGGAAGGTGACCTGCCGCGGGTAAACCGTGGCCATGGCCCAGAAGGTGACCGACGCGCCGGCGGACACGGACTGGCTCTGGGGATGCGTGCTGAGGTAGGGCGAATACGACTCCGGCCGGAGCGCGTCGTGGCTGGCGGCGAGCGAGGCGACCACGGCGGCGTTGGTGGGATCCGGCAGGAGATCGGTGGTCTCGAGGGGGTCCTGGAGAATGTTGAACAGGCCGACGTTGGTGTAGCCGCCCCCCGAGCCGCCGGGGAGCCGCTCGCGGATCAGCTTGAACAGGGTCCACTGTCCGGCGTTGGTGAAGAAGCCAAACACCCCGCTGCCGGCGCTGCTGCCGGAGACGAGGGGAAACGGCCGCGAGAAGCCGGGATGGAGGGGGCCGTTGGTGGCCGACAACAGCCAGGGCCAGACGTTCACCCCATCGAGCGGCTTGGGGTTGAGCGTGGGGATCCCGGCCGCCGCGCAGAGCGTGGGGAAGAGATCCCCGACCCAGACAAACTGCTGGCAGTTGGTGATGCCTGCCGGCAGCACGCCGGGCCAGCGGATGGCCGCGGGGGTGTGGATGCCGCCGTCGTAGAGGTCGCCCTTGTCCCCGCGCAGCGGCAGGTTGGAGCCCCCGGTGGAGGCCTGGCCGCCGTTGTCGCCGAAAAAGGTGACCACGGTGTTCGAGGCGATGCCCTCCGCGTCGAGGGCGGCCAGCAGGCGCCCGAAGGCGGTGTCCATATGGTCCAGGGCTGCGAGCGTGTTGCGTCGGTTGGCGTCGGGCACGGCGCCGTACTTGGCCAGGTAGGTGGCCGGGGCGCTGACCGGTCCATGCACGGCATTGAAGGCGAGGTACAGGATGACCGGGCGGGAGGGGTCGCGGTCGCGCAGCAACTGGATCGCCTTGTCGGCCAGCAGGTCCGTGGACCAGCCCGCGTCGGCACTGGCCTGCCCATTCAGCCACCAATCCAGCTGCGCGGTCTCCTGGCTGACATGGCTGGTGTAGTTGATGGCGCCCGTGTATTGGCCGTAATGGACATCCCAGCCCCGGTTCTGCGGCTGGTAATCCACCCCCTCCCGGACCACAGGATGGGTCACGCCGTTGATGACCACGTTGGAGCGCGTGTTGTAGAGGCCGCCGAGGTGCCACTTGCCACAGAGGAAGGTCTGGTATCCGGCCGACTTGAAGGCCTGGGCCATGGTGTGCTCGCCGAGGTCGAGACCGCGGGTGTTGTTGACCTGGGTGCGGATGGGGTTGCGGCCCGTGAGCAGGCTCGAGCGGGTGACGCTGCAGACGGGCGTGGCGTAGAAGCGCTCCAGGCGGATGCCCTCGCTGCCGAGCCGGTCGAAGTTGGGGGTGGCGGCGGGACTGCCGTGGGCACTGAGGTCGCCGAACCCATGATCATCGGTGACCACCACCACCACGTTGGGGCGGGACGACCGCACGAAGACGGTGAAGGTGTTGGTGGCGGCGAGGGCGGGCGACCCGTTGTCGGCCACCACGACCCGGAACAGGTTCGAGGTCCCCGCCTGGTTGGTCGATGGCGTCCAGTGGAGCACGCCGGAGGCGGCCGCGAGGGCGGCCCCGGCGGGAGCCTGCAGCAGCGAATAGGTGAGTGACTGGGCCGGCAGGTCCGGGTCGGTGGCGGCATTGGTGACGGCGAGCAGGACACCCGCGTTCAGGACATGCCGATTGGTGGCGGGCAGGAAGACCGGCGGCTGGTTGGCGGCCCGCGCAGCCGCCAAGCCCAGTCCAGCCAGCACCCAAAAAAGGACAAACACCCGCCCCGCCCCGGCGCGATGCCGGACGCGGAACCGGGTCGGATGGCGGGAAGGGAGAAAATTCATGGGTTCAGCGGACACGGAAAAAGCTGCGCTCCCCGGCGGGGGCGAGGGTGACGTTGGTGGCCCCGGCGCCGTCCACGAGCACAAAGTCGGCCGTCGTCCACGCGACGGGGGCGAGGTTGGTGGCGCACTGGACCTCGTAGCCGCGACCGGGCTGGCCGCCGACCTGCAACCGGGCCTGCCCGGAACCGAGGCGGGTCATCCCCACCGTGGGGGCCGCCAGCGCCGGGGCGGGTTCCCAGTTCGGGTAGTTGGTCTGGGTGCCGCCCGCCGCGTTGGTGTAGGCGACGGACACCGACCTTGCGGCCCGGTTCAGCGTGTAGGTCCAGGAATAGTTCGTGGGGTTGCCGGCGAGCCGGTAGCGGAGCGAGAACTGGTCGGGGGCGGTGTTGGTGAACTCGACGAGGGTCGCCCCGTTGAGCGGGGTGCCGGACGGCCGCACCGGGCGGACCACGGGCTGCGGATCCACCTGGCTGTTGACGTAGGCCACCGTGCCGCGAAACCCGGCGTGCAGGAACGGCAGCGCGAGACTGGCGTGGTAATGGTAGGTGCCCAGGCCGTTGGTGTGGCCGCGCAGGGCGTCCAGTCCCGTGACCGGAGACCCATCCGGCTCGACCAACCCGTAGATCGGATACCCATCGAGCGCAAAGGCCACCGGCAGGCCAAAGCCCAGCACGTTGGTCAGGTGAAGCGGGGCGACGTGGTAGTGATAGTCGTCCGCCCGCCCGCAATGCCCGCCCCACTGGTCGAGTTCTCCGATGAGGGCGGACGCCTCGCCGCGGTTGTTGTAGGGATTGAAGATGGGGATGCCGTTGGCCCCGAGGGCAATGGCGCCGCGGGTGAAGGTGTTCGACGTGATGAGGTAGGGCGTGTTGGTCGGGACGGGATACAACGGCAGCCGCCACGCGTTGGTGCCAAAATAAAAGGTCGGCAGGGGAATCTGCTGCTGCCAGGCCGTGATCCCCACCATCAGGTTGTGGTCCGGCATCCCGTCGCTCTCCACGTAGAAGAAAGCGTTGTCCCAGTGAAACCGCAGCTTGGGCTTGAAACGCACGAACGCCCCGGCCAACGCCCGCACGGCCGGGGACGCCCCCCCCGTGAATCCCGCCGGCTGGAACATCGGCCCCGCCGCGTCGCCCCCGCCCATGGCGGCCTTTTCCTGGGCGATCAGGTCGGCCTCCAACGGCAGCACCGGCCGCAACTGGGCAAACTGCGGATCCTCATGCCGATGCCAGTCGTGCGCCGAGATCGGGAACAAGGCCGCCAGCAGGCACAGGAGAGCGAAGGCGAGGCGCGGCAGGGGGCCCGGGACGTGACGGTGGAAGGGGGCGCGTTCCGTTGCGGGGGACATGGCTGGCCGGAGGAGGGGTTTCATGGCGTGTCCTGCCTTGGGTTTCATTCCGGGCGCGGACGCGGGCGGCGGCCGCCCTGGGGAGGCGGCCCCCCTGCCCTTCCCGGACCGCCCCGGCGTTCCCCGGCGCGGTAGGTTTCCTCGCGGACGATGCCGTCCGGGCCGGTGAAACGGAAGAGCCAATGGCCGTCGCCCTGCGTGGAGTAGCGGATGGCGGCAGGCCGCCCGTTAACCTGGTAGTCCAAGGAAAAGCTCCGGTGATCAGGGGCAGCCTTGAACTGGGTGATCCGCGCCCCGCGCAGCGGAGGCTGGGCCTGGCGGACGGACGACGCCCGCGGCTGCGGGTCCACCTGGCCACCCTGCTCCACCACCTGGCCATGGAAACCCCCGTTGACGTAGGGATACTCGCGCGAGGCGTGATAATGATAGCCCAAGCCGGGCGTCTCGTGCCCCCGGAAGGCATCCAATCCCGTCGGGTTCCCGCCCCCCGGCTCGGTCAGTCCATAGATGGGATACCCATCCAGTGCGATGGCAATGGGCCGGTCCGGACCCAGTTGCTCCTGCAGGTGCAGCGGGGCCGCATGGTAATGATAGTCATCGGCACGCCCGCAATGCCCTCCCCACTCATCCAGTTCGCCAATCTGCTGGGATATTTCGCCGCGGTTATTCTGCGGATTGAAGATGGGGATGCCATTGGCGGCGAGGGCAATGGCCCCGCGCAGGAAACGGTCCCGGATGGAGACCGGGTTGGCGGACGGCACCGGCTGGAGCGGGAGGCGCCACGCGTTGGCGCCGGTGTAGGCCTGCGGCAGGGGAACCTGTTGCTGCCAGGCTGTGATGCCCACCATCATGTTGTGCGCGGGCAGACCCTCGGATTCCACATGGAGGTAACGCTCGTCCCGCCGCACCCGCACGGCGGGCGCGAAAACTCGGAAGCTCGCCTCCATTGCCAACCCCTGCGGGGCTGCGGTGTCACCAGATCCGGCCCGGGCCGGCGGCAGGACGGAAGCCGCCGGGGACGACCTCTCGGCGGCCTCCGCGAGCAGCGCCGCCTCGGCCGGGGAGGCGGCCCGGCCCAGCCCGGCCGCCCGGCCGGGGTCCTCGCCCGGATGCCAGTCGTGCGCGGTGGCCGCGCTTGCCGCCAGCAGCAAGCCAGCCATGAGGAAGGGCTTGTTCATGCAGCCCACTGAACCACGACTCACCTTAAGCAGACATGAACCGGGGCTGGAGGCCGGCCATGGAGGGGCCCGTTCACCGGACGACCCCACCGCACCGGCCTGGGCCCAACCCAATGGGCAAAAATGACTTAAATGCGGGCTGGCCAACACGCGTCTGCAGAAAGTCCCATGGGATCCCGCAACCGATGATGGATTGGCGCCGAGCACTGACCTGCCTCCTTGCGGCACTCGCCGCAGGTTTCGCCCCCATGGGCGCCGCCGCCCCCACAGAGGCGCACTGGGCTTTCCTGTCGCCCCAGGCCGGCCCCCTGCCCCAGGTCCGCAACCAGCGCTGGGTGCGCAACCCGGTCGACACCTTCATCCTCGCCCGCCTTGAGCGCGAGGACGTGGCCCCGGCCCCGGAGGCGGACCGCACCACGCTCCTGCGCCGGCTGCACCTCGACCTGATCGGGTTGCCCCCGTCCCCGGAACAAGTCCGCGCCTTCCTGCGGGACCCTCGCCCGGACGCCTATGAGCGGGTGGTGGAGGAATTGCTGGCCTCACCGCACTTTGGCGAGCGCTGGGGACGGCACTGGCTGGACCTGGCCCGCTACGCCGACACTTCCGGTTACCAAATCGACCGGCCGCGTCCCCACGCCTGGAAATTCCGGGACTGGGTGCTGGAATCCTTCAACCGCGACCAACCCTTCGATGAGTTCACCGTGGAACAAATCGCCGGGGACCTGCTGCCGGAAGCCACCCTCGCCCAGAAAACCGCGGCCGGTTTCCATCGCCTCACCCTCTCCAACCATGAGGACGGCGTCGATGCCGAGGAGTTCCGCACCAAGGCCAAGGTCGATCGCGTGAACGTCACCGGCACCGCCTGGCTCGGGCTGACCCTTGGCTGCGCGGAGTGCCACAACCACAAATACGATCCGGTTTCCCAGCGCGAGTTCTTCCAGTTCTACGCCTTCTTCAACAACGCCGACGAAGTGGACGTGGACGCGCCGCAACCGGACGACGCGGCCCGCCACGAGGCGGCCCGCAAGGCCTGGCAGGCGGAGCAGGCCCTGCTGAAGTCCGCCCTGGAGGGCGCGCAGCGGACCAACGAGGCGCGCGTCGCCGAATGGCGCAAGCGGCTGGCCCTGCACAAACGCGGTGAGCCCCGGAAGCCCGGCGCCCAGGCCCATTCCTTCCGCGAATCCACCAACGCCCCCCGCGCCGCCATCCATGTGCGGGGTGACTTCCTGCGGCGCGGGGAGGAGGTCGCCGCCGGCACCCCCGCGGTGCTCCACCGCTTCAACCCGCGCCGGCCGCAGGCCGATCGGCTCGACCTCGCCCGCTGGCTCGTCGCCCCGGAAAACCCGCTGACCGCCCGCGTGGCCGTCAACCACGCCTGGCAACAACTCTTCGGCCGCGGCCTCGTCGCCACCCCCGAGGACTTCGGCACCCGGGGCGACCCCCCCTCCCATCCCGAACTCCTCGACTGGCTGGCCGTCGCCTTCCGCGCGCGCGCCGCCGAACCCGGCTCCTCCGCCCCCGCCCTGGCCTGGAGCCGCAAGGCCCTCCTGCGCCTGCTGGTGACCTCCGCCACCTACCGCCAGGCCTCCGCCGTCCGCCCCGAACTCGCCGCGCGGGATCCCCTCAACACCCTGGTCGCCCGGCAAAACCGGCTCCGGGTCGAGAGCGAAATCCTCCGCGACCTCTGCCTGAGCGCCGGCGGACTGCTGCTCACCGACCTCGGCGGCCCCAGCTTCCGCCCGCACATGCCCGACGACGTGAAGCGGCTGGGCTCGGCCGGCGCGTTTTCCTGGGAGGATTCCACCGGGCCGGAACGCCATCGGCGCGGCTTCTACATTTACGCGCAGCGGACGGTGCCCTACCCCACATCGATGACCTTCGACCAGGCCGACCCCTGCAACACCACCGCGCGGCGCGAGCGCTCGAACTCGCCCCTGCAGGCGCTCACCCTGCTCAACCATCCCCTCTTCGTGGAATGCGCGCAGGGACTGGCGCAGCGCATGGCCGGACTGCCCGGCGACTCGACCCGCAGCCGGATCCAACAGGGGTTTGAACTATGCCTGGCCCGCCGCCCGGCCCGGGCCGAGCTCGACCGACTGGAACAGCTCCACGCCGCCCAAGCCCGCCTGGACGGCGGCACCAACGCGTGGCTGGCCCTGGCCCAGGTGCTGATGAACCTCGACGAATTCATGACCCGCGAATGAGCCCGGACGACCTCCTTCAGCTGACCCGGCGCGACTTCCTCGTCAACGCCGCCCGGGGCGTGGGCGGCCTGGCCTTCGCCTCCCTCCTGCGCGCCGACGGCCTGCTGGCCGCGCCCGCCCCGCCCGGCCCCACCGCGCCGGCCGGCCCCCACTTCGCCCCGCGCGCCAAGCATTGCATCTTCATCTACATGGAGGGCGGGGTCAGCCAGATCGACCTCTTCGACCCCAAGCCGAAGTTGAATGAGCTGGACGGCCAGAAGCTGCCCGATTCCATGACCCGGAACGTTCGCTTCGCCTTCCTGCAGAAGGACACCGCGGTGCTGCTGGGCTCCCCGCACCCCTTCCGTCGCTACGGCCGCAGCGGACTGGAGATGTCCGGCCTGCTCCCCCACCTCGGCGCCTGCGCCGACGACCTCGCGGTCATCCGGTCCATGCACACGGAGGCGTTCAACCATCATCCGGGCGAACTGCTCATCTACACCGGCAGCCAGCTGTTCGGGCGTCCGAGCGTGGGCTCCTGGATTGCCTACGCCCTGGGCAGCCCGTCGCAGAACCTGCCCGCCTATGTCGTGCTCAAGGCCGGCCGCGTGCCCAGCGGGGGGAACACCATGTTCGGCGCCGGGTTCCTCCCCTCCTGCCATGCCGGGGTCATGTTCCGCAACCAGGGCGAGCCCGTGCAGGATCTGGAGAACCCGCCCGGCATCACGCGCCAGATGCGCCACCTCGGCCTCGACGCCCTGCGCGATCTCAATGCCCTCCGCCACAAGCAGGTGGGCGATCCCGAAATCGCCGCCCGCATCGCCAACTATGAGCTGGCCGCCCGCATGCAGGTGGCCGCCCCCGAGTTGATGGACCTGTCCGGCGAATCGGCGGCCACCCTCGCGGCCTACGGGGTGGACCGCGACCATGGCGGGATGCGGACCCAGCGCGGCGGGGGCCCGGAGGCCTTCCCGCAGTTTGCCCGCAGCTGCCTGCTGGCCCGGCGCCTGGTCGAGCGCGGGGTCCGCTTCGTCAGCATCCACCACGCGAGCTGGGACCACCACAACGACCTCGACAACGACCTGACCTACAACTGCCGCGTGACCGACCAGCCGGTCGGGGCCCTGCTGCAGGACCTCAAGCAGCGCGGCCTGCTCGACGACACCCTGGTGGTCTGGGCCAGCGAGTTCGGGCGCACCCCCCTGGGGGAAAACCGGCCCGGCTTCAAGAGCGTCACCGGCCGCGACCATCATCCCTTCGCCTTCACCACCTGGATGGCCGGGGCCGGCATCCGCGGCGGCCAGATCCATGGCGCCACCGACGAACTGGGCTGGGGCATCACCCAGGATCCCGTGCACGTGAACGATTTCCACGCCACGCTCCTCCACCTCTTCGGCCTCGACCACGAACGGCTCACCTACCGCTTCCAGGGCCGGGACTTCCGCCTGACCGACGTGGCCGGGGAGGTCGTCCGCCCGCTCCTCGCCTGAGCCACCCATCTCCCGGGAACGCCAGCGCCCCGGGCCCACGTCATCGCAAAACAGGAACCAGGCTTGACGTAACCCACCGCCGTGGGCGCAGTCTGTGGTTCGCCCGCCTGCCGGTCCCGGACCCCGTGTCCCGCCGGACGGCGGCCATCAACTCAACCCCAACCATCATGCAACGCATCGCAAAGCACCTCCTGCAACTCACCGCCGCACTCGCACTCACCCTCGGCGCCGCCCAGGCGGCCGACAAGGCTGACGGCAAATGGACCTGGACCATGCCCGGCCGCGGCGGCGGCGAAGGCCGCAAGGTCACCCTCACCCTCAAGACCGAAGGGGAGAAGCTCACCGGCAACCTCTCCAACCCCGGCCGCCAGGGGGGCGACGCCCGCGAAACGCCCATCGAGGACGGCAAGATCCAGGGGAACGAGCTCTCCTTCAAGGCCACCCGCGAGTGGAACGGCCAGAAAATGGTCGTGAAATACACCGGCAAGGTCGAGGGCGACACCATCAAGGGCAAGCTCGAGACTGAGCGCGACGGCGAGAGCCGCAGCCGGGACTGGGAGGCCAAGCGCGAAACCGCCAAGTAACCCGGCTTCCATCCCCCCGCGCACGCCTGCCTGGACCGGTTCGCCGGTCCGGGCAGGCGTTGCCGTTCATGGGGGCGTCCCCCCCCAATTCCGGCCTATTGGATCGACTGCCGGAGCGCCTGGAAGAAGTTGAGGCCCTCCTCCTGCGGCACCACCTGCCGGGCCTTGGCATTGGCATCCTCCGTCAGGTCAGCCGGGATCTCCTTCAGGAACGGCGAGGGATGGCAGGGCATCACCTGCCCGTATTTCTTCCGGCCGGCGCAGTGGGACAGGGTGAGCTTCTGCATGGCCCGGGTGATGGCCACATAAAAGAGCCGCCGCTCCTCGTCCAGCGTGCCCTCCACCTTCGAGCGGGAGTGGGGCAGCAGCCCGTCCTCCAGTCCCACCACGTAGACATGCGGATACTCGAGGCCCTTGCAACTGTGCATGGTGATGAGCGTGACGGCGTCACCCACCTTCTCGTCGGCGTCCTCCTCCCGCTCGCTGTCCAGCGCCAGGTCCTCGAGGAACTCCTCCAACCGCACGGCCGGCGGCGCGGCCGGATCCCCCTGGTCCAAATCCGCCAGCAACTCGCGCAGGTTGCGCACCCGGTTCTCCGCCGTCTGCGGATCCTTCTCGGATCGGCGCAGGTCCGGGATGTAGCCAATCTCGTCCATCCAGCGGTCCGCCCAGCGCTGCAACGGGCCGGCCGGGCGCGGCGGCTCGGCGGGGGACACCCCAGGGGGAGCCGCCGCCGGCGCGGCCGGGACCGGCGGCAGGTTGTCCAACCCGCCCGGCTGGAGCTGCGCATGGACGCGCTCCACGAAGGCGACGAAGGCATCGATGCTCTCGCGGGTCCGCGCCTGGAAGGAGTCGCGCACGTCGGTGTGCCGCATGGCGGCAAAGACCGAGCACTGGCGCTCCTGGCTGGCGGCCAGCAGGCGTTCCATGGTCACGTCACTCAGGCCGCGCGCCGGCACGTTGGCGATGCGCAGGAGGCTGACGTCGTCGTGGGGGTTGAGAAAGGTCTTGAGGAAGGCCAGCAGATCGCGGACCTCACGCCGGTCAAAATAGCTCTGGCCCCCAATCAGGTGGTAGCGCACGTTGCCCTGGCGCAGGGCCATTTCCAGCGGCCGGGCCTGCAGGTTGGTGCGGAACAGGATGGCCTGCTGGCCCCAGGGCACCCGCTTGGCCACGCGTTGGTACTCAATCTCCTGCACAACCGTGCGCGCCTCCTCCTCGTCGGTCTCGAAGGCATGCAGCGTGATGGGCGCCCCGTCGCCCTTCTGCGACCACAAATGCTTTCCGCGTCGGCGGGCGTTGTTGCGGATGACCGCGTTGGCGGCCTTGAGGATGGTGCTGGTCGAGCGATAGTTCTGCTCCAGCTTGATGACCCGCACCTCGCCGAAATGCTTCTCCAGGTCGAGCAGGTTGGCAATCTCCGCCCCGCGCCACCCGTAGATGGACTGGTCGTCGTCGCCCACCACGCAGAGGTTGCGATGCTGCTGGCACAGGAGGTGGACCAGCCGGAACTGCGCCGCATTGGTGTCCTGGTACTCGTCCACCATCACGTAGCGGTAGCGCCGCCGGCAGGCCTCCAGGACGTCCGGATGCTCCTCGAACAGGCGCAGGGCCAGGAGGAGGAGGTCATCGAAGTCGATGGCGTTGCAGGCGTGCAGGGCGCTGTCGTAGCGGCGCTTCACGTGCTCGGCCAGCGCCCGCACCGAGGGGTCGCCGAACGCCGCCGCCTGCGAGCCGCCGTTCTTGAAGCGGCTCAGCAGCGTGAGCACGGCCTTGGGGTCCGTCTTCTCCCCCTTGGCCGAAATCTGGCTCAGGATCTTCTTGATCGCCCCCAGCTGCTCCGACTCGTCGTAGATGACAAAGTTACGCTTGTAGCCCAGCACCTCGATGTGCTCGCGCAGGATGCGGGCGCAGAGGGAATGGAAGGTGGACACGGTGGGGCCGTCCGCCTTTTTGCCATCCTTGGTGCGCAGGCGGGACGGGATCAACTTGGAGACGCGCTCCTTCATCTCGCGGGCGGCCTTGTTGGTGAAGGTGACGCCCAGGATGTTCCCGGGGGCGATCCCGCACTCGACCATGTGGGCGATGCGGAAGGTGATGACCCGGGTCTTGCCGGTGCCGGCGCCGGCCAGGATGAGCACGGGACCGCGGATGGTTTCCACGGCATCGCGCTGCTGCGGGTTCAGGGTGTCCAGGTCCGGCATGGACGGGGAGTCTAGGACGGGCCGGCGCTACCGGTCCAAGCACAATCGTGCCGGAACGAAACAACGTGCCGTTGACGCACGGCGGGGGAAGTTCCTAAAGTCCGGCCGAATGAAGTCCTTCCCCGCCGTCCTCCTCGGCCTGGCCCTCGCCCTGTCCCCCGCCGGCCTGCGGGCGGCCACCGACAACCCCCGCGCCGCCCTCGATGAAATCCGCAAGCTCCGGACGGAAAGCCTGGAGGCTGCGCGGGCCACCGGCCGGATCAGCACTCCCTCCTCCTTTCTTTCCAACGCCACCGCCCGCGCCCGCTCGGCCGTGGCCGGCGCCGATCCGGCCAGGGTGGCGGTGGCCGACGCGGCGGCCTGGCAGGAGCTGTTCGCGACGGCCGGGGACTACCGGAGCGCCCGCACGGTCACCCAGCGCTGGGTGGACTCGGCCCGGGGTGGCGACAAGTTCCAGGCCCAGATGACCCTGCTCAGCATGGACGCCCGCCTGAAGGATTACCGGGCCATGCGCCAGACCTTCAGCGACGCCCAACCCGACGCGGGGACCGACCGGCTGCGGCTGGCCAGCCTCGCCAACATCTATGCGGTCAACATCCTGACCAACGACGGACGCGAGGCGGCCCTCCAGGTGCTCCAGGCCGGCCAACGGGCCCTGCAGAACGCCACCTTCACCGATGACCGGCAGAAGGACCAGGCCAAGCGGGCCACCGAGGGGCTCGCCGCCAGCCGGAAGGCCATCGAGGACAACCCGGGCAGGGAAGCCGAGGCCCTGCTCCAGGCCCGCCGCGCCAACGTCCCCAGCCTGGCCACGCTGGCCGCCGCCCAGGGCCGTCCCACGACCAACTCCACCCCCGCCGCCGAGCGCCTCGCCGCCGCCCGCGCGGAACGCGACGCCAGGCTGGCCAAGCTCAACGGCACCGCGGCCCCCGACTTCAAGGCCGGCCAGACCCTCGGGGACTTTCAGGGCCTCGCCCAGCTCAAGGGCAAGGTGGTCCTGCTCGATTTCTTCGCGCACTGGTGCGGACCCTGCATCGCCTCCCTGCCCTCCCTGCGCGAACTGCACCAGGAACTCAAGCCGCAGGGACTCGAGATTGTCGGGGTCACCCGCTTCTACGGCTATTACAAGACCGAGAACCGCGCCTCCCGGGACATGAAGCCCGCCAGGGAACTGGAGTTCATGAAGGACTTCACCAAGGAGCACCGCATCACCTGGCCGGTTGCCTTCTCCGATAAGCAGGTGTTCGAGGATTACCTCGTCACCGGCATCCCCCACGTCGTCCTCATCGACCGCACCGGCAAGATCCGCAAGGTGAAGGTGGGCTTCAGCAAGGACGGCGCGCAGGCCTTCCATGAGGAGGTCCGCAAGCTGGTCGCCGAGAAGCCCTGAGCCGGGCAAGCCCCTCCCGCCGTCAGCGCTCCACCCGCGCCCGCAGCGTTGCCGCGCCAAACACCGCCGGATCGACCACCCAGCGCGGGCGCCGCCCCTGCATCAGGTCCACGATGGCCTGCGCGGCCGCCACGCTCACCCGTTCCCCCGTGTCGTAGCCAAACGACGCCTGGTGCGGCGTCAGCAGCACGTTGGGCGCCCGCCGCAGCGGATGCTCCGCCGCCAGCGGTTCCGCCACGAACGCATCCAGCGCCGCCCCCGCAATCCAGCCCTCCTCCAGCGCCCGCACCAGCGCCGCCTCGTCCACCATGGCCCCGCGCGCGGTGTTGATGAGGTAGGCGCTTCGCTTCATCCGCCGCAGCCGCGCCTCGCCCAGCAACCCCCGCGTCTCCGGCGTGAGGGCCGCGTGCAGCGTCACAAAATCACTCTCGGCCAGCAGCCGGTCCAGCGGGACAAACTCCACCCCCAGCGCCGCCGCCTCCGGCGGCGAGGCCACGTCATGGCCCAGCAGGCGCATGCCAAAACCCTGCGCCCGGCGCGCCACCGCCTGCCCGATGCGCCCGCAACCCACGATGCCCAAAGTCTTGCCCGAGATGTCGTGCCCCCAGCCCGGGGCCCACCGGCCCTCCCGCATCGAGAGATGCCCCTCGTGCACCCGCCGGGCCAGCGCAAACAACAACGCCATCGCGTAGTCCGCCACCGCGTCGTTCAGCAACCCCGGCGTGAACGCCACCACAATGCCCTGCCCCGTCGCCGCCGGGACGTCAATGGCGTCGTAGCCCACCCCCCACCGCGAGATTATCTTGAGCGAGGCCGCCTCCGGGCCGCCCAGGACCGCGGCCGTGAACTTGTCCATGCTCGCCAGCACCGCATCCATCCCGGGCAGGAGCGGACGCAGCTCCGCCTCGGTCAACGGCCCGAACTTCGGGGGGCGCACCAGCTCGCAGCCGGCCCCGCGGAGGAGTTCCAGGGCGCCGGCGCCGGCCACGTCGAGCGTGCGGGCGGTCAACAGGACTTTCCAGGACATGGAGGCGGAGTGTAGTGGCGCCGCGGGAGGCTGACAACCCGTCGCGCAGCCGGGGGCGGTGGAGGGCGCCGCGGGGCGGTTTACCTCGCGGCATCGCCGCACATCCTCAGGAACTCGGCCTCATCGACCACCCGGATGCCCAGCTGCCGGGCCTTCTCGAGCTTGGACCCTGCCTCGTCCCCGGCCACCACGCAGTGGGTTTTCTTGCTGACGCTGCCGGACACCTTGCCCCCGAGCGCCTCGATTCTCGCGGCCGCCTCCTCGCGGGTGAGGCTGGGCAGCGTGCCCGTCAGCACGAAGGTTTGCCCGGCCCACGGGCCCGGGGCGGATTCCGGGCGGTGCAGGGAGGACGCGAAGTTCACCCCGGCGGCGCGCAGCCGTTCGAGCAGGCGCCGATGACGCGGCTCGCCGTGCCAGTCCGCCAGGCTGCGCGCAATGACCGGCCCCACGTCCTCCACCTCGGCCAACTGGGTCTCGCCCGCGGCAAACAGGTCGTCAAGCGACCCGAACGCGCGGCCCAGCTTCTTGGCCACCCCGGCGCCCACATGCAGGATGCCCAGCCCGAAAAGAACCCGCCACAGGTCGCGGCTTTTGCTGGCCGCGATGCCGTCGAGGAAGTTCTGCGCCGACTTCTCCCCCATGCGTTCCAGGGCCGCCAGTTCGGCCAACTGCAGCCGGTAAAGATCGGCCACGTCGGTGACCAGGCCGCTGCGGACCAACTGGGCGGCCAGCACCTCGCCGCCGCCCTCGATGTCCATGGCACCGCGGCTGCACCAGTGCTCGATGCGGCCCCGCACCTGGGCCGGGCAGTCGGGATTCGTGCAGCGCCAGTCGGCCGCCGCCTCCTCCCCCTCGCCCCTGGCCCCCTTGCTCACCTGCGAGCCGCATTCCGGGCAGTCCTTCGGGAAATGAAACGTGCGCTCCTGTCCCGTCCGGCGCCCGGCCAGCACGCGCACCACCTCGGGGATGATCTCGCCCGCCTTCTGGATGACCACCACGTCGCCAATGCGCGCATCCAGCCGCTGGATCTGGTCCTCGTTGTGCAGGGTGGCACGCTTCACGGTGGTGCCGGCCAGCGGCACGGGCGTGAGCTCGGCCACCGGCGTGAGCTTGCCCGTGCGCCCCACCTGGATGGTGATGTCGTTCAGCCGCGTCTCCGCCTGATCGGGCGCATACTTGTAGGCCATGCCCCAGCGGGGCGCCTTGGCCGTGGCCCCCAGTTGCTCGCGCAGCGGCAGGGAGTTCAGCTTGATGACCGCCCCGTCGGTCTCGTAGGCGAACCGGTCCCGAATCTGGTCCAGGCCCTCGATGGCCTCAATCAGATCCTCAACCGATTGGCTGTGCCAGGTTTTCTCCGGGGTCCTGAAGCCCAGCCCCTTCAGCCAGTCCAGCAGGGCCAACTGCGTGGCGGGTGCGTCCCCCCCCTCCACCCGGCCCACGCCATAAAGGACAAGGTCCAGCTTGCGCTGGGCGACCAGGCGGGGGTCCAGCTGCTTGAGCGAACCGGCGGCGGCGTTGCGGGGATTGGCGAACGGCTCCTCCCCAGCCGAGGCCCGCTCGGTGTTCAGCCGCGCGAAGGCGGCCTTGCTCAAATATACCTCGCCACGCACCTCCAGGATGTCCGGCAGATGCGGCCCGCGCAGGCGCAGGGGCAGGCTGCGGATGGTCTTGAGATTCTCGGTGATGTCGTCCCCCGCGGTCCCGTCGCCCCGGGTGGCCCCGACGGTCAGGACGCCCCGCTCATAGCGCAGGTTGATGGCCACGCCATCAACCTTGGGCTCCACCACCCAGTCCAGCGCCTGGCCCGGCACCAGCTTCTGCACCCGCTCCACGAACTGCCGCACCTCCTCCTGCGAGTAGGTGTTGTCCAGGCTCATCATCGGCACCAGGTGCGTGCTGGGCTTGAACTCGGACAAGGGCCTCCCGCCCACGCGCTGGCTCGGGGAATCCGGCGTGGCCAGGTCCGGGAACCGGGCTTCCAGATCCAGCAACTCCCGGTAGAGCCGGTCATACTCGCGGTCGGCCAGCACCGGCCGGGCCTCGACATAGTACAAATGGTCGTGATGGCGGATCTCCGCGGCCAGTGCGGCGTGGCGGGAGGCGGCCTGGGCGTGCGTCATGGCAGCGGGATTAGAGGCCGCACGGCCCGTTCCGACAAGCCTCCGCTGCGCGGCGTGCTTGCGCGGGCGGGGCCCCTGTCCCATCGTCGGTCCCACACCTTCAAACATGACCGCGCACGTCATCGGGATTGAGATCGGGGGCACCAAACTCCAGGCCGTGGCCGGGACGGCCGCCGGGCAGATTGTCGATCGGCGGCGGTTCGCGGTGGACCGCGCGGACGGCCGGGACGGGATCCTGCGGCACCTGGCCCAGGCGCTGGAGGAACTGCGCGTGGCCTGGCGCCCGGTGGCGGGCGGCGTTGGGTTCGGCGGGCCCATCGACTGGCGCACCGGCCGGATCGCCTGTTCCCATCATGTGGCGGGCTGGACGGATTTCCCGCTCGGGCCCTGGGTGGCGGAGCGGCTCGGGGTGCCGGTGCGGGCGGACAATGACGCCAACGTGGCCTCGCTGGGCGAGGCCCTTTGCGGGGCCGGCGCCGGCTTCAGCCCGGTCTTCTACGTGACCCTGGGCAGCGGGGTGGGCGGCGGCCTGGTGGTGGACGGCCGCATCTACCACGGGGCGCACCCGGGCGAATCGGAGATCGGGCACGTGCGCCTCGACCGCAGCGGGGTGCTGGTCGAGGACCGTTGCTCCGGTTGGGCCATGGACGGGAAGATCCGGCGGTTGCTCGAATCGGGAGCCCCCACCGTGTTGCGGGAACTGGCCGCGGGCGCCCGCGGGGGCGAGGCGCGGTTTCTCGGGGCGGCCCTGGCGCAGGGGGACATGGCCGCACAGCGATTGCTCCGGGAGACCGCCGGGGACCTGGCTTTTGGCCTGTCTCACGTGGTGCACCTGATGCACCCGTCGTTGATCGTCCTGGGCGGGGGCTTGTCGCTGGTGGGCGAACCGCTCCGGCAGGCCGTGGCGGAGGCCTTGCCGGGGTTCCTGATGGAGGTGTTCCGGCCCGGGCCGGGGATCCGGCTGGCCGGACTGGGCGAGGATGCGGTGCCGGTCGGCGCCCTGCGCCTGGCGGGGGGCGCCTAGCTGGCGAAGATCTGGTCGATGCGGGTGGCGAGATCCTTGAGGCCTTCCGGGGTGTTGCCGCCGCCCTGCTCGGCGATGGCCCAGGTCCCGCTGTAACCCACCTCGTCGAGCGCCTTCATGATGCCCGGCCAGTTGTTGGCGCCCTCAAGGAACTTGGCGCCGAAGCCCGCGCCACGGCCCTTCTTCATGGCGAGGTCCCGGCTGTATTCCTTCAGGTGAATGCGGTGGATCCGCTTGCCGAGGGCCTTGATCCACTCGACGGGATCGCCATACCAGATGATGTTGCCGACATCGAAGTGCCACTTGACCCAAGGGCTGTTGATCTCGTCGAGGTAGCGCACCGCCTCGGTTTCCTTGGTGATGAAGTCGTTCCAGACGTTCTCGATGGCGATGACGACCTGCGACTCCTCCGCCAGGGGAATGGCCTTGCGGATCTGCTCGATGGACCGCTGCCAGCATTGCTCGTAGCTGACGCCGCCGCGGGCCACGCCGGGGACAAGCAGGACGGAACCGGCCCCGTAACGGCGGGCGTCGCGGATGGACTGCTTGAGTCCCTCGAGGCCCTTTTCCCGGACGTCCTCCGAACCGTGGCTGAGGGTGAGCTGCCAGTGGGTCCCGCAGCAGACGCTGGCCGCCTTCAGGCCGGTCTTCTCCATGGCGGCCACCACCTCGTCCTGGTTCATGTGGCTGTTGGGTTCCACCCCCTCGAATCCGGCCTCCTTCACCTGCTGCATCTTCTCGAGCACGGAACCCTTGACCCCGACCGTGCCCCACATGATGGCCTTCCTGTAGGCACGCTTGGACGCCGGGGCCGGCGCCGCCGCCAGACGGCCCGGGGCCAGCGCCAGGGCCGCCGAGGCGGCAGCCGTCAGGGTGAGAAACTCGCGGCGGGGAAGGGCGTTGTGCATGGCTGGATGGGTTGAATGAGTTTTAACTGCCTGCCCTTTACCCGGGGCCTGCGGCAGGGTCAATCCCAAGCGCACCGCAACCGGGGCTTCCGCCCCGCCAACGATGCTCCCGCGCAAGCCCTCGTCAGGCTCCGAACCCTATGCTACGTTCTGGTGTCAGCTTTGTTCCCCACCCCATCCGGGCGGGGAACCGGCGAGCCCCATGAATGCCCTCCCGCAATTCCTGCTGCTGACCCTCCTGCTGGCCCTCACGCCCGGCTGCCGCTCGCTCCTGCCTTCCGAGGTCAAGAAGGACAAAACCCCGTGGCAAAGCTTCGCGGAGGCGCAGGCCGCCTTTGACCGGGTCATCCCGCACGAGACGTCCCTCCAGGACCTGCGCCAACTCGGCTTCGACCCCGCCAAGACCCCGAACGTCCGCATCCTCACCTACCTCGATCTCATCAACCGGTTCCTGCCCAACAACTCGGTGCGGATGGAGGACCTGCACCCGGATGTGCGCGCCTGCATCGAGGCCAAGGAACTGTCCAGCGCCTACGAATTGAACATCGACGTCACAGACTCCCAGCGCTACGGCAGCGTGCTCCTCGACATCTTCGGCTTCGTCAAGAAGTCACACATCAAGGGCTGGCGGTTCCAGGCCCTCATCCTCGTCAAGGACGACATGGTGGCTTACAAGCTCCGGTCGGGGCAGCCCAACATGGACCGCAACGAGCGCCGGGTGAAACCCCTCGGGCCCCTGCAGGAACTCGACACCATGGTCAATCGCATCCCGGGCATGTTTTGAGAGTCAGCGGGTGAGCGGGTCAGCGAGTTGGCGAATGCCGCGGGGGGGACAAAGGGAGGCAACTCGCTCATTCGCAGTTTAATTCGTTCCTTGCCTCAGGTGCGGCCTTCCGGCAGGTTCGCGGGGTTACCCATTGTAGGACCTGTTAGTTCCCTGCCCATGAAAGCGCGCCTGCTCCCGGTTTCCCTGTGTCTCCTCCTGGCGACAGCCATTGTCCGCTCCCAGGAGTCCACCCCCGCCCCGGCGCCCACCCCGGCCGAGTTGTTCGCCGGCGCCGTGATGAAAATCGCCGGCCTGCTCAACGCGCCGGCGGAGGGTGCCGCACGAACCTTCACCACCCAGTTGGAATTCACCAAGGCCGCCGGCCTGCCCAAGGAACTCCAAGGCAAGCCCGCCACCCTTGCGCTGCAGGCCCCGGACCGGCTGCGTCTCTCGGCCGAGGTAAACGGGGAATCCTACGCCCTTGGCCGCGACGGCCAGGAACTCTGGATGCATGTGGCGGCCAAGAAGTGGGGCGTGGTCGGCAAGCCCGGCCAGCCGCGGTTTCTCTCCGCCCCCGAGAAGAAGGACAGCACGCGACTGGGCCCGCTGCGGCTGCCCCTGCCGGCCGAGCAACTGGCCCTGCTGCCGCTGCTGTTCCAGGTCAGCACCGGGGCCAGTGAGACCCTCGGCGACGCGCGCTGCCATGTCCTGACCGCCAAGCCCCGGCCCGAGGCCATCCAGGCCATCCCGGGCCTGCCCAACGGCACCCTCAAGCTGTGGGTCCGCGAAGGCGACCTCTTCCCGGCCCGGCTGGGCTACACCGACGGCAAGCAGACCGATGTGGAACTGACCCTGCGCGGCGCGGCCTTCACCGAGGCCTGGCCGGCGGAAAAATGGCGCATCCCCGCGCGGGACGGCGACCGCATCGAGACGACCGCGGTGGGGCACATGACCCGTTTTGCCGAGGTGACCATCGCCAGCCTCGGGGCCCGCATCCCCACCCTCGGCCCGGCCACGGGCGAGCGCCGGGTGGTGGCCACCCATGGCGCCGGCCGGCTCGAACTTATGGATGACACCCGCGTGCTGTTCCTGAAGGGGACCCCGACGGAAATGGGCGAGCAGCACGGCACCCTCCTGCGCAAGCCGATCCAGAACCTCATCGAGCGCATCCTCTACGGCGTCGGCGTGGGGAGCAGCTTCGCCAAGGGCCGCTGGTTCTTCGGCGAAATCGAGGACGCCCAGCGCCGCCTGATGCCGTTCATCGACCCGCGTTACCTCGCCGAGATGGACGCCCTCGCCCTGGCCAGCGGCCATGAAAAGGAGGAGGCCCGCCTGGCCAACTTCTTCCCCGAGCTCTTCCATTGCTCGGGCTTCGCCCTCCTCGGTGACGCCACCGTCGGCGGCAAGATCTACCACGGCCGCATCCTCGACTACCTCAAGGGCATGGGCCTCGAGCAGAACGCCGTGGTCATCGTCCACCAACCCGACCAGGGCCACGCGTGGGTCAATGTCAGCTACGCCGGGTTCGTCGGCACGGTCACCGCCATGAACGAGAAGCACATCTCCGTCGGCGAGATGGGCGGGCGCGGCGAGGGCAACTGGGACGGCAAACCCATGGCCCAGTTGCTGCGCGAGGTCATGGAAAAGGCCTCCACCCTCGACGAGGCCATCGACATCATGCGGCGCGGGCCCCGCACCTGCGAATACTACTACGTCTTCGCGGACGGAAAGACCAAGCGCGCCGTCGGCATCGCCGCCACCCCCACCACCTTCGACCTCGTCCATCCCGGCCAGGCCCATGAACGCCTGCCCCACCCGGTCAAGGACGCCGTCCTGCTCAGCGCCGGCGACCGCTACGAGGAACTCGTCCGCCGCGTGAAGGCCGGCCATGGCAAGTTCACCGCCGACGAGGCCCGCGACCTCATGACCCGCCCGGTTTGCATGAACTCGAACATCCACAGCGTGCTCTTCGACCCCGAGACGCTGGATTTCTGGGTGGCCAACGCCGACTCCAAGAACGTCGCCAGCCACACCCGCTACACGAAATACAACCTGGCCACCCTGCTGCAGGGGCCGCCCGCCGGCACCGGCGGCTCCCCCGGCCCCACCCGGCGCTGAACCCGCGCCCCGCCCGCCGCCTAGCGATCGCGCGGGGACCGCGCATTGCCCCCCGCCCCCGGCAGCTGCCCCTGCGCCTTGATCCTCGCCCAGAGGCGGTCCCACTCAGCCCAGTCCAGGGCCCATTCCTCCCCCGCAAACTCACGCCGGGCCGCCACCAGGAACCGCTCGGTCTCCGCCGCCTGCTGCTGGATCAACCGCCGCTCCCCCCACTGCGCATAGGACTCCAGCAGGAAGAGGCGGTTCCCCGGATACTGCGGCGCCAATTCCACGGCCTTGAGCAGGTGCTGGCGGGCCTTGCTGCGGCTGCCAATGCTGGCCGGCCAACCCGGGGCGTCCCGGTAAAGCACACCCAGCGCCCGGTGGGGGCCGCCATGATCGAAGAGCGGATCCAGTTCAACGGCCTTCAGCCAGGCCCCCTCCATCTGGCTCACCAAGCGCAGCGCCCCCAGCAGCTTGGTGCGCGCCAGTTGCCCGCAGTTCAGCCCGAGGAAAAAATAGGCCGGAGCATTCGAGGGGGCCAGGGCGATGGACTGGCGGCAGGCCTCGATGCCCTCGGTGGCGAGGGCGGCCCGCTGGGTGTTGTTCGAGGCATGCTCCGCCCAGTCAAAGCAGGCCCGGCCAAAGTGCCAGCAGTCGGTGGCATTGGTGGACGCCCGGGACCAGCGGGCCTTGGCCTCGTGATACAGGCGTTCCGGGCGCGGGGGGAGGCTGCGGATGCGAACCGGATCGCCGCCGGGGGGAACCCCGGGCTCGGCGGCCCGGCCAAGGCCACACCCCACCGCCACCAGCACCACCGCCAGGCGGAGCCTGCACCGGGCCCAAAGGATCGAATTCAGGGTTGCCATGCGCAACTCCTTCTTACCATAGTCCATGCGTGTATTGGAATCGGATGCTCCTGCGGCTGGTCTTTTTTCACGCCCTCGCCTTTTCCCTGGCCATGGCGGGGACCGGCTGCAGCGGCATCAACACCTCCCATGGGGTCTCCCCCGCCACGTTCCTGATCCCGGGCTTCTTCGGCCAGGCCCCGGCGCCCGGCCATGGCCCTGTCCCCCTGCCGCCACCCGCCGCCGAGCCCGCCTCGGTGACGCATCCCTCCTGAGTCCGCTTTCCCTTTAGCCATGAGATTCCCCCTCGCCCTGTCGGCGAAGATTGCCGGCCACATCGTCCGCCACAAGATCAAGCGAACCCCCAAGTTCGCCATGGTCCTGCAGCTGGAACCCCTCCACACCTGCAACCTCACCTGCACCGGCTGCGGGCGCATCCGCGAGTACTCCACCAGCCTCAAGGACATGATGTCCCTCGAGGATTGCCTGGGCAGCGCGTCGGAATGCGACGCCCCCATGGTCAGCATCTGCGGCGGTGAACCGCTCATCTACCCCAAGATCGAGGAACTGGTCGCCGGCATCCTCGGCCAGGGCCGCATCGTCTACATCTGCACGAACGGCATGTTCATGCGGAAGAAGATGAAGGACTACCTGGCCGCCGCCTACTCGCCCGCCCTCGAGCCCCGGGTCCGCCAGCTGGTTGAGGAAAAGCTCATCTCCGATAAGGACGCCGAGGCCATCCGCGCCGCCGACGACAAGGCCCGCGCCAAGGTCGTCATCCGCCCCAGTTCCTGGATGTACTGGAACGTCCACATCGACGGCCTGGAGTACACCCACGACCTCATCGTCGAGCGCGAGGGAGTCTTCAAGGAATGCGTCGAGGCCATCCGCATGGCCAAGATCCTCGGCTACCAGGTCGCCACCAACACCACGGTCTACAAGGAAACCGACGTGCGCGAGATCGAGGAGATGTTCAAGTACTTCTCCTGGCTCGGCGTCGATGGCCACACCATCAGCCCAGGCTACGACTACGACGCGGCCAAGAAGGACATGGTCAAGCGCCTTGGCCGCCAGCCGGAGGATTTCTTCCTCACCCGCCAGATGACCCGCGAGAAGTTCGCGCGCATCGAGGAATGGGGCCGCCTCTTCACCATCTTCGGCACCCCCGTCTACCAGGAGTTCCTCGCCGGCAAACGCGAGCTCACCTGCACCGCCTGGGCCATCCCCACCCGCAACATCAAGGGCTGGAAGGCCCCCTGCTACCTCATGACGGACGGCCACTACGCCGGCTACCAGGAGATGCTGCGCGAGGTGAAGTGGGAAAACTACGGCGTGGTCGATGGCAAGGCGCGCGATCCCCGCTGCGAGAACTGCATGGTCCATTGCGGCTACGACCCCAGCGGCGCCCTCGGCACCAATTACCAGAGCGGCGACAACTGGAAGAACTTCAAATACAACTTCGGCGCCAAGCCCAAGCCCCACGCCCACGGCCACGCCGTGCAGGCCTTCAACGGCACCTCCATCGGCAAGGGCCACCTCGCCGAGGCCAAGGCCGCCATCAATTCCCCCCGCGCCGCCATGAACGGCGCCCAGTCGGTCTTCTCCCGCCGCGAACCGGAACCGGCCGCCGGGTCCGCCGGCGGGAGCTGCGGCACCGGTGACACCTCCCAGCGAGACGAACTCCTCGCCAAGATCGCGGCCCGCAAGGATGGCTGAACCATGCGCCTGACGCTCGCCGGGGTTCGTCGTGGCCGCAGGGTCGTCATCTGGTCCAACGTGGCGCGCTTGGCCGTCATGGTCGTCCCCATCCCCGCCCTCATCACCGGCCTCGTCCACCGCCTCGCCCGCCACGATTGGAGCCTCAACTCCTTCCTGCTCGGGCTGGCCGCCGGCTTCGTCGTCGTCCTCCTCGTCGTCGTGGGTGCCCTGTGCACGGAACTGCGCAAGATGCCCATCATCCCGGATGCGCCCCCGGCCCCGCCCAAGGAACCCCAGGGCTGACGCCGCCCCCTCAGCCCAGATCCACCCGCGCCACCGCAAACGGCCGCAGCGCCAGCGCGATCTTTCCCCCGGCCGACTCCACCGTCTCCCCCGCCTGCTGCCGGAACCCCTCCGGTTGCCGCATCGCCTCCGTGGCGTTTGTTTCGTCCAGATACCGCACCCGCGCCGTGCCGGTGCCGGTCTTGATCTTCAATTCCTGGGGTTCCGCGCTCAGGTTGGCCGCCAGGACGCGCCGCCGGCCCCGACCGTCCACCAGGGTCAACCCATCCGCCAGCAGCGGATGCGTTGAATGCGTCGGATGCACCTGGCGCGCCTGGAACTCCGCAATGTCCGCCAGCACATGGTAGACCGGGAACACCATCCCCGGTTCGCTCGGGAAACACCCCGGCAAAGGCGAGCCCGCCGCATCCTGCAACACCCCCCGCCACCCCGTGGTCTCAAAATAGGTCAGGCTGTGCACAAACCCCGTCGCCGCGAGGTGCGCCATGCTGGCCAGCGTCCAACCCGCCCCCAGGAGTGACAATTGCCGGGGATCCACGTCCCCGGGCAGCTCCGTGAGCGCCCCCGCCACCTCCCCCGCCGCCCCGGCGTTCTGCCGGATGCGCAGCGTGATCGGCGACACCACCACCGGCCGCGCCGTGAAGTGCCGGGCGCTCTCCACGTTGGCCACCTGGCCGGCCAGGTTCTCCACCAGCGTCAGGTTGTCGAAGGCGTGCACCTGGGGGTTGTTGGAATAACAAACGGCGGCCGGACTGCCCGCCGGGGGCCGGCACCGGTTCACCTCGGTGAAGAAGTCCAGGGTGCCCGCGGCAAAGAGGATCCCAGGGTCATGAGCCTGGAGCAGGGGGCGCACCTGCTCAACCAGCGCGGCCGGGATGGGCTGCTCGGTCTCGTGCAGCAGGATCCAGAGCAGCACGCGCGGACGCTGCCGGGCCAACTGCCCCAGCAACGCCGGGATGGCCCCAAGCGATCCCTCCGTCAGCACCAACCCGACATGCAGGCCGCACCCCAGCGCCTCCGCCTCCGCCGCCGCCTGCTCCAACCGGCGTGGATGGGCCGGATCGGAGAGCCGCAGGTCCACCCGCAAATGCCCCAGGCGCAGGGCCTGGAGCCGCCCCGCCTCCTGTGCGCTCAGCGGCCGTCCATGGCTGGCCACGGCCAGCCCCAGCGGGGGCAGGGTGAACACCGGCGTGGTGGCCAGGCTCAACTGCGGCGGCCGCCCCACGTTCACGGGCAGGATCGGACGCACGTTGCCCGCCAGGGTCAGGGTGAAGGATTGCTGGACGCGATCGCCGGGTTGCACCGCCTGGGGCTTGGGCCGCGCCTGGGGCGTGCAGTAGGTCTTGAAGGAGGCGTCGCTCCAGTTGCGCTGGTCCTCCATCTCAAAGACGTCCCCCTCCATCTCCAGGCGGGCGGTGATGCCGGTGTTGGCCACCGCATGCGAGACCGCCCGCACGTCGAAAAAGGGCTGGTGCGGCGAAATTTCCCGCGGGAACCGGCCGGACTCCACGGTGCCGTCGGTGTGCTCCACCGTGACCTCGCGTCCGCTGCATTCCTCCACGGGATGGAGGATGCAGAGGCCGATGCGGTTGCGCTGGAACTGGCTGTGGGCCAGGCCGTCGAAGCTGAAATGGATGCGCCCGGTTGCCTCGCCGGTGACGACACCCTGCCACGCGTAATCCACCGGACCGCGGCGGCACCGGACCTCGAAGGCCAGCCGGAAACCGTCCGGGCCGACCTCCTGCGTGGTCACGCGGACCACCGGCGGGATGGTCGCCCAGTTCTGGTCGCGCACCGCCGCATAAACCGCGCGGACCACCTCATGATCCCCCAGCCGCACCTGGCGCAGGAAGGCCGTGTCCGGCTCGAAGAGCAGGGACAGCGGGCCGGCGCGCAGGACCAGCGGGGGCGTCGGGTGGCCGCCGCAGCGAATCATCGGGATCGAAAGCATGCCCCGGACTCTTGCGAAATCCGGCCGTCACGGCAGCAAAAAACCTCGGCCCGCCCCGCCCCAGTATGGGCGCCCCACGGCGGGGCGCCGGCCCGCAAAAAGAAAAACGGTTAGCTGACTTTCGCCACGGGGACTTCGCGCCAGAACGCGGCGCTACGGTCCGGACCATCGGGCCAGGTCGCGCAGGTCACCACCGGGACAGCGACTGAGCTGCTCGAAGCGGACTGCGGCTGGGCCGTGTTTCCCCGCGCAGCATTTCCACACCTGCCGCGCCGGACGAATGGCGTCACTCAACGCCGTCAGCTAACCGTGCCCACCCTGCCCCAGCCGTCGGCCGCCGGATATTGGGACGGGCCCGCTTCCCCGCGCCGGGGAGCCACGGGACCACCCCTCCGCAATTCCCCCTGCCCGCCCAGGCAGGCGCCGCCTGCGCCGAATCGAGGCTGGCATCCGCCCGCGCCCCTGCTACGGTCCCACGCCACACGCCTATGTCCCCCTCCAAGGTCATTCCCACCCTCGGCCTGGCCCTCACTCTCCTTGCGGCACCGGCCAGCCTGGCCGGGCCGCTGCAGAAGAACCGCGTGCCGGCCACGGCCAAGTGGGTCCTGCACATCGACCTCGAGGCGGCCCTGCGCTCGCAACTCGGCAACCTGCTGGCCCGGGAACTGGTCGACCGCAGTCTCGCCAAGCCCCTGCGCGACCTGAAAAAGACCCACGATCTCGAGGTGGATTGGCGCAAAATCCAGGCGGTGACCGCTTTCGGGAACGAGGTCAGCTCGCGGCCGGACGAGGACGGGGTTCTGCTCCTGCAGGGGGGCGTCAACGTTGCCGCCCTGCTCGACAAGGTGATGGAGGACCTCGGCAGCACTGGGCCCCTCACACGGCAGGGCCCGGCCGGGCGGGCCCGCTACACGTTGAACGAGGAGTTCCATGCCGCCGAGGCCCCGGGCGGCCTCTTCGCCATCAGCCGGTCCGCGGCCCGCCTCGATGAATCCCTGGCCACCCTCGGCGGCCGGGGCGCCCATCTCGGTTCCAATCCCCGCTTCGCGGCCACGCCCCCGGCCGCCGACGGCTTTATCTACCTCGCCCTCTCCGAGGGCCTGGGCACGCTCTCGGACCTGCCCCAGGCCGCCCTCCTGCAACAGGCCATGGGCGGGCAACTGGTGGCCGGGGAACGGGCCGGCCAGGCTTTCGCCGCCCTCCAACTCTCCACCCGCGACGCCGCCGCCGCCAGCCAGCTGCACGGCGTGGTGCAGGGATTGATCGCCCTCGGCCAGCTCAACCAGGCCAACAACCCGGACCTCCAACGGCTGCTGCGGAACGCCCGGGTCACCACCAATCAGGCCCTGGTCACCCTCAGCCTCCAGGCCCCCGCCACCAACGTCGTCTCCCAACTCGCCCGCGAACTGCGCTTGGACCGGCCATGAAAGGGGCACCGGCCAGTCGCCTGTTTTTCGCCTTTGAGCTTTACCGTGGGCAATCCGTATAGTCACCCGCGTGATTGATTCGGACGAGAAACTGGCGGCCTTCCTGCCCCAGCTCACCGCCGCCCCCTGGATCGCCCTCGACACCGAGGCGGACAGCCTCCATGCCTACCCGGAGAAGCTGTGCCTGCTCCAGGTCAGCATCCCCGGGGCCGACCAGCTCATCGACCCCCTTGCGAGCCTCCGGCTGGACCCGGTCTTCGAGGTGTTTTCCCGACACCAGTTGGTCCTGCACGGGGCCGACTACGACCTGCGGCTGCTGCGCAAGCACCACGGCTTCGCCCCCACCTCCATCTTTGACACCATGCTGGCGGCCCGGGTGCTCGGCGTCCGGGAGTTCGGGCTCGGCAGCCTGGTCGAGCGCTACCTGGGGGTGAAACTCGAGAAGGGCCCGCAGAAGGCCAACTGGGCCCGGCGCCCCCTCACGCCCCGGATGGAGGATTACGCCCGCAACGACACCCGGCACCTCAAGCCTCTCACCGACCTGCTCACCGCCGAACTCGCCGCCAAGGGCCGCCTCGAGTGGCACCGCCAGATGTGCGCCCAACTGCTGACCGACAGCAGCCAGGTGCGCGAACCCGACCCCGAGACGGTCTGGCGCGTCAAGGGCAGCCATCGACTGCATGGCCATTCCCTCGCCGTTCTGCGCGAACTCTGGCACTGGCGCGAAGCAGAGGCCGTGGCCTCCAATCGCCCCCCCTTCTTCATCCTCGCCCCGGAGGCCATGATCCACATCGCCGAGACCGCCGCCGCCGGGCGCGATGTCGAGACGGCCATCCCCCGCTTCCTCACCCCCCGGCGCCGCAAGGGGGTGATCGAGGCCGTCGCCGGCGGCCTGGCCGAGCGCCACCCGCCCGGCCTCATCCGCCAAAAGGGCCAACGACTCAATGAGTCGGACAAGCGACGCCTCCAGACCCTCGAGGACCGCCGCAACCAGCGCGCCCACCAACTCGCCATCGACCCCACCCTGATCGCCAGCCGGGCCCAGCTCATCGCCCTCGCCCACGACTGGAAAACCCACCAGCAGGACCTGCTGCCCTGGCAACGGGAACTTCTGGCCTGAACCCCCATGGCCACCCAGCCCTGCGCCACCCTCCCGGCCCCTGGCCGGACCGGCGCAGCCAGGCTGCTGGCCCTGCTCTCCGCCCTCACCGCCCCCTGGCACGCCGCCTCCGCCGCCACCGCCATCCCGCTCCACCGCCACGCCAGGGACCATTGGGCTCCCGCCGCCTATGAGGTCGTGGTGTTCCACCGCGGTGAACTGACGTCCACCGCCCAAGCCCGCATCGAGGCTCTCGATCAGGCCCGCGCGGCCACCCCCGTCAATGCCACCCTGCGCACCATCGACCTTGCCGGTCCCATGGACTCCTCCATGGAGACGCTCTGGGAGGCACAGGAACAAGCCCGCCCCCCCTGGGTGATCGTCCGCGCCCCGGATGTCTCCCCCGAGGCCGACCCCGTCTGGACCGGCCCGCTGGATTCCCCCACCGTCGATCACCTCTTTGATTCCCCGGCCCGGCGCCGGTTGGTCGAGCGCCTCCAGCAGGGCGCCGCCGCCGTCTGGGTTCTGCTCGAATGCGGGGAGACTCCCCGGGATGAAGCCGCCGTCGATGCCCTCAGCGCCGGCTTGCGCGCCCTCGAACGGAATCCGCCCATCGGGACGCCCGGACCCCAGCCCGCGTTCGGGCTGGTTCGGGTGACCCGCAACGAACCCGCCGAGGAATTCTTCGTCAGCCTGCTCGAGCATGGCCAGGCCGCGGCGACTGCCCTTCCCCTCGCTTTCCCCGTCTTCGGGCGCGGCCGTATTCTTGGCGCCTTGGCCGGCCGCGACATCGATGCCGAGGGCATCCGCGCCGCCAGCGCGCTCCTGCTGGCCCCGCTGGGCGAAGGCCGTCCCGGACGTCCCGGACGCGACCTCCTCATTGCCGCGGATTGGATCGGCGGACGGCGGAGCCCTTCACCTGCCGCCAATCCCGCCCCCGCGACCCCCGGCACGCGCACGCCATCCGTGCGGGAATCCAACCAAACCAATTGGAAAGCGTGGGTGGGTGCATTGCTTGGGGTGACCGGCGCGGTGGGGGGCTGGATGTGGCTGGCCCGGCAGCGGCGGACCGCCTGAGCGCGGGACGACCGACGCCTGCCGCGCCCCTCAGCGCGCCCCCGCCGCCTGCGGTTCATCGCTCCGCCAGGATGCCCCGGGTGCCAGCACCCGGTCGATGGCCACGTCCGGCCCGGACCCGGTCAGGCGCAACCGGACCCGCTCCGGTTCATCCCCCTCGTTGGTCACCCAGACCGATCCGCCCGGGGTGCGGCGCGCAAAAACCATTTCGCCGCGGCGGGTGCGCAGGAGGCGGGCCTCCTGGGTTTCCAGGCGCAGCGGGCCATTCAGGCAGGCCACGCGGTTGGGCCACTCCAGGCGCGGTTGGTTGCTGACCAGATGCAGGATCGGCCCCCGCTTGCTGCCGAACACCCTCAATTCATGCAGGGGCGCGTTGGTGCCAAGGTTCTGGCGCAGGCGGCCAAAGGCCTCCTCGTTCCCAGCCACGACAAAGGCCGGGACGGACCCGGCCAGCAGGGCCGCCGCGCGGGCGGGCGTCGCCTGGAAGCGCAGGGTGTTCAGGCGAAACTGCACGGCAAAGGGGGAATCGATGTAGGTCAGCGGAAACTCCGTGCCCAGCGTGGCCCGAATCTCCGAGGACAGCGCCTGGCAGGCCAGCGTGCGCTGGATGGAGGAACTGTCCCGCAGCAGCACCTGCCGGTAGACCACCAACCCCGCCAGCATCACCACCGCCGCCGCGGCGGACGTCCGCAGCAACCGCCGGGCCGGCCAGGCCGCCACCCACCCCGCCATCTCCCGCCCCGCCAACAGGGCCAGGGCCGGGATGATCGGCATGACCAGGCGCGAGCGCTGGTGCGCTGCCAGCGAGAAAATCAGCAGCCCGATGATGAACCAGCAGAACAAAAAGCGCTCGAAACGCCGCTCGGCCGGATCCGCCGCCGGACGCCACACCACGCGCCACAACGCGGCCAACCCGGCCAGGCTCCAGGGCAGATACAGGGTGATGAAAGCCACCGTCGGTTCCCAGAACCCCACCCCGATGCCCTCGCTGTCGCTGCCCTTGAGGGCATGCTTCATCAACTCCCGCTTGAACAGCTTGTCGAGCAGCGGTTGCCCCATCTCCAGATAGCCCAGCCACAGCCATCCGCCGCACAGGGCCAGGAACAGCGCCACCCCAACCCAGTGCGAGCCCCGGAGCGGTTGCCGCGCCCCGGACCGCCACTCCCACAGGGCAGCCGTCAACCCCGCCGCGCCCAACACCAACCCCAGCGGCCCCTTCACCAGGGTGGCCCACGCCGCCGCCAGCCAAAACCAGGTCCAACCCCCGCCCGTCGTCCACGCCCGGTAGGCCGCCAAGGCCGTCACCGTCACCGGCAAGGCAAACAGCCCGTCATACCGGGCCGTCTGCACCACCTTGTCCCCCAGCGGCGACATCACGTAGGTCAACCCGGCCAGGAAACCCGCCACCCAGCCAAACCGCACCGTGCCGGCCCGCAGCAGCACCACCGCCAGCGCCGCCGCCGCCAGCGCGCCCGGCAGGTAGAGCGAGAACCGGTTCAAATGGCCGAAGGGCAGCGTGGCCAGCGCGCTCATCCACGTGATCATCGGGGGCTTGGAGATCACATCCCCGGTGGAATCCCGCTGGGCCATCAGATGACCGTTGTGCAGGGCGTCCAGGATGTAGGCGCCCACCCGCCGCTCGTTGTCCACCAGGTTGGGCAGGCCGGTCAGCCCCACCACAAAAATGGCCGCCACCAGGATGCCCAGGAACAGCGACAACTGGCGGAGGGAGGGCGGCACCGGACCGGAAGCGGGTTGCATCGTGCCGGTCATTTCGCGGCTCACCCCCGATGGTGTCAACGGCATTCCCCTCGCCCACCCCGCCCGCCCTCCGCGCGGCGCCTTGCAGGACCCACGCCGCCCCCGTAGGCTCCGCCCAGCCCGATTCGCCCGTGCCCACGCCCGCCCAAAACCCGGATGAAGCTGCGCGCCTCGCGGCCCTGCAGGCGCATGCCAGCCTGCTCGACACCCCCGACACCACCATCGCCGACTGCGTCCGGCTGGCCGCCACCCTCTGCGCCGCACCCATCGCCCTCGTCAGCCTCGTGGACGAATCGCACGAACGGATCGTGGGCGGGTTCGGCGTGGCGCCAGGCTCCCTCCCCCGCGCCGAGTCACTGGCCGAGCCGGCCCTGCGCCACGATGGCCTCTGCCTCGCGGAGGATGTCACCCAGGATCCACGCTGGGCGGGCCGCCCCACCAGCGGGCCGCTGGACGGGGTGCGCTTCTACGCCGCCGCCCCCCTGCGCACCACGGACGGCCACACCATCGGGGTGCTGGCCGTGCTCGACCGGGCGCCCCGCCGCCTGGAACCCGCCCCGGCCGAGGCGCTCGCCGCGCTGGCCAGGCACGTCATGCGCCACCTCGAACTGCGGCGGGAGGCGGACATCCATCGCGAGGTCGCCGCACGGCTGCGCGATGCCGAGGCCTACTTCCACACCCTGGTCGACACCCTGCCCCAGAACATCATCCGCAAGGACACCCAAGGCCGCTTCACCTTCGCCAACCGCCAGTTCTGCGAGGCCATCGGGCGCCCGCTCGGCCATGTCATCGGCCGGACTGATTTCGACCTCTTCCCCGCCGAGCTGGCGGCCAAGTACCACCGGGATGACGAACGGGTCATGAAGTCGGGGGAGATCCTCGACACCATCGAGGCCCACCAGACCCCGGCCGGGGACAAGCTCTTCGTCCACGTCGTCAAAACCCCCCTGCACGACGCGGAGGGCCGGGTGGCCGGCGTCCAGGGCATCTTCTGGGACGTCACCCAGCGCAAGCGCACCGAGGAGGCCCTCGCCCATGAGCGCGACCTGCTCAAGGCCCTGCTGGATCACATCCCGGACCGCCTCTACTTCAAGGACACCCAGGGCCGCTTCATCGCCTGCAGCCGGTCGATGGCCCGGCGGTTGGGCGTGTCAGACCCCGCCGAGGTGGTGGGACGCAGCGACGCCGACTTCCATCCCCCGGAACTGGCACGGGAGTTCGCGCAGGACGAGCAGCGCGTCCTGTCGCGCGGCCAGCCGCTCATCGGCAAGACCGAGCGCCAGCTGGACAAGGATGGGCGCGAGATCTGGGCCTCGGTGACCAAGGTGCCCATCTACTCCCGCTCCGGCACCATCACCGGCCTGGTCGGGCTCTCCCGCGACATCACCCAGCTCAAGCAGGCCGAACAGGCCCTGCGCCAGGCCGAGGAGAAATACCGCACCATCTACGAGAACTCCGTCGAGGGCATCTTCCAGACCACGCGCGACGGCCATTTCCTCAGCGCCAACCCCGCCCTGGCCCGCATTTACGGCTACCACTCCCCCCAGGAATTGGTCGCCGCCCTGACCGACATCCAGCACCAGCTCTACGTGCAGCCGGAGCGCCGCGAGGAATTCGCCCGCCTCATGCGGGAGGAGGGTTCCGTCGCCGGCTTCGAAAGCGAGGTCCACCGGAAAAACGGCGACCGCATCTGGATTTCCGAGAGCGCCCGCACGGTGCAGGACGCCGCCGGCGGCTTCCTCTATTACGAGGGCATCGTCGAGGACATCACCGCCCGCAAGCGGGCCGAGGCGGAGCGCGAGGCCGCCCGCGAGGCCGCCCTCGAGAACGCCCGCACCAAGGCCCAGTTCCTGGCCAACATGAGCCATGAAATCCGCACGCCGATGAACGCCATCACCGGCATGACGGCCCTGCTGCTCGACACCCGCCTCACCCAGGAACAACGGGAATACGTCGATGCCATCCACGGCGGCACCGAGGCCCTCCTCGACATCATCAACGACATCCTCGACTTCTCCAAGCTGGAGGCCGGCAAGGTCGCCCTCGAGGTCATCGACTTCGACCTGCGCGACACCGTCGAGGCCACCATCGACATGCTGGCCGGACGCGCCCACCAGAAGGGCATCGAGCTGGTCTGCCGCCTCGACCCGACCCTCGACACCCGCCTGCGCGGCGATCCCCACCGCGTGCGCCAAATCGTCACCAACCTCCTCAGCAACGCCATCAAGTTCACCGACCAGGGCGAGGTCGCCCTCCATGTCCGCCCGGTGGAGTCCAGCCCCGGCCGCGTGCTCCTCCGCGCCGAGGTCCGCGACACCGGCATCGGCATCCCGGCCGACGCCCTCTCCCGCATCTTCCAGGAATTCACCCAGGCCGACGGCTCCACCACCCGCAAATACGGCGGCACCGGCCTCGGCCTCACCATCTCCAAGCAGCTGGTCGAAATGATGAAGGGGCGCATCGGCGTCGTGTCCGAGCCCGGACATGGCTCCACCTTCTGGTTCGAGATCCCCTTCGAGCGCGCCCCCGCCAGCCCCGCAGCCTCCCCCCCGCCAGCCCCGCCGGATGCCCTCCGCGGAGTTCGTGTCGTGGTGGTCGAGAACCACCCCGGCCAGCGGGATGCCCTGACCGAACAACTGCAGGCGTGGGGAATCGATGCCATCGCCGCCCCGGGCGCCGACCGCGCGGCCGCCCTCCTGCACGAGGCCGCCCGCGAGGGCCGCCCAGCCAGCCTCGCCCTCATCGACCTGGAGATGCCCGGCACCGACGGCCTCACCCTGGCCCAAAACCTGAAGGCCGACCCCGTCCTGTCCGGCACCCGGCTGGTCATGCTCACCACCCTCACCCGGCGCCTGGACAACGCCGTCATGCAGGCCACCGGGATCGCCGCCTCCCTTGTCAAACCCGTCCGGCAGGCCCGCCTGCTGGAAAGCCTCCTGGCCGTGCTCAGCGCCGATGCCGCCGCCCCCGCCCCGGGCGCGGGCGGCCCGGGCCTCACCCCCGGCCGGTTGGCCACCCCCCAGGAAGTCCGGGTGCTGCTGGCCGAGGACAACCCACTCAACCAACGCGTCGCCCTCCGCCAACTCCGCAAGCTGGGCTTCACCGCCGACGTGGCCGGCAATGGGCTCGAGGTGCTCGCCGCCCTCCAGAAGGCCCCCTACGACCTCATCCTCCTCGACTGCCAGATGCCGGAAATGGACGGCTACGAGGTCACCCGCCGTATCCGGCAGGCGGGCCATGATTCCTTCATCCACCAGCGCGCCGCCCCCTACATCGTCGCGCTGACCGCCAACGCCCTGCCGGGCGACCGCGAGCGGTGCCTGGAGGCGGGGATGAACGACTACCTGAACAAGCCCCTCCACCTGCATGACCTGGAGACCGCCCTGGAGCGGGCGCTCCGCAGAATCCAGCTTCCCGCCAACCCTGCCGCCGCGCCCGGCCCGAGCCTCCCCTCCGCGCCCGCCCCGGAGACGCTCGACCTCAATATCATCAACGGCCTGCGGGACTTGCAGGAACCGGGGCAGCCGGATCCCCTCGCCGAGTTGATTGAATTGTTCCTGCGGGACGCCCGGCCGCGCCTGGAACAGATGGCCCAGGCCGCCGCGGCGGGGGACTGGCCCCGGCTGGCCGCCCAAGCCCACACCCTCAAGGGAAGCACCAGCAACCTGGGCGCCCGCCGCCTCTCCAGCCTGTGCGCCACCCTCGAGCGCCAGGCCAAGGCCCAGGATTCCGCTCAAGCCCCGGCAACTTTGGCCGAAGTTCAAGGTGAGTTCGGTACGGTGGCCCAGTTCCTCCAGGAGGAACTGCAGCGCCCGTCCCGCAACCCACCTTGATGCCGACGCTGTTCACGCCAACCTCTCCGGGCCCCGCCCCGGCTGAGCCGGTCTGCCGCATCCTCCTCGTCGAGGACGAGGCGCTGGTGGCCGAAGTGCTGCAGGAAGGGCTGGTCGGCGAGGATCTCACGCTGCGCTCGGTCGCCACGGCCGAGGCCGGCCTGCAGGCCCTCGAACGCCAGGAGTTTGACCTCATCCTGATCGACATCGGGCTGCCCGGCCAGAGCGGCTTCCAACTGCTGGAGCAGCTGCGGGCGGACCCGCGCTGGGAAGGCTTGCCGGCCATCCTGATCACCGGCCGCACCGGCAGCGCCGACAAGGTGCTGGGATTCGACCTCGGGGCCTGCGACTACATCACCAAGCCGTTCGACCTGGCCGAACTGCGGGCCCGGGTGCGCGCCCTCTGGCGGCACCTCCGCCTCCAGCGCCGCCTCGCCGCGGCCAACCAGGAACTCCACCAGGCCCGCCAGGCCGCCGAGCGGGCGGCCCACGCCAAGTCCGAGTTCCTCGCCAACATGAGCCATGAAATCCGCACGCCCATGAACGGCGTGATCGCGATGACCGGGCTCGTGCTCCAGACCGAGCTGACCGAGGAACAGCGGGAATTGGTCGAGACCATCCGGACCAGCGGGGAATCCCTGCTCACCATCATCAACGACATCCTCAACTTCTCCAAGATTGAGGCCGGCCGGCTGGAGCTGGAGCGGCGCCCGCTCGACCTGCCGACCTGCCTCGAGGAAACCCTCGACGTGCTGGCCCCGCGCGCGGCCGAGAAGGGGCTCGACCTGGGCTACCACATCGAGGAGAGCCTCCCCGCCTCCATCCTCGGCGACGCCACCCGCCTCCGCCAAATCCTCGTCAACCTTGTCGGCAACGCGGTCAAGTTCACGGCCCGCGGGCATGTCCTCATCGAGGTCTCCCTCACCGCCGGCTCCCCCCACCCGGGCCCCGACGCCAGCGGCAAGACCCCCCCCTGCGAGCTTCTCTTCGCCGTCCGCGACACCGGCATCGGCATCCCCCACGACCGCATCGATCGACTCTTCCAGTCGTTCACCCAGGCCGACACCTCCATCACCCGCGAATACGGCGGCACCGGCCTCGGCCTGGCCATCAGCAAGGGCCTCGTGGAACTCATGGGCGGCCGCATGTGGGTCGAAAGCCGGGAACACGAGGGGTCCACCTTCTTCTTCACGCTCCCCACCCGCGCCGCCATGGGGACCAAGCCCTCCCCGCTGGCCAGGCCCCACCCCGCCCTCCAGGGCCTGCGGGCCCTCGTGGTCGATGACAATCCCCGCCTGCGCGCCGTCCTCTGCGCCCTCATCCGCAAATGGGGCCTGGAGCCGCTCGAGGCCGGCACGGCGTCGGAGGCCCTCGCCCTCGCCCGGCGCGAACCGCGCCCCGACCTCGCCCTCATTGATACCCACCTCGAAAACGAAAGCGGCGCCGAGTTGGCCCGGGAGTTTCGCACCCTGGCGGAAACCCGCGGCCTGCCCATCGCCCTCCTGACCGCAATCGGGCGCGGCGGCGAGATCATCCCGGTCGACACCGCCACGCTCCTGAACCTCGCCAAGCCGGTCAAGCCGGCCCAGCTCCAGGAAGCCCTCGTCACCCTCCGCTCCGGCGCCCAGGCCGCCCCGCGGCCGTCCACGCCCGCCAAGCGCCTCGACTCCACCCTGGGCGACCGCCTCCCGCTTCGCCTCCTGCTCGTCGATGACAACCTGATCAACCAAAAGGTGGCCGTCCGCCTCCTCCAGCAGCTGGGCTACCGCGCCGACATCGCCGGCAATGGCCTCGAGGCCGTCCAGGCCGCCGAGACCAAGGCCTACGACATGATCTTCATGGATGTGCAGATGCCCGGCCTCGACGGCCTGGAGGCCACCCGCCGCATCCGAACCCTCCAGCAGACCGCCGCGCCCGGATCGCCGCTGGCCCGCACCCTCGTCATCATCGCCATGACGGCGAACGCCATGCAGGGCGACCGCGAGAAGTGCGTCTCCGCCGGCATGGACGACTACATCCCGAAACCGGTCCGGCCCGAGGTCCTGCAGGCCCTCGTCGAGCGACACGCCGCCCGCCTGGCCACCGCCACCCATGCCCCGCCGGGCGCGGGCACCCCCGGCCGGCCGGCCCCGCAACTCACCGTCATGCCCCCGGCCGAGGCGGCCGGGCCGGTCCCCGCCGACCCCGTCGACCTGGATCGCCTGATGGACTTCGCCGGCGGCAGCCCCGAGGGATTCCTCGAGTTGGTCACCCTCTACAAAAACCAAACCCACGAGCAACTGGCCCAGCTTCGTGCCGCCGTGGAGGGCGGGAACGCGGCCGAGGCCTCCCGCATCGCCCACAGTTGCGCCGGGGCCAGCGCCACCTGCGGCATGGTGGCCATGGTGCCCCTCCTCCGCCGAATCGAGCGCCTCGGCCAGGACCGCCGCGTGGCCGCCGCCCTGCCGCTCCTCCCCCAGCTCGACCAGGAGTTCGCCCGCCTGAAAGCCTTTCTCCAGAACCAGAAGCCGATCGCCCTCGCGGGCTAACCCGACCATCCTATGACCAAAGTCCTCATCATTGAAGATGACCCAATCGTGGCCCACATCTATCGCACGCGCCTCGAGAAGGAGGGATTTGCCATCGAGACCAGCAACGACGGCCAGGCCGGGTTCTACCGCACCCACGAGTTCCACCCGGACGCCATCCTGCTCGACCTCATGCTGCCCAAGATGAACGGCATCGAGATCCTCAAGAAGCTGCGCGCCCAGCCAACCTTCGGGCACACGCCCATCCTCGTCTTCACCAACGCCTACGTGCCCAACATGATCCAGGAGGCCTTCGCCGCCGGCGCCTCCCAGATCTTCAACAAGGCCACCGTCACCCCGCGCCAAATCGTGGATGCCCTGCACACGGTCTTCCGGGGCTCCGGAGGCCAGTCCGCCCCACGGCCCCAGCCGACCGGCACCCCGGCGCCCGCCGCCCAGGCCGACGGCCAACCGTCCCTCAGCGAGGCCAGCTTCCATGACCGCGGCACCCCCGCGGCGACCCCCGGCACCGCCTCCATCATCCCCCTGCCCGCCACCCCGCCGGTCCTGACCGAGGAGGACACCCAGTTCCAGTCCGCCCTCATCCAGGATTTCACCCAGGGACGGACGGACATCATGGCCGGCATCCGCCGCGCCGCCCAGGAGTTCAGCAAGGCACCCGACGACGCCAAGCGCCTGCCCGCGCTCCTCGAGCTCTACCGCAAGGTCCATTCCCTCACCGGCACCGCCGGGGTCGCCGGCTTCACCAACATCTCCCAGATGTCCGCCGCCCTCGAGGTGCTCCTCAAGGAACTCCACGAGAAACCCAAGAACATCAACGTCTCCACCCTGCGCACCGTCGTCCATTCCGTCGACTTCATCAGCGAGCTTTTCCTCACCGATGAACCGGAGGCGGGCGAACCGCCCGCCAGCAGCATCCTCGTGGTCGATGACGAAATCCTTTCCCGCCGCGCCATCACCTACGCGCTCGAGAAGGCCGGCCTCAAGTCCGTCAGCGTCGAGGACCCCAACGTCGCCCTCAACCTCGCCGGCGAACACAAATACGAGCTGATCTTCCTCGACGTGCAGATGCCCGGCATGGACGGCTTCGAGTTGTGCACCCGCATGCGGGCCACCGCCCAGAACCGCACCACCCCCATCATCTTCGTGACCAGCCTGACCGACTTCAAGAGCCGGGCCAAGTCCACCCTGAGCGGCGGCACCGACCTCATCGCCAAGCCGTTCATGTTCATCGAACTCTCCGTCAAGGCCCTCACCCACGTCCTGCGCGGCCGCATGGCCCTCAAGCGCCAGGCCGCCTAGCGGGTGGGCGAGCGAACGGGTGAGGGAGTGAACGGGTTCGCGAAGACGGGGGACCGCCCGCCCAGTCGCGGTCCCTCTCTCACGCCGTCACCCGGTCGTAGCTCCGGTTTCTCCGGCTTTTTTTGACTTTCCCCGGGGCTGTTCCTAGGTTCGGTCCATGGACAGCCTGCACGCGCCCTGGCGCATCCAGTACATCCTCGCGCCCAAGCCGGCGGCGGCCGGGCCCGGCGAACCCAGCCTCTTCGCCCGCATCGGGCAGGACAACGATGACGTGGCCCACCACGTGATTGCCCGCAGCCGCCACTGCTACGCCCTGCTCAACAACTACCCCTACAACGGCGGCCACCTGATGGTCGTGCCCTATCGCCAGGTGCCCGATTTCGACGGGTTGACTGACGAGGAGACGCTGGACCTGATGACGCTGACGCGCCGCTGCCTGGCCGCCCTGCGGCAGGTCATGAAGCCGGAGGGTTTCAATGTCGGGGTGAACCTCGGCAAATGCGCGGGGGCCGGCATCGCCGAGCACCTGCATGTGCACGTCGTGCCCCGCTGGTCCGGCGACACCAACTTCATGCCGGTCCTCGGCCAGACCACCGTGGTCCCGCAGGCCCTGCAGGACCTGGCCGCCCAGCTGCGCGCCGCCCTTGCCGCGCCCGCGGCCTGAACCCATCCCGACCGGCCATGACCACCACGGAAACGCTCCACTTCGAGAACGCCCGCTTCCTCCAGCAACTCCTCCACAACGACACGCGCAACCTGCACGCGATCGAGGAGGCCCTCGGGGTCAAGGCCACCGCCCGCGAAGGCTGGGTCAGGCTGGAGGGCGCGCCCGAATCGGTTGAGCGCACCCGCCAGTTCTTCCAGCACCTCGAGGAGGCCGCCCGGGCCGGCACGCCCGTGCGCGGCCGCGACTTCGCCCACCTCCTCGACCTCGCCCGCCAGGACGGCGTGGGCGCCCTCCGCGAACTCCACCAGCAGCGCATCGCCGTCTCCCCCCGCAAGGCCCAGGTCACCCCCAAGACCGCCGGCCAGAAGCGCTACGTCGAGGCCATCCGCGCCCACGACGTCACCTTCGGCATCGGCCCCGCCGGCACCGGCAAGACCTACCTCGCCATGGCCATGGCCGTGCACGCCCTGCGCGAGGAGAAGGTCCAGCGCATCATCCTCACCCGGCCCGCCGTCGAGGCCGGCGAGGCCCTCGGCTTCCTGCCCGGCGACCTCTACGAGAAGATCGACCCCTACCTCCGCCCCCTGCACGACGCCCTCCACGACATGCTGCCCGCCGACGAGATCGAGAAGCACCGCGAGCGCGGCGTCATCGAGATCGCCCCCCTCGCCTACATGCGCGGCCGCACGCTCAACAACGCCTTCATCATCCTCGACGAGGCCCAAAACGCCACGACCGAGCAGATGTTCATGTTCCTCACCCGCCTCGGCTTCAACTCCAAGGCCGTCATCACGGGCGACATCACCCAGATCGACCTCCCCCCGAGCAAACGCTCCGGCCTGATCGAGGCCCGCGCCGCCCTCACGCGCACCGAGGGCATCGCCGTCATCGAGTTCCATCGCAGCGACGTCGTCCGGCACCCGCTCGTCCAGCGCATCATTGCGGCCTACGAGGAGCATCGCGGCCCCCGCACATGAGCCGCACGCTCTCCGTCCGCCGCCGCCCGCGGACGCGGCCTCTCGACACCCGGCTCCTGCGCCGCGTGGCCCTCTGGGCCCTGCATGACGCGCTCGGGCTTCAGCACTACGAACTGGGCATCCACCTGGTCGGCGCCACCACCATGGCCCGCATCAACGAAACCTATCTCGGCCACCCCGGCTCCACCGACGTGATCACCTTCGACCATGGCCCCGGGCCCGGCCCGGGCGCCAGGCCGCACTCCGCCCCGATGCTGCAGGGCGAAATCTTCATCTGCCTGGACGATGCCGTCGCCCAGGCCCGCCGGTTCCGCACCACCTGGACGGAGGAGGTCGTCCGCTATCTGCTGCACGGGTTGCTGCACTTGCGCGGGTTTGACGACCTCGCCCCGGCCGCGCGGCGGGTGATGAAGCGCGAGGAGAACCGCCTCGTGCGCGCCGCCGCCCGCGCCTTCCCGCTGCAGCGCCTGGCCCGCCCCGCGCGCCGGCCCTGAGCCCCCTGTCCCATGGACGTCTCCGCCACCGGCCTCATCCTCCGCACCCGGCCGCTCACCGAGACCAGCCTCGTCGTCCATTGGCTGACCGCGGAACACGGGCGGCTCGCCACCGTGGCCAAGGGGGCCCGCCGGCCGAAGTCACCCTTCCGCGGCAAACTGGACCTGTTCTTCCTGGCCGACTTCGGCTACCTGCCCAGCCGTCGGTCGTCCCTGCACCTGCTCCGCGAGGTGACTGTCCGGGAGACGCACGCCGGCCTGCGCCGGGATCTGGCCCTGCTCCAGCAGGCGTCCTACGCCGTGCAGTTGGTGGAACAGGCCACCGAGACCGACACCCCCCTGCCCGGCCCCTTTCAGTTGCTGTCCGACCTCCTCGACTGGCTGCCGCACCACGCCCCCTCCCCGGTGCCTGTGCTGGCCTTCGAACTGCGACTCCTGGAGGAAAGCGGGCTGGCCCCTGATCCCGGGGAGACCCGGCTCAGCCCCGCCGGGCGGACGCTGCTGCGCCAATTGGCGGTCATCCCGTGGACGGAACTCGCACCCGGGCTCGCCGACCCCGCCGCCGTGGCGGAGGTGCGCCGGTTCCTGCAGGTCTTCCTCGGACAACACCTGGGGCGGGTGCCGGCCGGGCGGACGGCCGCCCTGGGCTGAGGCCGGGAAAAACTCATTGTCCGCCCCCCGCCTTTGGAGGACACTCCTTCCTCGGTGACCCGCGTCACGCCAGCCATGATGCAACTGACCCGGCAACAACAGGCCTTCCTGTGCGTCGTGCTGCTGCTCCTCCTGGCCGGCTGGACGGTCCGGGCCTGGCGCAGCAACCAAGCCGGCCCGGTCCCGGTCGCGGCAACGCCGGCCCCATGAGTCGTCCCATGCAAACCGCCAATTTCGACGAGAGCCTCGAGTCCATCCTGGCCAAGGATCCCCGCTATCCCCGCGAGGCCTACCTGTTCCTGCGCGAGGCCCTCGACCACACGACCAAGCACGTCGTGCGGCAGGGCCGCGAGGGCGCCCGCAAGGAAAACCGCCATGTCAGCGGCCAGGAACTCCTGGAAGGCATCCGCCTCTTCGCGCTCGAACAGTTCGGGCCCATGACGCTGACCGTGCTCCACGAATGGGGCATCCGCCGCTGCGAGGACTTCGGCGAGATCGTCTTCAACATGGTGGAGGCCAACCTGCTCGGCAAAACCGAGAAGGACAGCCGCGACGACTTCAAGGGCGGCTACGACTTCGAGGAGGCCTTCCGCGACCCCTTCCTCCCCCGCCGGGCCAAGCCCTCCCCGACCGGCGCCGGCCAGGCCCAGGCCTGACCGCCCCCGTCGGCCACCCCGGGGACCGGCCGCATCCCGCGCTTGCGCCCGCCCCCGGCCCGCTCCACCTTCCCCCCCATGCCGTCCGCCCCCCGCCGCGCACCCCGCCGCAACGCCCGTCAAAGCGCACCCCGCCCCGCTGCCCACTCCCTCCCCGCCATCCCCCCAGGGGTGCGCGTGACGACCCTGGGCAACGGGCTCACCCTCATCGTCCGCGAGGACCATAGCGCCCCCGTGGTATCGGCCCAGGCCTGGTGCCGGGCGGGCAGCATCGACGAGGGCCGCTGGCTGGGAGCGGGCCTGTCCCATTGCCTGGAACACATGCTGTTCAAGGGCACCACCACCCGCCCGGCCAGCCGCATCGACCAGGAGGTCCAGGAGGCCGGCGGCTACATGAACGCCTACACGTCGTTCGACCGCACGGTCTACTGGATCAATGTCCCCAACACCGGGGCGCGCATCGCCATCGACATCCTCTGCGACATCATGCAGAACGCGTCCCTGCCCGCCGATGAACTGGCCAAGGAAATGGACGTGATCCGGCGGGAGATGGACATGGGCCAGGACGACCCCGGCCAGCGCAGCGCCCGGCGCCTCTTCGAGACGGCCTACACCCGCAGCCCCTACCGCTGCACGATCATCGGCTACCCCGACATCTTCAACGAACTCAAGCGCGAGGACGTCTACGCCTATTACCGCGAGAAGTACGCGCCCAACAACCTCTTCTTCGTCGTGGTGGGGGACATCCAGGCCGACGAGGTGGAGGAGCAAATCCGCGCCGCCTTCGCCCAGGCCAAGGCCCGTTCCCTGCCCCCGGCCGTCCTGCCGGAGGAGCCGGCCCAGACCGCCCCGCGCGAGGTGATCGAGGAGGCGCCCATCGAGATGGGGCACTTCCATTACAGCTGGCACATCCCCGACCTGCGCCACCCGGATGTCCCGGTGCTCGACGTGCTGGCGACCCTGCTGGGCAGCGGGCGCAGCTCGCGCCTCTACCAGCAGGTGCGCCAGAAGCTCGGCCTGGTCGCCAGCGCCGACGCCTGGACCTACAGCCCCGGCAATCCCGGCCTCTTCGGCATGAGCGCCGTGATCGAGCCCGACAAGTTCGAGGCCGCGCGCGCGGCCCTGCTGGCCGAACTGGAGAAGATGAAGGCCCGGCCGGTCAGCCGCGCCGAGCTGGCCAAGGCGGTCAAGCAGTTCGTCTCCGGCACGCTGGCCAGCCGCAAGACCATGCAGGGCCAGGCGCAGGACCTCGGCGGCAACTGGATGGCCGCCGGCGACCTCAACTTCTCCGAGCGCTACCTGGCCGCCGTCCGCCGCGTCACCCCGGCCGACCTCCAGCGGGTGGCGCGCCGCCACCTCACGCCGGAGAACCAGACCTTCTACGCCCTCCTGCCCAAGGGCGTCGCCCCGGGCCGCCTGCACGTGGCCGCCCGCCACGCCGAGGAGTCCGTCCAGCTCTTCGAGCTCGCCAACGGGCTGCGCCTGCTGGTCAAGGAGGACCATCGCCTGCCCTTCGTCGAGTTCCGGGCCGTCTTCCAGGGCGGGGTGCTGGCCGAGACGGCCGCCAACAACGGCATCACCACGCTGATGACCCGGATGCTGCTGCAGGGCACCCGCTCCCGCAGCGCCGAGGCCATCGCCACCGAGATCGAGTCGGTCGGCGGTCACCTCGACACCTACGCCGGCAACAACAGCTTCGGCCTCAACACCGAGGTTCTCTCCAGCGACTTCGCCACCGGCCTGGCTCTCACCGCCGATGTCCTCCGCCATCCCGCCTTCGCCCCGGCCGCCCTCGAGCGCGAGCGCCAGATTCACCTGGCCCACCTGCGCGCCCAGCGCGACGAACTCCTGCTCTGCGCCAGCAAGGCCATGCGGCGCGAGCTCTTCGGCGAGGCCGGCTACGGCCTGCACAGCGCCGGCACCGAGGCGAGCGTGCAGGAGATCACCCCGGCCGACCTCCGCCGCTTCCACACCGCCCTCGCCGTCCCCAACAACTGCGTGCTGGCCATCTATGGCGACGTGCGCGCCGCCGCCGTCCGCGCCGCCGTGCAGAAGGCCCTCGGGGCCTGGCGGCGAGGCACCCCCCCGCTGGCCGGGCTGGAGGCCACGCCGCCCCGCCGCGAACCGGGCCGGACCGTCGACACCCGCGACAAGAAGCAGGCCGTGCTCGTGATGGGCTTCCCCGGCACCACCCTCCGCGACCCCCATCGCTGCGCGCTCGAGCTGATCCAGGAGGCCTGCAGCGACCTCGGCTCGCGCCTCTTCCTCCGCATCCGCGAAAAGCTCGGCCTCGCCTACTACGTGGGCGCCCAGAACTTCCTCGGCCTCGTCCCCGGCTACTTCGCCTTCTACGTGGGGACCGCCCCCGAAAAGGTCGGACTGGTCGAGGCCGAACTGCTCCAGGAAGCCGAGTCCCTGCGCCGCGACGGTCTCGCCCCCGACGAACTGGCCCGCGCCAAGGCCAAGGTCATCGGGCAAAAGAAAATCGCCCGTCAGGACCTCGGCAACTACGCCATGACCACCGCCCTCGACGAACTCTACGGGCTGGGCTGGCGCCACACCGACGCCGAGGACGCCCACTACGAGGCCGTCACGGTCGAGCAGACCCGCGAGGCCGCCCGCCACCACCTGCGGCCGGAAGCCCTCGTGGTGTCCATCGTTCAGCCGGGTTGACCCTGGCTGGGTCCGGCAGGCAAGCCCGGCCACCGTTTTCCTTTACAAGGCGACGGCCCCCGGCCCACCCTGCGCGCATCCCCGTCCCGCCCGGGCGGGCATGGCCAGCAGAACGCCACGCCCCCGCGGTGCCGACCGGGTCAACGGCTTATGAGCAAGTGGTACTACGGACTCGACGGGCGCCAACAAGGCCCGGTGGATGACGCCCAACTCGACGCCCTGATCGCCAGCGGCACCGTCCGCCCCAACACGCTGGTGTGGCGCGAGGGCATGCCCGACTGGCGTCCCCTGCGCGAGGCGCGTCCCACGGCCGACCCCCAACCCGCGACCCCGACGCCCGCACCCCTCCCCGTCCCCGGCGACAACGCGGTCCGCTGCAGCGAATGCGGCGACGCCATTCACCAGGCCAGCGCCGTGCAGTACGGCACCGTCTGGGTATGCCCCAGCTGCCGCCCGGCCTTCCTCCAGCGCTGCGCCCAAGGCACCGCGGGCGCGGCCGGCGCCGGGGTCCCGGGCAGCACGGGCGCCTCGCCCCTCCCCTTCAACCCGGGCGCCCGCTTCGCCGGTTTCTGGGTCCGCTTCGTGGCCAAGTTCATCGACGGCATCATCCTGCTGTTCGTAATCGGCATTCCCCTGGCCATCGTCATGCTGGCCACCGGAACCCTGGGCACCCTGGCCAACGGGGGCGGTGACCTGAGCGGGACCTCCCTCCTCTTCCAGGTCGCCATCAACTGCGTCAGCATCCTCGCCAGCGTGGCCTACAACACCTTCTTCATCGCCAAGTATGGCGCAACCCCCGGCAAAATGGCCCTCGGCCTGCGTATCGTGCGCTCGGACGGCTCCCAACTGACCCCCCTGCGCGCCTTTGGCCGGGCCTGGGCGGAACAACTCAGCAACCTCACCTGCTACATCGGCCACATCATCGCCGCCTTCGACACCGAGAAACGCGCCCTGCAGGACCATATTTGTGACACCCGGGTGGTCTACAAATAGCCCCGCACCGGAACGTTCCCCCGCCTGGCTGCCCGCCGCTGTGCTGGGAGGCGGTCTCCTCGCCGCCGCCGGACTGCGCGTGGCCGCCGACTTCGGCCTTGCCCTGCTCCCCCCCTGCCTCTGGCGCCAGCTCAGCGGCTTTCCCTGCCCGGGCTGTGGCTGCACGCGCAGCCTCCTGGCCTGGACCCACCTCGACCCTGTCGCCGCCTTCCGGTTCAACCCCCTGTTCAGCCTCGCCCTCCTGCTCCTGGCCGGCGGGTGGATCCTGAGCTTCCTCGAGGGCCCCACCGGTGCCCGCCGCTGGCATCGCCTCCGCGCCGCCAGTGAGCAACCGCGCTTCTGGCAGGCCTGCGCCGTCCTCGCCGGCCTCAACTGGATCTACCTGATCCTGTTCCTGCCCAGATAACACAAAGGGCGGGATGCCTCCGCGGCACCCCGCCCTCCATTGGTTGCCCAAAAACCGGGCCTAGTCCGCCGCCGGCAGTTCTCCCTTCCGGTAACTCTCCAGCGAGGCCTGCAAATCCTTCTTCTCGTCGTCAGGCGCGGCCTTGACCGCCCGCTCCTGCGTGGCCACCGCCTCCTTCTTGAGGCCGTTCATAAACTGGGCCCGGGCCAGGGTGTCCAGCACGCTGGCTTCGCGCCCCTGGGTGAGCTTGGCCGCGCGCTCGGCCAGCTTGAGGGCGAGCTTGAGATCCCGGTCGGCGTCCGGGATGTCCTTGCGGGTCAGGATGGTCCAGCTCAGCTGGTTCTGCATCATGGCATTGTCAGCGTTCTTGTCGGCAAACAACTCAAACTGCTGGAAGGCCGCCTTGTAATCCTTGCGACCCATGGCGATTTGGGCGCGCAGCATGGGCAGCATCTCCTGGTTGCCGGACTCCTCCACCATGGCCTTGGCCGCCGCCTCGGCGTCATCCCAGTTCTTCGCCCGCATGGCGGTGGCAAAGGCGCGCTGGTGCTTCATCGCCGCCGCCTCCTTCTTGGCCTCCTCCGCCTTCTCGGCCGCCGCCTTTTGCAGGTCATACGACCCGTCCAGGATCTGCGTCAGGGTCTTCTCCTTCAGGGTGGCCGGATGGCCAATCCACGCCACCGTGCCTTCCTTGTTCACCACGAAGGCGGCGGGGATGCCGTTCTGGCCGGCCGCCTCCATCCAGGTCACCGCCATGGCGCCCTTTTCCTCGGCGGACTTGTCGTCCATGGCCACGCGATACGTCATCTTGTCCCCCATCTGCTTCACAAAGGGGACCACCTTGGCCTCGTCCCGCTCCCAGACATTCTGGCCGATGACCACCAGGCCCTTGTCCTTGAACTGGGTGTGCAACTCATTGAGGTGGGGAATGGTGGCGCGGCAGGGGCCGCACCACGTGGCCCAGAACTCCACAATGTAGGCGGTGCCCTTCTGGAACTCCTTCACGGGCTCGCCCTGGACCCACTTGCCGGCCTGCAGCTTGGGCGCCTTGTCGCCAACCTTGAGCTTGGCAGTCTCCGCCGCCGCCAGCACAGGGGCGCCGGCCCCGCCCAGGCCGAGCAGCAGGGCGGCAAGCAAACCGAATGTCTGTTGAATCTTCATGATGGTGATGATGGTGTGGGGCGCCGGAGGCCCCACGCCGTCGTCACCCCATGGGCGCCGGCGCTGATCCAGGAACTGCGGCCACGACGACCGGCAGCCACCCTGGACCCGGGGCAGTAGTCGAATGCACCGGGGACAAGCCGCAGCAGGCCAGAAGTTGCGCCCGGAGGCAAGCCGCCACTGCCAGGGCCGCCCGGATGCCCAGGCCACTTCCGGCTCGTCGGCTGCCGGCGCCGGCGCCATCCTGTCCGGCGTGCCCGGGCCCATCCCGTCCATCCCATGAACTCCGGTTCCATCACCGGCTGGCTCACCGCCGCTCCTTCCCCCCGGCCGGTCCGCATCGACTGGCAGGACGGCCGCATCCGCGCGGTTCAACCCGCCGACGCGGCGCCCGACCTGCCCATCCATCTCGCCGCGCCCCTCTGCGACCTGCAGGTCAACGGCTATGCCGGCATCGACTTCCAGCAGGATGACCTGGAGGTGGAGGCCCTCCTGCAGGCGGTGCGCGGGCTGCGCCGGGACGGGTGCACGCGCTTTTTTCTCACCCTCATCACCGAGGAGTGGCCCCGGCTGACCGCGCGGCTGCGCCACCTGGTCGGCCAGCGCGGCCGGCACCCGGAACTGGCCGCCGCCATCATGGGCTGGCACCTCGAGGGCCCCTTCCTCTCCGCCGAGCCGGGCTACGCCGGCGCCCACGATCCGGCCTGCATGATCGACCCCGCCCCGGCGCTGATCGACGAGTTGCGCGCGGCCGCGGGAGGCCAGCCACTGCTCCTCACCATGGCCCCGGAACGCCCGGGAGCCCTCGCCGCCATCCGCCACGCGCGCGCGCACGGCGTGCGCCTCCAACTCGGCCACACCAACGCCCCCGCCGCCATCCTGCGCGAGGCGGCCGACCGGGACGGCTCGCTGTGGTTCACCCACCTGGGGAACGGGTGCCCCCAGCAGCTCGATCGCCATGACAACATCCTCTGGCGGGCCCTCGACCTCGAGGGCCTGGGCACCAGCCTGATCCCGGACGGCATCCATGTCAGCCCGGCCCTGTTCCGGCTCATCCATCACCGCAAGGCGGGCCGTATCTATTACACCACCGACGCCATGAGTGCGGCGGGGGCCCCGCCCGGCCGGCATCGCCTGGGGCGACTGGAGTTGGAGGTGGGCGCTGATGGCGTGGTGCGGCAACCCGGCCGGACCAACCTGGCGGGCTCGGCCTGCACGCCGGTGGAAGGGGTGTTCCGGGCGGCGGCCATGCTGGGGGAATCCTGGGCCCCGGCCTGGCAGCGCTTCTCGGAGATTCCCGCCCGCCTGGGCGGCTGTCCACCCCTGTTGGTCCCAGGGGCGCCGGCCGATTTCTGCGTGCTGCGCTGGGAGGATCCCGGGGGGGAGGCCCGCGGCCTGCGGCCGATCCTGCAGACGGTGGTCGGCGGGGTGATGGGCGATCCGCGGGCAGCCGGGGCCTAGTCGGGCAACGGCCGGTCCTTGGTCTCGGGCGCAAACCAGATCAGGACCATGCCCACCAGGTAGACCAGCACGATGGCGGCGCCGGCCCGGGCGTAGTCCTTGTCGAAGAGGCCCATCAGGGCCGGCATCTGCCACGCGCCAAGGGCGGCCAGGATGCGGCCGAAGTTGAAGGCCAACCCCTGCCCCGTGGCCCGCGCCCGCGTGGGAAAAAGCTCCGGGAGATAGAGGGGCAGCCAGCCATAGAACGAGGCCGTGGTCAGGCCGACGAGGAACACCACGGCGTAGAAGCCGGCGTTGACCTCGTGGAAGCCGCGGAAGAGCCATTGGCAGACGGCCAGGGCGGACAGGCAGAGCGTGAAGTAGACCGGGCGCCGTCCGAACCATCCGCCGGCCAGGGCGGCCAGCACGCAGCCGAGGCTGGCGCCCAGCGACTGCCACAACTGGCACCAGGCCTTCACGACCGGATGCTGCCCATCAGTCATCCGGTCGGCCCAGAGGGGAATCCACTGCACGATGCCCCATGTCACAATCAGCACGATGGAGGCAAAGGCGATGGCCAGCAGGGTGGTGCGGCGGAGGCGGGGCGACAGGACCTCAGCCAGGGGCGAGGTGCGCGCGCCCTGCACGGCGGCCTGCCAGCGCTCGGACTCCGGCACAAACAGGCGGATCAGGAACGTGAGCAAGGCCGGGGCCGCCCCGACCAGCATGACCCAGCGCCACGAATCGCGGGTGATGGGGAAGGCGATGCCAATCACGGCGATGATGGTGTAGCCGAGGTTGGCCGCCGCGCCGATCAACCCGGCGGTGAGCGGCCGCCGGGCGGCCGGCCAGGTCTCCATGACGAGCGCCACGCCCAGGGCCCACTCGCCGCCCATGCCGAGGGCGGCGACAAACCGCAACGCCCCCAACTGCCAGGGCGCAGCCGCGAAATAGCAAAGCCCCGTGAACAGCGAGTAGCAGAGGATGCTCCACGTCATGGCCTTGACCCGGCCGATGCGGTCCCCCAGCCAGCCGAACACCAGGCCGCCCAGCGCCGCGCCCAGCAGGAAGAGGGCGGTCACAATGCCCATCCAGCGCTGGACAAACCCCTCGTCGCCCGGGCCCAGCACGGCCTGCATGTCCTGCAGGGCCGGACGCGCCACCAGCGGGAAAATGCCCATCTCCATGCCGTCAAACATCCACCCGAGGAAGGCGGCGGCCAGGACCAGCCATTGACGGCGGGAGGGCGATTCGGCGGCGGATGTCATGCGGGCTTGAATCCATCGAAACGTCGGCCCGGCCGGCAGGTCAACCGCATTCCACGCCGCGCCGGGTTTTTGTTGGAACGTCCCCGCCGCCGCCCGCTAGGGTTGGCCTCGGCCATGAACACCAGCCCCACCCGCCCCTACCGCATCTGGCGCCGGGACTGCGGCAGGGCGCCGGCCGCCACGACGGACCTCCTGGCCGTGGAGGAACCCCTGGAAATCCGGGTCAACACCCGGCCGGTCGTGGTGACCATGCGCACGCCGGGCCATGACGAGGAACTGGCCACCGGTTTCCTTGCCACCGAGGGTCTCCTGCACCGGCGGGAGGACGTGCAGCGCTTTGCCCCCTCGCCCCGCAACACCACGGGCAACGTGCTGGAGGTCTTCCTCGCCCCGGACGTGCGCCTCGATTACGCCCAACTCACCCGCCATGTCTACGCCTCCTCCAGCTGCGGCCTCTGCGGGCGCGCCACCATCGAGGCCGTCCAGCGCCGGTTCCCGCGCCTGCGCCCGGGCTTCCGCCTCCGCCCGGCCGTGCTGCGCCAACTCCCCGAGCGCCTCCGCCAGGCCCAGGCCGCCTTCGCCCTCACCGGCGGCCTCCACGCCGCCGGCCTCTTCGACGCCCGCGGCCGCCTGCTCGTCCTCCGCGAGGACGTCGGCCGGCACAACGCGGTCGACAAGGTCCTCGGCCATGCCCTCCTCGCCGGCCTTTGGCCCCTCTCCCGTCACGTCCTCCTCGTCAGCGGCCGCGCCTCCTTCGAGATCCTCCAGAAATCCCTCGCCGCACGCATCCCGATCGTGGCCGCCGTGTCCGCACCCTCCAGCCTCGCCGTCGACTTCGCCCGCCGCAGCGGCCAGTGCCTGGTCGGTTTCCTGCGCGATCAACGCATGAATATCTACGCCCACCCACGACGCCTCCAAGCCGACCAACCCACCACCCGCCAACCCCATTGAGCCTGCCGCGTTCCCCTGCTACAGTGCTCCCACTGTTGTCATGAACCAGCCACCCGCTTCGCCAGGCGTGCGCACCCCCCTGCTGCTCGGCGTCCTCCTCGTCGGCGTCGCAGCCGTGGCCGCCATCCTCCTGCTCAGGCCCTCTCCCGCCCCGGAGGACGCCCCCGCTCCCGCCGCCGAGGCGGCCGCTCCGACGCCCGGTTCCCGGCCCGGCCAGCCCGGCTATCAACGGCCCAAGGCCCTGCATGCCGTGACCGGTTCCGGGGAAACGGCCCCCGAACCTCCCTCCCCCACCACACCGGAACCAGCCCTGCCCCCCGCCGCACCCGCCGCCGTCATCCTCCCGGGCAATCCCCAGCCCACCGCTGAAACTCGCGGCATCGTCTCGGCCCTCGCCAACCTCGACCTCAAGAACAAGCCCCTGACCGAAACCGACGCCGCCGCGCTCAAGGAGGGCCTGCATCGCCTCGCCCAAAGCGGCCCGGCCGGCGCGGCCGCCATCCTCGAATACCTGTCGCTGAACAAGGACATCAGCTTCGAGGCGTTCCCTGGAACCGCCGGCCTGCTGGGCTCCCCCACCCTCCGGTTGTCCCTCCTCCAGGCCCTCTCCAGCATGACCGGCCCCGAGGCCGCCGCACTGGCGGCCGCCACCCTGTCCACCACGCGCGACCCCCGCGAGATCGCCCTCCTGGCCGGCTCCCTCGACCGGCAGGCGCCGGGGGAACACCGTGAAACCGCCCTCGCCGCCGCCCGGGCCGCCCTCGCCGAAGCCTCCGCCGGACGCCTCACCGGCAAGGACGTCGGCCCGCTGTTTGATGTCCTCAGGAATTACGGGGGTGCCGGCGCCGTCACCGACTTTCAGGCCGCCGCCGAGGGACCTTGGAAATACTACGCCACCATCGCCCTGGCCGACCTGCCGGACGCCGCCGGCGTGCCCGCCCTGCGGCAGATGATCACCGACCCGCAGAACGCCGCCGCCAGCAGCCGCATCGCCGCCCTGCAGGCCGTGGCCCAACTCAGCGCCGATCATGCCGACGCCCGCAACCTGCTCCTTGAACAGGCCCGGCAGGGCGCCATCCCGGCCGCGTCGTGGATCAACGTGGCGGCCGCCCTGGCCGGCGACCGCTTCGCCATCGGCGCCAAGTCCGCCGAGGCCAACCCCAACCTCCGCACCTGGCACCTCGTCTACGGCAACCAACAGTTCTACGCCCAGCCCGGCCAGTTGTCCCCCGACCAAATCCAGCAGCGCCTGGGTCTCGTCGACCAGTTCATGACCGTGGCGGCCAACAACCCCGCCGCCGTGGCCGCCCTGCAAAACGCCCGCAACACCCTCGCGGGCCGATTGCCCACGCCCCCGGCACCCTGACCGAGGCCGCGCAGCGGCCACATGCCGACCGCGCACACCCCTACTCCGTGATCGCGTAGACGGTGCCGCGCAGGACAAAGGTCACCCGACGGCCCAACGCCAGCCACGGCGCCGCCTCGGGCTCGCGCCGCAGGAACTCGAAATACTCCACCGACCCAAAGAGGACCGTCACCGACGGGGACAACGCCTGCCCCTGCAGGGCCGCGTCCACCCAACCCGCATCCACCCGGTAAAAGGCCTTGCCCCCGACGTAACGACTGGAAGCCGGCCCGCCCTGCCCCGCCGACGGCGCCGCCCGCAGCACCTCGCGGCCACCCCCGGCGATGGCGGAGGCCGGCACCTCGGCCGACTTCAAGGTGGCGTAGGATCGCGCGCCAGCCACCGCGGCGGGGCCGGACCTCTCCTCGTTCAACCGCCGGAAGAACTCGACCTGTTCCCGCGCGGCCGCGGGCTCCATCTGCACGGTGCGGGCCGGGGGCGGCACTCCCCGCCGGGCCTCGTCCTCCACAATCAGTCCCGCCGTGTAGGGGGTCACGATGCCATACTGCCGCGCCAGGCTCACGACCTCCTCCTTCAGTTCGGCATTCTCCCCGCCCAACCGAATCGCATCCAACAGGTGGCCCACCCGCCGCGTCGCCCACAGGCGCGGGAGGAACTCGTGCCCCGTGGCGGTCTCCGGGAAAGCCGCGTCCCACGTGAACCGCCGATTCTCGCCGTTGACCGTCCCCTCCAGGGCCACCTGCCCCCGCCCGGGTGCCTTGTAGCGCCCCACCAGAACCACCTGCTCGCCTTGGAACAGGTCCGGCACCGGCGACGGATACAACCGGTTGACCCGCACCTCCGCCGGCCAGTGCAGGCGCGGCCCGGCCAGCACGGGATCCTTCACCTTGCTGAAGAAGCCCGACACCTTCACCTCGATATCCTCCTCCGGCAGCACATACTGGCTGCTGGCCCGCGTGTCCTGGGCCACCGTGTCCAGCAGGCGCGTGTTCACGTCCGTGCCCAGCCCAAAGCAGAACACCCGCACATGCGCGGCCGCCAGGTCGCGCACCCCGGCCAGGATGTCCTCCTCGCGGGTCCGGCCCACCGTCGGCAACCCGTCGGTCAGGAACACCACGACATAAGGCCGGTCCCCCGCCGGCTTGCGGGCCAGCGCCTGGCGCAGCGCGTCGTCGATGGCCGTGCCCCCGATGGCCTTCAACCCGCCCACAAACGCCCGCGCCCGTGCCCGGCTGTCCGGCGTCACTTCCGTGACCCGGTCAAACAGCGGCTCGACCTCGCTGGCAAAGCGCAGCAGGTCAAAGCGGTCAGCCTCGTTGAGATTCTCCACGCAAAAGAGCAAGGCCTTGCGCGCCTGCTCCAGCTTGGGGCCCGCCATGGACCCCGAGGTGTCAAGCACCAGCACCACATCCTTGGGCACCGCCTTGGCCGCCTTGGCCGACATGCCCGGGGCCGCCAACCACAGGAAATAGCCGTCCCCGCCACCCGCCCGGTGCGCCAACAGCGTCCCGCCCACCTCGTCCGGCGCGGTGGAGAAATACACCTGCAGGTCCGTCTCCGGACGCACGTTGCGCGCCTCGTGGCCCAGCGTGGCGCGGTGCGGGCCGTCCCGCCGGATCTCCAGCGCGTGGCTCGGCGAGTAGAGCGCCTTCAACGCCCGGGTCGTCTCCAACCGCATCCGGAAACCAAAGGATCCAACCGGACGCGCGGCCTGCCGATCCCCGGCCAGCGGCAGGCTGTAACTGACCAACCCATCCTCCAGCTTGAGCACCTGCGACCAGGACAGGGTGATCCGCCGGGTGCTGCGGGGTTCCACCGGGAAAATCCGCACCTTGTAGAGGTCGCGCCCGGCATATTCCAGCAGGGCCGGGTCGAGCGTGCGACGGACAATGTCCTCGTAGATGCCCCGCGCCTTGTCCGCCGGCAGGAACTCGGCCTCCACGGGCTTGCCGTTGATGTCGAGGGTGAACCGCGTCAACTGGGCCCCCCGCGGCACCGGCAACAGGAAGGTGCCCTCCAAGGCACGCGGGTTGGGGTTGTAAAACTCCTGCTCCACCCGCGTCGTGGCCACCTGGTCGCGCACCTGCACGTCCACCTGGGTCTGCCGGGTTTCCAGCGGTTCCCAGGCCGGGGGCGGCCGCGGCACCGGCCGCACCGGGGGGATCGGCGGCAGGGGCCGCCAGAACTCCGCGTCATGGGCCAAAAACAGGCCAGCCCCGGAACCCGGCAGGGTGCAGGAGAACCAGACCGCGAGGAAGAGGGGCAGAATCCGTTGCACAACGGCCTTCGACCTTTTCCACCCGCGGACGTTCCAACTTTTTTGGGCATCCTGCCACCGACCTCCGCCTTGCCCGCCCCCAAGCCATGCGGGCCGTGAATTCCCCCTCGATTCGGAACGGGCGCCATGCTTAAGTGCATGGGTTCCCATGCCCCCCCGCGCCCTTCTGCCTGTCCTGGCTCTGTGGGTCGCCCTGCTCGGGCGCACCCTCGCGCAGGACATCACCCCGCCCACCATCATGGGCCTCACCCCGGGCCCGGGCAGCACACTGCCCACCCTCACCCAAATCACCGTCACCTTCTCGGAACCGGTCGCCGGCGTCCGCAACACGGACCTCCTCATCAACGAGATCCCCGCCACGGCCGTGACGGGAGGAGGTGCGACCTTCACCTTCCTGTTCTCCCCACCCCCTCCCGGAGCCGTGGCGGTGGACCTCGACGTGGACACCGCCATCACGGATGCCGCCGGGAACCCCCTCAACCCCGGCGGCCCCAACACGTCCTGGATCTACACCCTGGCCGACCTGGCCCCACCCGGGCTGGCCTCGATCACCCCGGCCCCCGGCGCCACCGTCACCTCGCTCACCCAGGCCGAGGTGGTTTTCACGGAACGCGTCGCCGGGGTGGATGCCGCGGACCTGACCGTCAACGGCGTCCCCGCCTCCACCGTCACCACCATGGGCGGCGATCGTTACCTCTTTCAGTTCGGCGCCCCGGCCAGCGGGGGGGTGACCTTCGCGTGGACCCCCGGCCATGGCATCCAGGATCTGGCGCCCACCCCCAACGCCTTCCAAGGCGGCAACTGGACTTGCACGCTCACGCCCGGGCTGGCCCCGACCGTGGTCATCAGTGAGATCCTCGCCGACAACCTCAACAGCCTGGCCGACGCCGACGGACAGAAGGTGGACTGGATCGAGTTGCACAACCGGGGCAGCAGCCCGGTCAACCTGCTCGGCTGGTCACTCACGGATGATCCGGCCGCCCCTGGCAAGTGGACATTCCCGGACACGCCCATGGCCGCCGGCCAATACCTGATCGTCTTCGCCTCCGGCAAGGACCGGCAGGCCACGGGCCCCGGGACCACCAACCACGCCAGCTTCACGCTCGCGTCCGGGGGCGGCTACCTCGCCCTGGTCCGGCCTGAGTTGCCGCGCACGGTGGCCCACGGCTTCAACCGTTACCCCGAACAACGCGCCGACGTCGCCTACGGCCTGGTCACGGGCACCAACGCCAGCCATTTCAGCCTGCCCAGCCCGGGCACCGCGAACAACCCGACCTACGCCGTGGGCGGATTTCTCCCCACCCCGCGCGCCTCGGTCCGCAGCGGCTTCTTCAGCCAGCCCTTCGCCCTCACCCTGGCCACCGAAACCCCGGGCGCCGAGATCCGCTACACCCTCGATGGCAGCGCCCCCGGCCCCAGCAACAGCCTCTACTCCGCCGCCCTCACCATCGCCGGCTCCCCGCAGCGCGGCGCCATCACGCTCCGCGCCGCCGCCTTCAAGCCCGGCCTCCTCCCCTCGGAACCCCTCACCCGCACCTACATCTTCCCCGACCATGTCCTGATGCAGTCCACCAACCCGCCCGGCTATCCCCTCATCTGGGATTCCCCGTGCTCGGTGGCCGGCATCAACTGCGTCGATGCCCAGGCGGACTACGAGATGGATCCCCAGGTGCTCACGAACAGCGCCAACAACTACGGACCCCGCGCCCGCGCCGGGCTCCTCTCCCTGCCCACCCTTTCCATCGTCACCCACACCAACCTCCTCTTCGGCCCCGCCCAAGGCGTCTACGTCCGCCGCGAAGCCTTCAACCAACAGCAGGTCAGCGCCGAACTCATCCACCCCGACGGCTCCGAGGGCTTCAACGTCCTGGCCGGACTCGAGGTGGTCGGCGGCACCAGCCCGAATGACTCGGGCGGCTTTTGGAAGTCCCGCAAGCTCTCCATGCGCCTGCTCTTCAGCGGGCAGTTCGGGCCCACCAAGCTCCGGCATCGCGTGTTCCCGGACTCCCCCGTGGATGAGTTCGACACGCTGGTGGTGGACGCCGGCTCCAACTACTACTGGACCTACAACGGCGGCAGCGCCGCCGACGACCAGCGCCAGCGGGCCACCTATACCCGCGACCAGTACGTGGCCGACCTGCAAAAGGCCATGGGCCGCCTCGGGCCGCACGGGCGCTACGTCCACGTCTACCTGAACGGGCTCTACTGGGGCCTGCATTGCCTGCACGAGCGCCCCGACCACTCCTTCAGCGCCTCCTACTTCGGCGGGGACAAGGCCGCCTACGACTGCATCAAGCACCGCGTGGGGACCATCGTGAACGGCTACAACACCAATTACACCGCGATGCACGCCCTTTCCCGGTCCGGCCTGGCCACCAACAGCGTCTACGAGAGCCTGCAGGCCATGCTCGATCTGCCCTGGTTCATTGATTACATGGTCCTGAACCACTACGCGGGCAACGACGACTGGGCCCACCAGAACTGGTACTGCGCGCGGGTGCCCGGCTTCGGCTGGCGCTACTACAGCTGGGACGCCGAGCACAGCTTCAAGGGCGCCGCCTACAACGCCGTCACCGACCTCGACGCCGGCGACACTCCCACCGCGCTCTTCCAACTCCTGCGCACCAACGCCGAGTTCCGCCTGCTCTACGCCGACCACGTCCACCGCCACTTCTTCAACAACGGCGTCTTCTCGACCCCAGCCCTCCTCCCGCTCACCAACGACGCGCTGCTCGCCGCCAACCGCCCGGCCAGCCTCTTCATGCGCCGCATCCAGGAAATCGACTCCGCCATGGTCCCCGAGTCCGCCCGCTGGGGCGACACCGGCGAGACCGGCACCTCCCGCGCCAACAACCCCCTCACCCGGGACCGGGAATGGCTCACCGAGGTCAACGCCCTGCTGGGCCGCACCAACCTCGCCGGCTACACCACCAATTACTTCCCCCAGCGCGCCTCCAATGTCCTCAACCAGTTCCGCGCCGCCGGCGTCTATCCCTCCAATCAACCGCCCGTCTTCAGCCGCCACGGCGGCACCGTCCCCTCCGGCCACGCCCTCTTCATGACCAACGTCAGCCCGGGGACCACCATCCTCTTCACCACCAACGGCGCCGACCCCCGCGTCTACGGCTCCAGCGCCATCTCCGGCGAGGCGTCCACCTACACCGGCTCCCCCGTCCTCCTCACCCGCTCCACCGTGGTCAAGGCCCGCTCGCTCGCCCATGGCACCAACTGGAGCGCCCTCAACGAGGCCGCCTTCACCGTCGGCTCCCTCGGGCCCGCCCTGCGCCTGGTCGAACTCATGTTCCACCCGCCCGGCGGCGACGCCTACGAGTTCCTCGAGTTCCAGAACACCGGTGTCACCCCCCTCAACCTCGGCGGCTGGACCCTCGAGGGCGTCAGCTTCACCTTCCCGCCCTACTTCACCCTGGCCGCCGGCGCCCGCCTCGTCCTGGCCTCCGACCAACTCCCGGCCGCCTTCGCCGCCCGCTACCCCGGCGTGCAGGTCGCCGGCTGGTTTGGCGGCTCGCTCGACAACGGCGGCGAACGCGTCGCCCTCCGCGACGCCGCCGGCAGCGTCGTCCTGTCCGTCGACTACGACGACGCCGAGCCCTGGCCCACCCCCGCGGATGGCGCGGGTTATTCCCTGGAAATCATCGACGCCCAAGGCGACCCCGATGACCCGGCCAACTGGCGTGCCTCCACCCTCCTCCATGGCACGCCGGGCACCCTCGGCCCCGTGCCGCCCAACCCCGCCGTGGTCCTCAACGAACTCATGGCCGACAACGTCACCGCAGTTCCGCACGGGGGCGGTTTTCCGGACTGGATTGAACTGCACAACCCCGGCACCGGCCCGGTCGACCTGACCGGTTGGAGCCTGACCGACCATGGCGACCCCCGCCGCTTTGTCTTCCCCGGCGGGACGCTGCTCGCCGCCGGCGCCCACCTCGTGGTCTGGTGCGACACCAACACCGCGGCGCCAGGCCTGCACACGGGGTGGGGGCTGGACCGGAACGGCACCGGGGTTTTCCTCTACGACCCCGCCACCAACCGCGTGGATGGCGTCAGCCTGGGGGCCCAGTTGGCGGATTACACGGTCGGCCGCGTTGCCGGCGCCTGGCAACTGACCTCCCCCACGCCCGGCGCGGCCAACATCGCCACCCCGGTGGCCCCATCCTCCGCCCTCGTCCTCAACGAGTGGCTGGCCAACGCCGCGCCCGGCAGCCAGGACTGGGTCGAAGTGCACAACACCTCCAGCCTGCTGCCCGCCGCGCTGCGCGGACTGTATCTGTCCTCCGACACCACGCTGGCCCGGCTCAGCGCGCTGTCCTTCCTCCGCCCCGGCGGCTTCCTGCAACTCCTGGCCGACGAACAGCCCGGGCCGGCCCACCTGGACTTCAAGCTACCCGCCACCGGGGGCACGCTGGTGCTGTCCGACGCGGGCGGCACGGAGATCAACCGCGCCACCTACGGCCCCCAAGCCGAGGGGGTCAGCCAGGGCCGCCTGCCGGACGGCGCCGCCAACACGGTGTCCTTCCCCGGGACCCCCAGCCCCGGCAGCGCCAATTACCGGCTCGCCAACCAGGGGGCCGTCCTCCACGAGGTTCTCGCCCGCAACAGCTCCGGGCTTTTCAGCCCCTGGGGCACCCGGGCGGACTGGATCGAGATTGCCAACACCAATGCGTCGACCCTGAGCCTGGGCGGCCTCGGCCTCGGCGACAGCCCGGCCGGGCCGAGGTGGGTGTTTCCCGCCGGGGTCGCCCTGGCCGGCAACAGCCAGATCCGGGTCTGGTGCGATGGGAGCCAACCCGGATCGACCGCCGCCGGGGCCGACCTCAATGCGCCATTCTCGCTGGGGGGCGAAAGCGGCGCAGTCTACCTCTTCTCCACCAACGGGCAGGTGCTCGACTTCGTGGTGTATGGTCCCCAGGCCGCCGACCTGTCCATCGGCCGCAGCGGCGGGGCTTGGCGGCTGCTGGCGGCGCCGACGCCCGGGCTGCCCAACGGGGCCCCGGCCACCCTCGGCACTCCCGCCGGGCTGCGCTTCAACGAATGGATGAGCCAACCCGCCCGGGGTGCCGACTGGTTCGAACTGCACAATCCCGCCAACCAACCGGTCGACCTCGGCGGACTCCATCTCACGGATGATCCCTCCATCTCCGGCACCACCCAGTTCACCATCGCGCCGCTGTCGTTCATCGGCCCGCGCGGGTTCGCGCGGTTTGTCGCGGACGGCGACCCGGGCCAGGGCCGCGACCACGTGAACTTCGCCCTCAACGACCTCGGCGACACGCTGCGCCTCCACGGCACCAACCAGGCGCTGATTGACGGGGTCGACTTCGGCCCGCTGGCCCCGGGCGCCTCGCAGGGCCGCCTGCCCGACGGCGGCAGCACCGTCGTGACGTTTCCGGCCAGCGCCACCCCGGGCTCGGCCAACTATGCGCCGCTGCCAAGCACCGTGATCAGCGAAGTCCTCGCCCAACCAGGAACCCACCAGGAGGATGCCGTCGAGCTTTACAATCCCACCCCGCGCGCCGCGCTGCTCGGCGGCTGGTTCCTCAGCGACAGCGAGGCGGACCTGAGGAAGTTCCGCATCCCGGACGGCACCCTGCTGGCCGGCGGGGCCTACCTCGTCTTCTACGCCACCCAGTTCAACAGCGGTGCCCCGGGCAGCTTCGCGCTGGACGGCGCCCGCGGCGGGCAGGTCTTCCTCAGCGAGGCGGACGCCCTCGGCAACCTCACCGGGTTCCGCGCCCAGGCCGCCTTCGGGGCCGCCGAGGACGGCGGCTCCCTCGGCCGCGCGCTCACCTGCGACGGCGCCCGATTCGTGCCGCTCGGCGCCCGCTCGTTCGGCCAGGACAACCCCGCTTCCCTCGCCCAGTTCCGCACCGGGGCCGGCCTGCCCAATGCCGCGCCCATGACCGGCCCGCTCGTCCTCAACGAAGTCCACGCTCATCCCGCCGCCGGCGGGGATCCCGGCGATGAGTTCATCGAGATCCTCAACCCGGCGGCCATCCCGGTCGCGCTGCTGGATCCCGCCAACCCAGGCGCCGCCTGGCAACTGCAGGGAGGGGTCCATTTCCGGTTCCCCACCAGCCTCACCCTGCCAGCGGGCGGGTTCGCCCTCATCGTGGGCTTTGATCCGACGGCCGACCCAACTGCGGCCGCCTCGTTCCGCACCCGGTTCGCCGTCCCGGCATCAGTCCCCATGCTGGGCCCATGGGCCGGCAGCCTGGCCAACGAGGGGGAACCCCTCGAACTCACGCGCCCGGGCCCTCCCGTCGCCGCGCCGGACCCCGGCCCCGGCTATGTCCCCTCCATCGTGGTTGACCGCCTCGACTATGCAGCCACCCTGCCCTGGCCGGCCGCCGCCGACGGCGGCGGCGCCTCCCTCCAGCGCCTCCAGGCCTCCGTCTGGGGGGATGACGCCGGCAACTGGACGGCCGCCCCGCCCACCGCCGGGTTGCCCGCCCCCACCCTGCCCCCGGCCCTGCCATCCTTCACCGAGCAACCCCTGGGCCGCGTCGCCGCCACGGGAAGCCGCGTCACCTTCCAGGTCAGCGCCTGTGGCACCCGGCCCTTCACCTACCAATGGCGGAAGAACGGCAGCACCCTGCCCGGGGCCACCAATGCCAGCCTCATCCTCCCCGCCGTCCAGGCCGCGGATGCCGCCACCTACACCGTCGTGGTCGGCAACGCCGCCGGCAGCGCGCTCAGCAGCGCGGCCATCCTGACGCTCGGCCAACCCCCCAGCATCACCGCCCAACCCGCCGCCACCAACGTGCCGCCCGGCGGCACCTTCACCCTGACCGTCGGCGCCTCGGGAACCGCACCCCTCGAATACCAATGGCGCCGCAACGGCCTGCCCCTCCCTGGCGCCACCAACGCCACCTACAGCGTGACCAACACCCAACCCGCCGACAGCGGCGCCTACTCCGTCGTCGTTGCCAACGGGGTCGGCTCCGCCGTCAGCGCCAATGCCCAGGTCCTGCTCGCCATCCCGCCCACCTTCCTCGAGCAACCCACCAACCTCCTCCTGCGCGTGCCCCCGGACGTCCTGGCCAACCCCACCAACCGCGTGGCCGTCTTCCGCGTCAGCGCCACCAGCCTCAACCCGCCGCTCTCCTTCCAGTGGCGCTTCAACGGGATGCCCCTTGAACCCGGCACCCCCCATCTCACCGGCGCCACCAGCAACATCCTCACGCTCACCAACGTCCAGTTCGCCCAAGGCGGCGCCTACGATTGCCTCCTCACCGACGCCGTCAGCGCCTACCCCAGCGCCACCGCCCGGCTCATTCCCGTGGTCACCCCCATCGTCATCCAGTCCACCACCAACTCCATGACCAACGTCGTCAACAGCAGCGTCACCCTCAGCGCCGCGATCTTCGGATCCCCGCCGCCCTTCTATTTCATCTGGCGCAGCAATTCCATGATCGTGCGGATCATCGCCACCAGCCAAACCAATGACTTCAGCACCTTCCTGACCCCCACCAACCCGGCCACCATCAGCTATCGCGTCGAGGTCACCAACCTCACCGCCACGCTCATCAACTTCACCAACCGCGTCTACTTCACGAACTACATCGTGGCCGACACCGACGCCGATGGGTTGCCGGACTACTACGAGGCCGCCTACGGGCCCGGGGGCAGCCTCAGCGCGGGCGGGGACGAGGACGGCGACGGCATGGGCAACCTCGCCGAATACATCGCGGGCACCGACCCCCTGGATCCCGCCAGCTTCCTGCAGGTCACCTTCACCACGCCGGCCCCGGGCGCCGGCGCGCGGCTGTCCTTTGGCGCCATCGCCAACCGGACCTACACCCTGCAGGCCGCCGACCGGCTACCGGCCGGGACCGGGCCCTGGTCCAACCTCGTTCATTTCGTCGCCCTCCCGACCAACCGCGTGGAAACACTCCTCGACTCCGCCTCCGCCACCCAGCGGTTCTACCGCGTGGTCACCCCGCGCCAGTAACCCCCGGCGCGCGGGCCTCCGGCCCGCTTACCGCGGACGCCGGGCTGAGGGGGGGAGCGCAAGAGGCTAGAGCCTCGTGGATCACGCTCCGAGCGAGGGAATAAGTCCACCCAGGGGAGGGTGGAACGGTCTAAGCGGGCCGGAAGCCCGCGCGCCGAACTTAGGCCGGGCGTCCGACGGAGAGGAACTCGAGGCCGCCCACGCCCTTGAGGGCCGCCTCGAGAAAGCGGTTGGGATCCACGATCACGGCCGGCGCCTTCAGCGTGGGGGCCAGCGTCGCCCACGGGGCTTCCCGGAACGCCGGCCACTCGGTGCAGACCACGGCGGCCTCGGCGCCGCGCACCGCCTCCGCGAGGGTGGCGGCCAGCGTGACACCCGCCAGGTCCGGCGGCAGGGAATGCACAGCCGGATCATGGGCCTGCACCCGCGCCCCGGCCCCCGCCAACTGACGGCACAATTCCACCGCCGCACTGCGCCGCAAGGTGTCCGTGCCGGGCGTGTAGACCAGTCCAAGCACCGCCACCGTCCGGCCCGCCAGACCGCCGAGCCGCCCCTGCAACCGGCGGAAGGCCCAGCCGCGATGCAGGTCGTTGCTCTGCTTGATGGCGGGAATCAGGGACAGGCTCTCGCCCTGGGCCGCCCCCAGGCGGGTCAGGGTGACCACGTCCCGCGCCAGCGTGCCGCCGGCGAACGGGCCGCCGGGCCCCAGGTAGGCGCGCGGGCCGATGCGCGGCTCGCTCTTCAGCCCCGCCGAGACCTCCTTCGCGTCCGCGCCCACCCCCTCGCAGAGCCGCGCAATCTCGTTGATGAAGGTGATGCTGACGGCGAGGAAGGAGTTCAGGGCATGCTTCACCATCTCGGCCGACTCGGTCCGCATGAACAGGACCTGCGGGGTGAAGGGCCGGAAGATTTGCCCGAGCAGCGCCCGCGGGGCCTCCGTGCGGGTGCCCACGATCACGCGGTCAGCCTTCTCAAAGGCCTCGAGGGCCTTGCCCAGGCGGAGGTTCTCGGGGGAACAGGCAAAGTGCAGCCGGGGCCAGTCCGCCTCGAGGGACCGGATGGTGCCGACCGGCAACTGGGAACTGACCAGCACCACCGCCCCGTCGCGCAAATGAGGCAGGCAACGCCGCAGGCGCTCCAACACGTGGGCGACGTCCGACTCGTCCGCGTCATTGACCGGCGTGTCGTCGCAGAGCCAGAGCAGGTCGGCCCCGCGGCACGCCGCGGCGGGGTCCGTGGTGAAGCGCAGGCGCCCGGCGGCCAACCCCTCCGCAAGCCGCTCGTTGAGGCCCGGCTCCAGGATGGGCGCCCGCCCCTGCTGCAACCCGGCGATGAGGGCCTCGTCGAAGTCGAGCCCGGTCACGTCGAAGTGCCGGGCGGTGCAGGCGGCGGTGACGCACCCGAGGTGCCAGAGGCCGATGACCGTGACGCGCGGGGAGGAGTCCATGGGCGGGACAGGGAACGTTCGGGCCTACTTGTCGCCGCGCTCCTGGTAAACCCAGCGGTTGGCCTGGAGCCATTGCAGGGTCCGCTCAATCCCCTGCTGGATGGTCAACTGCGGCTTCCAGCCCGTGGACAGGATCTTCTTTGTGTCGAGGAAGATGAAGGGGTTGTCCCCGACCCAGCCGCGGTCGCCCCCGGTGTATTCGAGGCGTGGCTTGAGGCCCAGCGTGCGGCAGATGAACCCGATCGAGTCGTTCACCTGCACATAGTGGTCGCAGCCGAGGTTGTAGGTCTCCACCCGGTGCCTGGCCTTGGCGGCGAGGCCGGCATTCATGACGTGGAGCACGGCATTCACGCAGTCCTGGACGTAGAGATAGCTTTTCCGGGCGGTGCCGTCCCCGAGCACCTTCAGGTGATCCGGGTGCTCCAGCAACTGGCGGTAGAAGTCGAACACATGCCCGTGGGTGTAGCGTTCGCCCAGGATGCTGACGAAGCGGAAGATGTAGCCGTGAAACCCGAAACCCTCGCAGTAGCTGTGGATGAGGCCCTCGCCGGCCACCTTGGAGGCGGCGTAGAGGGAGGTCTGGATGGGGAACGGATGATCCTCCGGGGTGGGGATGAGGGTGGCCTCGCCGTAGACCGAACCGGTCGAGGAAAAGGCGATCGTCTTGATGCCGTTGGCGCGCATGGCCTCCAGCACATTGAAGGTGGCGATGGTGTTCTGCTGGAGATCCTTGCTCGGGTGGTTGAGGCCGAAGCGGACGTCGGCGTTGGCGGCCAGGTGGAACACCGTGTCACAGCCCTTCATGGCGGCGGCGAGGGCGTCGGGGTCGAGGTTGTCGCCGCGGACCAGCTTGAAGCGCGGGTTCTGTTGGGCCGCCTCGAGGAAACGCGGCTGGCCGGTGGAGAAGTTGTCCCAGCCGACGACCTGTTTGCCGTCGGCGAGGAGGCGGTCCACAAGGTTGCTGCCGATGAACCCGGCGGCGCCGGTGACGAAGATGTTGTGCATGGTTGGCTTGAGCGGGTGGATGCTTTCAAACGGCCCGGGCGGGTTCAAGCGGGGAGTTGCCTCCGGGCCGGACGCGGGGGCCACCCCTGATTATCGGCAGGACGGGGCGGAACTGACCCGGGATGTTGGAGCGCGGATTGGAGGCGCGCGGTTCGTCCTCCTGGCCGATCCGGGCAACCTCCCCGCGACGGGCGGCCCCGGATTGGGCATCCTCGGCCCCTTGGGCGATCGTCCCCCTTTACCCTGCCATCCGGCGGGCGGCCTCGCGGACGGACTGGGCCAGTTCGGCGGGTTCCTGGACCACGGCCGCGCCGCCCCAGCCGAGGATCCAGCGCTGGATCTCGGCCAGGCTGGAAAGGCGCAGACGCAGCTCGACCCGGCCATCGGGCAGGTCGGCCAGTTCCTGGCTGGGATGCCAGCGCTTCTCGCGGATGTAGTCGGCCGCGTGGGGGTCGAAATGAAGCACCACGCGGAAGTCCCCCTTGCCGGACTGCACGCCGAAGCTGTCGCGCAGCATCTTCTCCACGGAGAACTTGCGGGGCCGCTCGAAGGTCTGCCCGGTGGGCCGGGCCGACTGGATGCGCTGGGGCACGAAGGTCCGGATGTCGCGGCGCAGGTGATCGTAGGCGAAAAGGAACCACTCGCCGTTGATGTTGCCGAGGTGATAGGGGTCGAGCCGCCGGGTCTCCACCTGGCGGCTGCCGGGCTTGCGGTAGGCCACCTCGAGCTGGCGGCGCCCCGCCGTGGCCTTGGCCAGCACATCGAAGATCTCGAGGTTGAGCAGGGGCTCGGCGCTGTGGCGGAATGAGATGGTCTGGTCCCAGTCCGCCAGGTGCAGGGAGACGGTGTCGGGCAGGGACGAGGCCATCTTCTTGAAGGCGCTGACCAGGGGCTTCTCGAAGTTGGTGCCGCGGTACTGCTGGAGGGCCTTCTCCGCCACCAGCAGGGCGAACAGTTCGCCCTCGGTGATCTGCAGGGTCGGAAACGCGCTGACCTCCTCCGTGTAATGATAGCCGAAGCGCCGGCCGTCATACTCGATGGGCAGGTCCAGCCGGTCCCGCATGAACTCGATGTCGCGCTGGATGGTCTTGGTGACCACCTCCAACTCGCGGGACAGGGTGGTGGCGTTGGGGTAGCGCCCCGAGGCGATGGCCTCGTGGATCTGCAGCATGCGCGCCAGCGGCGGCCGCGTCTGCGGCATGGGGGCGGGGGCGGCGGCGCGCTTCATGCGGGGCGGGACCGGGTCAGCGCCGGGTTCGCAGGCGGTCGAGCAGCTTGGCGTGGATGCCGCCAAAGCCGCCGTTGCTGAACACGCAGATGACTTCCCCGCCCTGCACGTTCTTCACGCAGTGGTCGACGATGGCGTCGACGTCGGCCAGGTAGGCGGCGGGCTTGCCGGCGGCCTGCAGGTCGCGCATCAGGCGCTCAGGATCGAGGCGCTCGGCGGCCGGGACCTGCTCGAGCCGCGCCACCTGGCTGACCACCACCGCGTCGGCGTCCGCGAAGGCCGCGGCGAGCTCCTGCTGGAAGACGTTGCGCCGGGTGGTGTTGCTGCGCGGCTCGAAGATGGCGTGGATCTTCTGGGTCGGGAACTTCAGGCGCAGCGCCCGCAGGGTCTCGCGGATGGCGGTGGGATGGTGCCCGAAGTCGTCGATGATGGTCACCCCCCCGGCCAGGCCGCGCACCTCCATGCGGCGCTTGATGCCCTTGAAGGTGCTGAAGGCGGACTGGATTTGGCTGTTCTTGAGCCCGCAATGCTTGGCCGCCGCGACCACGGCCAGCGCATTGCGCACGTTGAGCTCGCCGACCAGGTCGATGTGGAACTTCGCGCTGGGGGTCTCGAACTCGCTCGCCGTGGGGCCCAGCTTCAGGTTGAAGGCGCGGACCGCGTTGTCCTCACCGAGGCCGAATCGCTTCACCGGGCAGTGCGTCACGTTCAGCAGCGGCGCCAGGTTCGGGTCGTCCCCGTTGGCCAGCAGCTGCCCGTTGCGCGGGACCAGGTTGATGAGGCGCCGGAAGCTGGTCTGGATCTCGCCCAGGTCGCGGAAAATGTCCGCATGGTCGAACTCGAGGTTGTTCAGGATGGCAACCTCGGGGAGGTAATGGACGAACTTGCTCCGCTTGTCGAAAAAGGCGGTGTCATACTCGTCCCCCTCGATGATGAACCACTCGCTGTCCGTGAAGCGCGCCCCCTGCCCAAGGTTGTTGGGGATGCCGCCAATGAGGTAGCTGGGGTTGAGCCCGTTGTGCTCGAACACCCAGGTGAGCAGGCTGGTCGTGGTGGTCTTGCCATGGGTGCCGGCCACCACAATCGAGCGGCGGCCGCGGATGAAATACTCCTTGAGCAGCTCCGGCAGGGAGCAGAACCGCAGCTTGCGCTCCAGCACCACCTCCGCCTCCGGGTTGCCGCGCGAGATGGCGTTGCCCACCACCACGAGGTCCGGCTGGTGGTTCAGGTTGGCCTCCGCGTAGCCGTTCATGACCTCGATCTGCTTCGCGGCCAGGAAGGTCGACATGGGGGGATAGACATTCTGGTCCGATCCCGTGACCACAAAGCCCTTGTCCTTCATGGCCCCCGCCACGCTGGCCATGGCCGTGCCGCCGATGCCGATGAAATGAACGGAACGCACTTCTGAGGAAAACATGCCGCGGTGTTTTCAGGCCGGGGCGGGGACCGCGCAAGCGAAAACTCCGGGGAAGTTGCCGCGCGGGCGAACCAACCGGTGGGCAGGGGCGGGAAGCCCCCTCACTTCAGGCTGCCCAGGAACTCGATCAGGTGCCGGATGTCCTGCTTGCCGAGGATCTGCCGGAGCTCCTCCGGCATGGCGGACGGACCCCGTTCCCGCTTCTGGATCTCGGACTTCTTCACGGTGACCGGACCGTCCTCGGGGGACAGGATGTCCAGCGTGGTGTCAGTCTCCTTCTTCAGGGTGCCGGCATAGGTGGCTCCGTTCTGCAGGGTCACCACCACGCTTTCGAAGCCCTGGGCGATCTGGCGGTTCGGATAGAGGATGGCTTCCAGGAGGTATTCCCGGGACTTCTGCGCGCCGATGCCGGTGAGGTCGGGACCGGCGTCGCCACCCTCGCCGTTCACCTTGTGGCAGCGCAGGCAGAAGACATCGGCGCGCTCGCGGAAAATCCTCCGGCCCTCCTCCGCGCTGCCCCCGGAGAGGCATTCGCGGTAGGACCGCAGGTCGTCGTTGGCCGGCCGGGCTCGCTCGAAGCGGGCGAGGCGATCCTGCACCGCCGGGGCCTGCCGCTGCCCGGCGGCGGCCAGCAGGTCCAGGTGCAGTTCCGGCGCCAGCCGACCCGCCAGCAACTGGTCGAGCGACTCCGCCAGGAGCGTGTCGGCCCCCGACCCGGGCAGGGTGGCCAGCGCGGCATAGGCCGCCTGCTTCTCGCGCAGGCCGCCCTGGGCCAGGACGGACCGCAGTTGCGCGGTGGCGTCACCCGGCTTGCGCTTGGCCTGCACGCGGGTGGCCACCGTCCGCACCGCCTCTGCCTGGTCGGCGAGGGCCAGGCTCAGGGCCTCATCCAGGCGCGGGGACTTGAGCTCGACCAGCGCCTGCAGCGCTTCCGCGCGCACCTTGGCGGCACGGCCGGTATCCGCCAGCACCGCGAAGGCCGCCGGGAGGGCCTCCGGCACGGCCAGGCTGGCCGCGGTCTTCAACACCGCCTGCTCCACCGCCGCCGGTTGCCCCTGCAGCAGCGCGGGCAACCGCGCCTTCAGGGCGTTCCGGGCGGCGGCGATCTGCCGCTTGCCCCGATCAAGCGGGCGCCAAAGCCCGGTCACGGCGTCCCGGCCGGAGGGCTGGGCCCAGTTGGCCAGGGTGCCGATGGCCTCGGCGCGCACCGCATCCGGGCCCGGCCCGGACGCCGCAAAGTCCGCCAACGCCATCGCGCTCCCCGCCCCGCCCAGGCGGAAGTGGGCGTTGACCACCCGCCGAAGCAGCGGGGCATACAGGACGTCCGGCTCGTCGCCGGGCTTGGGATTGCGCAGGTTCTTGGCCGACGCCACCTGCTCGCGCTGCCGCCGGGAGGCGGCCTCCTGGCGGGCCAGCAGGTTGGTGTCCCCCAGCAGCGGGGCCAACTTGGACAGGGCGCCCTCGATGGGCAGGTCATGAATGGCCCGGGCGGCCTCCAGCACCACCAGCGGGTCGTTGTCCCGCAGGAAATCCGCCACCTCCGGCCGCGCCCTGCGGCGGAGGGCCACCACCGCGGCCAGGCGCACGCCCACCGCCGGATCGGCGGAAAGCTGTTGCAACTCCGCCACCCCGGCGCAGCCCAGCAATCCCATGACGCCCGCGTGCCGGAGATACGGATCGTCGTTGCCCGCGGCCCGCAGCATTTCCACAAGGGCGGGGACGGCTGCGGACCCGCCGATCCGGCCCAACGCAATGGCGGCCAGCGAGCGCACCCGCGGCTCGGGATCGCGCAGGAGACCGACGAGCGGCGCGCGCGCCGCCGTCAGGGTGATGTCGCCCAGGGCCTTGGCCGCCTGGCCGCGCACCTCGGGGTCGGCGTCGCCCACGGCGGCCACCAGGAGGCTGGACGCCGCCTGGGCGGCCGCGCCCCGGCCGCGCGACACCTGACCCAGCCCCCAGACCGCATGCACCCGGGCGAGGCGCGGCTGCAACTGCGCCGGGGCGGCCGCACGGGAGACGAGCGCGGCCTCCACGCCGGAATGCAAAACCTTGGTGAAGGCGTCCACGGCGCCGTCCTTCACCCGCGCCGCCAAGGCAAACTGCGCCTCGCGCCGGACCCGCTGGTCGGGATGGGCCAGCAGGGCGGCCAACTCCGGCGCCGGGCGCCGGGCAAACCCGGCGGCCAACAGTTGCTGGACCTCCTGGTGCAGGGCGTTCGCCCGGGTGGCCGGGTCGAACACGCGGTAGATGCGGCCTTTGCCGGTCTGGTTCCAGCCATTGACCCAGTCGGTGAGGTAGAAGGAACCGTCGGGCCCGAAGTCCCCGTCGGTGACCAGCACATCCCAGATGAACTCGGCGCGCTCCACCACCTCGAAGCTGGCGCCCTTGGGCCTCACCCCAAACTGGTGGATGCCGCTGCCGGTGCCGCCGCGGAAGTCGCACAGGAAGAAACGACCGCGGAAGGAGTCGTTCAGGCCGGTGCCGGGGTGATAGGTCAGGCCGCTGGGACCATTGCCAATGAGGGCCAGGGGCGGCAGGAAACTGGCCCCCTGCCCCTCGAATCGCGGGTAGCACATCCGCTCGGACAGCCAGGGGCCGCGCGCGTTGGGGGAAGTGATGAACTGCCAGCCGATGCGCCAACCGCTGTCACCACCCTCGACCACCTGCACCCAGCGGGCGGGATCGCCGCCGTCGGAGTTGTTGTCCCCGGTCCACAGGTTCCCCCACTCGTCGAAGACCAGCTCCTGCGGGTTGCGCAGGCCGGTCGCATACAGTTCCAGGTTGGAACCGTCCGGTTCGCTGCGGAAAACGCCCCCCGTCTCGTGCAACTCAATCAACCCACCCTCCTTGGTGCGCACGTGGGCGCCCCGGTCGCCGATGCTGTAATAGATGCGGCCGTCGGGTCCCCAGCAGAGGCCATGCAGGTCGTGGCCCAGGAAGCCGACCCGGATGCCAAAGCCGGTGGCGAGGTTTTCCATGCGGGGACGCCCGCGCGGCGCCTGCGGCAGGTAGGGCAACCCCGGCGGCAGGGAGACGCCGGCTCCTTCCAGCCCGGGCACCGTGAATTTCCAGAGGCTGGGGATGTTGGCGAAATAAACCTCGCCGCGCCGGGCCAGCACCCCGGCCGCAATGCCGTCAGCCACCCCGTTGAACCCGTCGGCCAGCACGGCGGCCTGATCCGCCCGGCCGTCCCCGTCGGCATCCCAGACCAGCCGCAGCCGGTCGGAATGCTTCGTGTAATCGGCAATCCGCTTGCCCTCGCGGCGCGTCATGTAGGCCACGCGTTCCTTCACCGTCTTGACCGCCAGTTCCTCGTCCAGCCAGTCCATGTGCTGGCGGATGTCCGTCACGCCGGCATGGAGGCGGAACGTCTCGACCACATAAAAGCGCCCGTGCTCGTCCTGGGTGAAGGCCACCGGGTTGGCCAGGAGGGGCTCGGCGGCAACCAGTTCCACCTTCAGGCCCTTGGCCACGCGAAACCGCTTGAGCGCGCTCTCCGCCTCGGGCGACGCCGGTTGCACGGGGGGCGGGTAGTCGGCGGCTCGGCCGGTGACCTGGGCAGCCGGCGCCGCGGCCAGGGCAGCCCAGAAAATGGACAGGAAGCAGGCCGCCCTCGCGGCGGGGCGACGGACGCAGACGGACAACAGCATGGGCGCGGAAGATAAGGGCTGCCCCTCCGGACGCAAGACGGCAGACCGCCCGCCGGGGGCGCCCCCGGGCCCGGCCAACGCCCGACAAACCCTTTCCCAACCCGGCGGATTCATGTTAGGTTTTGCCGCAATCGACCGAACCCAAGCCGTGAAGATTTCCCTGCCTGTCTTCCTTGCCGCCGGCCTCCTGCTGGGCCTCCTGCCCGCCCCCGGGGCCAGCAACACCCTGCTGCGCTTCACCTACTATCACGGGACCGTGTCGGTGGGCAGCATGGACGTGGAACTCTTCGATCAGGACAAGCCGGTGACCGTGTCCAACTTCCTCCGCTACGTCCGCACCGGCGCCTATGACAACCTGATGCTCCACCGGGTCGCGACGGGGTTCGTCATGCAGGCCGGTCTGGCCCGGGTGCCCGACCCGCGCAGCACCTACGCCTACGCCGGCTATTACGAGACCCCCAATTACGGCTCCATCACGAACGAGTTCACCGTCGGTCCACGCTACAGCAACGTGGTTGGCACGCTCGCCATGGCCCGCGCCATCCCGCGCTTCCCCGAATCGCAGCTGACCTTCGAGGAGCGGGTGGCCGGCACCAACTCGGCCAGCACGGACTGGTACATCAACCTCGCCGACAACTCCGCCACCCTCGACACCAACTGGGGCGGATTCACCGTGTTCGGCCGCGTCATCGCCGGACACACCCTCCTCGACTTCTTCAATCGCCAGGGCCCCACCCTCAGCACCATGACCCTCGGGGGGCTGGCGAACGTCCCGGTGGCCTACCCAGCCCAAAACCCGCCGCGGTTTCCCCGCTACGTCGACCTCTACCACGTGCGCATCGCGGAGTTCCCCGCCACCGACAACACCCGCCCGACCGTCTCCATCACCTCCCCGGCCCAAGGCTCGCGCCTGACCAACCTCAACGGCACCGTCCGGGGCAAGGCCTCGGATGCCTCGGGCGTCACCTCGCTCTGGGCCATCCTCAATGGCGTCGAGTTCAACGTCGGCATCGAACCCGGGGCCGAGTGGGGCTTCCAGGCCAGCTTCCGGCCCGGCACCAACTACCTCTGGCTGCAGAGCGTCGATGGCACGGGCCTGCGGTCCGCCTACGTCTACCGGACCTGGTTCAACAGCCTGCTCGAACCCCTCTCCCTCACCGTGAACGGCCCCGGGGTGGTGACCGGGGCCACCAACGGGCAGTTGTTCGAGGTGGAGCGGGCCCTCACGCTGCAGGCCGTGCCCGCCCCCGGCCATGTCTTTGCCGGATGGAACGGCACCACGACCTACCAGCCCGCCACGGCCCACTTCCTCATGTACACGAACGCCAAAATCACGGCCACCTTCGTGCCCAACCCCTTCCCCGCCCTCAAGGGCAGCTACTCCGGCCTGTTCTACAACACCAACTTCTCCCGCCTCACCCCCTTCCGCACCCAACCCCCGGGCGCCATGGACTTCACGGTCACCGACCAAGGCAAGGTCAGCGGGAAACTGCGGATCCTCGGCCGCTCCCTGCCCTTCAGCGGCAACCTCAGCGCCTACGGCAAGGGCAGATTCTTCGTCGCCGCCGACGCCGTCGCCCCTTACTTCTCCGCGTGGCCCCGCTGGTCGATCATCTTCGACCTCAACACCACCAACGTCTCCGACCAAATCCGCGGAGGCTACGTGACGGACGACGAGACATTCGCCTCCGCCATCGCCATGGAGCGGGTCTGGCCCGGGTCAGCCACCAACCCCTCCCCCTACCTCGGCAATCACACCCTGGCCCTCACGCCCGGCACCAACTCCGCCCAACCCCAGGGCTGGGGCTTCGCCTCCGCCAAGGTCAGCTCCACCGGGGTGGCCAGCGTCCGCGGAACCCTCGCCGACGGCACCCCGTTCACCCAATCCGGCCCCGTCCTCGCCGCGTCAGGACTCTGGCCCTTCTACGTCACCCCCTACATCGACAAGGGCTGGCTTTATGGCTGGCTCCAGATGCAACCCCCGGCCCAACCCGGCGGCGACATCGCCGGAAGCCTCGTCTGGCGCAAGAACGCCCAACCGGGCAAACCTTACCCCTCCGGCTTCGAGTTCTACCCCGCCATCCACGGCTCCCATTATCCCACCCCCACCAACCGCATCCTCAACTTCGCCAGCGGCATCGTGTCGGCCGGGGGCCCCAACCTCCAACCCGCCGTCACCAACCAGGTCTCGGTCGGCCTCAATAACACCATCACCAACCTCAGCCCCAACCGGCTTTCCTTCACCATCACCAAGCCCACCGGCCTGTTCTCCGGCAGCGTCCAACCCCCCGGCGAAACCCGCACGGTGCCCTTCAAGGGCGTCCTCCTGCCCTCCCTCGGCCTCGGCGTGGGCTTCTACCTCAGCACGAACCTGAGCGGCGGCGTTTATTTCGGCGAGTAGCAACCACCGGCCGCCTCCACCCCAGCGCCCGAACGCGCGCCCCTCCCTCCCGGAAACCATCCCGGCATCGCCCCCCGCCCAGGTTCCGGGCGCAAAAAAACCCGGAGGCGGGAAGCCTCCGGGCTTGAATGCCAAATCGGATTACTTGGCGGGAGCGTTGGTGGCCGCCGGGGTCGTGGCCGGAGCCGGGGCGGATTCACCGCCACCACCGCAACCGGTCAGGACGAGGGAAGCCGCGAGGGCGAACAGGGCAAGGAGTTTCATGATTTTCAGTGTTTGTAGCTCAGTTTGATGTGGGTCCGCCTGCACCAACAGGCGCCTCTGGAGTTCGCGATACACGAAAGTGGCGGGGATTGCCAAGGACTAATTTCCCGCGGATGCCGGGCCCACCGGTGTTTGGCCTTGCCCCGCCAGCCATCGCCGCCCTCAAATAATGGACTCGGAACATTCTCCATGAATTGGCCCGCTCAATGCGCGGTGGTCATCCCCTGCCTCAATGAGGCGGCAGGGATCGCCACCCTCGTGACCGCCGCCCGGCGTCACCTGCCCACGGTGATCGTGGTCGATGACGGGTCCAGCGATGGCACATCCTCGGAGGCCACCCGGGCCGGAGCCCGCGTCCTGCGCCACGCCAACCCGCAAGGCAAGGGGGCCGCCCTCGCCACCGGTTGGGCCGAGGCAGCGGGCCTCGGTCATGCCTGGGCCATGACCCTCGACGGGGATGGACAACATGACCCGGACTGCATCCCCACCTTCCTGGCCGCCGCCGAGACCTCCCCGGCAAGGCTGTTCATCGGCAACCGCATGGGGAACCCGGCGTCCATGCCGCGCCTCCGGCGGTTCGTCAACCGATGGGTGAGCGCGCGCCTCTCCCGCCACACGGGAACCTGCCTGCCGGACGCCCTCTGCGGTCATCGGCTCATCCACCTCCCCTCGTGGGCCCGCACCCCCCACCAAAGCCGCCGTTTCGAGGTCGAGTCGGAAATCCTGGCCTCGTTCCTCGCCGCAGGGCTCGACGTCGGTTTCGTGCCCATCCCCGCCGTTTACCGGTCCGAACGGAGCAAAATACGCCCGCTGCGCGACACCCTGCGCTGGTTCCGCTGGTATCTGACCCTCCCCGCGCCCCGCCACCCCGCCACCATCCACCCCCCCTCGCATGCGACAGAACCCTCCGGCACCGGTGTCACGCTTGACACCAAGGGCTTCGTTGCTAGTCTCCCCGCTCCCGTGAACCGGGGCACTTCCAGGCTGCCCTGACGCGACCCCGGG
>JBJOEZ010000009.1:0-250719 GCA_046048995.1 Verrucomicrobiota bacterium | reverse complement strand
GCTCCCCGTCCCGCCGCCGCCCCCGCGGCCGCCCCGGCGGCCGCCCGCCCGGCGCCGCCCGGCGCGGCCCCGGCCAAAAAGCTGACCGGCTTGGACCTCGGCCTGGCCATCGCCGCCGCCGTGCTCGGTGTCGGGGCCATCACCAGCGTCCTGCTGCTTCAGTTCTTCGTGCAAAAGCACCTCGAATAGGTCCTCCGCCCCGTTCCGGTTCAACCCAGATTGCATCCCATGGCTGCCGCCAACGTCATCGCTGTCACTTCCGCCAACGCCGAGCAGGAAGTTCTCAAGTCACCCCTGCCCGTGGTCGTCGATTTCTGGGCCGAATGGTGCGGTCCCTGCAAGATGATCGCGCCCATGATTGACCAGCTCGCCACCGAGTATGCCGGCCGCGTGAAGGTGGCCAAGGCGGACATGGAACAGGACCAGCAATGGGCCGCAGGCTTCCGCATTCAGGCCATTCCCACCCTTCTCTTCTTCAAGGACGGCAAGGTGCAGGATCAGGTGATCGGCGCCAAGTCCATCCGTGACATGAAGATGAAGTTCGATTCCCTGCTCAAGCCCCAGGCTTGAGCGGCGGCGTATGCCGCTGTTCCCCACCCCCGGGCAGTTGGCGAGCCGGGCTGACTTCTACCATCAGCTCAGCCAGTTGACCGGGGCCGGCCTCGGCATGCTGCAGGTGTTGGAGCATCAGGTGCGGCACCCCTCGGACCCCTCCCTGGCCGCCGCGCTTCCCCGTTTGCTGGCCCACTTGGAAAACGGGGCCACCCTGGGCGATGCGTTCCGCAGCGCCGGTCCCGCATTCACCCCGTTCGAGGTTTCCCTGGTGGACTCGGGTGAACGCAGTGGCCGGCTCCCCGAGGTCTTTGGTTCCCTGGCCGCCGATTACCTGTCCCGCGCCCAGATGCTCCGGCAGACCCTTTCCGGCCTGCTCTACCCGGCGGCAGTCCTGCACCTGGCCCTTTTCGTGGTCGGCCTCCTCAGCGTGGTGCAGGGGGGGGATCCGTTTTGGGCGTTGCTCCAGCTGGCGGGTTTGCTGATCCCGCTCTACGCCCTCGGGTGGCTGGCCCTGCGGTCGGTGCTGGGTGCGCGGGGCGAGGCATCGCAGGCGCGGGCGGAGCGCCTCCTGGGCCGCGTGCCGTGGCTGGGCAAGGCCCGGCATGACCTGGCCCTGGCCCGGTTGGCCTCCGCCTTGGAGGCGCTGCTTTCCGCCGGTGTCAACGTCATCGAGGCCTGGTCCCTGGCTGCCGGCGCGGCGGGGTCGCCGGCCCTGCGCCGGGCGGTCCTACGGTGGCAGCCGGCCCTGCGGGACGGGGCGACCCCGGCCGAATTGCTCGCCGCCTCACCCGAGTTTCCCGAGGTGTTCTCCAACCTCTACCGGACCGGCGAGGTGAGCGGCAAACTGGACGAAACCCTGCGGCGACTGCAGGCGCTCCACCACGAGCAGGGCATGGCCGGCCTGAAATCCTTTGTCGACTGGCTGCCCCGGGTCATTTTCGTGCTGGTGGCCCTGTTGGCGGCCTATGTGGTGGTCCGCTTCTGGATGGGCTACTTCGGCGCCATTGGCCAGGTGCTGGATTCCTAGCGGGACCACTCGCAGGGGGGCTTGTCCCCGGCGCGTTGGCGCGGATTGACGGAAGGCGATTCGTCCTGCACTATAGGCCTCGTTCGGTTCTCCACCCCACACCCATTCCTGTCCATGAATTTCCATGCCCGGTGGTTTTGCCTTTTTCCGGCCCTGTTGTTGCTGACTGGGGCCCGCATCGACGCGGCGCCCGTGGTGCTGCATGAAACCGGCTGGGAACCCGCGCCAGCCAGCCCGGCGTGGGCGGCCACGGCGGTGGCCGGGCAAAACGGCTGGGTGGGGCTGGGCGGCAGTGCGGCGCGCATCCGGGTGATTGCGGAAGGCTCGGCGGACGCCACGGTCTTCGGCCAGGCCTACACCACTCCGACCGGATCGCAGTTCCAGCGGTTCACCGCCAGCTCCAGCACCACGGCGGAGAACGAGCAGTATGCCTGGGTGGACGTGACGTCCGCCTTTGCCTCGCGCCCGGCCGGGCATGATCGGTTGGTGGCCTCGATGGATGTGCTGGTGCCGGCGGGCGGCGCGGCGGATGCGTCGCTCTATGGCCTGCTGGGCTGGTCGGATGGGGGCAATTCGCTCGACTTTGGCATCGTGGTTTCCCCGGCGAACCAGACGTTGATCCTGCTGGGGGCCGATGTGATTGCGGAGGTGCCCGGGTTGTTCGCCTACAACACGTGGTTCAACCTGTCCCTGCGCGTCAATTACCAGACCGGCGAGTTGCAGGCCTTCACCAACGGGGTGCCGGTGCCGGGCCTGACCGGGAGCAATCCGCTGCTGGTGGGGACCACGCTGGAGGACGTGGATCTCTGGTGCGTGAATGACATGCCGTCCCCGAATCCGCGGGTGATCTTCACCGACAACTACCGGGTGGTGGTCGAGCCGTTGGTGGATGGCCCGCCGGGCAATGACGCCTTTGCGCAGGCTGGCCTGCTGACCGGGCTGACGGGCACCACCAATGGCAGCACGGTGGCCGCGACGGTGGAGGCCAACGAGCCGGAGCATGCCGCGATTTCCCCGACCCGGACGGTCTGGTATCGCTGGGTGGCCCCGTCGACCTGCTGGATGACCTTTGACACCCTTGGCGGCGGGTTGGACACGGTGGCCGCCGTCTATACGGGCCCGAACGTGGCTGCCTTGTTTGAGGTGGCCGCCAACGACGATGCGGCCCCGGCCAGTGTGACGCAGAGCCGGGTGACCTTCCTGGCCGCCGCCGGGACCACCTATTACCTGGTCATTGACAGCAAAGGCTCCTCGCAGGGCACGTTTTCCCTGCGCTGGCGGCCGACCCTGCGGTTGGCCGCCCTGCCGCAGCCGGACAACGGGTTGCTTCTGCAGGTCACCGCGGCGGCCCCTGGCTTCTACCAACTGCAGTCGTCCGCCAGCATCGCGGGTGGATGGGAGACCTTTGACAGCGTGTCCTTCACCGCGGAAGCCGGCGGGACCGTGAACTACGACCTCGGCACCACAGCCGGCTCCGCCCGGCGCTTTTACCGGGTGACCCAATAATCCGGGCCCCGGTTCCCGTTGAGTTCCGCCGCGGGTTTGTCTAGCGTCCGCCCTGTGCGTTGGACTGCTGCTTCGTTTCCCAGTTTCCTGGTCAGCCTTTGCCTGCTGGCGGTCGGCTCCGGATGTGCCTCGCGCCGCGGACCGGAGGTCATCAAGGTTCTCCCCCATTACCTGGATGAGCAGGGGCGGTCCGCCCTTTCCCCCAGCCTGTATGATCGCGATGCCTACCAGGCGGAATTGCGCCAGCATCCGGCCCAGCGCACCGGGCTGCGCTTCGATGTGCAATGGCGCGGGGCGTCGGCGTCGGACCTCCTCCTGCGGGTGGATCTGCGCGGCGTGGTCAGCAACCGGGTGACCGAGGTCCAGTTGCAGGAGCCGTTGCCCCGCGCGGGCAAGTTTTCCCGCTGGTCCGGCCTGACCCTGCGGGGCGACCGCTACCGGGACTTCGGCGACCTCACCGCCTGGCGGGCGACGCTCTGGCAGGGCACCAACCTGGTGGCCGAGCGGCAGTCCTTCCTTTGGTGACCGCGCGCCACCGTCGTGTGGCCCCCCGTTTTGCCCGCTTGCCCCGGCCCCGGGCTTTCCTCTAGGGTCCGCCCATCCCGCCGGTCGCGGCATCCCGCTTGCGTCCGGCCGGGCCTTTCACCTCCAACAAACACCGACCCCGATCCGACTGCATGAACAAGGGAATCTTCTTCAAACTGTTCCTGATGATGGTGCTGCAGTTCTTCATCTGGGGGGCGTGGTTGCCGCTGATTTTCGGCTACCTGCCCAGCCTGGGTTTCACGCCCGGCCAGCAGGCCTGGATCCTGAACGCGTTCCCCATCGCGGCCATCGTTGGCATGTTCTTCAGCAACCAGTTTGCCGACCGCAACTTCGCCGCGGAACGGTTCCTCGCCTTCAGCCACCTGGTGGGCGGGTTGGCCATCCTGGGCTGCGGTTTTGTGAAGGAGTTCACCCCCTTCTTCGCGCTCATGCTGGTGCATTGCCTCCTCTACGTGCCCACCATCTCGATCACCAACTCCATCGCCTTCGCGGCCATGAAGGATGCCAAGCGCGAGTTCGGCATCGTCCGCATGGGCGGGACCATCGGCTGGATCCTGGCCGCGTGGCCGTTTGCCTTCATCTTCGTGGACTGGGACGCCGTCCGGGCGGCCAATCCGCAGGGGTTGGTGGCGTGGATTGGCGAGGCGCTCAAGCATCCGCTGACCGGCGACGTGGCCAAGGCGGCCACCAAGTGGACCTATGTCGTGGCCGGCGCGGCCTCCGTGCTGCTGGCGCTGCTCAGCCTCGCGCTGCCCCACACCCCGCCCAAGCGCGCCGGGCAGGGCGGGGCGGAGAGCCTCGCCTGGCTCGAGGCCGTCAAGCTGCTCAAGCACCCCTTTGTCATGGTGCTCTGGCTGGTGACCTTCGTGGATTCGTTCGTCCACAACGCCTACTTTAACTGGACCGGCCTCTTCCTGGGCACCCCCGTGGACAAGGGCGGCGTCGGCATCGCCAGCAACTGGATCATGCCCGTCATGAGCGTCGGCCAGATCGCCGAGATCCTCACCATGTTCGTCCTTGGGGCCACCCTGAAGAAGCTCGGCTGGCGCGCCACCATGATCGTCGGCATCCTCGGCCACGCCGCCCGCTTCGCTGTCTACGCCTTCTTCCCCCAGTCGCAGGGCCTCATCATCGTCGTGCAGGTCCTGCATGGCATTTGCTACGCCTTCTTCTTCGCCACGGTCTACATCTTCGTGGATGAGTATTTCCCGAAGGACGTCCGCTCCAGCGCCCAGGGTCTCTTCAACGTGATGATCCTCGGTCTCGGCGCCCTCGTGGCCAACTCGGTCTGCCCCTACCTCATCCAGGAGGTGTTCACCCATCCCACGACCAAGCTGACCGATTTCAAGGGCCTCTTCCTGGTCCCCATGGCAGCCGCCTCCCTCGCCGCCATCGCCCTCGCCCTGTTCTTCCGGCCGCCCGCCAGGGCGGAGGGCGCCGGGGGCGGCACCTCGATGCCGGCCCACTGACCCGCGCCCGCGCGCGAGCTGCCTACAGCCGGAGCAGGCGCCTGGCGTTGTCGTGGAGGATTTTCCTCTCCACGGCCTTGTTGGGCGCCAGTTTGCGGAGGTTGGCCAGAATCTGGGCCCCCTGGCACCCGGGGCCCACGCCCAGCACGTCGTCGCAGTCGGACCCGAACAGCAGCTTGTCCTGGTGTCGTTGCAGGAAGGCGGCCGCATGGTCGGGGTCGCGCGTGAGGAAGTTCAGTCCGCTGCCGGCGGAATGGTCCCCATACATGTTGGGGTAATCGCGCAGCAGGCGATCGGTGAGGCCGCCCGGGGTCACCTTGCCGGAGGGATAGAGAACCTTCTGCTCGTGGCGCGCATCGACGTTGCCCCACCAGGTCTGGGCATGGCCGATGAAATTCACCCGCGGGTACTTTTCCAGCACCTTGTGGAAGGTCTCGATGCCCGTGTTGTAGACCCCGTGCTGGAAATGCATGAGCACGGGCACCTGGAATTCCTCGGCCACCTTGACGATGCGCTCGAACAGGTGGCCGCTGGCCGGGACGCGGAATTTTTGTTCCCCGATGCCGAGGGCCCCCTCGCGCAGGAAACGCCGGATCTCGTCCGGGGCCTCGTCAATGTCGGCGACCTCATTGGCGAAATACACCAGGCGGCCCGGATGGGCCCGGGCCAGATCCCGCACGGATTCGTTGCCCCCGCACCTGGCATCCAGGCCATACCAACGGCCGGCCGGCAGCAGCACCGTGGTCGTCACCCCCAGCACCTGCTGATGCCGCAGCAACTGCGCATGGGTCCGGCCCGCGTAGTTGGTGTGCTGGTGAATGTCGATGATGGGCTCGGGCGCGGCCACGGGGGCGGCCGGGGCGGCGGCGGCCAAGGCCGGTCCGACTGCGGCGCCCGCGAGGGTGGCGGCGGACCCCTGCAGGAAACGGCGGCGGGAAAGGCGGGCGCTCGAGGGCATGGCTCACACGGTGCGCCCGAACTTCTTCTCCAGTTCCCGGTAGCTCATCTCGATGAGGGTGGGCCGGCCGTGGGGGCAGGTGTAGGGCATGGCGCAGCGCCGCAGGTCCGCCACCAGGTTTTCCAACTCCGGGCCTTTCAGCGGGTCGTTGGCCTTCACGGCATGGCGGCAGACGGTCTTGGCAATGGTGTGCTCGCCCAGGCGCTGGGCGTTCACCTGCTGTCCCGCGGCCTTCAGTTCGTCGAGGAGTTCGAGGACAAAACGCCGGGCATCCGGGGCCTTCACCATCGGGGGCAGGCCATCGAGCAGGTAGGTGCGCTCCCCGAACTCGCTCAGGCTGACCCCCAGCCGGTTCAGGGTCTCCATGTGGTCCCGCGTGAACTGGGCGTCCCGGGGGGAAAGTTCCACGGTCTCCGGCAGGAGCAGCCTCTGGGTCGGCACCGTCCCGGTCTCGAGGCGGGCCAGCATTTGCTCGAACAGAATCCGCTCGTGGGCGGCGTGCTGGTCCATCAGGACCAGGCCGCGGTCGCTCTCCAGCACCACGTAGAGCCGGCCCACCACACCCACCACGCGCAGGGGCACATGGAGGAGGGGTTGGGCGTCGGGTGCCCGGGCCGGCAAGACCGCGGCGGGCACCGCAGGGGAGGGCGGGACAACCGCGTCCTCGCGCGCAGGGGGGAGCGTTGCGCCGGCCACAGGCGGTGCGGCAGCGGCGGGGCGAATCGCGGCCGGGCCGGTTGAGGCCGCGCGGGCGGTGCTGGCGCCAGCCGTGGGAGCCAAGCCGGGCAATTCCGAGCTGGTCACCGCCGGCGCGGGACCGGCTGGTGCCGGCGCGGGGGGCGCGGCCGGGATGGGGGCGAGCGCTGCGGGGGGTGCCGGGGTGGCCGGCGGGGTGGGGACGGGCGCGCCCGCGGCGACGAGTTGGATGTGGGAGGCGACCGGCGCGCTGAACCGGAGCAGGGCCTCGCGGACGGCCTGGGCGGTCAGTTGCCGGATGGCGCGTTCGTGGTGGAACTTCACCTCCCGCTTGGAGGGGTGGATGTTCACGTCGACCAGCGCGGGGTCAATTTCCAGGAACAGGCAGCAGACGGGGAACTGGCCCTTCATGAGGGCGGTGTGGTAACCCTCGACCAGGGCGAAGTTGAGTCCGCGGTTCTCGACGGGCCTGCGGTTGACGAAGAGGTGTTGGTCCTCGCGGGTGCTGCGGGACACCCCGGGGGCCCCGATGAATCCCCAGAGATGGAGCCGGGGCGGGGCGTCGGTGCCCTCGGCGGCCCCGGCATCCCCGGGCAAGGGCGCGGCGGGGTCCGGTTCGCCGGGGGTGCCCGGGTCGTGGGCGCGGGGCAGGGGGGCGGAGAAGTCGATGGCGACCAGGCGGGTCTCGCCGCCGAGGAGGCTGCGCAGCCGTTCGCGCAGGGCGTCGTGCCGGGTGAGCACGCGCTCCTCGATGCGGAGGGGGGGCAGTTGCCAGACGGTGCGGCCGTCCTTGATGAAGGTGAACCCGATCTCCGGGTGGGAGAGGGCGGCGAGGGTGAGGTAATGCTGGATGTGGGCGGACTCGGTCTCGTCGCTGCGCAGGAATTTACGGCGGGCGGGCAGGTTGAAGAAGAGGGAGCGGGCCTCGAGGGTGGTGCCGGTGGGGGCGCCGGCCTCGCGCACCTCGAGGATGCGTCCGCCGTGGATGATGATCTGGGTGGCGCCGGGTGCGGCGCCGTGGCGTTCGCGGGTGGTCAGGGTGAGGCGGCAGACGCTGGCGATGCTGGGGAGGGCCTCGCCGCGAAAGCCCATGGTGACGAGGGCGGAGAGGTCCTCGGCCGTGCGGATTTTGCTGGTGGCGTGCCGTTCGAGGCAGAGGAGGGCGTCGTCGCGGCCCATGCCGAGGCCGTCGTCGGAGACCCGGATCAGGCTGCGGCCGCCGGCTTGGATTTCGACGGTGATGCGGGTGGCCTCGGCGTCGAGGGCGTTCTCGACCAGTTCCTTGACCACGCTGGCCGGGCGTTCCACCACCTCCCCGGCGGCGATTTGGTTGGCGACGTGCTCGGGGAGGAGGCGGATGCGGTTCCCGGACGCTGGCGGGGCGGTGTTCACTGGGTGGGGGCGAGGTGTTCCGCCACTTCCGTCCGGTAGGCCTTGGCCGCGGGGACGAGTCCGGCGAGGGCGCCGAGGGCGATGAGGCCGAGGGGGGCCCAGGCGAGGATGGGGTGCCAGGCGAGGACATCGAGGACCACGCCGGTGTGGGCGCGGATGAGGCCGGCGGCCACGGCGAGGATGGCGGCGTAGACGGCGTAGCCGAGGGCGGCGCCGAGGGCGGCGGTGGCGGCGGCCTCGAGGACGACGGCGGCGCCGACGGTCCGGCGCCGGGCGCCGAGGGCGCGGAGGATGGCGATCTGGCGGCGCCGTTCGTTCATGGAGTTGTAGATGCTGGCCAGGACCGAGGCGGCGGCGACCACGGCGACGAGGGCGGCGACGAGGGCGAGCACGCGGTCGAACCAGCTGATTTTGCGGAAGAGATCCTCGAGGGTGGCGCCGATGGGCCAGGCGAAGGTGAGGCGGGTGTCCTTCTTGTTGATGGCCTGGTCGAGTTGGAAACCCATCTGGGGGCTGCGCAGCTTGACGAGGACGGCGCTGAGGTCGGTGGAGGCCTCGACGGCGTGGCCGCTCATCTTCTGGACGCCCTCGACGGGGATCCAGAGGACGCGGTCGGCGGGCGTGTTGGAGGGTTCGAGGATGCCCACCACGACGTATTCCTCGTCGTGCTCGTGGCTGTCCTCGAAGGTGAGGCCGTGGAAGGGCTTGAACTTGTCGCCGCGGCGGAGGCCGAGTTGGCGGGCGGCGAAGCTGCCCACGACCGCCTCGCGCAGGGTGGGGTCGAAGAGGCGCCCCGGCGGCCGGACCTGGAACCGCCGGCCCTCGGCATATTCCACCTCGGTGAAGTATTCCGGGAGGGTGCCCACGATGCGGTAGCCGCGGAGGTTGTCGCCCATGGCGATGGGGGCGGCAAAGGCCACGCCGGGATGGCGGCGGATGTCCTCAAAGTCCTTGCCCGAGATGTTGGCCGGGGAGGCCTCGAGGTGGAAGATGGCGTTGAGGACGAGCTGCAGCTTGGAACTGCGCGCGCCGAGCACGGCGTCGAAGCCGCCGGTGAACTGGGTGAAGGTGCGCTGGGACTGGTCCTGCACGACCCAGACGGCCATGAGGAGGCCGCCGGCCAGGGCGATGGACACCGCGGTGACCGCGGTGGACAGGGCGTGGTGGCGCAGGCTGCGCAGGACGAGGCGGGGGAGGGTCATGGGGTGGCGGTGGCCGGCGCGGCGGCGGGGGCGCGGTTGATCTCGGAGAGCGGCAGCACCGTGTCGAAGGCCGCGAGCACGTCGCGGTCGTGGCTGACCAGGAGGAGGGCGGCCCCGTTCTCGGCGCAGGCCTCGCGGATGAGGCGCAGCGCCTCCCGGGTGTTGGCGGCGTCGAGGTTGCCGGTGGGTTCGTCGGCCAGCACCAGCTTGGGACGGTTGGCCAGCGCGCGGGCCACCGCCACGCGCTGCTGCTGTCCCGTCGACAACTGGCGGGGCCGGTGGTGAAGCCGGTCGCCCAACCCCACCCGGCGGAGGAGTTGCCCGGCCAGGGCCTCGTCCGGCCCGGGCCCGAAGGACATCCCCAGCAGCACGTTTTCCAGGCAGGTGAACCCGGGCAGCAGGTTGAAGGTCTGAAAGATGTAGCCCAGCGTCAGGGCCCGGACCCGGTCACGGCCGGCCTCATTGAGGGCGGTCAATTCCTGGCCGGCCAGGCGGATGGTGCCCGAGTCGGGGCGCAGGATGCCTGCGATGAGGTGGAGCAGGGTGGTCTTGCCGAGGCCGCTGGCGCCGCTGAGCGCGACCTGCGCGCGCTCCTCCAGGGCAAAGGCGGGCACATCAATGACCAGGTGGCCGGAACCATCCGGCGCGCGGAACGTTTTTCGGAGCTGGGATATCTCTAGCAAGGCCACGCGGCGAGTCTAGGAGGGGGTGGTCACTGCGCCAAGCGGCAAAGACGCCTTCCGCGGAGGCTGGCGCGGCAAAAAAAAGGAGCGCCCGGGGGCGCTCCTCGTGAAGCGGGGTGGGTTGGGCTTACTTGGAGAACTTCTCGAAGTCGGCCTGGTCGCCCTTGAAGGCCTTGGCCTTGTCGCCCACGCGGACGATCTTGAGGCTCTTGATGGTGTCCCCCTTGACGATGGCGTTGACCACATTCTGGCCCTCGACGACGTGGCCGAACACGGTGTGCTTGCCGTCGAGCCAGGGGGTGGGGACGTGGGTGATGAAGAACTGGCTGCCGTTGCTGGCGGGGCCGGCGTTGGCCATGGAGAGGATGCCGGGGCCGGAGTGCTTGAGGGTGGGGACGATCTCATCCTTGAAGCGGTAGCCCGGGCCGCCGGTGCCGACGCCCTGGGGGCAGCCGCCCTGGATCATGAAGTTGGGGATGACGCGGTGGAAGCTCAGGCCGTCATAGAAGGGCTTGTCCTGCTTCTTGGGGGCGCCGCCGTCCTTGGAGTAGTTCTTGGTGCCCTCGGCCAGGCCGACAAAGTTGGCCACGGTGAGCGGGGTCTTCTCGAACTCGAGTTGGCAGACAATCTTGCCCTTGGACGTCTCGAATTCGGCATACACGCCGTCGGCCAGTTTGGACTCGGCGGCGCCGGCGACGCCGAGCAGGCAGAGCAGCGACAGGGCGGAGAGGGACAGACTCAGGATGGACATCGTGTTCGTCATAGTGGGGATCATCCAAAAGGATTTCCCGCCGGGACGGAAGCAGTTTTTTGGCGGCGCGGGGGACGGGTGGGCAACGGGTGGGCAACGGGTGGGCAACGGGCGGGCAACGGGCGGGTTGACCCGACCTGCGGGGCCGGTAGTGTTGGCGCGATGCAACCCGCGCCGCGCATTCTCTACTGCCACTGCGCCCATGCCCAGGTCGTGCCGGACGACGTCAAGCGGGCGGTCCTGCGTCGCCTGAGCGATGCGGGCGTGGCCTTTGAGGCGGTGGCCGACCTGTGCGAGATGTCGGCCCGGCGGGACCCGGCGCTGCAGCGGTTGGCCGCCGGCGGGCCGGTGAAGATTGCCGCCTGCTATCCGCGGGCCGTGAAGTGGCTCTTCGCCGCCGCGCAGGCCCCGCTCCCGGCCGAGGCCACCGAGGTCCTCAACATGCGCGTGCAGCCGGCCGCCGAGGTGGCGTCCGCCTTGCTCGCCCCGCAACTGCAACCCAATCTCCCCGCCGGGAAAGTCACCGCCGCGGATGCCCCGGCGGGCCCGTCCCCTTCCTGACCCCCTGTGCCCATGTCCCTCCAGGATCAATCCCTCCTTCGCCTTGTCCTCTATGAGGGCCGTGATGCGGCCCCGCTGCCGGACGAGGACCGTTTCGCCACGCTGTCCGCCCTGCTGGACCGCGGTTATGCCGTGACGCGGGTGGGCGGCGCGGGGACCGTGTCGCCCCATGATCGCGGCTCGGTGCTGGTGCTCGGCCGGTTTGGCGCCGGGCGTCCGGCGGAGGCGCAGGGACTGGAGGGCCACGCGGTCCGGTTCCAGGACATCGGGGACCTGGACGCGGCCGGGGTGGCCGAGCGCGTGGAGGCGGCGCGGGCCGAGACCCAGTCGGTGCGGCACGGGGACTGGAAGCCCTGGTTCCCGGTCATCGACTACGACCGCTGCACCAACTGCATGCAGTGCCTGAGCTTTTGCCTGTTCGGGGTGTATGGGGTGGATGCCGGCCAGCGGATCCAGGTGCAGAACAACGAGCAGTGCAAGACCAACTGCCCCGCCTGCTCGCGGGTCTGCCCGGAGGCGGCCATCATGTTCCCGAAATACAAGGCCGGCCCGATCAACGGGGACGTGGTGAGCGACGCCGACCTGAACCGGGAGAAGATGAAGATCGACATCTCGGCCCTGCTGGGCGGCGATGTGTATTCGCTGCTGCGCGAGCGGAGTGAGAAGGCGAAGAGCCGCTTCAGCAAGGAGCGGGACGCCAACAAGGCGCTGGCCGAGCGGCAGAAATGCCTGGTCAAGCTGGCCGAGGGCGGGGACATCCCGGCCGAGGTTCTGCTCAGCCTGCCGAGCCCGGACGAGATCGCCCGCCGGGCGGACGAGGCCAAGGCCAAGGCGGCCGCCGCGCTGGCCGCCCAGCCGCCCCCGGCCTGAGCGGCCTGCGGGGGCGCCCGTGGGTCGCGGGCCGGATCAGCGGACGAAGCCCTGCACCTTCAGCCAGAAGACGAGGTCCTTGCTCCAGGGGTGGGCGTTGCCGAAGGGCGGCTTGTCGGCCAGCCCGATGCCATGGCGGCCTTGTTGGTAGACGTGGAGGTCGAAGGGGACGCCGTGCTTCTGCAGGGCGGTGGCGAAGGCCAGCGCGTTCTCCACCTTGACGGCCTTGTCCTCCCACGTGTGCCAGATGAAGCAGGGCGGGGTTTCCTTGCTCACCTGTTTTTCGTTGGAGAGGAGGTCCACGAGGGCGGCCTCCGGCTTATCCCCGAGCAGGTTTCGTTTCGAGCCGGCATGGGTGTCGGGTCCCATGGTGATGACCGGGTAGCAGAGGATGCCGAGGTCGGGCCGGGAACTTTGGCGGTCGACCGGGTCGGCTGCGTCGGGTTGGCCGGCGTCGAAATGCGTCAATGCGGTGGAGGCCAGGTGCCCGCCGGCGGAGGAGCCCATGATGCCGACCCGCTTGGGATCCACCTGCCACTCGGCGGCCCGGGCGCGCACGAGGCGGACGGCGCGCTGGGCGTCCTGCAGCATGCGCGGGTGCCGGTAGCCGTGGGAGCCGAGGCGGTACTTGAGGACGAAGGCAGTGATGCCGTGCTGGGTGAGGAAAAGCGCGTAGTCCTGGCCCTCGTGCGAGGCGAGGCCGCCATAGCCGCCCCCGGGGCAGACGACGATGGCGGCGCCATTGGCCTTGCCGGCCTCCGGGAGGAAGGGGGTGAGGGTCGGGATGTCCTGGTCCTTGCTGCCGAGGGCGCCGGGGGCGCCCTCCGGCCAGAGGGGCACGGGCGCGGCGGCGGCGAGTTGGAAGGCCAGGGGCAGGGTGGCAAGGCAGGCGAACAGGCGGGGGGACTTCATGGGGGTAGACCCTACCAACAAGCGGGACTCCCGCACAAGCCGCCGTGCGCGCGGATCACTTCTGCGTGAGCTCGATCTCGCCCCGCCAGCCCTCCGGCGGGGGATGGGTGCGGCAGTGGGTGATCTGGGCGAGGTAGAAGAGGGACGGGCCATCGCCGGGTTTGCGGTCGAGGACCCGCCGGAAACCGGCCTCGGCGTCGTCGAAGCGCCGGCCGGCGAAGGCGGCGAGGGCGGCGGCGAAGGCTTCCCGCCAGGCGCGGGAGGATTCGGCCACCTCGATGGGGTCGATCAGTTCGCAGGCCTGCACCGTCTCCTCGAAGCCCAGGAGCTGGAAGACGCCGCAGGGCCGGCCCACGATCCGGTCGCGCACGAGGGCGTAGGTCTCGGCGCTGGCGAGGAGGGTGGTGCCCAGCTGCTTGTTGAGGCCCTCCAGGCGGGAGGCGAGGTTGACGTTGCGGCCGAGGGCGGTGTAATCGACGCGCTCGCGGCTGCCGAAGTTCCCCACGTTGGCCTCGCCCGTGTGCAGGCCCAGGCGGGTCTCGAGGCGGCGCCCATTGAGCAGGAGGGGCGGCTGGTTGCGGAAACTGAGCGCGGCGCGGCAGGCGCGCAGCGCGTGGTCCGGTTGATCGTCCGGGGCGTTCCAGAGGGCCAGGATGGAGTCCCCGATGTATTTCACCACGGTGCCGTCCTCCGGGAAGATGCAGCGGCTGACCGCGGACTCGAAGTAGCGGTTCATCTGCCGGGCCAGGTCATCGGAGTCCATGTGCTCGCTCAGGCCGGTGAAGCCGGCGATGTCGGTGAACAGGACGGTCACCACCTGCTTGCGGGCCCCGGGGCGGGTGAACTTGCGCAGCGCATCCGGGTCGCCGGCCAGGCGCTTGACGAGCTTGGTCGAGACGTAGCGCCCGAGGGTCTGTTCGAGGAGCCGTTTCTGCACGAACAACTGGATGGAGTTGAAGATGACCGCCCAGTTCATGGCGACGAAGATCTGGGCCACCACCGGCACCCACGGGAACCAGTAATGCCAGCGGGTGAAGCTGGCGTAGCCGAGGGCGGCCACGCCGCCCATGGCGAGGGCCGCGGCGGCCACCGCGATCAGCGGGCGCAACCGGGCCAGACCCCACCCGAAGATCACGCCCACGCCCACCAGTCCCAGCAGTTCCACCGCGGCCGGGGAACGCCTCAGCCAGTCCCCGCGCAGGAGGTTCAGGAACATGGTGGCGTGCACGTCCACCCCCGCCAGGTGGGTCTTGCGCGTCACCCCCTGCTCGCCCCCCTTGATGGCGGCCGTGAAGGGACTGGTGAACTCGTCCTTGCGCTCGCCGCTGAAGGCCGTCGACAGGTAGGACCCCACGAAGACGACCTTGTTGCTGAAGAACCCCGGCGGGACCCCGTCGGGCTGGAGGGCCTGGTGGATGGCGGTGGCCGGGAGCAGGCCGGGCGGGCAGTAATAGTTCATCCAGCGATGGGCCGCGCGGGCCGAGTCGTCGCGGGCCACGGGCAACCCCGCCACCCGCGCCGCCGCCCAGGCCTCGCTGTAGATGGGCACGGGTTCCTGCATCGGCCCGTGGTAGTGGCGCCGCACCTCCAGGTCCTCGTCCTGCGCCAGTTGCGTGATGCCCAGGCCGGCCGCCGCCTCCGCCAGGGGTTCGTGGGGGCGCTCCACCCGGTAGCCTTCGCCGGCCCCGAAGGCGAACGGGGTGTATTCGGAGGCGAGGATGACGCGGCCGTTGGCCTTGAGGGCCCGGGCCAGGCGCGCGTCCGCCTCCGGGTTGGCCGAAGGCCCGCTGAACACGATGTCGAACACGACCGCGCGCGCCCCCGCCTCGGTCAATCGTTCGACCAGGCGCGCATGGATGCCCCGGTCCCAGGCGGCGTCATAGGGCTGTCCCAGCGCCCGGTGGGCGTCGTCGTTCAGGTAGACCATCCGCACCTCGTCCGGGATCACGACCGGGCGGAACAGGAAGGGCAGGTCGTAGCTCAGGTGCACCATCGACCGGCTGAAGTGCAGGTTCAGGTTGAGCAGCACCCACCCGGTTGCAAGGGTGAGGATAGCCCCGACCAGGCCGCCGAGACGGCCCGTTCCGGAAGACAGCAGGCGGGGCACGTCGGCAGGATGCCGTCCGGCCGGGGTGAAAGCCAGCCAACAAGTTGACTCAGTTAACGGGTTGGCGGGTCAACGAGTTAACGAGTGGGGCTGGGGCTTAGAAGTAGAACTTCAGGCTGACGGCGAGGGTGCGTTCGCGGGGCAGTTCCCGGTAGAGGGTCAGCGGGTTCAGGCGGTAATCCTCGTCGGTCAGGTTGAGCAGGCTGACGCGGACCTCGGCGCGCCGCTGCGGCAGGCGCCAGCCCACGGCCACGTTGTGCTGCCAGAAATCCGAGGTGGGCAGCTCCGGCGTGTAGCCGTCGTTCTCCTGGTGCGACCACACCGACCAGGCCTGGGCGAAGAGCCCGGCGCGGCTGAAGAAGTTGGCGTAGAGCGTGACCTGCTGGAGGCGCGCCTGCTGGTCCTGGCGGGAGAAGGCGTCGAGGGCCGGGGCGGTGGCGAAGGAGGGGAATTCCCCCTGCAGTTCACTGTCCGTCAGGCGATAGGCGGCGCCGGCCGACCAGCGTTCGCCCAGCAACTGGCTGACGCTGGCCCGCACGCTCCGCTCGTCGAAGTCGAGCGACTGGCGGACCTGTGTCGGCTGGCTTCCGGAGGCGGACAACGCAGAGGCGCCCAAGTCCCGGTCGCCCTCCGAGCTGAGCATCTCCGTGGCCAGCGTCAGGTAGGTCCGCGTGGGGAAACGCTGCTCGAACCCGAACCCGACGGTCTCAAACGAGGTGCCCGGCACCAGGCCCACCACCGACTCCGGGGCCACGCTGCGCAGCGCCTGGTTGAAGCCCGCAATCGTCGTGGGCTCGAGGCGCACGCTGGTGTCATAATACAATCCCCCGAGCGACCGGGTGTAGCTGCCACGGAAGACGGCGTTGGTCCAGGGCTGGAGCGTGAATCCCACCTTGGGCGACCACTGGTCCTCGGTGCGCTGGTTGTCCGAGAGCGGGGGCACGGTGGTGTTGGCCGGGTAATCCAGGTAATCGTAGCTGACCCCGGCCTGCAGTTGGAGCGGCTGGAAGACGCGCCAGAACCAGTAGGCGTAGCCCGAGTAGCGGCTCAACCGGTTGTCGAAGTTCCCGCCGTCCGGCGTCTTCTGCTCCGTTTCCACGCTGCCGCCCTGGGCCCGTCCGCCCACGATCACCGTGTGCCGGTCCACCTGCCAGAGGTGCTGCAGTTCCCCGCTGACGGCGCGCAAATCGGTCTCGTAGGCGGAGGCCGTGGGCAAATCCTGGAACCCGCCCACCACCTGCCCGGCCGGGTTGAGCACGAGGTTGTAGAGGGGGAAGGATCCCTCGAAATCCAGGTTGTCCTCCAGGTAGCCCCCGAGGAACAGCGTGTGCTGGCCGGGTGCCCAGGTCCGGTGCCAGCCCAGGAACACGTTGGGTTCCTGCCGCTCGTGCACCCGCTGGTCGCGGCTGGCGCTGGCCTGATCATAGTACTGCGCCAGGTCGCCGGACTCCCCGTGGTAGGTCTCCGCGCGCAGGAGCAGGCTGTCCCGGTCGGTCACCTGCTGCTTCACGGTGGCGCTCAGGGCCGTCTGTTCGAGGTCATTGTTGGGGCGCTGGCCGGGGTCGGTGTGGTAGGAGGCGTCCAGCGACCAGCTGGTGCCGCCCCGAATTCCGTAGTGCGACGCCCGCTGGATCCATTCGCCGCTGCTGAAGTATTCCGTGCTGTTGACCACGCCCAGGTGGTTGCCGTCGAACAGCCGCGTGTAGGGTTCCTCGGCCACGTTGAGCGGGAAGGTGCCCGCCGCCGCCGGGGCCAGCAGGTTGGCCAGCAACTGCTCGCTCAGCCAGGGGGTCTCGTAGCGCAGGTTGATCAGCCTGGGATCACGCAGCGCGTCGTAGCTGCTGGCGAGGAAGAGGTGCGCCGAGTAGTTGGCGTAGTCGTCGTTGACCGCGCGCGCCGCCTCGTAGGCGCTCCAGTCCAGCAGCCCGGCGTCGCGGTAAATCCCGGCCAGGTTGGCCGCGCGGGTCGCCTGGTCCTGATCGAGGGAGAGCCGCGAGCGGTAGACGCTGCGGTTGTCGTTGCGGGCCTTGGATTGCTCGAGGTGATCGATGGCCTCGTTGATGCGGTTCTCCTCGCGGTAGAGCAGGGCGAGGTAAAGCCAGGAGGTGGGATCGTTCGGGTCGGCCGCGCGGGCCAGCCGCAGCTCCTTCTCGGCCCGGCGCAGGTCGCCTTCCCGCGCAAACGCCTTCCCGAGGTAACTCCGCAGCACCGCGCGCTGCGGTTCCAGCGTGGCGGCCACCTGCAGGTCGGCGCGGCCGCCGGCCGGGTCGCCGCGGTGAAACCGGCACAGGCCACGGCCCAGCCACGCATGGCCCAGCCCGCCATCCAGCGCGATGGCCTCGGCAAACGCCTGCTCCGCCTCCGCGGTGCGCCCCTGCCGGGCCAGGGCATAGCCCTGCAGCGCCCGGCCGCCCGCGTGCCGCGGCGACAGGGCCAGCCCCCGCTCCAGCGCGGCCAGGGCCGCGCCCAGGTTTTCCAGGCCCAGTTCCAGCTCGGCCACGCGCACCCACGCCCCGCCGTAGCCGGCGGATTTCCGCACCGCCTCCCGCGCGGCCCGCAGGGCGCCGGGCAGGTCGGAATGGGCCTGCCGATGGTAGGACTCGGCCAGCAGCGCGGTGCCGCTCTCGGGCAGGCTGTCGAAGCGCGCGCCCCGCCGCGGCGCCCGGGGCATCGGTCCCGGGTGCTGCCGCACGGCGGCCATCACCTGCCGCAGCGCGTCCGCGACCAGCGAGGGCTTCTCCAGCCGCTGGAGTTCGGCCTGCGACTCCGTCACCTGCCCGACGGAAAGGAGGAGGGCGGCGCGATACAGCCGGCCGCCGTCGGAGGCGGGCTGGAACCCGCCTGGCAGCCGGTCCACCGCCTGCAGGAGGTCGCCGCTGCGGTAGGCCTGCAGCGACTCGGCGAGGGCCTGGCGTTCGCCCTCGGTGAACCGGAGTTCGTCCGGGTCCACCACCGCCGGGTAGTAGAGGCTCCATTGGATGATGGAGACGGCGTCGAGGACCGGGCTTTTGCGCGGGGCCTGACCGGGTTCGACCGTGCCCTGCTCGCCGCTGGCGAGGGCGATTTCGCCCTGGGCGTTGTTCAGGGTGACCGCGCCCTCCAGCAGGGTGAGCACGGTGCGGCCGGTGGCCTCCTCGACGCTGAGCTCGAACTCGGTGCCGCGGATGGCCCCGGAGGCGAGCGGCGTGCGGAACTGCAGTTCGGCGGGTTTCTCGCGGTTGAACAGGTAGGAACGCCCGGCCTTGAGGTCGAGCAACAGGCGCTGCCCGGGCTGGGCCGTGGGGCGCACCTCCAGGGTGGCCAGTTCATTCAGGCGCAGCACGCTGAGGTCGGACAAGCGCAGGGTGGCGCGGCTGCGCGGCCCGGTGTGGACGCGGTCGCCGGGGCGCAGGAGTTGGTTGGTCCGCCCCGGTTTCCAGTCGAGGGTGCCGGCGGCGGCCACCTCGACGCGGCCTTCCAGGGTGAGCAGCACGGCCGGGATTTCCGGCGCGCCCTGCGCCCATGCCCGGGGTGCGGAGGGCAGCAGGATGCCCGCAGCCAGCACGGCCAGGACGAAAAGAATCTGTGGATGACGCTTCAAGCAGGTGAAAGCGGAGGCGAGCTTCCCGACAGGGGGAGCGTGGCACAGCCGCCACCGGAAAACAACGAGAACGATCAGCCTGCGCCGGTCCCGGCCTGGCGTCCGTGCGGCTGGACAGGGGGTGCCCCGGGCCGCTTCAATGCGGGGCGTGGCCGTGACCGTTTCCATTATTGTTCCCGCCTATAACGAGGAGAAACTCCTGCCTGCCACCCTGGAATCGTTGCGCACCGCGGCTGGCGCCTTCACGGCGCTGGGGTGGGAGCACGAGGTGGTGGTCTGCGACAACAACTCGGCCGACCGCACGGCGGAGCTGGCCCGGAGCGCCGGGGCGCGCGTGGTGTTTGAGCCGGTCAACCAGATCTCCCGGGCGCGCAACACCGGGGCAGCGGCGGCAGCCGGGGCGTGGCTGGTCTTCGTGGACGCGGATTCGCAGCCGTGCGCGGGGTTGTTTGGGGCGGTGGCGGAGGTCATCCGGCGCGGGGACGTGCTGGCCGGCGGGAGCACCCTGCGGTTGGAGGGGCCCTATCCGGCGGCCCGGTTCATCACCGGGTGCTGGAACCGGCTGAGCCGGATGGCACGGTGGGCGGCGGGTTCGTTCATCTTCTGTGAGGCGGCCGCGTTCCGGGCCGAGGGGGGCTTCAGCGAGAGACTCTACGCCAGCGAGGAGATTGAATTGTTCCAGCGGTTGAAGCGGCGGGCGCGGCGGGAGGGGCGCCGGATTGAGATATTGCACCGGCACCCGATGCGGACCTCGGAGCGCAAACTGCACCTCTACACGCCGTGGGAGCACGCGTGGTTCCTGGCGCGGACGGTGCTGGGGGCGGGGCGGACGCTGCGGCGGCGGGAGGACTGCGGGACGTGGTATGACGGGCGGCGTTGAGGCGGCGCGCGGGCGGCGCGCCTGGCGGGTGCATCCCCGTGGAAGGCAGGGGTTCCCCCGGGAGGAGGCTCGGACCCAGCGGGCGGGACGCCTGCGCGCCGGGGGTCAGGGCACCAGCTTCAATTCCCGGAGCGCGCTGATCATGAACTGGCAGGCGACGGCGGCGAGGAGGAGGCCCATGATGCGGGTGCCGATTTTCATGGCGATGGGGTTGAGCCACTGGGCGCCGCGGGAGGAGAAGCGGAGGATGAAGTAGGTGGCCGCGCTGACGGCGAGGATGCACAGGCAGAGGGCGACGAGCTTGGGCAGTCCGTGGGCCTGCGCGCGGAGGAGCACGACGGTGGAGATGGCGCCGGGGCCGCTGAGCATGGGGATGGCGAGGGGGGTGACGGCGACATCGACCTTGTGGGAGCCGGCCTCCTGTTCCTCGGGGGTTTCCTGGACGCGGGAGCGGATGGCGCGGAGCATGTCGAGGGCGACGAGGAGCAGCACGATGCTGCCGGCGATCTTGAAGGCGGGGAGGGTGATGCCAAGCAGGCGGAAGATGAGTTCGCCGGAGAGCGCGAAGGTGAGCAGGACCCCGGCCATGATGAAGCTGGCCAGGCGGGCCATGCGCTCGCGCTGGGCCGGGGTGTCGTTCGGGGTGATGGCGAGGAAGCTGGGGATGACCGCGATGGGATCCACGATCACGAACAGCGAGCTGAAGGCCAGCAGGGTGAATTCGAGGGTCTTCATCGCGCTGGGGCCGGATGGAGGTCTGCGGCCACGGCGCAGGGTGCCAGCACGGCGTCCTTCATGCCATGGATGATTTTCTTGTCGGCCGGGCAAAGGGTGGCGAGCACCCCGCCGAGCTGGGCCCGGGCCGCGTCGCCCTCGCCATGGACAAAGTAATAGGGGCAGAGCCGGGCCCGGGCGGGCATGGGCGCGGCGGCGCCGGCGGCGAAGTCAAACCAGGCCGCCTCCACCACGCGGGTGCGGTGGAAACGCTGCAGGACATGGGGCGAGCGGGGGAAGGTGCCGAGGGCGCCATCCACGGCGGCGCCCCAGTCGGCGGCGGAGAGGTCGCTCCCCAGGTGCACCCCGCGGGAGCCCCAGGCCAGCTCGGAAAAGCCCGACACCTTGAGGATGAGCTCGCGCTCCCGCTGGGACAGGGTTTTGAGCTGCTGCCAGTCGGTGAGGTTGAGTTCCGGGATGGCGGCGTGGGGCGGCAGCGGGGCGGGGTCGACCACCCACGTGTAGGGGAGGAGCTTGAGCAGGCGCTGGAAAAAGCCCTCGCCCAGTTCCTGCCGCCAGAAGCCGCGCAGGTTGCGGTTCCAGAGGAGGGCGAAGAGCAGTTTCTCCTCGAAGATCGGCTTGGGCGGGGGCGTGACCTGGATCTCGCCGGCGAGCAGCCGCGGCCAGAGCGCGGGGGCGGCCTCGATGTTGGGGAGGTCGAACAACTCGAAGAACCGGTAGACCGCGTCGCCGGACTGCCAGCCCGTGAAGGCGGTGTCGCGCACGGCGAAGCGGGCGGGGTCCAGTCGTTCCGCCAGCCAGGCCATCTCCGGCCGGTAGCCGGCGGCCTCGGCGGAGACCGTGAGGTGGACGCGGGGGGCGTCCCCGAAGATGCCGGCGAAGCCGTCGTGCATGCCGGTGGGCCCGCCGAGCACCTCGGCGCCCGCGGCGGCGTAGGTCTCGTTCAGCCAGGCGGTCAGGCCGATGCCGCCGGGGACGCTGTCCAGTTCGGTGATGGAGAGTCCCTGCTCGGTGAGGAGGCAGTCGGGCCGGATGACCCGGGGGACGGCGTGTTTGAGGGCCGGGTGGCGCTGGAGCGCGATCAGGTCGGCGGGCTTTCCCTGGTCCAGCAAGCGGGCCACCCACTCCGGTTGGCGGCCCTCGACGCTGAGCCGGTAGAGGCGGTTGACCGCGCGGTTGAACTGGAGCAGGACGCGCCCCAGCGATTCCAGATCGCGGACCACCTCCGGCGCGAGCGGGAACGGGGCGGGCGCCACCCGCCAGGATTGGTCGGCGAAGAGGCCGCCGGGCGGCAGCCGGTCGCGGACCTGGCGGGCGACCTCGGCGGCGGGGACGGGGGCAGTCACGGCTTCAGGGTTTGGCCGGGGCCAGGATCAGGCGGCTGCGCAGTCCCCCGGGGGTGGCCGTCACGCGGGGGTCGCGGTGGGAGGAAATCCAGATGGGCGCATGCCCGGGATGGCTGACATGGAGGCTGGCCACGGGGAGCGGGGAGGACTTGCCCTCCAGGCGGCGGGCGGCTTTCCGCCAGGCCGGGGTGGCCGGGGCCTCGACGTGCCGGGCGGGAAAACGCACGCGGCCGTCGGCGCCGGTCACGGCATTGGTTTGGCTGCCGGCGTAGTGTTCCGGGAAATCGCAGCCCCAGACCTGGAGCACGTGGCATCCGGCGACCGGTTGGCCGGCCGGGTTGACCACGGTGATTTCCCAGGCGGGGCACACGGGGAGGTCGGCGGCGCGGCCGGAGAGGGCGGCGGCGGCCAGCAGGAGCAGGAGGAGGCTGGGGCGGAGCGGGAATCGCATGGGCTGGGGGGGGCTAACTGCGCACCTGGCCGGAGCCATAGCCGAGCCAGCGGTAGGTGGTGAGTTCATCGAGGCCCATGGGTCCGCGGGCGCCCACCTTGTCGGTGCTGATGCCGATCTCGGCCCCCATGCCGAACTCGCCGCCGTCGGTGAAGCGCGTGGAGGCGTTCCAGTAGACTGCGGCGCTGTCCACCTCGGCGAGGAACCGCCGGGCGGTGGCCTCGTTGGCGGTGACGATGGCGTCCGAATGGGCGCTGCCGTGGCGGGCGATGTGCTCGATGGCGGCCTCGACGCCATCCACGATGGCGAGGTTGAGGATGTAGTCGTTGTATTCGGTGGACCAGTCGGCCTCGGAGGCGGGCACCACGCGCAGGCCGGTGGGCGGCTGGGGACCGAGCAGGGCGCGCGCGTCGTCGTCGGCCCGCACCTCCACCTGCTTGGCGGCGAGCAGGGGGGCCACCAGCGCAAGAAAACGGGCGGCGATGGGGCGATCGACCAGGAGGGTTTCCATGGCATTGCAGACGCCGGGTCGCTGGCATTTGGCGTTGAGGACGATGGCGGAGGCCATGGCGGGGTCGGCCTCCCGGTCGACGTAGACGTGGCAGACGCCCTTGTAATGCTTGATGACAGGGACCTTGCTGCATTCGGTGACGGCCCGGATGAGGCCCTCGCCGCCGCGGGGCATGCAGAGGTCGATGTATTGGGTGAGGGAGAGCAGGGCGGGGATGGCCTCGCGGTCGGGGGTGGGGACGACCTGGATGGCGTGCGGGGGGAAGGAGGGCAGGGCGAGGCGGGCGGCCTGCAGGAGGGTGGCGGCGATGGCCTGGTTGGAGTGCAGGGCCTCGCGGCCGCCGCGCAGGATGGTGGCGTTGCCGCTCTTGAAGCAGAGGCTGGCGGCGTCGGCGGTCACGTTGGGGCGGGACTCGTAGATGATGACGATGACCCCGATGGGGGAGGAGACCTTGCGCAGGCGGAGCCCGTTGGGGCGGAGGCGTTCCTCGAGGAGGCGTCCCACGGGGTCGGGCAGGGCGGCGACCTCGCGCAGGCCGCGGGCCATGGCGCGGATGCGGGGTTCGTCGAGGCGAAGCCGGTCGAGCATGGCGCCGGAGAGGCCGGCGGCCGTGCCGGCGGCCATGTCGCGGTCGTTGGCCTCGCGGAGGGCGGCCTGGTTGGCTTCCAGCGCCTCGGCCATGGCCAGCAGGCAGCGGTTCTTTTCCTCGCTGGTCAGCCGGGCCAGGGCGCGCGCCGCCGTGCGGGCCTGGCGGGCCAGCGTGAGCATGTCATCGGACAGGGACATTGGGACGGGAGTCTAGGCGGGGCGGGGCGGGCGGCTCAACCAGGAATCCGCCGCGGGCGCTGGCTCAGGCCTGGCGGGCGCGCCGGAGATCGCGGCGGTGCCAGTACCAGGCGATGAGCGTGCTCACCTCGTAGAGGAACCAGAGCGGGGCGGCCATGAGCACCATGGTGAAGGGGTCGGCCGAGGGGGTGAGGAAGGCGGAGATGACCAGCGCGATGACGATCCAGTAGGAGCGGAAGCGGTTGAGCTGGGAATAGTTGAGGAGGCCGAGCTTGACGATGGTGAGGATGACGACGGGGAGCTCGAAGGCCAGGCCGGTGGCGAGCATGAACTTGCACATGAACCCGATGTAGTCCTCGGCGCGCCACTCGTCGGCGCCGAACCCGAGCCACTCGGAGAACTGGACGGCGGCGCTGAGGGCGACGCCGGTCATGATGAAGTAGCAGAAGGCGACGCCGAGGAAGAAGAGGACGGTGCCGAAGGAGACAATCTGGTAGAGGAGGCGTTTCTCGTGGAAGTGGAGGGCGGGCAGGACGAACTGGCCGACGAAGAGCAGGATGAAGGGGGCGCCGAGGACGAGGCCGCCGTAGAGGGCGAGCTTGAGGGCGACCATGACGCCGCCGAGGGGGGTGTAATTCTTGAGGGCGGTGATGCCGGCGGCCGGGGGTTGCCAGCGTTCGGCGTCGGGGACGACGGCCAGGACGAGGTTGGTGCCGAGGCTGACCGGGGCCAGGCGGACGGACAGGGGCAGGTTGGTGCCGAAGGCGCCCTCGAGGTCCTGGCGGGAGAGGCTGGCGATGCGGTTGGTGCCGAGGTGGAGGGGGACGGAGCGGTCGCTGTGCAGGCGGTATTGCTCGGCCTTCTGGAGGGGCCACGTGAGAATCTTGACCAGCCAGTTGCCCCCGATGAGGCAGACCATCATGCAGACGAGGAGGGCGGCGAGGGACTTGAGGAGCATCCAGCGGAGATCCTCGAGATGCTCGAGGAAACTCTTGACCGGACCTCCCCCCTCCTCCCCGGGATGGGGGTCGTGATATGGGTCAGGAGGAAGGACCTCCTGCTCGGAATCCATGGCGGAACGGACGCGGGGCGCGGCCTAGCTGTTCTTGGGCACGGTGGGCGGAGTGGCCGCGGCCTGGGAGGATTCGGGCCGGCGGGGCGGCGCCGGTTCCTCGTCCATGGCGCGCTGCACCTCGTCCTGCACGTCGCGGGTGGCCTTCTTGAACTCGCGGATGCCATGGCCCATGCCGCGCATGAGTTCGGGCACCTTCTTGGCCCCGAAGAGCACGAGCACGATGACGAGGATGGCAACAATTTCGGGCCAGCCAAGCATGGCCAGGAGAGTCGAGTTCATAAGCAGATAACGCAGACGGACAACCGAACTGCAGGGCAGGTTACTTCCGGGGAGGGGGCAAGTAAAGGAGCAACGCGAGGACGGCGGGCGGTTCCCGGTGCGGCGGTGGTTGGCGAGGGCGTGGTTGCCCGGTCCCGGCGGGCTGGCTATAAGGCGGGGGTGCCGGAGACCAATCCCACGACCTACCGATGGCTGCGCTGCGGGGCGGAGGCGTTCCCGGCCATGCTGGAGGCGGTGGAGGCGGCCCGGGGTTCGGTGCGGCTGGAAATGTACATCCTGCGGGCCAGTCCCCTGGCCGATCAATTCCGCGACGCGCTGGTGGCGGCGGCCCGGCGCGGGGTGCGGGTGCAGGTCCTGCTGGATGCGCTGGGCTGCTTTTCCCTGGCCGCCGGCTACTGGACGCCGCTGATCGAGGCCGGCGGCCAGTTTCGGTGGTTCAACCCCCTGCGGGTGGGCCGGATGATTTATCGCAACCATCGAAAGCTCCTGGTCTGCGACGATCGACGGGCGTTTGTGGGGGGGATCAACATTTCGCCGGAGTATGAGGGGGACGGGGTGACCCGCGGATGGCTGGATTTGGGCATGGAATTGCAGGGCGGGGTGGTGCCGGACCTGGCGGCCTCGTTTGACGACATGTTTGCCGCGGCGGAGATGCCCTTTCGGCTGCTGCCGCGCCTGCGCCGGGCCAAGGCCCGGCGGACCTCGGCGGCCGAGTCGTGGCGCCTGCTCCTGGGCGGCCCTGGCCGCGGCACCAACTTCCTCAAGGCCACCCTGGCCCAGGACCTGGCGGCGGCCCGCGATGTCCGCATCGTGTGCGCCTATTTCCTCCCCACCTGGCGCATCCGCCGGGAGCTGGAGCGCATCCCGCGCCGCGGCGGCCGTGTCCAGCTCGTGCTGGCCGGCAAGTCGGACATCGGCCTCTCCCGCCGCGCCGGCCAGCGCCTCTACGCCCCGCTCCTGCGCAAGGGGGTCGAGATTGCCGAATACCAGCCCCAGGTCCTGCACGCCAAGCTGTTCCTCGTCGATGACCAGGTCTACGTGGGGTCGGCCAACCTCGATGCCCGGAGCCTGAACATCAATTACGAGCTGCTGGTCCGCGTGTCCGATCCCGGGGCCGTGGGGGAGGCCCGCGAGCTGTTCGACGGCATCCTTGCGCAGTCCCGCCCCATCCGCGCGGCCGCCTGGGGCCGGTCCCGCTCCTGCTGGACCAAGCTGCTGGAGAACTGGGCCTACTTCGTCCTGGCCCGCCTCGACCCCTACGTCGCCCGCCGCAACCTCGACACCCTGCAGTCCTGAGGGCCGCGGCCGGGCCGTCGCCGCGCCCCGGGCACCGGGATTCCGTCGTTTTCCCGCTTTCCACAGGCCTGCGGTTCGGGTAGCAAGGTGGTTGGCATGCCCATCGAAAAGATCATCATCCTCGAGGACGACCTGGTTGTACGCAAAACCCTCGAGCAACAGCTGCGTTACCGCCGTTACGATGTCGCCTCCTCGGGCACCATTGCGGGCGCCCTGGAACTCCTCGGCAAGGACAACTTCGACCTCATGATCGTCGATGTGAAGCTGCCGGACGGCGATGGCATCGAGCTGCTCAAGCAGCTCAACGCCCGCCCGTCCCGCCCGCTCGTGGTCATGATCTCCAGCCATGGCACCGTCGACATGGCGGTGGAATGCATGAGCAACGGGGCCTTCACCTTCCTGACCAAGCCCATCTCCAGCGAGCACCTCGCGGTCACGCTCAAGAAGGCCGACGAGCATTCGCAGTTGGTGCGGGTCTCGCAGCACCTCAGCCAGGGGGACGACGACGAGTGCGAAATCATCGGGGTCAGCCCGGCCATGGAGGCGCTCCGGGACCTCATCCGCAAGGTGGGCCGCACCCAGGCCACCGTGCTGATCCAGGGGGAAAGCGGCACCGGCAAGGAACTCGTCGCCCGGGCCCTCTACCGCCAGAGCCCGCGGGCCACCGCCCCCTTCATCAAGATCAACTGCGCCGCCGTCCCGGAAAGCCTGATCGAGAGCGAGTTCTTCGGGCATGAAAAGGGCGCCTTCACCAACGCCATGACCAAGCGGGAGGGCCGCTTCGAACTGGCCCACGGCGGCACCCTCCTGCTCGACGAGGTCAGCGAGGTCGCCCCCAAGCTGCAGGCCAAGCTCCTGCGCGTCCTCCAGGAACGCGAGTTCGAGCGCGTCGGCGGCAACCGCACCATCAAGGTCGATGTCCGCGTCATCGCCACCACCAACCGCACCCTCGAGCAGAGCGTGGAACGCCAGGAGTTCCGCCAGGATCTCTTCTACCGCCTCAACGTCGTCCCCATCATCGTGCCCGCGCTCCGGGAACACCGCGAGGACATCCCCGTGCTCGCCGAGCAGTTCTGCCGCCGCTTCGCCCGCAAGCACGGCTCCAACGTCCGCGGCCTCAGCCCGGCCGCCGTCCAGGCCCTCACCGCCCACTCCTGGCCCGGCAACGTCCGCGAACTCCAGAACGTCCTCGAGCGCGCCGTCATCCTGTCCGGGGACAGCACCCTCCTCGAACCGGAGCACTTCGGGCTCGGCCGCGACACCCTCGGTGGCGCCCATCCAGGCGCGCATCCGGGTGCCCATGCCGGCCTCAGCCCGTCCGCCGCAACCCCCGCGGCCGCCGCGGCCGCCGCGCGCCCGGCGGCGGCCACGCCCGCCGGCGATGCCCTCACGCTGGCCGAGGTGGAGAAACAGCACATCCTCGCCGCCATTGAGAAGTTCGGCAACAACCGCACCCACGCCGCCCGCGCCCTCGACATCAGCGTGCGCACCCTGCGCAACAAGCTGACCGAGTACGGCTGGAAAGACGCTGAAGTTAACGAGTCGATGGGCTGATGAGTTAACGAGTCAGGCGGGGCGCGCGCGCGCCGCCCACTCGATCACTCAAACCGCTCACCCATGAACTCGTTCACCCGCTAACTGCTCCGGAGGTAGTAGTTCCGGGTGTATTCCTGGACCATGCGCCAGGTGCTGTATTGGGGGACGAGGGTGACCATGGCGCGGCGGATGCGCTGGAGCCAGCGGCGGGGGACCCCGCCGCTATCGCGCTCGAAGAACTCGGGGATGACCTGTTCGGTGAGGGCGCGGTAGAGGTTTTCGCTGTCGCGACGGTCCTGTTCCTCGATGTTTTCGGGATGGGAATCGTCGCCGATGGCGAAGCCGTTGGTGCCGTCGTAGCCCTCGCGCCACCAGCCGTCGAGGATGGAGAGGTTGAGGCAGCCGTGGCAGCCGGCCTTTTGGCCGCTGGTGCCGCTGGCCTCGAGGGGTCGGCGGGGGTTGTTCAGCCACACATCGCAGCCGCTGACCATCTGGCGGGCGACATGGACGTCGTAATTCTCGAGGAAGACGAGGTGTCCCTTGAGGTCGCTGTATTTGCTGAGGTGGATGATGTGCTGGATGAAGCGCTTGCCCTCGTCATCGCGCGGATGGGCCTTGCCGGCGAAGATGAACTGGACGGGGCGTTGGCGGTCGTGGGCGAGGCGGACGATGTTGTCGAACTGCTGGAAGATGAGGGGGGCGCGCTTGTAGGTGGCAAAGCGCCGGGCGAACCCGATGGTGAGGGCGTCGGGGTTGAGGAAGCGGTCGAAGACGATGAACTCCGACTGGGCGACGCGCTGGGACTGGAGGAGGAGGCGGCGCCGGGCGAACTCGATGAGTTCGCGGCGGAGCTTGTAGCGGAGGGCCCAGAGTTCCTCGTCGCTGAGGAAGCCGGGGTCGGCCATGCGATCCCAGAACTCCTGGGCGTTGACGGCGCATTCCCAGCGGGAGCCGCCGAGGGTCTGCCAGAAGTCCGTGTCCCGTCCGGCGGCGGGGCGGGGGGCGCCGCCGTTGGCGACGCCGCCCAGCTTGCGGCGCCAGAACCGGCGCACGGTGCCCTTCATCCAGCCGAGCAGGTGGATGCCGTTGGTGATGTGCCCGATGGGGATCTGGTCGACGGGCAGGCCGGGCCAGAGGCCGCGCCACATCTCGCGGCTGACGCGGCCGTGGAGTTCGCTCACCCCGTTGGCGGCGCGGCTGGCCTTGAGGGCGAGGACGGTCATGCAGAAGGGTTCCTCGGCGTTTTCGGGGTGGACGCGGCCCAGGGCGAGGAGTTCGTGGTGGGGAACGGGGAACTGGGCCAGGTAATCCTTGAGGGCGAAGTCCATCAGGCCCGGGGAGAAGCGGTCATGGCCGGCCTCGACGGGGGTATGGGTGGTGAAGAGGCATTCGGCGCGGGTGCCGGCGAGGGCATCGGGCAGGGACTTGCCGGTGGCCAGTCGTTCGCGGGTCAGCTCGAGGGCGAGGAAGGCGGCGTGGCCCTCGTTCATGTGGTAGACGGAGGGGCGCACGCCGAGGGCGCGGAGGAGGCGGACGCCGCCCACGCCGAGGACGACCTCCTGCATGATGCGGGTGGTGCTGTCGCCGCCGTAGACGCGCAAGGTGAGGTCGCGGTAGTGCTGCTCGTTCTCGGGCAGGTTGGTGTCGAGCAGGTAGACGGGGTTGCGGCCGACGTTGATGCGCCAGGCGCGGAAGCGGACCTCGGTGGTGCCGATGGGGACCGAGCCGACGACTGGCTGGCCCTGGCGGTCGAGGACGGGCTCGAGGGGCAGGTTCTCGGGGTGCAGCTGGGTGTAGTAGTCGACCTGCCAGTTCTCGGCGTTGATGGACTGCTGGAAGTAGCCCTCGCGGTAGAACAGGCTGATGCCGACGAAGCCGATGCCCAGGTCGCTGGCCGACTTGGCGTGGTCGCCGGCGAGGATGCCGAGGCCGCCGGCGGCGATGGGCAGGGTTTCGTGGAAGCCGAACTCGGCGCTGAAATAGGCGACGGGGTTGCCGAGCAGGGTGGAGGCGTGCTGGCGGCCCCAGGTGTTGGTGTCCGAGAGGTAGGCCTCGAAGGCGGCGAGCACCCGGCGGACACGGGCGGAGAAGTCCGGGTCCTGCAGGTGCACGCGGAGTTCAGCGTCGGACACCTCGTGCAGGATGGCGACGGCGTTGTGGTAGAGGTTCTGCCAGCCGCGGGGGGAGAGTTCCTGGAAGATTTCCTGCGCTTCCTGGTTCCACGTCCACCAGAGGTTGCGGGCGAGCCGGTTCAGGCCGGCGATGAGTTCGGTGAGTTCTGTCTGGGTCAGGGGCGGTTGGCTCATAGCAAGCGCGGGCAAGCCCGCGGGGGCGGCGAACAACCCGGGCAGAGTGAACATCCGCCGGGCAAAGGCCAATGGAAAACTGCGCGGCATCCCGGGCGGGGCGTTCCGCGGCTTGCCCGGGCTCCCGGGGCCGCGTAGAACAGCAGGTGGCGGGGCCGGCCCCGCGCGGCATGGACATACAATTTGGCCTTGAGACCGAGATGGGCATCACGCGGGCCGACCCGGCGGGGTTGGACGTGGTGGCGGAGTCGATTGCCCTGGTGCGCAGCGTGACCGCGCCCGGGGTGCGGATGCGGTGGGATTACTCGTGCGAGGATCCGCACCGTGACGCGCGGGGGTTCCGGGTGGCGGCGTTGCGCCAGGACACCGACGAGGCGGACTATTTCGCGCAGGACGCCGCGCGGCCGTTGTCCTTCACGGAGATCAAGAGCGACGTGGCCCTGCGCAACGGCGCGCGGTTTTACAATGACCACGCGCACCCGGAGTATTGCACGCCGGAATGCGGCACGCTGCTGGAGCTCCTGCAGCAGGACCGGGCGGGCGACCGCCTGGTGATGGAGTGCGCCCGGGCGCTCAACGAGGGGTCGGCCAACCCGGTGCTGCTCTACAAGAACAACACGGACTTTGCCGGGCACAGCTACGGCTGCCACGAGAACTACCTGCTGCCGCGCCGCCTGCCCTGGGACACGCTGGCCGCGGCCATGGCGGCCTTCCTGGCCACGCGGCAGGTGTATGCGGGGGCGGGCAAGTATGGCTGGGAGGAGGAGGACCGCTTTGTCAGGCCGGGATTCCAGGTGTCGCAGCGCGCGGACTTCTTCTCGGAACTGGAGAGCGTGGACACGATGCAGAGCCGGCCGCTCATCAACACGCGGGACGAGCCGCACGCGGATCCGGCCCGCTACCGGCGGTTCCATGTCATTGTGGGCGACGCCAACCTGTCCCCCTATGCGAACTGGCTGAAGGTGGGCACGACGGCGCTGGTGCTGCAGGCGCTGGTCAATGGCTGCCCGTTGGCGCGGGTGCCGCAGGTGGCGGACCCGGTGGGCACCCTGCGCGCGTTGTCGCGCGATCGCACCTGGCGCTGGGCCTGCCGTGACGCGGCCGGCCGGGCCACCACCGCGCTGGAGGTCCAGCGGGGTTACCTCGCCTTGGTGCGCGAGTTCTGTCCGGGGCTGGGCCCGGACTGGCAGGCGGTGGCGGCGGGGTGGGAGGAGGTGTTGGGCGACCTGGAGCGGGAACCGTTGTCCTGTGCCGACCGGCTGGATTGGTGTGCCAAGCATCGGTGCGTGGAGCAATTCCGGGAGGCGGAAGGGCTGGGCCCGGAGGACCCCTGGCTGCGCAGCCTGGACCTGGCCTACCATCGGCTGGACCGGGAGGAGGGCCTCTTTTACGCCCTGCTGGACCAGCAGGCCTTCCGGTTGCCGTATGGAGGGGCGGAACTGGGCGGGGCCGCCCTGGCTCCGCCGCTTTCGACCCGGGCGGCGGTGCGGGGGCGGTGCATTGAGAAATTCGGGCCGCAGGTGGAGGCGGCCCAGTGGGATTACCTGCGCCTGCGGGGCCGCTCCATGACCCTCGAGCTCGACTTGCGCGGCCTCTTTGATCCCGGCCAGATTGAGGAGGCCCTGCGGGTCATCCAGGCCGCCCGGGAGGTGGAGGAATTGGCCCAGCTGGGATTTGCCAAGCGACGGTAAATAACGGACCATTGCCCCTTGTTATGCCAGACCCCATTCGCAAACCCGTCCCGATGACCCCGGCTCCCGGCGGAGGGGGCGGTGGCGAGGGCCCGCGGGCCCCCCAGGTGCAGAAGCCGAACACGGAGGAGTTGCTGAAGAAGATGCGCCGGGTGGACCCGGATCAGGCCAAGCGTTACCGCCAGCGCACCGGCCAATGAACGGCGATTTCCTGGCCCTGCTCCCGAAGCCCGCCGCGCCGGCCCCGGCCGGGGCGGGCGGACTGGCGGTCGAGCCGCTGCACGCCACCACCGTCTTTGCCTTCCATTGCGCGGAGGGCGTCGTCATCGCCGGCGACCACCGGGCCACCGCCGGCAACGTGGTGTTCTCCGATCAGACCGAGAAAATCCTCGAGCTCGACTCCCATTCGCTCATGGCCATCGCCGGCGTCCCGGCCACCGCCTTCGAGATGGCGCGCACCCTGCAGACCAGCTTCGAGTTCTACCGGCGCAGCCAGTTGCAGCCCCTGAGCCTGCCGGCCAAGATCCGGGCCCTGTCCCAGCTCCTGCGCAACAACCTGCCCGGCACCCTGCAGGGTTTCGGCGTCGTCGCCCCCATCTTCGCCGGGGTCGAGGCCGGCGATCCCGCCGCCCGCCCGCAGATCCACTTCTATGACCCCCTCGGCGCCCAGTTCGAGGCGGTCAACTTCGCCGGGAGCGGTTCCGGGAGCGGCAGCATCAAGAGCATCCTCAGCTTCCTCGAGAAGTGGGGGGAACCCCGCCCGTCCGCCATGAGCCTTCGCCAGGCCAGCAACCTGGCCAACCGCCTGCTCCTCACCGCCGCCGAGTTCGACACCGCCACCGGCGGGGTGCAGCCCGACCGCGGCATCTTCGCCACCCTCAAGCTCCTCTCCGCCGCCGGCATCCGCGGCGTCAGCACCGAGGAACAGGCCGCCTTCTGGCGCGACGCCCAGGGCTGAGCCCAATCCCCCAAGGCCTCCCATGACTGAAGAGCCCTATCGCTGGTTGGAAGCCATCGCCAACCGGCGCGAATACATCCGCGAGCAGCTGCGCGGCGGCACGCCCGTCTTCGCCGTCTCCCGCCCGGAGGGCATCCTGTTGCTCGGGGTCGGCCTCGGCCGCTCCAAGGTCTTCGAGATTTACGACCGCCACGCCTGCGCCGCCCTCGGCCATCCGGTTGACATCGAGAAACTCCGTCAGTCCGCCATCGAGGCCGCCCACCTCGAGGGATTCCAGCGCTCGCCCGCCGACGTCACCCTGCGGCGGCTGATCAGCTTCGCCCTCAGCCCCGCCCTCAAGGCCAGCTTCGAGCAAATCTTCTCCCCGCCCAGCATCGTGGAATCCGTCTGGGCCGAGCTGGGCGAGAGCCCGGCGTCCGATCTGCTGGTGCGGGTGCGCTACGACGGCCATCACCACTACGAGGTCGGTGGGCTGGTCGTGGCTCATGTGGATCCCAAGCGCGAGGAGGAGGCCGCGGCCTGGTTGCGCGGGCAAGTGCAGCCCACCCAATCCCTCCGGCACGTCGCCGGCCTCTGCCTGCTCGCCTGGCAGGCCCTGCAGGAGGGCACCCCCCTGGCCGACCTGGCGGTGCCACCGGTGCCGCCCGTCACGCTGCCAGGCCGCAACGTGGAGGCCGCCCTCCTCGATCGTGCCCGGCCGGGGGCCGTGCGCTACCGCGAGTTGACGCTGGGCTGAACCGCCTGCCGCCGCCGACCGGAGCCTGCCCCGCCCGCCCCGCCTTTTCCACGCCATGATTGCCCGCCTGATTTCCCTCGCCGCCCTCCCGCTCCTGCTCGTGGCGTTTCGCCTGGCGGCGGCCCCTGCCGGCAGCCCGGCGGTTCCCCGCTTTGAGGCGGACATCCAGGCCATGCGCGAGGCGGATCGCGTCCGTCCGCCGGCGCCCGGTGAGATCCTGTTTGTCGGCAGCAGCATCTTCCGGTTGTGGACGAATGTGGCGGACATGATGGCGCCGCTGCCGGTGCGGAACCGGGCCTTTGGGGGCTCGCGCACGGGAGATCAGCTGGACCGCTTTGCCCAGGTGGTGACGCCGTGCGCCCCGCGGGTGATTGTCTATTACTGCGGCAGCAACGACCTCAAGGCCGGGAACGATCCCCAGGCCATCTTCGAGCGGTTCCGGGAGTTTTCGCGCCGGGTGCAGCGGGAGATGCCGGCCACGCACCTGCTGTTTGTGAGCAGCACGCGGTCGCCGGATCGCCGGGAACGGTGGGATCGCGTGGACCGCTACAACGGCCTGGTGCGCGATTACTGTGCCGCGACGCCCCGGCACGCCTTCATCGACGTGAACCCGGCCCTCTTTGACGCCGCCGGCGAGCCCCGTTTGGAGCTGTATGTGGAGGATCGGTTGCACCTGCGGCCGGCCGCCTATGTGGAGTTTGCGGCGCGGATTCGCCCCGTGCTGGAACGGGCCTGGCGCGAGGCGCGGGAACAGCCGGCGTCCCCCGGCCCGCGCTGAAGCGTCGTGGTGCGCACATGGGCGGGCGGCCGGGCCCGCCGGCCCGGCCTGCCTTGACTTGCCCCACCTCATCCCGAAGACTGCCGCCCCTGATTTGACCTATGGCTGAGCCGAAGGAAAACGTGTTGATGGAAAAGATTGTCTCGCTGTGCAAGCGGCGGGGGTTTGTCTTCCAGTCGTCTGATATTTACGGGGGGATCAACGGGTTCTGGGACTACGGTCCGCTGGGTGCCGAGTTGAAGCGCAACGTGAAGGAGTTGTGGTGGACGACCATGACCCGGCTGCGCGACGACGTGGTGGGCCTGGAGGCCACCATCATCATGCACCCGCAGATCTGGCGGGCCAGCGGTCACGTGGACACCTTCAGCGATCCGATGTGCGACTGCCTGCTGACGCGCAAGCGGTTCCGGGCCGACCAGATCGAGCCCCAGTCGGGGGTCGTGTATCACTTCGCGGGGGCCTTCCAGGATGACGCGCGGGTGGATGCCTTTGCCGGGGCGGTGCAGGGGAAGGCGCGGTTCCAGTCCGTGGCGGCGGCGGGTTCGCCCGTGGACGTGCGCCGGGCGCTGGAGCAGGTGCTGCGGGAGCATCCGCTGGCCCTGCCGGAGTCCGGCGTGGACCCCGCCAGCCAGCCGCGGCTGGATGTGCAGCGGTTTTCCGTGCTGGTGGAGGAGAGCAAGCATGAGGAGGCGCAGGCGCGCAAGACGGCGGCGCAGTTTTACCGGCAGCGGGGGATGGAGAACCCGCATTTGATCCTGGAGCGTCGGGAGGCGGTGCAGGGGACGACCCGCTTCAACCCGGAGAACGGCGCGGAACTGACGGCGCCCCGCCCGTTCAACCTGATGTTCAAGACCTACGTGGGCCCGGTGGCCGACGAGGACAACGTGGCCTACCTGCGGCCCGAGACGGCGCAGGCCATCTTCGCCCAGTTCAAGAACGTGCTGGAAACCTCGCGCCAAAAGGTGCCCTTCGGCATCGCCCAGGTCGGCAAGGCCTTCCGCAACGAGGTGACGCCCCGCAACTTCACCTTCCGCTCCCGCGAGTTCGAGCAGATGGAACTCGAGTTCTTCATCAAGCCGGACGAGGCCATCGAGGCCATCCATGGCAGCGTGGCCACCGTGCCCGAGACCGGTCATCCGGGGGAACCCCAGCCCAACTGGGGGTGGCAGGCCTGGCACCAGTATTGGGTCGAGGAACGCGTCCGCTTCTACGAGGGCATCGGGCTTTCGCGCCAGACCCTTGGGTTCCATCGCCAGACCGCCGAGGAACTGGCCCACTACGCCCGGGCCTGCGTCGACATCCTCTTCAAGTTTCCCTTCAGCAAGAAGGATGCGCAGGGCAACTACGTGGGCGAGGAACTGGAGGGCATCGCCGCCCGCAGCGACTTTGACCTGTCCCAGCATGCCCGCTTTTCCGGCAAGCCCATGGGCGTGTTTGACGAGGATCTCCGCGCCGCCTGGGGGAAGCTCGACGACACCCGCAAGGCGGATCTCTCGCGCCGTTACCACGACAACCGGCTCAAGTACCTCGCCAAGATGGGGGTGCCCGCCGATCGCGCCGCCGCCCAGGCCAAGGAGGACGCCGACGGCCTGGCCAAGGGCCAGTATGTCCCGCATGTGATCGAGCCGTCCGCCGGGGTCGATCGCCTCATCCTGTCCCTCATCTGCAACGCCTACCACGAGATCACGGACACCGACGAGAAGGGCAAGAGCGAGACGCGGGTCCTCATGCGGTTCCATCCGCGGGTGGCCCCCATCAAGGCCGCGGTCTTCCCCCTGCTCAAGAACAAGCCGGAGTTGGTGAAAAAGGCGCTCGAGGTGCGCGAGTTGCTCCGCCCCCATCTCAACGTGTTCTACGACGAGGCCGGCAGCATCGGGCGCCGCTACGCCCGGCAGGACGAAGCCGGCACGCCGTTCGGCGTGACCATCGACTTCGACACCCTGGGCGAAAAGCCCGAGTTGCTGGACACTGTCACCCTCCGGCATCGCGACGACGGCCGCCAGGAACGCATCCGCATCGCCGACCTGCTGCCCCGCCTGCTGGCCGCCGTGCGCTGAGGCGGCGCGGGGGTCAGGCCCCGGCCCGTTTCTTGATGTCCTTCAGTTCCTTCGCCTCCGGGCGCTCCGCGTAGAAGCGGTCGAGCGGATAACACCCGCTCGGCAGCCCGTTGCGGGGCGCCGTGGTGCAGTCGCTGAAGGTCCGGCACAGCAGCTTCGTCGTCAGCGTCCCGCCCTGGACGGCATCCGCCAGGATCCCCGGGTAGCTCAGGGTCATGCGCCCGAGCCCGACCAGGTCCGTCCAACCCTCCCGCACCACCGCCTGCGCCACATGGGGCAGGTATTCCTGGAGATAACTGTAGGCCGTGCCGATGACGGCGGGAGCCGCGGCGCCCGCGCCCTGACGCAGGTGTGCCCGGACCTGCCGGGTCACTTGGATCTGGCGCACCACGTCGATGAGCGGATCGTGCGCCGGTTGGTAGCCGTCGCTGGGCGGATAGGCGGCGGGGCGCTGGATGTGGGGGTTATAGTAGGGGGATCCGGCCGTCAGGTTGAGCAGTTTCACCCCGAGCGAGACGCAGAGGTCGGCGAACTGGAAGGTCTCGCGCAGGTCGGGCTGCACCGGGTTTGCCGCGTCGCAGCCGAACGCATGGACGTAGGGAAGCGGGAACTCGTCCGGGATGCCGGGTCCCAGCTTGCCAGGCTCAGCCCGCGTGGGGTCGGGGCGAAAGGGGACGAAGTCAAACGCGCTCAGGCGCACCCCGAGTTCGACGGGGTTCCCGTCGGCCCGGATGCCCGCCACGATGTCGCGCAGGATGCGGGTGCGGTTCTCGAAGCTGCCGCCGTATTTGCCGGGGCGCGTGTGGGCGCCGAGGAACTCGTGCAGCAGGTAGCCGTGGCAATGCTTGAGGTCCACGAAGTCCGCCCCTGCCTGCCAGGCCCGGCGCGCGGCCGCGATGTAATCCCCAATCAGCCGGTCGATCTCGTCGTCGGTGAACACCTGGGTGTCCGAGGTCACGCCGAACTTGCGATCCAGCACGGGATGCCGGAACGCGACGCGCGGCTCGAGCCGCTTTTTGTCGTTCGGTTTGCAAAACCGTCCCGAGTGGGTGAGCTGGAAGCCGATGACCGGGGCATGGGAGGGGCCGAAGCGTTCCTGCGCGGCGCGCACCAGGATTTCCCGCAGTTCCGCAATCCCGCCCAGGTTGGCCTCGTCCAGGATCAACTGGTTGGGGTTGGCCCGGCCGTCCGGCCGCACGGCCATGGCTTCGCCGCCGTAGATGAGGGCCGCGCCGCTCTGCCCAAAGCGCTGCCAGCGCCGGCGGACCTCGTCCGTCGGGGCCCCGGTCGTGGTGGCGTCCCAGCCTTCCATGGGATGGATGGCCCAGCGGTTGGCCAACCGCTTGCCGTTGATGACCAACCCCGGGACCGCCTGGGCCAGCGGCGAGGCCGCGCCGGTCGCCATCGTGTCGTCGCACGGCAACTCCAGCCCCAGCGAGGCCAGGTGCCCGCGGAACTCGGCGGCCGTTTTCAGCGTGGGGATGCGGGTTAACTTGAAGGGCTCAGCCATGAGGGTAGGGAACACCACGGGCGCAGGCAGTCCAAGCCGGAATCGGGGGAGGCGCAGGTGGGGATTCCGTGATGTTCTTCGCCCCGTTGGGGCTTAACGCCATCCCACCGGCGAGCATGGGTTGGTCCGGTATATCCCCCGGCGCGGGAAGCACCCACAGGGCGGTTTAAGCCCGTGGACCGGCACCGCGGCTGGAGGCTGGCGGTGGTGGCCAGGGAAGGGGGTGGAAGACGGTCCGGATGGTGTCCGAATCGAGTTCGAGGGAGAGCCAGCCGCCGTCCTTGAGCAGTTGCATCCCGGAGGGTGACGGGCACAGGCGGACGTGGAATGGCTTCCAGTCCCGGGCCTGGCGCAGGGCGGTGGTCAGGCGCCGCGGGGTATGGCCGAGGCCCCGCACCGGCGGGAGGCCGGCCAGTTTTTCCGCGAGGCGAAGGATGAGCGGGGAGTGCAGGTGCCCGATGAGGGTGAGTGCCACCTGCCCAAGTCGGCTGCGGATGACCTCGTCCTGGCGCAGGAATGGCAGTGCGGTGGGGTCGTGGCAGAACAGGATCACGCGCTGGCGGGGTTGGAGCCGGGCGAACTCCGCGCGGACAGCCGTCCGGTGGGCCTCGGCGAGTTCCAGCCAGGCGGCGCGTTCGTCCGGCAGGGCTTCGGCCAGGTAGATGGGCATGGCCCAGAGGGTGGAGGTGATTCCGAGCAGGACATGGGGCCCCACCTCGCGGCGCCAGACGGGCGGGATGCCGAGGTCCCGGGTGGCGCGCTCATAGCTGGCCAGGCGGAGGCCGCCGGCGTTGGCCCCGAGCATTTTTTTGCCGAGTTCATGGTCGCCGAGGGTGAGGTGGAGGCGATCGCCGAACGCGCTGCGCAGGGATTGCAGGCAGGCTTGGGCGCTCGCGTGGGCGTCGTCATCGGCTAACCCGATGCCGGCCAGGTCGCACGAGTAGTCCCCGAGGGCAATCGCCGCGTCGTGGGTCGCGGCCCCCGCGATGAAGCGGGGGAGCAGGTCGTTGTGGGCGGTGGGGTCGCGTTGCCAGATCCAGTGCCGGAACTGGCGCAGGAACACGCGGCGGAGGGGGGATACGGGATCGAGGAGGCGCGGGGCGCGGGCGCATTCCCCGGGGCCGGCGTAATGGATGTCGCTGACGATGGCCAGGCGCATGCGGGCCCGCGGGGGAGGGTTGGGATGTGGGAATCAGCGGGTGGCCGCGAGTTCCGATTCGAGCCGCCAGGTGGCGGCGGCCTCGGCGCCGCTGCGGCGGGCCTGATCGAGATCCGCGCGGGCGGCGGTGCGGTCGCCCAGGAGGGCGCGGGCCAGGCCGCGGTCCAGCAGCAGGGAGGGATCGGGACGGGTCGCAACCAGTCGGGAATCGAGTTCGCGCACGGCCTCATGGAGGTCGCCCCGGGCGCGGACCCGGTCGCCGAGGGCCAGGCGTGCCCGGGCCCGGCGCAGCAGCCAGGAACTGCGCCAGCGGGATGCGGCCAAGGGTCCCTCAATTCGCCCGAGCGCCTCCGTGGCCTGCCCGGCATCGATGAGGGCCTCAATCCATTCCGCCTCCAGCACGGCGTTCCCGGTCTCCTCAAAGCCGCGGCGAAGTCCGGCGGCGGCATCCGCCGGGCGCCCGGCCCGCAACTGCAGTTGGGCGCGCAGCAGGAACCAGTCGAGGTCGGGGTCGGACGCCGCAAAGGCCTGTTCGCAGTCGGCCAGCGCTGCGGCGTAGTCCTGTGCGGCCGCCCGCACCTCCGCCCGGGTCAGCCAGAGCGGGGCGCGTTCCCCGGCCGAGCGGGCGCGGGGCAGGGCGCGGTCCAGGGTCTGCCGGGCCCGGGTGGTGTCGCCGCGCTGAAACTGCACGCGGGCGAGTTGGTTGGCGGCGTCGAGATCCCCCGGGGCCAGCTCGCACGCGGCGGCGAGGTCGGCCTCGGCGTCGGCCAGGCGCCCCAGTTCGCGGTAATGATGGGCCCGTTCACAGAGCAGGGCGGCGCTGCGTCCTTCCCGGGCCAGCCGGGCCGTGACGGCTTCGGCGTTGTGGTCGGGGCTGTTGTGGGCGGGCAGCGGGGCGGGTCCGAGTGCCACCAGCAGGACCAGCAGCCGGCCCAGGGCAGGGGCGGGGCGGGGCGGCCGGCGGGACGACAGCGGACCCATGGGTCACTCCTCCAGGATGAGGTAGGGGTCCATGAGGAAGTCGCTGCTGTCGAGGGTGGCGTTATGGCCCTCGATGGCGAGCACGTTGCGGCCGTCCTTGAGGTGCTTCTCGAAGTCCTTGAAGACGTAGTAGCGGTATTTGGCGCCGTCGTGGGGCTTGATGTCCTTGGCATCCTTCCCGGCGCCGCGGCCCACGTTCTTGCGCAGGACCTCCTTGCCGTTCAGGTAGGCGATGAAGGCGTCATCATAGTTGATGACCAGTCCGGCCTCGGCCACGTAATCGGCGTGCTCCACCTGGAACTCGTGCAGCAGGTAGATGCGCTGGTAGCCGTTGCGCATGTCGGCGAGCTGCGTCTTGGCCTCCGGGTAACCGTAGCCAAACGGGGCCTGGCCCTTGGGCCAGCCTTGGGCGGGAAAATCGCGCTCCGTCCAGCGGAGCCCGGCCACGTCCTTGCCGGCGAGGTAAAGCCAGTCCTGCGAATGCCGCACGATGGCCGGGAAAAAGTCCTCGGGCATGTCGTTGCCGGGGTCGCCGCCGGAGGAACGGGGCGGCTTGACGTCGGGGGGCTGCCAGGGATCCAGCAGGCGTTCCTGCCGGACGCGACCGCGCTTGACGAGGGCGAAGTCGTCGCGGATCTCGCCGAACTTGTTGATCATGCGGCCGCGCAGGGTATCGCCGTCGATGTCGATCAGGCAGGACCCGTGCTCGACGATGATCTTGCGCATGAAGGGGATGGTGCCCTTGCGGCCAAGGCCGGCGCCGCCATGGCCGGCCACCACCTGGATGGCCCCGTTGTTGGGGACCAGCCCGGCGCTCTTCCGGTAGGGCGCCTCCGGGGAGCCCTCGCGATCGTCGAAGACCACCCCCTCGGCCACGGTGGGCGTGGCGTAGGCCCCGTCGATCAGCATGGACCGCTCGTAGATGTGGGAATGGCCGGTCAGGACGAGGTCGACGCCCCCGGACTCGAGGATGGGCATGATGTGGGTGCGCATCTCGACCAGTTGCTTCTCGCGGTCGCTGTTGTGGGTGCCCTTGGTGTAGGGCGGATGATGCCAGTAGGCGATCAGCCAGTCGGCCCGGGTGCGCTCGAGGTCCATCTTCAGCCAGCGCGCCATCATGCCGGTGGGCTTGCGGTCCAGGTCGTGGGAGTTCAGGCAGATGAAGTGGATGCGGCCGTAGTCGAAGGAATAGAAGGCCTCGCTGCCGCTGGCCACGCCCCCGGCCTCGCCGCGGGCGGGCAGGACGTAGGCGTCGTAGTAGGGGCCGATGCCGTTGGTGCCGCGGGAGGTGCCCCCCTCGTGGTTGCCCATGGAGGCCCAGCAGACGGTGTGGCGGAGGGTGGCGTCGTAGGGCTCGAAAAAGCGCGTCTGAAACTCCACGTCGCGCCCGCGCTGGTAGGCCATGTCGCCGACATGCAGGTAGAGGTCGAGCGGGCGCCGTTCCCGCGCGACCACGTTGGTCATGGCGGTGTGCACGTTCCACTGCGTCTGCCGCCCGGTGCCCGAGTCGCCCACCACCCAGAAGCGCGTCGGCCGCGCCGTGCCCGGAAGGGGATGCGTGGCAAAGCGGTAGGAGTCATCCGCCTCCGTCAGCCGGCGTTCCCCGTCATAAACCGCGTAGTAATACCGGGTGTCCGCGCTGAGGCCGCGGATGTGGGCCTCATATTGATAAATGCCGACCGGCGCGCTGTGCAGGCGGGGCAGGCGGAGGAGTTCGGGCTGCTCGACGGCCAGCCGGGCCAGTTCAGTCCGGTTGGTCGTCAGGGCCACGCGGGTGACAATGGTCGTCGCCGTGATCGAGCGGTCCAGCAACCGGGGCTGGCGGCCGATGCGCACGACCGGGTCGATGGGGCCGTGCGTGCGCCAGACGATCACCATGGACGAGGGGGTGGCCAGTTGGACGTAGGGGGTCCGGGCGAAGTGATTGCTTGGACCGGTGGCCGGGGTGTTGGTGATCCCGGCGAGGGCGGCGGCCGGGGCCGCGAGCAGGGGCAGGATCGCGGCGAGGCTGGCGAGGCTGGCGAGGGCGGCGGAGCGGGGGGGATGCATGGCGACCCGGGGGGGACGGGGTTACTCGGCGGTGATGGAGAGGGTGTGGGTCACGGGCGTGAAGGCCTTGCGGATGGCCAGGGCCAGCGGGGCCCGGGTCTTTTCCGTGAGTTCCGCGACGGCCGGCAGGTCCAGGGCCGCCTCCGGGCCATGGAAGAGGGTTTTGATTTGCCGGGTCTCGTAGTCCTGTTTTCGGGCCACGGCGGCATCGACGCGGGCAAACGCCTCGGCGAACGGGGTCTTCTCGAACTCCTGGGCGAGGTTGATGCCGCGGGCGAGTTGCTCGGCGGAGAAGGACTTGGATTCCGTGCCCCAGGTGACCTTGTAGCGGCCGGTTCCGCCCGTGCCGACGAGCTGGAACCGGTTCAGTTCCTCATGGAAGGGGACGAGGGTGGTGGCGGAGCGGATGTTGTTGTCGCGGGCGGGGTCGCCGCTGACGCAGAAGGGGTATTTGGCGCTCTCGAGGGTGAGCTCGCCGGGTTTGGCGGAGAGGATGCGATGGCCGGCGGAGGCGGTGGCGGTGTGGTTGGCGAGGTTCACCGTGAGGGTGCCGATCTCGCCGCCGAGGCCGAGGCCCTTGAGGAAGGCGTAGGCCATGACAAAGGACCCGGCCCAATCCGGGTGGACGCCGTCCTTGCCGGCGATGGCGTAGCCCGGGCCGTAGCGTTTGCGTCCCTCGACGCCGGCCTGGAGCATGGGCCAGAAGACATCGGCGAAGGCCACCTGTTCCTGGGCGGCCAGCTCGATGCCGAGGTTGCGGAGGGTGACGAGGTTGAGGTTCTTGACCTCGACGGACTCGGCGTCCCAGTTCTTGTTGAGACCGACGCACCCGGGGGAGCCGTGCACGACGCGGGCGCCGGCCGCCTTGAAGGCGCGGACAATCTGGGTGGAGGCCTTGCGGTAGGTGTCCCCGATCTCGGGGCGGTAGGCGCCGTAGCGGTGGTCGTTCATGCCATAGCAGGTGGTGGCGATGGTGGGCTTGAACCGCAGGCAGTCGTTCGTGATGCGGGCGAGGAACCCGGGGGCGGTCTCCCCGCCCCAGCCGTATTGGCGGACGGTGACTTCCAGTTCGGGCACGCAGACGGTCAGGTAGGTTTCCATCGCCCGCGAATACATCTTTTGCTCGGTGATGGAGTCGCCGCAGATGGCGAGCCGGTCGCCCTTCTCGAGGAGGAGCTTGCCGGGCCTTGGGGCCTTGAGCGGCTGGAACTTGGCGAAGGCCGGGTCATCGGGCTTGGCCTCCAGTTCCTGGGCGCGCAGGGGGAGGGAAACGAGCAGGGTGGAGGTGCAGGCCAGCAGGAGGAGGAGGAGGGCTTTCATTGCGGGGCGTGAATGGCAGGCATCTTCGGGTTTTGCCCGTGGGCGTCAAGGCGTGAAACGGCGGGAGGGGATGGGCGGGGGCGCCTAGCAGCTGGTGGGGACCTCCTGGAGGACCTCGACGCAGTGGGGGATGGCGCCGACGACAAAGCCGAGGCATTCCACGGCGCCGCTGGGCTTGCCGGGCAGGCAGAGGACGAGGGAGCGGTCCACCACGGCGGCGAGGCTGCGGGACAGGATGGCGTTGCGGGTGATTTTCATGGATTCCATGCGCATGACCTCGCCGAAGCCGGGCAGTTCGCGGACGGCGATTTCGCGGACGGCCTCCGGGGTGACGTCGCGCAGGGCGACCCCGGTGCCGCCGGTGGTGAGGATGAGTTGGCAACCCTGGGCGATCTGCTCGCGGATGGCCCGCTGGATGTCGCGTTTCTCATCCGGCACCAGCGCCTCCGCCGTGACGGCCCATCCGTGGCCGAGGGCGGCCTGTTTCAGGGCGGGGCCGCCCAGGTCGTCGTAGAGGCCCCGGGAGGCCCGGTCGGAAATGGTGATGATGCCGGTGCGGATCTGCATGGGCCGATTAAACGGTCCCGGGGCCGGGACCGGAATCGCAAAATGGCGTGCCAGCCCGCCAACGCGGGCTTTACATTCCGGGCGCTCCTCCTGTAATTCCGCCATGCCGCTTGCACCCATGAACACCTCCCGCCGCCCCCTTGGCCTGGGCCTGTTGCTTTTGACCTCCATCCTGCCGCTGTCGGCCGATGACTGGCCGCAATGGCGGGGTCCCGGGCGCGACGGGGTGTCGGCCGAGACCGGCCTGCTCAAGGAATGGCCGACCAACGGGCCGCAGGGAGTCTGGGTGGCCGCCGGCCTGGGCCGGGGCTACTCCAGCGTGTCGGTGGTGGGGGACCGCGTTTACACGATGGGCGACGGGCCGGAGCACAGCTTCGTGCATGCCCTCGACGGCAAGGCCAAGGGCAAGATCCTCTGGTCCACCAAGGTGGGCCTGCCGGGGGGCAGCTATCCGGGCACGCGCTCGACCCCGACGGTGGATGGGGACCATCTCTATGTCCTCGGCCAGTGGGGCGACCTGCTCTGCCTGCAGGCCGCCGACGGCAAGGAGGTCTGGCGCAAGTCGCTCAAGGAGGATCTGAAGGGCAAGATGATGAGCGGTTGGGGTTACTCGGAGTCCGTCCTGGTGGACGGGAACCAGGTCATTTGCACCCCTGGCGGCGAGGGCGGCACGCTGGCGGCCTTGCACAAGAAGACTGGCGAGGTGTTGTGGCGCAGCAAGGACTTGACCGACCGGGCGGCCTATTCGTCGGTCATCAAGGTGGAGATTGGCGGGGTGCCGCAATACATCCAGTTCACTGACGCCAGCGTGGCCGGGGTGGCCCCGGCGGACGGCAAGCTGCTCTGGCGGGCCCCCCGTCGGGGGAGTACGGCGGTCATCCCGACGCCCATCTACAAGGACAACCATGTGTTCGTCACGTCCGGCTATGGCGTGGGGTGCAACCTGTTCCGCATCGACTCCACCGGCGGCAAGTTCAGCGCCACGGAGGTCTATGCCAACAAGGATTTCGCGAACCACCACGGCGGCGTGGTGCTGATCGGGGACCACCTCTATGGTCACTCGGACAGCCGCGGCTGGATTTGCATGGAGATGAAGACCGGCAAGGTGAAGTGGACCCATGCCGGCGTGGGGAAGGGGGCCGTGGCGGCCGCCGATGGCATGCTCATCTGCCGGAGCGAGCGGGGCAAGGGGGTCATCGCCCTCGTCCAGGCCACGCCCGACGGCTACAGGGAACTGGGCCGGTTCAACCAACCGGAGCGGAGCACCAAGGAAAGCTGGCCCCACCCGGTCATTGCCAACGGCAGGCTCTACATCCGGGACCAGGATTCCCTGATCTGCTTCAACCTGCGCGCGCGCTAGGAGTGGGGCCGGGCCCTCCGGCCGTGCCGATTCCCCCCGCGCGCGGCCGTCGTCAGCGGCGCGGCGGCGGCTCCATCCTTGCCTGCCCTGCCGCCGTTCCCTAGCATCCCGGGCCCTTGACTTTCCGCATGGACTACAAAGACACCCTCAACCTGCCCCGGACCGACTTCCCGATGAAGGCGGATCTTGTGACGCGCGAGCCGCAGCGGCTGGCCCGGTGGCAGCAGGCCCGGCTCTATGAGCAGATCCAGGACGCGCGCGCCGGCGCGCCCGCCCGGTTTGTCCTCCATGACGGCCCGCCCTTCGCCAACGGCGACGTGCACATCGGCACCGCGCTGAACAAGCTGCTGAAGGATTTCATCGTCAAGTTCCACACGCTGCGCGGCCAGCGCGCGCCCTACGTCCCGGGCTGGGACTGCCACGGGTTGCCCATCGAGTTCAAGGTCACCCAGGAGATGCGCAAGGCCGGGGACACCACCAGCGACGCGGCCGCCATCCGCCGCGCCTGCGAGGCGCATGCGCGCAAGTACATTGACCTGCAGCGCGAGCAGTTCCAGCGGCTCGGCGTGCTGGGCGACTGGGGGCATCCCTACCTGACCCTCGACCGCGAATACGAGGCGAACGAACTGCGCCTGCTTGCCGACATCGTGGAGCGGGGCTTCATCTACCGGGGCAAGAAGCCGGTCTACTGGAGCATCCCTGCCCGCACCGCGCTGGCCGAGGCCGAGGTGGAATACCAGGACCACGTCAGCCAGAGCGTCTTCGTGAAGTTCCCGGTGGTCGGCCAGCCCGGCCTGCATGTGGTCATCTGGACCACCACGCCCTGGACCCTGCCGGCCAACCTCGCGGTGGCCTACAACTCGACCTTCTCCTACTCGGAGGTCCGGGTGGACGGCGAGCGGTTCCTCCTTTCCACCCAGCTGGTGGCCGCCGTGGCCGCCAAGTGCGGCTGGGCCGCGCCGGAGACGGTCCGCACGCTGGAGGGGCGCGAGTTGGCGGCCCTGGAATACCAGCACCCCTTCTGCCGGCGGACCGGGCGCCTGTTTGCGGGGGATGACTTTGTCGAGAACAGCACGGGCAGCGGCTTCGTCCACATCGCGCCCGGGCACGGCCTCGAGGACTACGGCCTGGGCCTGCGCCAAGGGCTGCCCATCTATTCCCCGGTCAATGACGACGGGTGCCTGGCCCATACCTCCGATCTGCCGGCCGACCAGCAGTTCCCCGCGGAGTTGCTCGGGAAATCCATCCTGGAGAAGCACGGCAAGAGCGAGGCCAATGAGGCCGTCCTGCACGAGCTCCGCACCCGGGGCGCGTTGCTCCACCGCGAGAACTACCACCACAGCTACCCCCATTGCTGGCGCAGCAAGACCCCGGTCATCTTCCGGGCCATGGACCAATGGTTCGTGCGCCTCGACCACCAGGGGTTCCGCCAGTCCGCCCTGGCCGCCATCGACCAGGTCCGCTGGATTCCAGACTGGGGCGTCAACCGGATCAAGGGCGCGGTGGCCTCGCGTCCCGACTGGTGCATCAGCCGCCAGCGCGCCTGGGGGGTGCCCATCCCGGCCTTCTACGACGTCGAGGGCAATCCCATCCTGGACGCCGCCATCGTGCGCGCCGCGGCCGACCTCATCGAGCAGCACGGCTCGAACATCTGGTTTGAGAAGACCGCCGTCGAGCTGTGGGCCCTGCTCAAGCCGGCCGGCTGGACCGGCCCCACGCCTGTGGCCAAGTCCGGCGACACCCTCGATGTCTGGATCGACTCCGGGTCCTCCTCGCGCAGCGTCCTCATGCGGCGCCCCGAGCTGGGGGGCGCGCCGGGGCGCGCGCGCGCCGAGGGCCTTGGCTGGCAGGCCGACATGTACCTGGAGGGCTCCGACCAGCACCGCGGCTGGTTCCAGTCCTCGCTCCTGCTGTCACTGGCCGGCAACGGGGCGCCGCCCTACAAGACCGTGCTGACCCACGGGTTCATGGTGGATGCCGACCGGGAGAAGATCTCGAAGAGCAAGCAGGGCCAGAACGCCTACGAGAAGCCGCAGACGGCGGAGGCCTACGTGAAGAAGTGGGGCGCCGACGTGGTGCGGCTCTGGGTGGCCTCGCAGGATTTTCGCAGCGACATCGTGGTCAGCGAGGAGCGGGTGAACAAGGTGGGGGAGACCTACCGCGTCATCCGCAACGCCCTCCGCTACCAGCTTTCGAACCTCTACGACTTCGATCCCGCCCGCCACGCCGTGGCCGACGCGGCCCTGACCGGGCTGGACCGCTGGATCCTGGGGGAGTTTGCCCGGCTGGAGGCCGAGGTGCTGGCCGCCTACGAGGCGCACGAGTTCCATGTGGTCTACCAGAAGGCCAGCCAGTTTGCCGCCGTCGAGCTGTCGGCCATCTATCATGACCTGGTCAAGGACCGGCTCTACACCGACCCCGCCAACTCGCCGCGCCGGCGCTCCTCCCAGACCGCCCTGCACCGGCTGGTGACCGGCCTGTGCCGGATGCTGTCCCCCATCCTCGCCTTCACCGCCGACGAGGCCTGGGAATGCCTGCCGCCGGGCGCCGGGCGCGCCCACGTCCACCTGGCGGACTGGCAGCCCGCCGCCCTCGCCCGGACCGAGGCGGAGCAGCAGGCCTGGTCCCGGCTGTTTGAACTGCGGCAGCGCGTCCTGCCGGAACTGGAGAAGGCGCGCCAGGAGAAGCTCATCGGCAAGGCCCTCGAGGCGAAGGTGGTGCTGTCCGGCACGGACCCCGTGCTGGCCGAGGCCCGCGCCCATGCCGCCGCGCTGCAGGAACTCCTGAACGTCTCCCAACTCGCCATCGAGGCGGGGCAGGGGACGGAGCCCTTCCGCGCCGTCGTGGGCAAGGCGTCCGGCTGCAAGTGCGACCGCTGCTGGCACTGGGAGGAGGACGTCGGCCGGGTGTCCGCCCATCCCACCCTCTGCGGCCGCTGCGTGGAGGCCGTGCAGCAATGGCAGGCCGCCCCGCCGGCCCCTTGAGGCCCGCGCCCCAACCCGATTTCATCCCGTGCAAGACCTGATCGAAAAGGCCGCCACCCTGCTCGAGGCGCTGCCCTACATCCAAAAGTTCAACGGCGCCACCTTCGTCGTGAAATACGGCGGGAGCTTCATGGATTCCCCCGACCCGTCCGTGCGCCAGGGGGTCGCCCGCGACATCGTCTTCCTCGAGGCGGTGGAGATCAACCCGGTGGTGGTCCATGGCGGGGGCAAGGCCATCACGCGCGCCATGGAGAAGGCCGGGCTGCAGGCCACCTTCGTGCAGGGCCAGCGGCTGACGGACGAGCGCACGGTCCAAATCGTGGACGACGTCCTGTCCCGCGAGATCAACCCCGAGGTGGTCGCCACCATCCAGTCGTTGGGCGGGGCGGCGCGCGGTTTGGCCGGCCCCGACATTTTCACCTGCCGCAAGCTGTGGCTGGACGATCGGGAGAACCCCGGCCGCCAGTTGGACATTGGTTACGTGGGTGAGGTGGTCGCGGTGAACACGGCCCCGCTCCTGGAATGCATCGCGCAGGGCATCACGCCCGTGATCAGCCCGACGGCCCGGGGCGAGGACGGCCGCATCTACAACTGCAACGCGGACGTGGCCGCGGCCATGGCCGCCATCGCGCTGAAGGCCCGGCGCCTGGTCTTCATGAGCGACGTCCCCGGGTTGCTGCGGCGCCCGCCGGATCCGGCCAGCCTGATCACGCACCTGCAGGCGGACGAGGTGCCGGCGCTCAAGGCGGCCGGGGTGGTCGACAAGGGCATGATCCCCAAGGTCGACAGCGCCATTGCCGCCCTGCGCAGCGGGGTCGAGAAGGTGTCCTTCGTCGATGGCCGGGTGAACCACTCGGTGCTGCTGGAGATTTTCACCGACGCCGGCGTCGGCACCGAGGTGGTGTCCTGAGGCTGCCGCCCGCATTGCCGGCTTGCTTTCACCGTCGTTCCGGGGATCAGTGGTCCCCTTGATGAACGTCACCAGCGCGCCCCCGGCCGCTCCCGCGGCCGCTTCGTTCGAATCCGTCCGGGATCTCTTCCAACGCTACGTCGTGCCCAGCTATGGGCGCTTTGAGCTGGCCTTGGAGCGCGGGTCCGGGAGCCGGGTGTGGGGCGTGGATGGGCGGCGCTACCTCGACCTGGGCGGCGGCATCGCCGTCTGCAGCCTGGGTCATGCGCACCCGGAGATTACGGAGGCCCTCGTCGAGCAATCGCGGCGTTTGGTGCATGTCTCCAACCTCTACTACCAGGAGCCGCAGGGCCGGTTGGCCCGTGAGGTGGTGCGGCACCTGGCACCCGGCAAGGTGTTCTTCTGCAACTCCGGGGCGGAGGCCAACGAGGGGCTTTACAAGCTGGCCCGCAAGTTTGGGCATGACGAGGGCCGTTTCGAGATCCTGACCGCCACCCACTCCTTCCACGGCCGGACCCTGGGCGGCATCGCGGCCACGGGCCAGGACAAGGTGAAGAAGGGGTTTGAGCCCATGGTGGAGGGGTTTCGGCATGTGCCGTTCAACGACCTGGCGGCGGTCCGCGAGGCGCTGTCCCCGGCCACGGTGGCGGTGCTGATTGAGGGCATCCAGGGCGAGGGCGGCATCACGCCGGCCACGACCGAGTATCTGCTCGGGTTGCGGGCGCTCTGCGACGAGCGGAAGCTGCTCCTCCTGATGGATGGCGTGCAGTGCGGGCATTTTCGGACCGGGCGTTACCAGAGCTACCAGCGGCTGCTGGAGGGGGTGCCCGGGGCGGAGGGCTTTGTGGCGGACGGCGTGTCGATGGCGAAGTCGATGGGGGGCGGTTTCCCGATTGGGGCGTTCTGGGTGCGGGACCGCCATGCCGACCTGCTGGGGCCGGGCACGCACGGGACGACGTATGGCGGCACCCCGCTGGCGAGCGCGGTGGCCCTGCGGATTTTTGAGGTGATCGAGCGGGACGGGTTGGCGCAGCACGCCCGGGAGCTGGGGGGGTGGCTGCGCGCGGAACTCGACGCGCTGGCTGTCCGTTACCCGCAGGTGCTGCGCTCGGCGCGGGGGGTGGGCCTCATGCTGGGATTCGAGCTGGCGGACAGGGAGGCGATTCCCGCGTTTCGGGCCAGCGACCGGCCGGCCTCCATTCAGCTGGTGAACCGCCTGCACGAGGCGGGCCTGCTGACGATTCCTTCGGGCAACCAGATTGTGCGGCTGTTGCCGGCCCTGAACCTGACCCGGGCCGAGGCGGAGGAGGGGGTCGATATCCTCACGCAGGCCGTGCGCAGCCTGGCCTGAGCGCTCCGCTCAGGGCTGGCGTCCGGTGGCCGGTCGCGCCTGGGCGTGGCCGTTGCCGAGGTGGCGGTTGACGGCGTTGAGGTAGGCGCGGGCGCTGGCCTCGATCACGTCGGTGCTGGCCCCCTTGCCGGTGATCAGTTCCCCGCTGCCGAAATCGACCTTCACGGTGACCTCGCCGAGGGCGTCCTTGCCTTCGCTGACCGCGCGCAACTGGTAGTCCATGAGCTTGCCGCGGGTCTTGGTGATGCGGTCCATGGCCTTGAGGGCGGCATCCACGGGGCCGTCGCCGATGGAGGCGTCCTGGTGGGAGTCGCCGCCGGGGCCGGAGCGCTGGAGGCGGACGGTGGCGGTGGGGACGGCGTGGTTGCCGCTGGTCACGCTGAGGTAATCAAGGGACCAGGTCTCGGGCACCTCGGTGATCTGGCCCTCGACGAGGGCGGTCAGGTCGTCGTCGTAGACGAACTTCTTCTTGTCCCCGATTTCCTTGAAGCGGGCAAAGATGGCGCCGACGTCCTCCTCGGACATCTTGAAGCCGAGGTGGCGGAGGCGGGCCTTGAGGGCGGCGCGACCGCTGTGCTTGGTGAGGGGGAGTTCGGTCTGGAGCCAGCCGACGTCGCGCGGGTCCATGATCTCGTAGGTCTCGCGCTTCTTGAGAATCCCGTCCTGGTGGATGCCGCTGGAGTGGGCGAAGGCGTTCTCGCCGACGATGGCCTTGCTGCGCTGGACGACGAGGCCGCTCATGCGGGAGACGAGGCGGGAGCTCTTGACGATTTCCCGGGTGTTCACCCCGCAGGCGAAGCCCTGGTAGAAGTCGCCGCGGGTCTTCAGGGCCATGACGAGTTCCTCGAGCGAGGCGTTGCCGGCGCGCTCGCCGATGCCATTGACGGTGCACTCGACCTGGCGGGCTCCGTTGCGGATGGCGGCCAGTGAATTGGCGACGGCGAGGCCGAGGTCGTTGTGGCAATGCACGCTGATGATGGCCCGGCCGGACTGGAACTCGGGGACGGCCCGGTAGAGCTGGCCGATGAGTTCCCCGAACTGGTCGGGCACGGCCCAGCCGACGGTGTCGGGGATGTTGACGGTGGTCGCGCCGGCGCGGACGACGGCCTGGCAGACCTTGATGAGGAAGTCGGGCTCGGTGCGGGAGGCGTCCTCGGGGGAGAACTCGACGTCGCCGACGAGGCTCCGGGCGCGTTTCACGCCCTCGACAGCCAGGCGGAGGATTTCGTCCTGGGCCTTGTTGAGCTTGTGTTCCCGGTGGATTTTCGAGGTGGCGAGGAAGACATGGATGCGGCCGCGGCGACCGGCCGGCTTGACGGCGGCGCCGGCGGCATCGATGTCCTTGGCCACGCAGCGGGCGAGGCCGGTGATGATGGGGCCCTTGATTTCGCGGGCGATGGCCTGGACGGCGTCGAAGTCGCCCTGGCTGATGACCGGGAAGCCGGCCTCGATGACATCGACCTTGAGGCGGGCCAGTTGGCGGGCGACCTCGAGTTTTTCCCGCAGGTTCATGCTGGCGCCCGGGCACTGCTCGCCGTCGCGCAGGGTGGTGTCAAAAATGACGATCCGGTTTGATTTCTTGTTTTTCATGGCTAGCGGGCCGGCCGCGCGGCGTGATTTCTCTCTGCTGCTCAGTTCCAGGTAAAGAAAAACCCCACCGCCGGTTTCGGCAGTGGGGTTTACAAGATGCAAGGACTCGTCAACACCCCGCCGCCGCGCCGCCCGCAGGCAGCGCGTTGGTAAGCAGCAGATGGGTGATCACGGCCTGAAATATCTCGGCAAAACTAGGAGTGGCTTAACCCAGGGTCAACCGAAATCCCGGGTGGAACCGCCGTCTGACGACCCTGCCAACGGCTCCATCCGGCCCCCCAAAGTGCCCCAAAACACTCCTTGACCCATCATTACCAACATCTTATAAAGGGACACGTCAGCCAAGTCGTAGTGCGTCAACCCCAACCCAGCCCCCATGACCAAACGCGACCTTGTCATTCGGATCAGCACGGAGACCGGACTTGTCCAGCAGGAAGTCCTCACCGTGGTGCAAAAAACCCTCGACTACATCTCCGATTCCCTCGCCAAGGGGCGCAAGGTCGAGTTGCGCAACTTCGGCGTTTTTGAAGTCAAGGTGCGCAAGGCCCGCGTGGGGAGGAATCCCAACGCCCCGGAAACCGACGTCCCCATCCCGGAACGCGCCGTGGTCAAGTTCAAGCCCGGCAAGGACATGCGCGAGCATGTCATCAAGCTGACCGCCGCCCAGGTCGAGGAGGCCGCCAAGGCCCAGGCCGAGGAGGAAAAGCAACGGGGACCGGAGGAGCAGCACTGACCCCACCTGGCCGCCCGGATTTTTCAGGGCGCTCCGAGCGGAGACCTCGCGGGCGCCCTTTTCATTTCTCCGCCTCGACATCCTGAACCGCCCGCCTCCCGCGCCGTCCCCCCTGCCTCATGGATCGCCTTCCCGGTTTTCGCGACTTTTATCCCGAGCCCTTGCCGCACCCCGACGTGTGGAGTGCCGACGCCCGCCAGCACATTTTCGCCGCCTGGCGGGCCACCGCCCGCCGCCATGGGTTCCGGGAATACGACGGGCCGCCCCTGGAGCCGCTGGAGCTCTTCACGCGCAAGTCCGGGGACGAAATCGTCGGCCAGCTCTACAACTTCACGGACAAGGGGGAGCGGGCCATTGCGCTGCGGCCGGAGATGACCCCCACGCTGGCCCGCATGGTGGCGGCGCATGAGCGCAACTACCGCAAGCCCATCAAGTGGTTCGCCATCCCGCAGCTCTTCCGCTACGAGCGCGCCCAGAAGGGGCGGCTGCGCGAGCACTTCCAGTTCAACGCTGACATCATCGGCGAGGCGGACCCGGCGGCGGACGCCGAGATCATCTCGCTGCTCATTGATTCCCTGCGCACGCTGGGCCTGACGTCCGACGATTTCGTTCTCCGCCTGAGCAGCCGCCAGGCCTGGCAGCAGTTCTTCGCCGCCCGCTGCCCGGACGCCGCCAAGGCCTACGAGTTCTACCAGGCCATCGACAAGCTGGAGCGCGAGGAGGAGGCGGCCAGCCGCGCGCGCCTGTCCAAACTCGGTTTCGCGCTGGAGGATGTCCGCGCCTTCATCCAGGCCAGCCAGCCCACCCCCGAACTGGAGCAGGTCCTGCGCAACCTCGCGGCCCGCGGTCTCGGCGACTTCGTCAAGGTGGACTACAACGTCATCCGCGGCCTGGCCTACTACACGGGCATCGTGTTCGAGGCCTTCGATCGCAAGGGCGAGTTCCGCGCCATCGCCGGCGGGGGACGCTACGACCAGCTGATTCACCTGATGAGCGACGGCAAGGTGAGCCTGCCCGCCCTCGGCTTCGGCATGGGCGACGTGGTCCTGCTGGAACTGCTCAAGGCGCGCGGGCGGTTGCCGAAGTTCGATGCCGGCCTGGATGTGTTCTTCCTGATTGAGGAGGAGGCGCTGCGCGACGCGTCCCTGAAGGTCATCACCGAACTGCGCGCGGCCGGGTTTGGTGTCGATTACCCCTTCACGCCCGCCAAGCCGGACAAGCAGTTCAAGCGCGCCCTGGAGGTGAATGCGGCCTTTTCCTGCCGCCTGGAGGCGGTGCCGGATGTCGGCCTGCGGGTGCGCCTGAAGAATCTCCGCACCCGCGCCGAGCAACACGTTTCGCTGCCCGAACTGCCCGCCGCGCTGCGCGCCTGACCCCCGCCGCGGCGGGGCCGCAGGGGAGATCAGTCCCCCAGCAGCTTCTTCAGCTGGTCCCGGGCCTTTTCCTCCCGGGCATCCGCGGCCTTGCCCTTCCACTCCCGGCGGATGAAGTCGAAATACTCGCAGAAGTTGGCCAGGTGCTTGTCCATGACCGGGTCGGCCCGGCGGTCGCGGCATTGGTAGGCCACCTTGCGGTCATGGCTGACGCAGTTGAGGCACACCTTCAGGTCGGCCCCGCATTGGTGGCACGTCTCGGTCCGCCCGGGCAGGCCGGTGATGGTGTATTCCCAGCCGCACTGGTGGCAATGGCGGGTCAGGCTCATGTTCAACGGGGTTGGCGCCGGGAGGCCCGTGCCGGGGCCTCCGCCAGGCTGCGGAAGATCTCGCGGTAGAAGTCCGGGTGGCTCTCCCACGTCTGCGACGTGATCAGGCGGCCGTCCCGCACGCAGTGCCGGTCCAGCCACCGGCCCCCCGCCTGCTCCAGTTCCAACCGCACGTTGCGGTAGCAGGTCAGCGTCCGACCCCGCACGAGGCCCGCCGCGATCAGGAGCTGGATGCCATGGCAGATGGACCAGATCCACTTGCCTTGGCGGTCAAAGTCGCGCAGCAACCGGATCACCGCGGGCTCGTGCCGCAGGAACTCCGGGGCGCGCCCGCCGATGCACAGCACGGCCTCGTAGTCGGCCGCCTTCGCCTGCTTGAAGGTCACCTCGCTCGGGATGCGGTAGCCGGGCCGCTCCACATAGGTGTTCCAGCCCGGTTCAAAGTCATGGATGACCCCGTGCAGCAGCTTGCGCTGGGTGGCGGCGATGACGGGACGCCAGCCGGCTTCCAGGAAGCGTTGCTGGGCGTAGTAGATCTCCAGCGATTCGCCGGAGTCGTCCGTGATAATCAGGAGGCGCTTGGGCACACACCGCAGTGTAGGCTCCCCAGCCCTCCTTTCGAGGATTTTTCAGCGTCGCAGCAGCCGACGTGAGGAGGCTGTCGGCGTCGTTGCGACGGAACTCCCTTAACCAGACCGCCGGCCGCCCCACCCCGCCGCTGGCTTGCCTTGCCGCCGGTTGGTCGATTAATGTGCGAACCTTGGCACCCGTGCGTCCCTTTCATCCTTTCGCCCGCCCGGCCTCCCTGGCGCTGAGCTGCCTGCGGGTCCTGGCCGTCCTCGCCTTGGGAGTGCTGTCCGTCCGCGCGACCGTGTTCGATTTTTCCGCCCGGTATCCCAACGCCACGGCCTCCTTCGGTGGCGGGGTGGTCACGCTCTCGGTTTATGACGAGGCGGCCGGGGCGCAGCGGAGCACCAACATCGCTTCCGGAACCACCTTCGACCTGGCCACGGCCGCCGGCGTGGTGGCGTGGAGCAGCAGTTCCACGGTCTGGTGCTTCACCTACGACGCGGCGCTGGGCCGGTGGGTCGGCGAATCGGGCGCCTGGGGCCCCACCCAGGATCTCCGCGTGGACCAGGGGGTGATCACGTGGAGCACCAGCGCCGGCGTCATTCGCTACCGCATCTACGACGTCGCGCGTCGCCTGTGGATGGCCGGCAGCGCCACCACCGCCGCCACCGCCAACCTGCGTTCGGTCGATGGCGTGGTGGCCTGGAGCACGGGTGGCGGCGCCTACGCCCGGGCCTACGACCCGCTGGTCGGCGGTTGGCGGGCCAAGGATCTCGCCCCCCTGACCGTGAGCGAGTTGCTCAACGCGGGCGGGGTGGTGGCCGTCGGCACCAGTGCCGGGGTGTCCTGTCATGTCTATGACCCCACCCGCTCGGGGTGGACCAGCACGACGGTCAACAGCGGTGCCACCTTCGACCTGCGCTGCCAGCAGGGGGTGGTGGGTTGGAGCAGGGATCCCGTGGTCTACTTCAGCGTGTATGACCCCGGCCGTGGCCTCTGGATGAACGGCACCGCCAACACCGGCTACGCCACGGACCTGAACGTGAGCAATTCCGTGGTCACGTGGACCAGCGCCAGCGGGAGCTACCAGCGCGGCTACGACCCCGGCCCGGGCACCTGGGGCAGCGGGCCCGCCGTGCGCCTGCCCTATTTTGCCCTCTCCGCGAACAACGCGAACGCCCCCGTCACCGTGCAGTGCCTCGACATGTCGCTGGGCGGCCTGGCGTGGCACTGGAGCTTCGGCGACGGCGCCACCAGCACCGCCCGCAGCCCGACCCATGTCTTCACCAACTTTGGCGCCTTCCCGGTCGTGCAGACGGTCAGCGGCACCTCCGGCAGTGCCACCGCCACCCGCATGGTGGTCACGGACATCACCCCGCCGGCGGGGACGGTGACCATCAACGGCGGCGCCACCCTCGCGACCAACACCGTTGTCATCCTGGCCCTGGCGGCCACGGACAACAGCGGCCTGGTCAGCCGGATGCGCCTCAGCAACGACGGCACGACGTGGTCCGCCCTCGAGCCCTACGCCACCAACCGCGCCTGGACCCTGTCCGCCGGGGACGGCGCCAAGACGGTCCATGTCCAGTTCGCCGACGCCGCCACCAACCTGTCCGCCTCCGCCACGGACACCATCACGCTGGACACCAGCCCGTTGCCGGTCGCGAGCGTGGTTTCCACGAACGTCCCCGAGAGCGCCAGCCAGGTGACGGTCCGGGTCACGCTCAGCGCGGCCACGGCGCGGGTGGTCACCGTTGATTACGCGACCAGCAACGGCACGGCCACGGCGGGTGCCGATTTCACGGCCGCCAGCGGCCGCCTGACCTTCCCGGCCGGCAGCACGGCACAAACCTTCAACGTCGCGCTGCAGCCGGACGCCCAGGTGGAGATCAACGAGACCTTCGCCGTCCACCTCTTCAACGCCACCAACGCCCTCGCGGGTCCGGCCGGCACGGTGACCATCGTCAACGACGACCAGCCCTCCGTGTCCTTTGCCAGCACCAACTTCAATGTTGGGGAAGGGGGCACCAATGGCGTGGTGACCGTCCGTCTCAATGGGGCCTCCGGCCAGCCGGTGACCGTGGCCTGGCTGGCCACCAACGGGACGGCCGCGTTTGGCCAGGATTTCTCCGCCACGAACGGGGTGGTCACGGTGCCGCCCGGGGAGACGAACGCCTCCTTCCTGATCCGCGTGATCAACGACACGCTGGATGAGTTTTCGGAGACGGTGGTGCTGCGGCTGACGGCGGCGACCAACGCGCTGCTGGCGGCGCCCACCAACGCTGTCCTGACCATTTTGGATGACGACGCCCCTCGGGTGAGTTTCAGCGCCCCGGCGTATCCGGTGCTGGAATCGGACGGCTTCGTCCAGGTGGCGGTCTGGCTCAGCAAGCCGGTGGCTGACCCGGTCGAGTTTGACTACCTGGTGCTGGGTGGCAGCGCCTCGCCGTCCGACTACATCGCGGCCAGCGGGCACCGGGTGTTCAGCCCGGGCACGACGGGCTTGGTGCTGATTGTGAACATCACGGACGACGCGCTGACGGAGCCGGACGAGACCGTGCACCTGGCCCTGAGCAACTTCCTGCGGGCGGAGCCTGGGGCCCATGTGGAGGCGGATGCGGTGATCTGGGATGACGACCGGGGGCCGCGTCTGGTGAATCCGCGGCGGGACGCCGGGGGTGCCTTCCTGGCCACCGCGCGGGGCAGGGCGGGTCAACGGTTTGTGCTGGAGGTGTCCCCGGACCTGGGCGGGTGGTTTCCGCTGGCGACGCTGACGAACAGCACCGGTACCCTGGAGGTGTCGGACCCCGCGGCCGCGGGGCGTTCGCGGCGGTTTTACCGGACGAGCCTGGCCGTGCCGTGAGCCGTGGCGAGTTGGCGGCTAATGTTCGGCCCGGAAAAGCCGTTGACGGTCCGGTGACCGGTTTGTAGATTTTGCCCCCCTTGGAGCGCCTGCTCCAAGGCAGCGACTCCAGAGTAGCTCAATGGTAGAGCACGCGGCTGTTAACCGTGTGGTTGTAGGTTCGAGTCCTACCTCTGGAGCCAGTTTTTTTCCCCGGCGAGGTCTTTGTCCCAATGGCCCTCTTCCTCGGGTCGCGCATCGTCCCTTGCTCAACCAACGTCGTGCAGCGCGATGCGCCGGGATTCCGCGGGGCTGCGGATGCCTGGCGATGAACGCGGCGTTAACCCGGCACGGGTCGGGGTCAGGGCTTGGGCGCGGGCCTGGGGGCGGGGGCTTCCGGGGCGGGGAATCCCTTGGCCTTCTCGGCCTCGAGCAGGGCCTGCAACTCGCGCACCTTGGCGGGTTGGGCGGCGGCGAGGTTGTTGGTTTCGCCGGGGTCGGTGGCCAGGTTGTAGAGCTGGAAATCGGGGTGGTTGCCGGTTTCCGTGTCGGTGAACTGGGTGCGCTTGGGGCCGGGGCGTTTCGGGATGAACTTCCACTGGTCCTGGCGCAGGGCCAGGCCGCCGGCGTGCTGGACGAGGGTGGTGCGTCCCTTGGGTGAGTCGCCGAGCAGGGCGGCCAGGTGGTTTTGGCTGTCGGGACCGGCGGGCAGGGCGGGCGGCTGGCCGACGAGGGAGGCGAGGGTGGCCGGGAGGTCGACCTGGCAGAGGAGGGCGTCGGAGACCCCGGGTTGGACGCGGCCGGGCCAGCGCACGAGGAAGGGCACCCGGGTGCCGCCCTCGAAGATGCTGTATTTGCCGCCGCGCCACGGGCCGGCCGGGCGATGCTGGCCGATCTTCTCGCGCGCGTCGTCCTTGTAGCCGTCATCGACCACCGGGCCATTGTCGCTGGTCAGGATGACCAGCGTGCGGCGCTCGAGGTCGTGGCGCTGGAGTTGATCGAGCAGTTGCCCGACGCACCAGTCGAGCTGGAGGATGACATCGCCGCGCGGGCCCATCGGGCTGCGGCCGGCAAAGCGCGGGTGGGCAATGCGCGGGACGTGGATGTCGTGGGTGGAGAAGTAGAGGAAGAAAGGGTCCGCCTTGTGCCGCTCGATGAAGCGGTTGGCCTGGCGGACGAAGTCGTCGGCCATGTCCGCGTCGTTCCAGAGGGCGGCCTTCCCGCCGGTGAAGTAGCCGATGCGGCTGACCCCGTTGACGATGGCCTGGTCATGGCCGTGGCTGGGGTGCATGGTGAGACGCTCGGGGTTCTGCCGCCCGGTGGGTTCCTGGCCCAGCGGGCCGGTGAAGCTGACCGTGAGGGGGTCCCTGGGGTCCAGGCCGACCACGCGGTCGTTCTCGACGTAGACGCAGGGAACGCGGTCGCCGGTGGCGGGCATGAGGAAGGAATAGGTGAAGCCCAGGTCGCCCGGTCCGGGGCGGATGGGGCCGTTCCAGTCGAGGTTGGTGGAGCCAAGGCCGAGGTGCCATTTGCCGACCACGCCGGTCTGGTAGCCGGCCTTCTTCAGGACGGAGGCGAGGGTGGCGCGGCCGGGTTCGATGATGAGTGGCGCGTTGCCGGGGAGCACCCCGGTGCCGCGCCGGCGCCACGCGTATTCCCCGGTGAGCATGGAGTAGCGGGAGGGGGTGCAGGTGGCCGAACTGGTGTGGGCATCCGTGAAGCGCAGGCCTTCCCGGGCCAGGCGGTCCATGTTCGGTGTCCGGACCCGGGTGGCGCCGTAGCAGCTCAGGTCGCCGTAGCCGAGGTCATCGGCATAGATCAGCACGATGTTGGGCTGGGCTGGGGGAGCGGCGGCGCGCGCGGGATGAACGCCGGGCAGGAGGGTGAGTGCGAGCCACAGGATGCACCGGTGCAAGAGGGGGGTGTTCATGGAGGATCGAATCGCACAGGTTGTAGAGGGTTCCGGGCGCGGCATCCAGATCATCCTGCGGGGGGCCAGGCCCGGCATCCGGAGGCTTGTCGGGGGAAGCCGATGGGACTACACCCATCCCTGTGGTTGGCGGGTCCGGGGCTGACGCCGGTCCTTTCCGCCGCGCCAACCGGCCGAGCCGCCAGACAACCATCCCATGCCATGAATCGTCGATTGCCCCTGTCCCGCCTGGTCTCCATCGCCGCCGGCCTTGTCCTCCTGGCCGGGTCCGTTGCCGCCGCCCCGCGGTTGGAGAAGACGGACGTTTTTCCCGCGGGCCTGAACGGGATTACGCTTTATCGCATTCCCGGCGTGGTGGTGACTCCGCGCGGGACCGTGCTGGCCTATTGCGAGGCGCGTAAAAACAGCAAGTCCGACTGGGGCGAAATCGAGGTGCACCTGCGCCGGAGCACCGATGGGGGCCGCACATGGGAGGAGCCCCGGCAGATCGCACACCGGGGGGGGCGCATCGAGGGGAATCCCCACAAGCGCAACGCGGCCGGTGCGCGCGAGCAGACGGTGAACAACCCGGTGGCCATCGTGGACCGGGAGACGGGCGCCATCGAGTTTCTTTACTGCATCAACTATGCGCGCTGCTTCTCGATGCGCAGCACGGATGACGGCCGCACCTGGAGCGAGCCGGTCGAGGTGACGAAGGCGTTCGAGCCCTTCCGGTCGAAGTATGACTGGAAGGTGATCGCCACGGGGCCCGGGCATGGGGTGCAGTTGAAGAGCGGGCGGCTGGTGGTGCCCATCTGGCTGGCCTATGGGCCGGAAGGGGCGCACAGCCCCTCGGCTTCCGCCACCATTTACAGCGACGATCATGGCAGCACCTGGCGGGCGGGGGAGCTGGCCATCCCGAACGAGGCCCCGTTTGGCAACCCCAACGAAACCATGATCACGACCCTGTCCGACGGGCGGGTCCTGCTCGTCAACCGCAACGTGTCCAAGGCCAACCGCAAGATTCTGACCACCAGCGCCGACGGCGCCACCGGCTGGAGCAAGCCCGCGTTCCATGACCAGCTGTGGGAGCCCATCTGCATGGCGGGGATCGTGGCGCATCCCGCCCAGCCCGGCACGCTGCTGTTCTCCAACCCGCACCGGCTGGCGCGCAACGCGGAGGGCGAGGAAATCCCGGCCGGCCGGGGCCGCCGGGAGAACCTCTCGATCAAGCTGAGCCGCGACGATGGCCGGACCTGGCCGGTGAACAAGACCTTGGAGGCCGGGCCCTCGGCCTATTCCGACCTGGCGGTGCTCCCGGATGGCACCGTGCTGTGCCTGTATGAGGGCGAGCGCGCGATTGTGGCGGCCCGCTTCAACCTCGAGTGGGTGACCACCCCGGAAAAAGCGACCCCGTGACCGGGGCAAGCAAGGTGGGGTAAAAGGCAGCCCGAGGCTGGCAGGTCCCGGGTTGGGGGCGAGACTGGGGCGCAGGCGCCTTGGGCGCGGGCGTGGCATGGCCTGTCCTGCCTCGTTGCGAAACCGTTGATGGCATGAACTCCTCGTCCAGTGCGGACCCCGTGACCGGGGGTGGGGTTGTGGGGTGTCGGGGGAGGAATATCTCGTGGGCGGCTGCCCGGCGTTGGCTGGGGTGGTGGCGCCCAGTCCTGGGGTCTTGGGGCGTGGTGGGCCTGGCGGGCGGGTTGGCGGCAGGATGTGCCTCGTGGCGGGTGGAGCCGCGGCCGGCCCCGGATTTGGCCGAGGTGATACGCCGGGCGGAATCATTGCCCGACCCCCGGCAACGCAACGCGCTCCTGGTGGGTGCGCTGCATGAGCGCGTGCAGGAGTTTCAGTGTTTGGTGGCGCGCAACCTGGAGTTGCGCGAGCGCATTTTGGGGGAGGCCAACCGTCTGGAGGCGCGCTTCCGGGAGCGGCGGGCGCTGGAGGCGGAGGATCTCAAGCTGGTTTCCGACGGGGCGGCGCGCTACCTGGCGCTGCGGGGTGAGTTGCTTGCGTTGGTGGATCGGTACCAGTGCCTGCTGGGATACTCCGAGCAGGACTTCGTGGACAAGGGGGTGGACCCGCGTGTGCGCGTGGTGGCGGTGATGGTGTCGATTGGGGCGGCCCTGACCCTGTATGACAACTATCTGACCACGGTGGTGCGTTTCGAGCGCAGCCCCAGTTTGCGCCGGTATGTGAATGATGGGGACCCGCGCGGCGGCGTGGACCGCGGGAAACTTGAGGAGATTGGGCACTCCGCGCGGTCCATTGTGAACCGGGGACAGGTCCGGGCGGCGTTGCTGCGCCACGAGGAATGGCAGCGGAAGTGGCCGGCCTGGAGGGATCGGTTCCATGATCCGGCGCAAGGGCCGGACGTGTTGGGGGAGGACTTTGAGTATCTGGAGGCGTTGATTCACACCTCCGTGTCCTATGCCTTCATCCGGGATGTGCGCCTGGGGTTGGTGGGGAGCATGAAGCTGAATGCGCTGAGCCATTCCGCCATGGACTTTTGGCGGCTGGGAAGCGACGCGGCGCTGCAGTCCCTTTCCCGGGTCTTCGTGGAGGCGGTGGCGGTGGTGGACTTGCGTGGGGGGTTGCTGGTGGAGACCCCCGAGCGTCAGGCCACGAACCTCGCGCGGCTGCGGACCATCCTGCGCCCGGGAGACATCCTGGTGGAGAAGTCGCCGTTCCGGCTGAATGACCGGCTGGTGCCGGGCTACTGGGGTCATGCGGCGCTCTGGCTGGGTGCGGAGGAGGAACTGACCGCGCTGGGCGTGTGGGAGACGGCGGGCTACCGGCGTGCCGGGGGCGCGTTGGGCGAGGATCCTCGGGGCCGGGTGCGCGCGGGGGCCGGCCTGATTGAGTCGGCGCGGGGCGGGGTGCGATTGAACACGCTGGAGAAGTTCATGAATGTCGATGGCCTGGCCGTGCTGCGGCCCCGCCTGGCAGAGGATGCGGCCCGGCGGGCCGAGTTGGGCGAGGTGCTGGGCACGGCGTTGGGCCAGTTGGGCAAGCGCTACGACTTCGGGTTTGATGTGCACACGCCGGGCCGGATTGTTTGCTCGGAACTGATCTTTCACTCGTATGACCAGCCGGAGTTCGCCTGGCCCCGGTCGAGTGTGCTGGGCCGTTACACGGTGAGCCCGGATCAGGTGGCCTGGCGGGCCCTGCGGGGCGCCGGGGGCCAGCCGCCGTTGCGGCTGGTCGCCCTGTTCCGCGACGGGCTCGAGGTGGAGGGCGGGGAGGAGGTCCGCCGGATGGTGCTCGAGGAACTGATGCCGTCGGCAAGGGCGGCGGGGGTTCCCTGAGGGGCGGCCGTTGTCGTCGGCTTGGGACTTGGAGTTTCGCGGGCGGCGCCCTAGGGTTGGCCCATGCGCGACGCCTCGCTGAAATTCCTCGAAACGCTCATCAACACCCCGAGTCCCAGCGGTCATGAGAGCCGCGGCCAGCGGGTCTGGCTGGATTATGCCCGGGAGTTTGCCGACGCCACGGAAACCGACGCCTATGGCAATGCCGTGGCCTACCTGAACCGGGGCGGGTCCCCGCGCATCATGCTGGCCGGGCACGCCGACGAGATTGGCCTGGTGGTCAACTACATCACGCCCGACGGCTTCATCTATGTGCGCCGCCAGGGCGGGGTGGATCCGGCCATCACCAAGGCCCAGCGCGTGATCATCCACACCCGCAACGGCCCCGTGCACGGGGTGGTCGGCAACGCGGCCATCCATCTCCAGAAAACCGACGGCGAACCCAAGCCTCCCAAGATCCACGATCTCTTCCTCGACATTGGCGTCGGCTCGCGCAAGGAGGCGGAGAAACTGGTGCGCGTGGGCGACCCGATTACCCTCGAGGATCAGTTCGCCCTGCTGCGCAACGACCTGGCCGTGGCACGGGCCTTTGACAACCGCATCGGCACCTTTGCCGTGGCGGAGACGCTGCGGTTGCTGCGCGAGTCCGGCCGGAGGATCCAGGCGGAGGTTTGCGCGGTGTCAAACATCATGGAGGAGACGGGGTTGCTGGGCGCGCGCCAGATTGCCTACAGCCTGAAGCCCGACGCCGCACTGGTGGTGGATGTGACCCATGCGACGGATTATCCCGATGTCAGCCCGCACCGGCATGGCGACGTGCGCCTGGGCAAGGGGCCGGCGCTGACGCACGGCGGGCCGAACCATGTGGAGGTGGTGGCGCGCCTGGAGAAGGTCGCGCGGGGGGCGGGGATCCCGCTGCAGCACGAGGCCCCGTCGGCCACCGGTGGCACGGACACGGATGTGATTTTCTGGACGCGCGGCGGGATTCCGTCGGCGCTCATCAGCCTGCCCCTGCGCTACATGCACAGCCCGGTGGAGGTGGCCAACCTGCGCGACCTCGAGCTGATCCCCAGGCTGATGGCCGCCTTCGTGGGGTCCGTGAAGAAGGGCGAGCAGTTCAAGGTGCGCATCTGAGGCCGGGGCCGCCCGGCGCGGCCACCAATGGCCGCCGGGCCCCGATCCGGACAGGGGAGGCGCCGCTTTTATTGACCTTTCCCATTTGAAGGCGGGGCGGGCGCCTGCCTAGCCTTGGCGCCGTGTTGGCGAGGGCATTTTCCGCGGCGGTGCAGGGCATCGAGGCCTATGGGGTCGAGGTGGAGGTCAACTCCGGCTTTGGGGACAGCGTGATGGTGGTGGTGGGGTTGCCGGACGCGGCGGTGCGGGAGTCGCGGGACCGGGTGAGCACGGCGGTGTCCAACTCTGGGTTCACGGTGCCGCTGGGCCGCACCACGATCAACCTGGCCCCGGCGGACGTGAAGAAGGAGGGGCCGAGCTTTGACCTGCCGATTGCGCTGGCCCTGCTGGCGGCCAGCGAGCAAATCGAGACCGACCGGTTGGACGAGGTGGTCATGGCCGGGGAACTGGCGTTGACGGGGGCGGTGCGGCCGGTCAAGGGGGTGTTGTCGATGGCGCTGCGGGCCCGGGCGGACGGGCGGCGGGTGTTGCTGGTGCCGGCGGAGAATGCGGCGGAGGCGGCGGTGGTCGAGGGACTGCGGGTGTATGGGGTGCGCAATCTCCGGGAGGCGGCCTCGTTCCTCGAGGGACAGTTGACGCTGAAACCGACCACGGTGGATGTGGCGTCGCTGTTTGGCCCGGTGGACGAGGCGGACTGCGACTTTGCCGAGGTGCGCGGGCAGGAATCGGTCAAGCGCGCCCTGGAAATTGCCGCGGCGGGGGGGCACAACGTGTTGTTGGTTGGCCCGCCGGGGACGGGCAAGTCGATGTTGGCGCGGCGCCTGGCGACCATCCTGCCGCCGCTCACGGTGGAGGAGGCGCTGGAGACCACCAAGGTGCACAGCATTGTCGGGTTGCTGCGCTCCGGGCAGGCGCTGGTGACGGCCCGGCCGTTCCGGTCGCCGCACCATACGGCCAGCGACGCGGGCCTGCTGGGGGGCAACGTGAACCCGACCCCGGGGGAGATCTCGCTGGCGCACCATGGCGTGTTGTTCCTGGACGAGTTGCCGGAGTTCAAGCGCAGCGTGCTGGAGACCCTGCGCCAGCCGCTGGAGGAGGGGCGGGTGACCATCAGCCGGGCGGCGGGGACGGTGACCTTTCCCGCCCAGTTCATGCTGGTGGCGGCGATGAACCCGACGCCCGACGGCAAGATGCCGCATGAAAGCAAGTCGAGCCCGCGGGAGATCCAAAGCTACCTGGGGCGCGTCTCGGGGCCCCTGCTGGACCGGATTGACCTGCACATTGAGGTCCCGGCGGTATCGTTTCGGGACATGACCTCGGCGCGGGCGGGGGAGACCAGCGGGCAGATTCGGGCCCGGGTGATGGAAGCCCGGCGCCGGCAGCAGGGACGCCATGCGGGGCGGCTGCGCCTGGCCTGCAACGCGCGCATGGGCCCCCGGGAATTGAAGGAGTTTTGTGCGCTGGACGCGCCGACGCTGGAGTTGTTGAAGGCGGCGATGACGGATCGGAACCTGAGCGCGCGGGCGTATGACCGCATCCTGCGCGTGGCGCGGACCATAGCCGATCTGGGCGGGGTGGAGCGGGTGGGGGCGGAGCACATTGCGGAGGCCATCCAGTTTCGTGCGTTGGACCGGGAGATTTGGGGCTGACCGGGGCATTTTCGCCTTTCATCGCGGGGGGTTGTGCGGTATTCGACGGCCGTCTCCGTTGGAGCCGCGCGCCTGGGAATATGCCCTGGGGAGCGGCCTCGCCGGGGCGGGAAAGGCATTTGTCATGGCGAGACTCGTTTTTACGGACCCGCGGTTTCAGGGCACCACCTATGAATGCGTGCAGGAGCGGACCGCGGTGGGCCGCGCGGGGGACAACCATCTGGTGATCCCGCATGCCTCCGTTTCCGAGCACCATTGCGTGGTGCTCGTGCATGGGACGGAGGTCATCCTGCGCGACCTGGGGTCGACCAACGGGACCTTTGTGAATGGGTTGCGGCTGGTCAACCAGCAGGCCGCGGTGCGCCATGGGGCCACGGTGCAGTTTGGGGATGTCGAGGCCCGGGTTGAAATTCCGCCCGGCGAAGGGCACAGCGGCGACACCGAGATCACGGCTGTCTACGGCCATGGGCGGGCCATCCGGGCCATGCGCAGCGCCGGGGCCAATCCCGCGCCGCCGAATCCGGCCGTGGAACTGATCCCGCGCTCGCCGGAGGACGGGGCCCAGCCCTGAGGCGTGGCGGCCGTCCCCCGCCGCCATCCTTGCCAAGGGGGAGGGGCTTTGCTTTGCTGCCGTCCATGGATCCCTTTCTCCAAGCCGCCTTGGAAGAGGCCCGCAAGGGCCTGGCTGCCGGCGGCATTCCCATCGGCTCGGTCCTCGTCCTCGATGGAAAAATCATCGGGCGCGGCCATAACCAGCGGGTGCAGCACGGCAGCGTGATTCACCATGCGGAGATGAACTGCCTGGAAAATGCGGGCCGGCAGCCGGCCTCCGTCTACCAGCGCTGCGTCCTTTATTCCACGCTGTCCCCGTGCCCGATGTGCAGCGGGGCGGCGTTGCTCTACAAGATTCCCCGCATCGTGGTCGGCGAGAACGTCACCTTCCAGGGACCCGAGGCCTACGTGAGGTCGCAGGGGGTTCAGGTGGACATCCTCAACGATCCGGCCTGCATCCAGTTGATGCGCGACTTCATCGCGGCCCGGCCGGAGTTGTGGAACGAGGACATCGGCGTCTGAGCGGGCGCCGGGGCGGGCAGGCCGTTCAGCGGCTGACCCGCGGGGGCGGGATGCATTCCTGGAGGCGCCGGAGATCCTGGAGATCGGCCCCGGTGGCGGCCTGCTGGTAGGAGCGGAACACCTTGGGAGCACGCCAGCGCCAGTTTTCCACGTGGCCGTCGAGGAAGGCGAGATTGGCGCCCTGGCTGTGGCGGTTGGCCGGTTGGTCGAGCCAGGCGTTGCGGTAGCCGGTGTGCCAGGCCTCGTTGGCCGGGTAGACCCCGAAGGTGGGGTCCACGATGCCGTCCTCGTGGGTGTCGATGAAGGTGAAGGCCCGGTCGGTGGAGAAGCTGGTGGAGGACAGCTCGGCCAGCTTGAGATACCCGCGGGGTTCGAGGCGGCTGCCCATCCAGATGCTGAGGTTGTAACTGCGGACGCGGGGGATGCTGGTGGGGTTGCCGCCGGGGCTGGCGGTGGACCGGTCCGAGGGGCAGCGGTAAATGCCGGCTGACTCGTTGTATTTCCAAAGCACGCCGTTGGTGAGGTTGGCGATGGAGGTGTCCTCGCGGACATCGCCCGGGCACCAGGACGGATCGGAAGCCCCGAGGTTCACGCCGCCGCCGCCGACGAAGTAGACGTAGTTGTTCGGGGGGAGGTCGTCATCCTGTTCGTGGGTGTAGTTCAGGAAGCAGACCTGGAGCTGTTTGAGATTGTTGAGGCAGGCGATGGTGCGACCCCGTTCCTTGGCCTGGCTGAGGGCGGGGAGGAGCAGGGCGGCGAGGATGGCGATGATGGCGATCACCACGAGCAGTTCAATCAGGGTGAACGCGGCGCGCGCGCGCGGCGTCGCCGGGGCGGGGCGCCCGGTCTGGGAGGGCAGGGGCTGGAGGAGGCTCATGCCGGTGCTGGTTTGACGCCGGAACTTAGCGCGGCCCGGGCGGGGTGCCCAACAAAAACGCGCCCCGCCCGCGGAGGGGTGGGGCCGGGTTGCGGGGCGCAGGGTTGTTGGAAACCCCGGTGGACAGGGCGGATCGGGCCTGCCGGGCGCGGGTGGCGGGTGGCGTCCCCGGGAATCCCCGACGCGGCGACGCGGGTGCGCCCCGGAAAGGCGGCGGGTCAGCGGCGCAGGCTGCGCACGAAGCGGTCCATGCGCTCGAGGCCCTTTTCGATGTTGGCCAGGCTGGTGGCGTAGCTGATGCGGATGTAGTCGTCCGCGCCGAAGGCGATGCCCGGGACGGCGGCGACCTTTTCCTGCTCGAGGAGGCGGGCGCAGAAGTCGGCGGACCTGAGGCCGGTGCCGGAGATGTTGGGGAAGAGGTAGAAGGCGCCCTTGGAGTTGACGCAGGTGACGCCCGGCATGGCGCTGAGCATCTGGTGGGCGCGGAGGCGGCGCTTGCTGTATTCGCCCAGCCAGCCGGTGAGATGCGTTTGCGGCCCGTTGAGGGCGGCCACGGCGCCCTTCTGGGCGAAGCTGGTCGGGTTGCTGGTGCTGTGGCTTTGGATGGCGTCGATGGCCTTGGCGACCGGTTCGGGGGCGGCGAGGAAGCCGAGGCGCCAGCCGGTCATGCTCCAGGCCTTGGCGAAGCCGTGGACGATGATGGTGTGGGCCTGGTGGGCCGGGGAGAAGCTGGCCACGCTGCGGTGGGTGGCGCCATCGTAGAGGAGGTGCTCGTAGATCTCATCGCTCATGATGAGCACGCCGCGCTCGACGCAGAGGTCGCCCAGCGCCTTGATTTCCTCCGGCGTATAGACCGTGCCGGTGGGGTTGCTGGGCGAGTTGAGGATGAAGAGGCGGGTGCGCGGGGTGAGGGCGGCGCGCAGTTGGTCGGGGGTGACCTTGAATTCGGTGCGGTCGGTGGTGGGGAGGATGACGGGGGTGGCGCCGGCCAGCTTGACCATCTCGGGGTAGCTCAGCCAGTAGGGGGCGGGGATGATGACCTCGTCGCCCTCCTGGCAGGTGGCGAAGATGACGTTGAAGCAGGAGTGTTTCCCGCCGCAGCTGACGATGATTTGGCTGGGCTTGTAGGCGAGGCCGTTCTCGCGCTGGAACTTGTCAGCGATGGCCTGGCGGAGTTCCGGGATGCCGCTGCTGGGGGTGTATTTGGTGAACCCGCCGGCCAGGGCCTGGGCGGCGGCGTCCTTGATGTGCTGGGGAGTGTCGAAGTCGGGTTCGCCGGCGCCGAACCCCACGACGTCCAGGCCTTCGGCCTTCATCTGCTTGGCCTTGGCATCGATGGCGAGGGTGAGGGACGGGGCCAGCGCGGCGGCGCGCCGGGAGATGTGATAGTTCATGGTGGGAAAAGGTGGGAGCCGGGACTTGCCGGGGTGGGGCCGGCGGGCGTCCGCAGGGGGCGGGGTGGCCGGGGTTGGGTGGAGTGGCTGTTCAACCGCCGACTTCGGCCTTGGCCTCGGCGGCCAGGGCGGTGGAGAGGTAGCGCTCGCCGGTGGAGCAGGCCACGGTCACGATCAGCTTGCCGGCGTTCTCCGGGCGCCTGGCCACCTCGAGGGCGGCGATCACGTTGGCGCCGGTGGAGATGCCGACGAGGAGTCCCTCCTCCTTGGCGAGGCGCCGGGCCATGGCGAAGGCGTCGTCATTGCTGACCTGGATGCACTCGACGATCTGGGGGTTCCCCTGCGCGTCCTTCAGGTGAAGGTTCTTGGGGACGAAGCCGGCGCCGGTGCCCTGGATTTTGTGGGGGCCGGGCTTGACCGGCTGTCCGGCGAGGGTCTGGGAAATGACGGGGGAATCCTTGGGTTCGACGGCGATGGCCTGAAAGGAGGCCTTCTTGGTTTTAAGGAACTCGTAGCTGCCGGTGATGGTGCCGCCCGTGCCGACCGCGGCGACGAGGATGTCGATTTTCCCGTCGGTGTCCTCCCACAGCTCGGGGCCGGTGGTGCGGCTATGGATGTCGGGGTTGGCGGGGTTCTCGAACTGCTGGGGGATCCAGGAGTTGGGGGTTTCCTTGGCCAGTTGCTCGGCGCGGTTGATGGCTCCGCGCATGCCCTCGGCGCCGGGGGTGAGGACCAGCTTGGCCCCGAGCATGGCCAGCAGGGTGCGGCGTTCCAGGGACATGGTCTCCGGCATGGTGAGGATGATCTTGTAGCCCTTGGCGGCGGCGACGAAGGCGAGGGCGATGCCGGTGTTGCCGCTGGTCGGCTCGATGATGACAGTGTCGCGGCTGAGGATCCCGCGCCGTTCGGCATCCTCGATCATGGCCATGCCGATGCGGTCCTTGACGCTGCCGAGGGGGTTGAAGAACTCGCACTTGAGCAGGACGGTGGCTGCGCAGCCGGCGGTGACGCGGTTGAGGCGGACGAGCGGGGTGCGTCCGACGGTTTCGACGATGTTGTTGTAGATGCGTCCCATAACGGTTGGTGCTGGTGTCGATGCCCGGTTTGCGACCGGAACGCGCATAGTGGCGGACGGTTTTTTGGGGCGGCAAGGTTTTTTCTTGGCCGCGGCGGCGTGCCTCCTAGGCTGGCGGGGTGCGGCGGATTCACCTGGATTACCAGTCGGGCACCCCGGTTCTGCCGGAGGTGCTGGAGGCCATGCAGCCGTGGTTTCGCGGGCATTTTGCCGCGGCGAGCGCCCTGCATGGCGAGGGGTTGCGCGCGCGCGACGCGGTGGCCCGGGCCCGGGAACAGGTGGCGGGCTTCCTCGGGGCGGAATCGCCGGAGGACATCCTCTTCACCAGCGATGGGACGGAGGCGGCCAATCTTGCGGTGAAGGGGGCCGCGTGGGCGGGCCGCCGTCGTGGTCGGCACGTGGTGGTGGGGGCGATTGAGCATCCGGCCGTCCTTGGCCCGGTGGAATTCCTGGAGAAGGAGGGGTTCACCTGCAGCCGGGTGGCGCCGGACGCGGAGGGGCGCATTGCGCCGGAGGCGGTGCGGGCGGCGCTCACGGACGAGACCGTGCTGGTGGCGCTGCAGTTGGTGAACCATGACGTGGGCACCCTGCAGCCCGTGCGGGAGGTGGGCTTGCTGGCGGCGGAGCGGGGCATTCCGCTGTATGTGGATGCCGAGGCGGCGGCGGGTTGGGTGCCGGTGGATGTCCGGGCGCTGGGGGCCTCGTTGCTTTCCTTTTCCGCGCACACGCTGCATGGGCCGCGCGGGGCCGGGGTGCTGTATCGCCAGCGGCGGGTTCGGCTGACCCCGCTGGTGCATGGCGGCACGCAGGAAGGCGGCCTGCGGGCGGGTCCGGTCAACGTGCCCGCGGTGGTGGGGGCGGGCTTGGCCTGCGAGGTGGCGGCGCGGGATCTGCCCCGGCGGGCGGCCGAGGCCGGGCGGTTGCAGCGGCAGCTCTGGGAGGGGTGCCAGGCGCGGATTCCGCTCGTCGGTTTGAACGGCCCGGCGCCGGGTCCGGGCCGCAGTCCCGCGCAGTTGAATGTGAGCGTCGAGTTTGTCGAGGGCGAGGGCCTGTTGCTGATGCTGGACACGCAGGGGATTGCGGTGGCCAGCGGGACCAGTTGCGCCGGGCCGGCGCTGGAGGTGTCGCCGGTGCTGCGGGCGCTGGGGGTGGATGCGCGGCTGGCCCGCGGCAGCCTGCTCCTGAGCCTGGGCCGGGACAGCACCGAGGCCGAGATCGCGGCGGTGCTGGAGGTGTTGCCGCGGACGGTGGAACGGCTGCGGGAGTTGTCGCCGGACTGGGCGGATTACCAGGCGGGCCGGCTGCCGTCGCTGCTGGAGGGAAGGGGGTCCAAGCCGCGTCGCGGGCCGCGGGGCGGGAGGAAGGGTTCTAGTCCTGGATGAAGTAGCTGAGGTTCTCCAGTTCGATGGCGAGGTTCACGTTGTTGACGGTGACCTCCTCGGGGACCTGGAGGACGAGGGGGGCGAAGTTGAGGATGCCGGCGATGCCGCACTGGACGAGGGTGTTGGTGACCTCCTGGGCGGCGGTGGCGGGGACGGAGAGGATGGCCATGCGCACGCCGCGGGAGCGGAGGAAGGCGGGCAGGGCGTCCATGGGGAGGACCGGCTGCTTGAAGGGCCGTCCGCGCAGGCGGACGGGGTCGATGTCAAAGGCGGCGACGATTTCGAAGCCCTCCTGTTCGAAGCCGCGGTAGGAGAGGAGGGCGGCGCCGAGGTTGCCGACCCCGACGAGGACCACCGGCTGGAGGCGGCGGGTGCCGAGCAGATCGGAGATCATGGCGGCGAGCTGCTCGACGTCGTAGCCGAGGCCGCGGGTGCCGAACTGGCCGAAGTAGGTGAGGTCCTTGCGGAGTTGGGTGGGCTTGACCCCGGCGGCCTTGGCGAGGGCGTCGCTGGAGACGGTGCGCAGGCCGTTGTCGCGCAGCCGCTGGAGGCAGCGCAGGTAGATGGAAAGACGGTAGATGGTCTTGCGCGGGATTTCCGGGCGCAGGTTCTTCTTGGCAGGCATGGCCTGGGCCGGCGGGGGGGCCGGGGTTATTGCGACTGCAGTCCGCGGGCCCGCATGTAGTAGAAGATGAGGGCGGCCACGAGGGCGAACACGACGGTCACGATGACGGCGGCCAGCAGCTTGAGCAACTTGGCCTGCTGGTGGATGCGCTGGGTGCGTTCCTGCTCGGCTTCCTTGAAGATGGCGAACTCCTTGTCGAGGGAGACCGGCGGGCCCGTCTCCTCCTTGAGTTGCAGGTAGCTCCAGGGCAGGTCGGTCTTGGCGAAGGCGGGCGGCAGCTTGGCCAGCACCTCCGGGTCCGGCCTTTTGAGGCCCATATGATGCCAGAAGGGGGTGTCGAGCTGGGTCCAGAGCCGGAGCAGGCCGTGGTTTTTGGCCACGCCCTGGACGCGGTCATAGAGGCGCGCCCGCAGGGCATCGGCCTGGGCGGCATCGGCAAACGCCTCGCAGTGGAGGCGGCCTTCGAGCCCGGCCACCTGCAGGGCGATGGCGGCCTGGATGGCCCCCCCGGGGATCTCCACCAGTTGAAACTCCCCGAAATGCGGGGTCAGTTGGTCGGCCGGCAGTCCCTCCGCTTCCCAGAGCAGCCGGAGCGCAGGGAGGTCCTCCACGGTGGCGCGCCGGGCTTGCAGGTTGGGCATGGTCATGCGGGCGGCAGGATTACCAGCCGCCTTGGAGGGAGACAAGACTTTGCTCGGTTGCCCCAAATCATGGGTTGCCAGTCTGCGGCGGGCTGTCGTTTCATCAGGGCTAGCGCAGTGAAAACCCCTGCGCCGCACAGCAACCAGCAACCCACGCGCTTCATCATCGACATGAATCTGACCCGCACCGCCTACGGCACCTGGAACGGGGGCCGTTTCATGCACTTCGGCCAGGAACTGCCCGAGGCCCGCTACGAGGCCGTCATCCAGCACGCGTATGCGGCCGGCATCCGCACCTTCCTGACCGCGGACGTCTACGGCAACGGCGCGGCTGACGAGGCGCTTGGGCGGGCGCTGGCGGGGTTCCCCCGCGACAGCTACTGCCTGGTGGGCGCGGTCGGGCACGATTTCTATGGCGGCAAGCGCGACGGGTCCAAGGGCTTCCCGCGGTTTACCAACCCGCAGTTGCGTCCCCCGGCGCAATTTGCCGACTACCTGCGCATGGCCACCGAGAAGTCCCTCGAGCGGTGCCGGGCCACCCGGTTTGATTGCCTGCTTCTGCACAATCCCGATTCCCTGGGTTACGGGCATGAGGCGGTCTGGAAGGGGATGGACAAGCTGCGCGAGGCGGGCCTGACCGGGCAACTGGGGGTGGCCCCCGGGCCGGCCAACGGATTCACCCTTGATCTCATCCTCTGCTTCGAGCGGTTCGGGCCGCTCCTGGACTGGGCCATGATTATTCTCAACCCCCTCGAGCCGTGGCCGGGTCGCCTGTGCCTGCCCGCCGCGGCCCGGCACGACGTCAGCATCATGACCCGGGTGGTGGATCATGGGGGGCTTTTCCATGACGACGTGCGGCCCGGGCACAAGTTCGGCTACGGCGATCATCGCACCTTCCGGCCGGCCGGCTGGATTGAGTCAGGGAATGCGAAGATGGACCGCATGCGCGACGTGGCGCGCCGGCATGGCTTGACCATGCTGCAGCTGGCCTGCCTGTGGAACCTGGCCCATGCGCCGGTGCGCAGCGTGCTGCCCACCCTCATCCAGGAGGAGGAGGGCAAGGCCATTGAGGCCAAGGTGGATGAGTTGGCCTCGCTGCCTGACCTGCAACTCAGCGCCGAGGAGCGGGATGCCATCGCGGAGATTGGCAACAACAAGGGGTGCATGGAACTGAAGGGGGCAGCCAGGTCGCACACCGGGAATCCGGAGGCGGATCGCTGGCCGCTCAGTCCTGAGCTGGAGGCGGTGGCCCAGCGCTGGGGCATCGACCCCGTGCGCGACCTGGCCTGCACCCACGGGCGCGCGGCCTGACGGGCGTTGCGCCTGGAATCAGTAGGGGACCTTGTCCGGCTTGGCCTTCCACTCGGCGAAGGCCGGGAGGGCTTCCTCGCGCAGGAGCTGGGCGGTGGCCAGGCGGCGCTCGGGGAAGGGCAGGTGAATTTCCCGGTAGAGGAACTCGTCGTCGAACCCGGCGTCGGCGGCGTCATGGCGTCCGGCCGCGAAGTAGATCCGGTCGAGGCGGGCCCAGTAGGCGGCGCCCAGGCACATGGGGCAGGGTTCGCAGCTGGTGTAGAGCTCGCACCCGTCCAGCCGGAAGTCACGACGATGCCGGCACGCCTCGCGGATGGCGACGATCTCGGCATGCGCGGTGGGGTCGCCCGAGGAGGTCACCTGATTCCAGCCCCGCCCGATGATTTCCCCCTGGCGCACGATCACGGCGCCGAAGGGTCCGCCGAAACCGGCGCGCATCTTTTCCGCGGACAGCCGGATGGCCTCGCGCATGTGGGCGGGGTTCATGGTGGGGCGGGATTCGCCCGGGGGTGGGCGCGGCCCTGGTTCAGTCGGCCACGGCCATGTCCATGTCCCGCGTGTAATAAAGGATGCGGGCGCAGTTGGGGCAGGTGACGACCTCCTGCTCCCCCTGGCAAAGGACGATGACGCTGCGGCTCAGCTGCATGTGGCAGCCGCCGCAAACCCCGTGCTGGATGCCGACCACCACGTTCTGGCCCTTCTGCTTGAGCAGGCGCTCGTAGCGGGAGAGGGTGCCCTCCTCGACGGCGGCGGCCAGGTCGCCGCGGTTGGATTGCAGACCGGCCAGTTCCTTCTGGAGGCCGGCCTCGCCTGCGTTGAGGTCGGCCACCCGGGCATCGACGGTCTTCCTGGCCTCGTTGGCGGCGGCGGTGGCGGTGGCGATTTCCCGGGCATCCGATTCCGCCTTCTCCATCAGGACCAGCTGCTGGTCCTCAAGTTGGGTGATGGCCTGCTTGCAGGCCTCAATCTCGTGGGTGAGGGCCTTGTATTCCTCGTTTTTCTTGGTCTGGAACTGCTGCAGCGAGTAGCGCTCGATTTGCTGTTTCTTGGCCTCCACGTCCAGCTCGAGCTTTTTGCGGTCGGACTCGGTCTGCCGGGCCTTGTGCTTGGCGGCCTCGAGGGCGGTGGTGGTGGCGCCCAGGCGCTGCTGGAGCCCTTGTCGCTCTGGTCCGATGCGGGCCAGCTCGTCCTGCAGTTTCAGGATTTTGCGGTCGCGGTCCTGGAGGATGAGGAGCTTTTCGATGACGTCGAGCATGGGGTAAACTTTGGCTTTCGTGGGGGATGCTACAGGGCGGCCCGCGCGCAAGTCAATCCATGCGCCGGGTTGGCCGATGATTCCATGGGGCCGCCCGCTCGGTGGGCTGGCCTTTTCCGTCCGGTCTGCGACACTGGGCCGGTCATGACGCCTCGACGTATGCTGAACTTCTCCCTGGTTCCCCGTCCCTTCCGGACCCCGCTGGCGCTGGCGCTGGCCTTGGCCGCGGCGCCGTTGACGGACGGCGGCGCGGCCCCTGCCGCCGCCGCGGGCGTCTCCGCCCCCCCGGTTCTCTCCGGGGCCGAGTTGGCCCGGCAGTTGAACCGCGCGTTTGCCGACGTGGCCGAGAGGGCGGGCCCCGCCGTGGTCGTCATCCGCGTGGCGCACAAGCCCTCGTCCGTCAATGTGGACGAGGAGGAGGATTCCTCCCTGTTTGAGGATCTCCCGGAGGAGTTCCGGCGGTGGTTCGAGCGGAGGCGCAAAGGCCAGCGGCGGGAGGGGGGCGATGGGGAGGATGGTGCCGAGGGCAGGGACCCGGTCTTTGACGGCCAGGGCTCGGGGGTGGTCCTGCGCAAGGAGGGCTACATCCTGACCAACCGGCACGTGGTGGACGGGGCCGAGAAGATTCAGGTGATTTTCCAGGACGGCACCCAGTATGACGGCGAGATCCGCGGCTCCGACGCGCAAAGCGACGTGGCCGTGGTCAAAATCAATCCCGCGGGCCGGGAGTTGCCGGTGGCGCGGTTTGCCGACTCCGACAAGGTGCGCGTGGGCGAGTTCGCGATCGCGATTGGGACGCCCTTCGAGCTGGACCACAGTGTGACCGTGGGCCACGTGAGCGCCAAGGGCCGCTCGCAGGTCATCCGCAGCGTCGGCGGGGCTGCCATGGACCAGGACTTCATCCAGACCGACGCCAACATCAACCCTGGCAACAGCGGCGGCCCGCTCCTCAACATCGAGGGCGAGGTGATCGGCATCAACACCCTGATCCGCGGCATGAACACCGGCATCGGTTTTGCCATCCCCAGCAACCTGGCCCGCGAGATCGCCGAGGAAATCGTCGCCGAGGGCCGGTTTGTCCGCGGTTACCTGGGCGTGCGGATCAATGCCCTGCGGGACAACGCCGACTACCGGGCGCTCGTGACCCACCTCAAGGACGGCGTCATCGTCGAGGCCATTGTCGCCGACGGCCCGGCCGCCAAGTCCGCCCTCAAGGCCGGCGACATCATCACCGCCGTCGAGGGGCGCCGCGTGGCCTCCGCCCAGCAGTTGCGCAACGAAATCCGCGGCAAGAAAATCGGCAACGTCGTCACGCTCGACGTCCACCGGCTCGGCGAGGACGGCGGCGGGAGCGATCTCAAGGTCAAGATCAAGCCCCAAGCCTGGCCCGCCCCGGCCGCGCCGGTCGCGGCCGCCAAGTCCCCGGCGCGCCCCGCCCGCCCGGCCCGCCTGGGCCTCACCGTCGAGTCCGTCACCCAGGAACTGGCCGAGGAACACGGGGTGGACAAGGCCGAGGGGGTCATTGTGACCCAGGTCGAGAAGGGCAGCCCGGCCGAGCGCAAGGGCCTGCGCGCCGGGGACATCATCACCGACGTCAACCACAAGCCCGTGCGCACCCCCCGCGAGTTTCGCGAGGCCGTGCAGGCCGCCGACCCCAGGAAGGGCGTGCTCCTCAATTTCCTCAGCCGCGGCAGCAGCAAATTCGAGATCCTGCGCGAGTCTCCCGAGTGAGCGGCGCGGGCCGGCGTGCCTGGCCCTTTTGTGATCGCCAGCCGCGCCGGCTTGCTGTCCAATCCGGCCTGCCCTGACCCAGCCATGATCGCCCCGCCGCCCCGGCCCTGGATCGCCGCCAGCCTGCTGTGCCTGGCCGCCCTTCTCCTGGCCTCCTGTGCCTCCTCCGTGCGGGCCCCCGCCCGGTCCGCCGCGGCCGCCCGGCCCGATCCTTCCGACGCCCTCTTCGTGAGCGGTGTCATTCCGCACATCCGCATCGAGATCACCGAGTCCAACCTCGCCCGTCTCCGGCGCGAGGACCGGCGCTACGTGCCCTGCACCATCCGGGAAGGCACCAACGTCTGGGAGGACGTCGGGGTCCACCGCAAGGGCGCCGCCGGCAGCACGCGCGACCTCAATGACCAGCCCGCCCTCTCGGTGAACTTCGACAAGTTCGTCCATGACCAGAAGTTCTTCGGCCTGGACAAATTCCACCTCAACAACTCCGTGCAGGACGCCAGCCGGCTGTGTGAGATCCTGTGCGCGCGGCTCTTTGCCGAGGCCGGCGTGCCGGCCGCCCGGGTCGGCCATGCGCGCGTCTCCCTCAACGGGCGCGACCTGGGGCTGTATGTCCTCAAGGAGGGCTTCGACAAATCGTTCCTGCGGCGCCATTTCCCCAACCCCAACGGGAATCTCTACGATGGCGGCTTCCTCGCCGACATTGACGGCAACCCGCAGCGGACCTCCGGAAGCGGCGATGTGGCCAACCGGGCCGACCTCAAGGCGCTGGTCGCCGCCGCCCAGGACAAGGATCCCACGAACCGGTTTGCGCGCCTGGAACGCCTGCTGGACCTCGACCGGTTCCTGAGCTTCGTGGCGCTGGAGGTGATCACGTGGCACTGGGATGGCTACGTGATGAACCGCAACAATTACCGGGTCTACCACGATCCCGACCGGGACAAGCTGCTGTTTTTCCCGCATGGGATGGACCAGATGTTCTGGGATCCGAACGGGCCGCTCATCCCGGGGAACCTGCAGGGGTTGGTCTCGCGCGCCCTGCTGCAGACCCCCGAGGGCCGGCGCCGCTACCGCGCGCGCCTGGCGGAAATCACGACCAATTACTTCACGGCCGAGCGGATGACCAACTACATCCAGGTCCTGCAGGACCGCCTGCAGTCCTCGCTGCAGGCGTGGAATCCGGGCGAGGCCAAGCGCCAGGCCGGCGACGCCAACCGCATCCGCAACCTGGTGCTGGAGCGGATCAAGGTGCTCGAGCGGCGCCTGGCCGAGCCGGAGCCCAAGCCGCTGCCCTTCGATGCGCAGGGCGTGGCCCCCCTGGTCAACTGGGAGCCGCCCAAGTCCGACGCCCTTCCACCGGCCAAGCTGGAGGTGGTGACACTCGACGGGCTGAAGGCCTTGCGGATTGCGGCCCTGCCCAAGACCAACTGCATTGGGTCGTTCCGAACCAGGGTGCTGCTCGACGCCGGGACCTACATCCTGGAGGGCCGGGTGCGGACCGCGGGGGTGGAGCCGATCGCCAAGGAGAAGGACACTCCCAACAAGGGCGCCGGCGCGGGGTTGCGCATCTCCCAGCCCGCGGCGGCCCGGCCCAACCAGCTGCTGGGAGACCAGCCCTGGCAGAAGCTGGAGTATGAGTTCACCGTCCCGGCCGGTCCGGACGAGGTGGTGCTCATCTGTGAACTGCGGGCCAGTGCCGGGGAAGCCTGGTTCGACCTCGGGTCCCTCCGGCTGCGCCGGAAATGAGCGTGGGCTGCCGCATGACCCTGGCGTCTCGTCCGCTGCCGTCCAGAACGGTCTTGCCCGGCTGCCTCGGGTGGGGGGTGGCCGTGCTCGTCCTGCTGGCGACGCTGCGCAGCGGGGCGGCTGCGTTGGAATGGCGGCAGCAGCCGGGTTGGCGGGAGGCGGCGCTGGCCGTGCCGGCCACCGGGCGTCCGGGGTTCACCCTGTTGGCTCCCGAGGACACCGGGATCTGGTTCACCAACCAGCTCACCTATGAACGGGGCGAGGCCAACCAGAACCTGCTCAACGGGTGCGGGGTGGCGGCCGGGGACTATGACGGGGACGGGTGGGTGGACCTTTTCTTCGGCAGCTGCGAGGGGCCGTGCGGCCTGTTCCGCAACCTGGGGGGCGGGCGTTTTGCCAACCGGACCGCAGAGGCCGGGGTGGAGGCGACGAACCAGTCAACCAAGGGGGTGGTGTTTGCGGATGTCGACGGTGACGGGCGGTTGGATCTTTTTTGCGCGTCGCTGGGCGGCCCGAACACGCTGTTCCTGAACCAGGGCGGGGGACGCTTCACCAACGCCACGGCGGGGGCGGGCCTGTCGGCGCGGGCGGGCGCGCATTCCGCCGCGCTGGCCGACGTGGACGGCGACGGGGACCTCGACCTGTATGTGGCCAACTACGGCGAGAACTCGATCCTGCGCAGCGGCGGCCAGGTGTCGATCCGGATGGAGAACGGCCGGCCGGTGGTGTCCGGGCGGCAGGCGCGGCGCCTCAAACTGATTGACGGGGCCTTCGTGGAGTATGGCGAGCCGGATGTGCTCTACCTGAACGAGGGCGGGGCCCGATTCCGGGCCGCCGGCTGGACCGACGGCCGGTTCCAGGGGGCCGACGGGCAGCCGCTGCGGGCCGATCCGTATGACATGGGGTTGTCGGTCCTGTTCCGGGACATCAACGGGGACACGCATCCGGACCTTTACCTGTGCAACGATTTCCAGACCCCGGACCGCATCTGGATCAATGATGGGCGGGGGAATTTCCGGGCGCTCCCGGACCTGGCCCTGCGGGTGACACCGCAGTTCTCGATGGGGGTGGACTTTGCGGACATCGACCGGGACGGGCGGGACGATTTCTTTGTGGGGGACATGGTGAGCCGGTTTCATCGGCTGCGCCTGACCCAACTGGGGGCGACCAATCCCCTGGCCTCGCATGTGGGGGAGCGCCTGGACCGGGTGCAGGAGCGGCGCAATGTGCTGGCGTGGAACCGCGGCGACGGGACCTATGCGGACATCGCGTGGTTTGCCGGCGTGGCGGCGAGCGACTGGACGTGGTCGGTCGCCTTCCTCGATGTGGATCTCGATGGCTACGAGGACCTGTTGACCGTCAACGGCCATGCCTATGACACGCAGGATTTGGACATGATGGAGCGAACCCCGGAGGCGAAGGGGACCGGGATGAATCGCCAGATTGGGAAGAGCCTGCGGAGCTTTCCTCCGCTCAGCACGCCCAACTGGGCGTTCCGCAACCGGCGGGACCGCACCTTTGCCGAGGCCGGCCGGGATTGGGGGTTTCATTCCACCAACATCTCCCACGGGATTGCCCTGGCCGATCTCGACAACGATGGCGACCAGGACGTGGTCGTGAGTTGCCTGTGGCGGCCCCCGCTGGTCTACCGCAACGACAGCACGGCGCCGCGCGTGGCGGTGCGCCTGCGCGGCGCCGGCGCCAACACCCGGGGCATCGGCGCGCGCGTCACCCTCCGCGGCGGGGCCGTGCCGGAGCAGAGCCAGGAAATCCACGCGGGCGGCCGCTACCTGTCGGCGGACGACGCCCTGCGGGTTTTCGCTGCCGGCGCCGCCACCGGCGGCATGACCCTCGAGGTCACCTGGCGCAGCGGGCGGCGCAGCGTGGTGCGGGATGTTCGCCCCAATCACCTGTATGAAGTGGAGGAGGGAGCCGCCGTGCCCGCCCCCGCGCCTGCGGGGCCCGGCGCCGCCCCGGCGCCCCTGTTCACGGACGCCTCGGCCGCGCTGGGCCATGTCCATGAGCGCACGCCCTTCAACGACTTGGAGCGCCAGCCGTTGCTGATCCGGATGACATCCCAATTGGGGCCCCCGGTGGGATGGGTCGACCTGGATGGCGACGGGCTGGAGGAGTTGGTCGTGGGCGCCTCCGCGGGCGGGCGTCTCGGCGTTTATCGCGGGGATGGACAGGGCGGGTGGGTGCGCCGGCCGGGGCCGGCGGGCGAGACTCCGCGCGCGGCCGATGTGGCGGCCTTGGCGGCCGGTCCGGGCGGTCTGTGGCTGTCCTTGTCCGGCTTTCGCACCGGCCAACCGGGATCGCTGGAGTGGCTGGGTGGGCCGGGGCAACCGCCGACCGGGGCCCTGCCCACGCTGGAGTCCGGGTTGGGTCCGCTGGCCTGCGCCGATTTGGATGGGGATGGGGATCTGGAAATCTTTGTCGGCGGGCGCGTGGTCCCGGGGCGTTACCCTGAGCCGGCCACATCCGTCCTGCTGCGGTGGGAGGGTGGCCGGTGGCAGGTGGCGGCCGGTTGGAGCCGGGCGTTGCAGCGGGTTGGGTTGGTGAGCGGGGCGGTATTCAGCGATCTCGACGGGGACGGCGCACCGGAGTTGGTGCTGGCCTGTGAGTGGGGGGGGATACGCCTCTTCCGCCGGGAGGGGGAGGAGTTGCGCGAGGTCACGGCGGCGTGGGGCTTGGACGGGTGGGCGGGTTGGTGGACGGGGGTGACGGCGGGTGATTTTGACGGGGATGGGCGGATGGATTTGCTGGCGGGCAACTGGGGGTTGAACCATGCGGCGGCGGACCCGGGCCGGGGCGGGGCCTGGCTGGCGGGCGGTGATGTGGATGGCAATGGCACCTGGGATTTGGTCGAGGCGGAGCGGGATGCCGAGTCGGGCCGGGTGCGGCCGAGCCGCGACCTCAACTTTCTCAGCCAGGGGATGCCGGGGTTGCGGGTGAAGTTCCCGCGGCACGCGGCCTTTGCCACGGCCGACCTGGAGGCGGTGGCGCCGGGGGTGGCCGTGTGGCAGGCCTCGAACATGGTCTCCGTGGTCTTCCTCAACCGCGGCGGCCGGTTTGCCGCGCGGGCGTTGCCGGCGGAGGCGCAGTGGAGCCCGGTGATGGGCGCGACGGTGGCCGACTGGGACGGGGATGGCAGCGAGGATGTGTTCCTGGCCCAGAACTTTTTCGCGCAGCGCCCGGAGGAACCCCGACAGGACGCGGGGCGCGGGTTGTGGCTGCGCGGGCGTGGCACCGGCGACTTTGTGGCGGTGCCCGGGCAGGAGTCGGGGGTGCGGATCCATGGGGAGCAGCGGGGCGCGGCGGCGGCGGACTACGACGGGGATGGGCGCATGGACCTGGTGGTGGCCCAGGCGGGCGGGGCCACCCAGTTGTATCGCAACGCGGGTGGCCGGCCCGGCCTGCGGGTTCGCCTGCGCGGACCTGCCGGCAACCCGGCCGCGGTTGGCGCCGTGGTGAGGCTGCAGTTCGGGGAATCGTCCGGCCCGGCCCGCGAGGTGCGCGCGGGGTCGGGGTTTGGTTCGCAGGACGGCCTGGTGCCCGTGTTGGCCGCGCCGCGGCCGCCGACGGCGATTTGGGTGCGGTGGCCGGGCGGGGCCGTCACCACCACGCCGCTCACGGGACAACCCCGCGAGGTCACCCTCGAGGCCGGGGGGCGTTTGACCGGGTCCCGCTGAGGGGCCGGCCGCGTGCCGCGCGGATTACTTGTCCGCGGCGGCCAGCAGGGTGGCGAAGTGGGGTGGTTGCTCCTCGCGGGCCACGACGCTCAGCTCGATGTGCTTGAAGCCCGCCTGCTCCAGCCAGCGCTGGAGGTCGCTCTCGGGAAAACCGAGCCAGCGATCGCCGTAGAGTTCCTGCGCCTTGGTGAAGGTGTGGCGCAGGAGGTCGAGGATAAGGATTTGCCCCCCAGGCTTGAGGATGCGATGGGCGGCGGCAATGGCGGCGGCCGGATCCTCGGCGTGGTGCAGGGCCTGGCTGAGGATGACGAGGTCAACCGAGTGCGGGTCGATGGGCGGATCCTGCAGGTTGCCCAGGCGGAACTCGAGGTTGCGCAGGCCGTTCTTTTTCGCCTTGGCCGCGCCGAAGGCCACGATGCGCTCCGAGTTGTCCACCGCGATGACCTTGCGGCAGCGGCGGGCCAGCAGTTCGCTGAGCAGGCCCTCGCCGGCGCCCAGGTCGGCCACGGTCAGGGGCGGCAGGATGCGCAGGAGCATCTGGCCGAAGGCCTGCCAGGAACGCCCCGGGCCGTAACTGCGGTCGAATCGCCCGGCAATCTGGTTGAAGAACAGCTGCTGCCGATCCTCGCGCCGGGCCAGCAGGCGGCGCAGGTTGACCGCGTCCGCCTCCTGCTCGGGCAGTTCGCGCGCGCCCCGCAGGGCCACGTCCACCACGGCCCGGGCCGCCGCCGCGGGGTTTTCCACGCGGCGATAAAAGGTGCGCTTGCCCTCCCGCCGCGACTGCACCAACCCGGCGTCCGCGAGCAGGCCAAGATGGGTGGAGATGCGCGACTGGCCCAGGCGCGTGATCTCCTGCAGTTCATTGACGGACAATTCATCCCGCTCCAGCAGGCAGAGCAGCCGCAACCGGGTGGGATCGCCCAGGACCCGCAGCGCTTTCAGTGTGGTGGACATAGGTATTAGGCGGCAACCGGACCGGCCCGCCCCGAAAATCCGGTTGACGAACCGGTCAAACGATATATCCTCCCATCCAGATACGTCAATATGTGGCTTCTGGTGAAGCTGCGCGACGAAAGAACGCATGAGCAAAAACTACATCTTCTCCTCCGAATCTGTGGGGGAGGGTCATCCGGACAAGGTTTGTGACACGATTTCCGACGCGGTGCTGGACGCCTGCCTGGCGCGGGATCCCCGCAGTCGTGTCGCCTGCGAGACCTACGCCAAGTCCAACCTGGTGGTGGTGGGCGGGGAAATCACGACGCGGGCGGAGCTGGACTTCAACGCCATTGCCCGTGAGGCCATCCGGGGCATCGGCTATGTGAACGACGACGACGTCTTCCATGCCGACCGGGTTCTCATCATGAACGCCATCACGTCGCAGTCCCCGGACATTGCGCAGGGGGTGGACGCCACGGCGGCGGACGGCAAGGAGACGGCGGAGCAGGGGGCCGGGGATCAGGGCCTCATGTTCGGCTACGCGACGGCGGAGACGCCGGAGTTGATGCCGGCCCCCATCATGTATGCCCACCAACTCGGCCGCGAGCTCACGCGCATCCGCAAGAGCGGGAAGGTCAAGTGGCTGCGCCCGGATGCCAAGTCCCAGGTGTCCGTCCGCTACGTCAATGACCAGCCGGTGGAAATCACCAACGTGGTCATCTCGACCCAGCATGCCGCGGACGCGAAGCATTCCACCATCCGGGAGTTTTGCATTGAGCAGGTGATCAAGAAGACCCTGCCCAAGCGCCTGCTCACGAAGAAGACCAAGTTCCTGATCAACCCGACCGGCCGTTTTGTGGTGGGCGGGCCCCAGGGCGACACGGGCCTGACCGGCCGCAAGATCATCGTGGACAGCTACGGCGGCATGGGCCGGCACGGGGGCGGCGCCTTCTCCGGCAAGGACCCCAGCAAGGTGGACCGGAGCGCGGCCTACATGGGCCGCTACGTGGCCAAGAACATCGTGGCTGCCGGATTGGCCACCAGCGCCGAGATCCAGTTTGCCTACGCCATCGGCTATCCCGACCCCGTCAGCGTGTGCGTCAACACCTTCGGCACCGGCGTGGTCAGCGACGAGGCCATCGAGAAGGCGGTCTGCGAGGTCTTCAGCTTCAAGCCCGCCGACATTGTCAAGCAGCTCAATCTCCTCCGCCCCATCTATTCGAAGACCACCAACTACGGTCATTTCGGCAAGGTGGACGACCTCAACGCCATCACCTGGGAACGCACCGACAAGGCCGCCGCCCTCAAGCGCGCGGTGAAGTAATCAACCCCAAACCCACAACCCCGCACGACCATGGCCAAAATCCAACTCACACCCAGCCGCAAGGCAAAGGCTTCCGGCAAGACCGCCGGCGGCGACTTCAAGGTCAAGGACATCCGCCTCGCTGAATGGGGCCGGAAAAGCATCAGCGTTGCCGAGCACGAGATGCCCGGCCTGATGTCCATCCGCCGCAAATACGCCACGTCCAAGCCGCTCAAGGGCGTGCGCATCACCGGTTCGCTCCACATGACCGTCGAGACGGCCGTCCTCATTGAGACGCTGGTGGATCTCGGCGCCTCCGTGCGCTGGGCCAGCTGCAACATCTTCAGCACCCAGGACCACGCCGCCGCGGCCATCGCCGAGGCCGGCGTGCCGGTCTTCGCCTGGAAGGGGGAGACCCTCGAGGAATACTGGGACTGCACCCTGGACGCCGTCACCCATCCCGGGTTCCGCGGCCCCGAGTTGGTCGTGGACGACGGCGGCGATGTCACCCTGCTCATCCACAAGGGATTCCAGCTGGAGAACGGGGACAACTGGGTCAACACCCCCAGCGGCAGCCATGAGGAGCAGGTCATCAAGAACCTCCTCAAGCGCGTCTACCGCCAGCGCCCCGGCTTCTGGCACAACATCGTCAAGGATTGGCGCGGCGTCTCCGAGGAGACCACCACCGGCGTGCATCGCCTCTACCAGATGCTCGAGAAGCACCAGCTCCTCGTCCCCGCCATCAACGTCAACGACTCCGTCACCAAGTCGAAGTTCGACAACCTCTACGGCTGCCGCGAGTCGCTGGCCGACGGCATCAAGCGCGCCACCGACGTCATGATTGCCGGCAAGGTGGCCGTCGTCTGCGGCTACGGCGACGTCGGCAAGGGCAGCGCCCACTCGCTGCGCGGGTTCGGCGCCCGGGTCATCGTCACCGAGATTGATCCCATCAACGCGCTGCAGGCGGCCATGGAGGGATTCGAGGTCACCACCATCGAGGACACCCTCGGCCAGGGCGACATCTACGTCACCACCACCGGCAACTGCGACGTCATCACGGTCGAGCACATGCTCAAGATGAAGGACCAGGCCATCGTGTGTAACATCGGGCACTTCGACAACGAGATCCAGGTGGACCGCCTCAATGCCACCAAGGGCGTCAAGATGGTCAACATCAAGCCCCAGTATGACCGCTATGACCTGCCCAACGGTCGCAGCCTCTACATGCTGGCCGAGGGCCGCCTGGTGAACCTCGGCTGCGCCACCGGCCACCCGAGCTTCGTCATGTCCAACTCGTTCTCCAACCAGGTCCTCGCCCAGATCGACCTGTGGAAGAACAAGGACAAGTATCGCGTGGGCGTCTACCGCCTGCCCAAGAAGCTCGACGAGGAGGTCGCCCGCCTGCACCTCGAGAAGATCGGGGTGAAGCTGACCAAGCTCACCGACAAGCAGGCCAAGTATCTCGGCGTGGCCCCCGAGGGCCCCTACAAGCCCGAGCATTACCGGTATTGAACTGGACGCGGGCGGGCGCCGGGAATTCTGCTGGCGCCCGCCCCGGCCCGGTTTAACATCCCGGGCCGCATGTCCGACCTGTTGCTCAAGCTGCTCAATGTCCCCGGCGGGGACGAGGTGGGCATCTCCGGCGCCTCCCTGGCCTTCCGGGGCGGCTTGGGCCTCGGCGGTTTCCTTCTCCTGCTGCTGGCCACCAGTGGCCTCGTCTGGTGGCTCTACCGGATCAGTCCCGTCACCCTGGCGCCGTGGCGGCGCCATGTCCTGACCGCCCTGCGGGTCCTCTTCCTCGGCCTGCTGCTCGCCCTCCTCCTGCGTCCCGTCCTGGCCTTCACCGTGGAGGGGACGGTGCGCCGGGTGCTCGTGCTGCTGCTGGATGGCAGCGCCTCCATGCAAATCCGGGATCCGCGCGTGGAGGAGGCCGATCGCAAGCGCGCCGCCCTGGCCCAGGACCTGATGGATCCGGCCCGGGGTCTCGACCAACCCCTGCCGGCCACCCCCGCCTCCGCCGAGCCGCGCTCCCGGCTGGAACTCGGACGGGCGGTTTTGCGCAACGAGCGGCTCAATCTTTTGCCGCGCCTGGACCGGGAGTTCGACCTGGCCCCCTTCAGCTTTGGCCAAGGCGTGGCCGAGCTTTCCGCGCGTCCGCGGGACGGTGCCGGCGGCACCAATGCCGTCGCTGAGCCGGCCGGGGCGGCGCCGGGTGCCGGGCGCCGGCGGACGGCATCGGTGGGCGATTTTGACTGGGTGGATCGCCTGGAGGCGAACGCGCCGGCCACGGCGCTGGGGGACGCGGTGCGCGAGGCGCTCAATCGCAAGCGGGGCCAGCCCCTGGCCGGGGTGGTGTTGGTGACCGATGGCGTCAACAACTCCGGCGGCAGCCCGCGCGATGCCGCCGCCCTCGCGGCCCAGGAAGGGGTGCCGCTGTTCATCTACGGTGTCGGCATCACCAGCCCGCGGGACATCATTGTGCAGAACCTCTTCGCCCCGGAGGTGACCTTTGTGCGGGACGAGGTGCCGGTGACCGTCCGGGTGCGGGGCCAGGGCCTGGCGGGGCAGACGGCCGAGGTGCAGCTGCGGTTGGGGGACCAGGTGGTGGCGCGGCGGGAGATCACGTTTGGCGCGGACGCCGACCAGGTGGTCCCGCTCAAGTTCACGCCGCAGAGCCTGGGGGAGTTTGAGTTGACCGCGGTGGTGGAGGCGCGTCCGGACGAGACGGTGAAGGACAACAATCGCCGCACCCAGCGCCTGAAGGTGATTGATGCGCGCATCCGGGTGCTGCTGGTGGATCAGTCCCCGCGCTGGGAGTTCCGTTACCTGCAGGCCATGCTGTTGCGGGATCGCCGGGTGGACCTGAAGTGCCTGCTCGTGGAGGGGGACAAGGCCATTGCGCGCCCGGCGGATTCTCCCTACCTGGCGGAGTTTCCCACGCGGCGCGATGAGTTGTTCAAGTATGACCTCGTCATCCTGGGGGACGTGGATCCCAAGGCGTTGACCGCGCAGCACCAGGACAACCTGAACCGGTTGGTGAGCGACTTTGGGGGCGCGCTGCTGGTCGTCGCCGGCAAGCGCTTCATGCCGGGCCAGTACCGCCGGTCGGCCCTGGACAAGCTGCTCCCGGTCGAGTTTGACGCCGCCACCCTGGAGTCGGCCCAGGACCCGGTGGCCGACAAGCCCATCCGGCTCGAACTGACCGCTGCCGGCCGGGCCAGCGCCATGCTGCGCCTGTCGGACAAGGACGACGAAAACGCGCGCATCTGGGCGGGTCTGCCCCCGGTCTACTGGGTGGCCCGCGTTTCCCGGGCCAAGCCGGCCGCCGAGGTGCTCCTGGTCGACCCCGATCCGGCCAAGGAATCCCGCTTTGGCCGCATGCCCGTGGTTGCCGTCCAGCAATATGGGCTGGGCCAGGTCATGTTCGTGGGCACGGACAACACCTGGCGCTGGCGCAAGAATGCCGGCGATTTCTATTACACCGCCGTGTGGGGCCAGATCGCCCAGCGCGTCTCCATCCAGCGCCTGCTGGGGGTATCCCGCCGCACCCAGCTGAACACCGACCGGGCCAACTACCTGACCGGCGACCGCGTGACCATCTACGCCCGGCTCTACAGCGGGGTGGGTTTCGATGCGGTGCAGGAACCTTCGGTGAAGGCCTTCCACGGCCTGAAGACCGGCGCCGGCCCGCGCCCGGAGGTGACCCTGCGCCCCGTCCCGGAGCAGCCCGCCATGTACCGCGGCGAGTTCATCGCCCCGGCCGCCGGCGCCTACAGCTTCTGGGTGGAGAGCGATCCGGAAACCCTGCTGGACTTCACCGTGGCCGAGCCCCAGTTCGAGTTTGGCGAGACCGCCATGAACGAGCCCCTCCTGCAGGACCTGGCCGCGCGCACCGGGGGCCAGTTCTTCCGGGAGGAAAGCCTGCGCCAGTTGCCCGACGCCATCCGCGCCCGCACGGAGCGGGTGCGCTCCCCGCTGGAAGTCGAGCTCTGGGCCTCGCCCCTCTACTTCCTCCTCATCCTCGCCGTGGTGACTGTCGAGTGGGCCCTGCGCAAGCTCTGGCACCTCAAGTAGCCCCAGCCGCGGGGCGGGCCCGACTCGCTGCCCCTTCCGGTCTTGCCTTGCGCTTTGTGCGGTGAAGCCGGAACGTCTGGACGTGCGCGGGGCTGGATGCCGCGTCGAGCCATGTCCGAACCGAACCCCATCGAGATTCTGCTCGTGGAGGACAATGCCGGGGACGCCCGCCTGGCGCGGGAGGCGCTCCGCGATGCCAAGGTGCGCAACCATCTCAGCTGGGTCAGTGATGGGGCCGAGGCGCTGGCCTTCCTCCGGCGCGAGGGCAAGTACAGCCAGGCACCCCGGCCCGACCTCATTCTCCTGGATCTCAACCTGCCGCGGAAGGACGGCCGCGAGGTGCTTACCGAGATCAAGGCCGACGAGCGGCTCCGGCGCATCCCGGTGGTGGTGCTGACCACCTCCCGGGCGGAGGAGGACATCCTGCGCGCCTACCAGCTCAGCGCCAACTGCTACATCTCCAAGCCGGTCGACCTGGACCAGTTCATGAAGGTGGTCCGGAACATCGAGGATTTTTGGCTGACCCTGGTGCGCCTGCCGGCGGAATGAACACGCTGTCCGATGGCCTCGCGGCCCTGCTGCCTGTCCTGCGATGATGCCCGTGTCCGATCCGTTCAAGCCCGTCCCCTCCGTCCCGGCGCCGTTGCCGCCGCCTCCCTCGCGCCGGGCCCTGGTGGTGGCCTTGGCCGTCCTCTTTGGCCTGGGCCTGACGGCGGCCTTGTGGTGGATGGTGCGGCAGGAGGAGTTGCGTCGAGCGGAGGCGGAGTTTCGGCAGCGCGCCGACCTGCCGGCCGACGCCTTGCTGCGGGAGTTCGACAGCCATGTGGCCGTGCTGGCTGCCGTGGGGTCCTTTTTTTACGCCGCCCCGGAGGTGAACCCCCTGCAATTCCGTGGCTTCACGGCGGACGCCCTGGCGCGGTTGCCCGGCCTGGTGGCGGTGGAATGGCTGCCGCGGGTGCCGGCCGCGCAGCGCGCGGTCCATGAGACAGCCCTGCGCACGCGCCCGCGGGATCCCGTGCCTGATTACGCCATCCGTGAGCCCGGCCCGCCCGAGGGAGCCGGTCCCGCCGCGGTCCGCGCGGAGCATCTGCCCATCGCGCTGGTCGAGCCGGTCTCCGAGCGGGTTCGCCTGGGCTGGGATCTGGCGGCCGACACGAACGTGGTCGCAGCCTTGGCGCGATCCATGGAGAACGAGGAACCCGCGGCGGGCGTGCCCTTCCGGCGGCTGGCCGGCACCAATCTCCACTGGGCCTGCCGGGTGGTGGTCCCCGTGCACACCAACCTGGCCCCCCGGGAGACGACGGAGGAGCGTCGGCTGCACTTGGCGGGCTATGCCGCGGTGGTGTTGGACCTCACGCGGTTGGCGGCCTGGAGCCTGGCCGGGCTGACGCCGGGAGACCGCCGGGAACTGGCCTGGCAACTGACCGACGCCACGCGGGGTCCCGGCGATGGCGCGGTGCTCGGGCAGTCGGCCACCTGGGTGCCCGGGCCCGGGGTGCAGGCGTTTTATGCCTTTGAGGATTTGGCGGGGCGGCGCTGGGAACTCCGTTTTCGTCCCGCGGGGGGGCAGGCCCGGGCGCGTCCGGGGCCTCAGGGCTGGTATGTGCTGGGGGGTGGGGTGCTGGTCACGGCCCTGGTGGGGGGGTGGCTCTGGGTGGTGCGGGGCCGGGCGGAGCAGGTGGCCCGCCTCGTGGCGCGACGCACGGTGGAGTTGGCCGCCGCCAACGACGGGTTGCAGGAGCAGATGGCGGAGCGGCAGCGCGCGGCGGCGGCACTGGCGGCGGAGCGCGGGCTTTTCCAGGCGCTGCTCGATACCAGTCCGGACCACATCTATTTCAAGGATCGGGACAGCCGTTTCCTGCGCATCAATCGCTCCATGGCGAAGGCTTTTGGGCTGGAGAACCCGGAGCAGGCGGTGGGGCGGAGCGACGAGGATTTTTTTGCCCCGGAACATGCGGGCAAGGCGCTGGCGGACGAACAGGCCATCCTCCGGGATGGGCAGCCCTTGGTGGGTCGCGAGGAGAAGGAGACGTGGCCGGATGGCACCACCACCTGGGTGAGCACGACCAAGCAGGCCCTGCGGGACGGGGCGGGCGTCATCCTGGGGACCTACGGGGTTTCCCGGGACATCACGCAGCGCAAGCGGGCCGAGCAGAACCTTTTGCTGCAATACAACGTGGGGCGGGCGTTGGCCGAGGAGGTTGGCCTGGCCGGGGCTGGGCCGCGGGTGCTGGCCGAGGTGGCCGCCGGCCTGGACGCCCCGGTGGGCGCTCTTTGGTTGGCGGACCTGGAGGCCGGCCTGCTCCACTGTGCAGTCGTTTGGCCGGCTGACGGCGGCGCGGCGCCGGCCTTGGTCCGGTCCACGCGCGGGGCCACCTTCACGCGGGGTGCCGGCCTGCCCGGCCGGGTCTGGGCTTCGGGTGCGCCGGAATGGGCGGAGAACCTGACCCCGGAGTTGGACCCGGCACGGGCCGCCGCCGCGGGCGAGTCCGGTCTCCGGCAGGCGTTGGCGTTTCCCGTGCGTTCGGGCACCGAGGTGCTGGGTGTGCTGGAGTTCTTTCCGCGGGATGCGGCGCCCCCGGACGAGGGGGTGCGGCGCACCTGCGTGGCGGTGGGCGGGCAGGTCGGCCAGTTTCTGGAACGGTGCCGGGCCGAGCAGGCCCTGGCCCGCCAGGCCGAGGCGCTCCGGCGCTCCAACCGGGATCTGGAACAGTTTGCCTACGTGGCATCCCATGACCTGCAGGAGCCCCTGCGCATGGTGGCGAGCTACACGCAGTTGCTGGAGCGCCGCTATGGGGACCGGCTCGACGATGAGGCCCGCGAATACATCGCCTTTGCCGTCGATGGCGCGCACCGGATGCAGACGCTCATCCAGGATCTGCTCGCCTATGCGCGCCTCGACAGCCAGGCCCGGCCCTTCCAGCGCGTCGCCCTGGACGAGGTGCTCCGGCGGGTGCTGGCCAACCTCAAGGTGGCCATTGAGGAAAGCCAGGCGCGGATCAGCGCCGGACCGCTCCCGGCCGTGTCGGGTGATCTCACGCAGTTGACCCAGTTGCTGCAGAACCTGCTCGGCAACGCCCTCAAGTTCCGCGGGGACAAGCCTGCCGTCATCCACGTCTCAGCCCGCCCGGCCGGGCCCGCGGAGGCGCCGATGGCCGCCACCCCCGGTCCCGCGTCGGGCGCCCCGGCCAGCCCGGATTCCGCCTGGGTCATCTCCGTCCGCGACGAGGGCATTGGCATCGAGAAGCAGTACTTCGATCGCATCTTTGCCATCTTCCAGCGGTTGCACACCCGCGCGGAGTATCCGGGAACCGGCATCGGGCTGGCCGTCTGCAAGCGCATCGTCGAGCGCCACGGCGGCCGCATCTGGCTGGAGTCCGAGCCCGGCCGCGGGACGACGTTCCACTTCAGCCTGCCGGCGGCGGCGCCCGCGCCCGCATGACCTGCCGCAAGGGCTGCCACTGCGGGCTTGTCGGCGGGGAGCCGGTGGATAACGTCGGCGGCACGCACAGCCCATGAGCATTCCCTCCCCGCTTCCTGCACGCCGGGCCTACGTGGTGGCCAGCGGCGATCTGCGCTTGAGCGCCAACCAGGCCTGCTGGCCGGAGCAATCCCGGATGGAACGGGCGCTGGGCCAGGCCCTCGCGAGGGAGGGTTGGCGGGCCGTCCGGGCCCACCCGGTGGATCGCGCCAAGCGGCATGGGTTCATCGACTCGCAGCGGATGGGCATCGAGGTCTTCCGGAAACTGGATCCCGTTGCGCCCCTGCTGGTGGCGGAGAGCGTCTGGCAGTACAGCCATCATGTGCTGGCCGGCCTGACCACGCACCGGGGCCCGATTCTCACCGTGGCCAACTGGAGCGGGCGCTGGCCCGGCCTGGTGGGCCTGCTCAACCTGAACGCCTCGCTGAACAAGGCCGGGGTCGGCCACAGCACGCTCTGGAGCGAGACCTTCCGGGACGCCCGGTTCCGGGCGGGGTTGCGGCAGTGGTTGCGGGAGGGCGTGGTGACGCACGACCAGGGGCACGTCCGGGGCTTCCAGCCCGGCGGGATCCCGGCGGACGAGGAGCGGATCGGCCGGCAGTTCGCCCGGCGCTTCCGCCAGCGCAAGGCCATCCTGGGCGTCTTCGATGAGGGTTGCATGGGGATGTTCAACGCCATCATTCCCGACGAGTTGCTGCATCCCACCGGCGTGTTCAAGGAGCGCCTGAGCCAGTCGACCCTCTACGCCGCCATGCGCGAGGTGGAGGACGCGGAGGCGCGCGAGGTGCTGGGGTGGTTGCGGCGGCGGGGGCTGCGATTTGCGTGGGGCCGGGATGAGGCCACGGAACTCACCGAGCGCCAGAGCCTGGAACAGTGCCGGATGTATGTGGCGGCGCTGCGGTTGGCGGAGGAGTTTGGGTGTGACGCCATCGGGATCCAATACCAGCAGGGGTTGAAGGATTTGGCCCCGGCGAGCGACCTGGTGGAGGGAATGTTGAACAACGTCGATCGACCGCCGGTGCGTTCCCGCCGGACGGGTCGCGTGCTGTTTGCGGGCGAGGCCCTGCCGCATTTCAACGAGGTGGACGAATGTGCGGGCCTGGATGGGCTCCTGACCTACCGGCTTTGGCGGCACCTCGGGTTGCCCCCGGAGAACACGCTGCACGACCTGCGCTGGGGGCAGCATTACCGGGGCGGCGGCCTGGATGACTTTGTCTGGGTGCTCCTGATTTCCGGCGCGGCGCCGCCGGCGCATTTTGTGGGTGGGTGGAAGGGCGCCGCGAGCGAGCGGCAGCCACCCATGTATTTCCGCCTGGGGGGCGGCACGCTCAAGGGCGTGAGCAAGCCGGGACACCTGGTGTGGAGCCGGGTGTTTGTCCGCGATGGGCGGTTGCAGGCCGATGTGGGCCTGGCCCGGGCCGTGCGGTTGCCCGAGGCGGAAACGGCGCGGCGGTGGCGGGAGACCACCCCGCAGTGGCCGATCCTGCACGCCGTGCTCCACGGGGTGACGCGGGACCAGATGATGGCGCGGCACCAATCCAATCACATCCAGGTGGTCTACGCGCCGGACGCCCGGCAGGCGGCCCGGGCCGCGCGCATCAAGGCAGCCGCGCTGGCGGAACTGGGGTTGGCGGTCCATTTCTGCGGGGACGTGCCCGGGCGCTGAGCGGTAGGGCAGGGATCGACACCCCGGGGCTTGGCCGCTAGCGTGCGTCGTTCATGACACAACCGTCCCTTGAAGTGGTCTTGTCCCCGGCGGAGTTTCCCGGCCTCGCCGGGCGGGATCTCCGCCGGAGCGTATGCGTGGTCTTCGACATCCTGCGGGCGACCACCACCATGGTCACGGCCCTGGCCAACGGGGCGCGGGAAATCATCCCGGTGGCGGAGATTGCCGAGGCGCTGTCCGTGCGGCAGCAGCGGCCCGAGGTGCTGTTGGCCGGGGAGCGCGATGGCTGGCGCATCCGGGCGGATCGCACCGGGGGAGTGGACTTTGACCTGGGCAACTCGCCCCGCGAGTTCACCCCGGCGGCGGTGGGCGGGCGGACCATTGTGATGACCACGACCAATGGCACGCGGGCGCTGCGGGCCTGTGCGGGGGCGGAGGCGGTCCTGGCCGCGTCGTTCCTCAACCTGCGCGCCACCGTGCAGTGGCTGCGTGACCGCAATCCCGCCAGCGTGATTCTGGTCTGCGGCGGAACCCATGAGGAACCCGCGCTGGAGGATATCCTGGCCGCAGGCGCGGTCTGCGAGCGTTTGTGGCCGCACTATGCCGGGGGGCACGTCAGCGACTCGGCCGAGGTGGCGCGCCGGCTTTACCCCCTCATGCAGGCCAACCTCCTCGAGGCCATGAAGAGCGCGCGCAACGGGCGCCGATTGTTGTCCATCCCGGAACTGCGGGATGATGTGTGGCATTGCGTGCAGCGGGAAACCGTGTCGTTCGTGGCGGGGCAGGGGGCGGACGGGGCGATCACCCGGTGGTAGCCGCCGGGGTGGGCGGGTGGAGGGGAGGGTTCAGCGGACTTACGTCCGCTGCTACGGGGGGAAGGCTTTGCGTTGCGCCAGCCCCGGTCCACTGGTAGAACCCGCGCATGTCATCCGGCTTGAAAATCGGCTTCCTGGGCGCGGGCAAAATGGCCACGGCACTCGCCCGCGGCTTCGTTTCCGCCGGCCTGGCGAAACCCGCGGACCTGCTGGCCAGCGACCCAAGCGAGGCAGCCCGGCATTCGTTTGCCCAGGAGACCGGCGCGCAGGCCGGCCAGGATAACCTGGCGGTGGTCCGCGCGTGCTCCATCCTGATCCTGGCGGTCAAGCCCGACCAGGTCGCCGCCGTGCTGGAAGGCATCCGCCCCGCGTTCACGCCCGAGCATCTGCTGGTCTCGATTGCGGCCGGCGTCCCGCTGGCCCGCCTCGAGAAGTCGCTGCCGGCCCCGGCCCGCGTGGTCCGCGTCATGCCCAACACTCCCGCCCTCGTCGGGGCCTCGGCCTCGGCCTACGCGCTGGGGCCGGACACGCGCCCCGCGGATGGCGCCCTCGTGGAACGCCTGCTCTCCTCGGTGGGGTTGGCCCTGGCGGTCAAGGAGTCCTACCTGGACGCCGTCACCGGCCTGAGCGGCAGCGGCCCCGCCTACGCTTTCCTGATCCTGGAGGCCCTGAGCGACGGTGGGGTGGCGGCGGGGCTTCCGCGCGACACGGCGACGCGGCTGGCCGCCCAGACCCTGTTGGGCAGCGCCAAGCTGGTGCTGGAGACCGGACTGCATCCGGGCGCCCTCAAGGACATGGTCACCAGCCCCGGCGGCACGACCATCGAGGGCCTGCATGAACTGGAGCGCGCCGGGGTCCGCGGCGCCCTCATGAACGCCGTCCGCGCCGCCACGGACAAGTCCCGCCGCCTCGGCCAAGCCTAGGCGTTCCCCAATCCTCAATTTGTCCATTCGCCAAGTCTTTGGCTCATTAACCGAGTTGCTCCCCATGTCCCTTCCTCCCCCCTCGCCCCAGCAGGCCCGGTTGATCTGGCTGGCCCTGACAGGTCTGGCCGCGGCGGTGCTGGTGGGCCTGCTGGCGGGCGCGGTCTGGGGGTTGGGGCGGATTCTGCACCTGCTGGCTCCCGTCCTGTGGCCCTTGGCCCTGGCCGGGGTTCTGGCCTATCTGCTGGACCCGGTGGTGGATTGGTTTGGTCAGCGCGGGGTGTCGCGCCCGCGCGCCATCCTGCTGGTGTTTGTGCTCGCCGGAGCCATCCTGCTGGCCCTGATTTCCAGTGTCCTCCCGCAGATGGTCGCGGAGTCCCGGCAGTTTTCCGAGCGGGTGCCGCAGTATGCGCAGAACGTGCGCCAGGCCGTGGAGCGCTGGGCGGCGCGCCCCCCGGAATGGGTGCGCAAGTATCTCCAGCGGGACAGGGCAACCAACGCTGTCCCGGTCGGCGGGTTGACCAACGCCGCGCCCGGGGCGACGCCGATCCCCGCGTCCCCGCCTGGACCGCCCCCTCCGGCGGCGTCGTCCGGCCTGGGTGACTCGGTGCTGGGCCAGATGGACATGGGAGCGGCGGCGGCCTGGGTGGGCCAAAACGTGCCCCAGGCGCTGGGCCGTTTATTGGGCGCGGTGGGGGACAGGCTGGCCGGCTTCTTTGGCATCCTGGCCGGGCTTTCCCTGGTGCCGGTTTACCTCTTTTACTTCCTCGTGGAAAAGAAGGGCATCGCGGGGCGGTGGCAGGAATACCTTCCCCTGGCGCAGTCGGAACTGCGCAACGAGGTCGCCTTTGTCATCAAGTCGATCAACGACTGCCTGGTGGTTTTCTTTCGCGGCCAGGTGCTGGTGGCCATCTGCGATGGCATTCTCTACACGATTGGCTTTTTGGCCATCGGGCTTCCCTACGCGGTGTTGATTGGGGTGATGGCGGTGTTCCTGACCATGGTTCCCTTCCTTGGCGCCATCATCACCTGCGTGGTCGCGGTGGTGATTGCCTTTGCGCAGTATGGCGACTGGCAGCATCCGGCGATGGTGCTGGGAGTGTTTGCGGTGGTGCAGACCCTGGAGGCTTTGTCATCCAGCCCAAGATCATCGGCGATCGCATCGGTTTGCATCCTCTGACGCTGATCGTCGCTTTGATGGTGGGCACGACCCTGCTGGGCGGTTTGCTGGGAGGCATCCTGGCCATCCCCCTGACGGCCGCGCTGCGGGTGCTGATGTTCCGCTACGTGTGGAAGCAGCGCGAACCGGCCTGACCCTGCATGCCGCTGCCCGAGATCATTGAAGTGGTTCCGCTGGATCGCCCGGTTCGGGCGACCGTCCGGGTCCCGGGCTCCAAGAGCATCACGAATCGTGCCTTGGTGCTGGCGGCGTTGGCGGAGGGTGAGACCACGCTGCGCGGGGCGCTCTGGAGCGAGGACACGCAGGTGATGGTGGAATGCCTGCAGGAGTTGGGTTTCCTGGTCACGGTGGCCGCCGACCCCGGTGACCCGGCCAACCGGACGATCACGGTCTACGGCCAGGGCGGGCGGGTGCCGCGGGGGGGCACGGAGACCTGTCCGATGGAGTTGTTTGTGGGGAATGCGGGCACGGCGGCCCGGTTCCTGACCGCGCTGGTCTGCCTGGGCGAGGGGGTCTACCGGTTGTCCGGGGTGCCCAGGATGCATGAGCGCCCGCAGGCGGCCCTGGTCTCGGCCCTGCGCGAGTTGGGCTACCGGGTGGACACCCCGGATGAGCGGTTGCCGCTGCGGGTGCATGGAGGCGGCCCCCGGCCGGGGGCACGCTGCCGGGTGGATAGCGGGGAGAGTTCGCAGTTTGCCTCGGCGCTGCTGCTGGCCGGGCGCACGGGAGGGTGGCAGCCGGAGATCCCTGTGCTGGCGGGCGAGGAGATGCCTTATGTCGAGATGACGCGCCAGCTGGTGGCGTCCTTTCCGCATGGCGGCGGGGAGTTCGTGGTGGAACCGGATGCGTCGAGCGGCAGCTATTTCTGGGCAGCCGACTGGCTGCTGGGCGGGGGTGGGTCCCAGGTGGGGGTGGCGGACTGGCCGGAGAGCGGCTGGCAGCGGGACGCGGATTTTCCCGCCTGTCTGCGCCGGTGGCGCGCGGGCAACTATGCGGAGGTTTCGCGGGCGCGGGATTTGGCGGACAGCATCATGACGGCGATTGTGCTGGCGCCATGGGCGGCGGAGCCGGTGCGGTTTACCGATCTGGGCCGGTTGCGCGTGCAGGAGTGCGAGCGGGTGCTGGCGTTGCGGACGGAGTTGACGCGCTGCGGGGCGCGGGTGGTGGAGTCGGGGGACACCCTGGAGGTGTTTCCCTCGGCCCTGCATGGGGCGACCATCCAAACCTACGAGGATCATCGCATGGCGATGTGTTTTGCCGTTCTGGGATTGAAAGTGCCCGGGATCCGGATCCAGCATCCGGAGTGCGTCCGCAAGACCTTCCCGAACTTCTTCCAGAAACTGGCGGCCCCGGCCCCGAGGGGGTTGGGGGCGGTGATTTTGGACGGGACGGCCGCCCGTCAGCGGGCCCTTGGGGAGGAGGAGTTGGGGGCGGATTAGGGAGGGGGCGGCGGGCGCCTTGCCTTCCCGCTTGCGCCCCCGCGGTTGCCCCGGCAGTCTTGCGGCACGATGTGCGCTTTTTCCCCGACGCCCACTCCCCATCGGATGCCGGCTTCCGCCGGCCTGCTGGGGGAGGCTCCTGACGACATGGAACAGCCGGTGGTCATTGCCATTGATGGCACCAGTGCGAGCGGCAAGAGCACCAATGCCCGGCTGGTGGCGCGGGCCTTGGGCTATGTGTATGTCGACACGGGCGCCATGTATCGCACCCTGGCCTGGCATTGCCTGAACCAGAAGGTGGACGTGCACGACGCCAAGGCCGTGGCCAGCGTGTGCCGGCGTTGGAAGACGGAACTGCAGTGCGTGGAGGGGGATTTGCGCCAGGTGCGCCTGCTGGTGGGTGGGTATTACCCGGAGAAGGAAATCCGGACCAATGAGACCAGCGCGGCGGTGTCGCACGTGGCGACCGTGCCGAAGGTGCGTGACTGGATGAAGAAGACCCAGCGGCAGTGCATCCAGTTTGGGAACCTGGTCATGGAGGGGCGGGACATTGGGACCAATATTTTCCCGGAGACGGACTTCAAGTTTTACCTGGATGCGAACCTGGAGGAGCGTTCCCGCCGCCGCTCGGCGGAGGGAGTGACGGAGGATTTGGCGGCGCGCGACCACCGGGACAGCCAGCGTTCGTCCGCCCCCCTGATGGTGCCGCTGGGGGCGGTGATTGTGAACAACTCGGGTCAGACGCCGGAGCAGACCAGCGGGGCCATCCTGGAAATCATCCGCCAGCGCCTGCAGGAGCGGGAGGCGGCCCGGGCTGAGCGCGGGCGCGGACCGCGCTGGCAGTGACTGAATGAACTGGAGCTACCGCCTCGGCTGGATCGTTTTTCGGGCGGTGTTCGGGGTCTTTTTCCGGGCCCGCTATCATCATACCGGCCGGGTGCCCCGCCAGGGGCCGGTCATCCTGGCCGCCAACCATGCCAGTTTCATCGACCCGCCCCTGATTGGGGCCAGCCTGCCGCGGATGGTCAACTTCCTGGCGCGGGACACCTTGTTTGCGGCCCCGGTGGTGGGGCCATTGCTCCGCAGTTGGAGGGTGGTGCCGGTGGATCGGGAAGGCGGCGGCGGGGCGGGTCTCAAGGCCATCCTGGATCGCCTGCTGGGCGGCGGGGTCATCCTCCTGTTTCCCGAGGGGACCCGCACGCCGGACGGCCGGTTGCGCCCGGCGCGCTCGGGCATTGGGTTGACCGTCATCAAGTCGCAGGCCCCGGTGGTGCCGGTGTTGGTTCGGGGCACGTATGCGGCCTATGGGCGCCACCTGCGGATTCCCCGGCCCAGGCCGGTCAGCGTGGTCTTTGGGGAACCGCTGGCCTTTGCGGCCCTGCGGGAGGAGGCCCGGCACTGTGACAAGCCCCGCTTGAAGGCCATCTACCAGCAGGTGGCGGATGAGATCATGGCGGCGATAGCCGCCCTGGAACGGGAGGCGGGGGCACGGGCGGACTGATCGGCCGGGTGGCCGGAAGGCGGGGAGGGTTCAGGATTTCACGGCCGTCATCTGCGCGATGAGGCGGTCATTGAGTTCCTTGGCGGGGTTGTAGCCCGATTGCTTGAGCTTGGTCTGGTAGGCGGCGACTTCCACGAGGCGGGCGAGGTCGCGGCCGGGGCGGACGGGGATGATGATGTGGGGGATGGGGACCCCGAGGATTTCGGTGTATTGGTCCTCCATGCCGAGGCGATCGACGTCGGGGACATCCTCCCATGTCTTGAGGCTGACGACGAGGTCGACGCGCTTCTCCTTGCGGATGCTTTTGACGCCGAACATGGCGGCGACATTGATGATGCCGATGCCGCGGACCTCCATGTGGTTGCGGGTGAGTTCGGCGCTGGTGCCCATGACGTCGCGCCCGTCGAGGAGGGTGACGCGGGTGATGTCATCGGCGACGAGGCTGTAGCCGCGCTCGATCAGGGCGAGGACGCACTCGCTTTTGCCGATGCCGCTTTCGCCGCGGATGATGACCCCGATGCCGAGGATATCGACCATGCTGCCGATGTCCGTCCCCCTCGGCGCAAACATCGCCTCGAGGGCGAGGGTGGCGAGGTTGATGAACTTCATGGTGATCAGCGGGGTCTGGAAGATGGGCACGTCGGCGGCCTCGGCGGCGCGCAGGAAGGCACGGTCGGGCTTGAGGTTCCGGCTGAAGACGACGCACGGCATCTTGTGGCTGAAGAGCAGTTCGTAGCGGCGGGTGCGCTCGTCGCCGGGGAGGGACTTGAGGTAGGTCGTCTCGGCGGAGCCGAGGGCCTGGACACGTTTGCTGGCGAAGTATTTGGTGAACCCGGCGATGGCGAGGCCGGGTCGGTTGACGGTGGGCTCCCGGATGGGGCGCTTGAGGCCGTTGGCGCCGGCGATGAGGCGCAGCTCGAGGGCCTCGGCGTGCTGGGTGTAGAAGCGCTCCACCGTGACGAGGTCGCGTTGCATGGGCGAAGGCTGGGTCGGGGTTGGGGAAAGGTAAAGGGCGAAGGGTCTCAGGGGCGTGGCGCGCGCCCGGCCTGTCCGGGGTCGGCGGCGTCCTCCCCGGCGAGCGACCGGGCGGGGGCCCCAGGCCGGCCGATGACCTGCTCGATGGCCCGGTCCAGCTGCGGGTCCCGGTCGGAGAGCCAGTCCTCGGGCGAGAGCGGCACGCGGAGGTCGGGCTGCTCGCCATTGTTCTCGAGGTTGGTGCCGTCCAGCCGGTAGGCCCCGCTCATGGGCATGCGTGCGCCGGTGCCATCGACGAGGCGGAGTTCCATGGTCCAGATGACGTAGCCGGGGGTCGGCATGCCGATGAGGGTGGCGAGGCCGCGGGCGCGCATGGCGTTCGGGAAGATCTCGCCGTTGCTGTAGCTGTGCTCGTTCATGAGCACGACGCACTTCTTCTCCCAGGCGCGGTAGGGGACGGTCTCGGGGGCGGCGTCGCGGGGGCGGTTCCATCCGTGGGGTTTGCGCTCGATCCAGTCGATGAGCGTGTCGGCGATGTTGCCGCCCCGGTTGAAGCGGACATCGATGATGAGGGCTTCCTTGCCGGCCATGTATTCGTAGGCCTCGCGCTCGAACTTGATTTGGTTGCCTGCGCCCATGGCGGCGATGTGGACGTAGCCGATGCGGCCGCCGCTGCGTTCCTCGACGTAGTTGCGGAGGCGGTCGCTGCGGTTGCGGTAGAGCAGGTCGTCCCACTCGTCGGTGGCGAGGACCTTGTAGCGGACGGTGCGGGCGCCGCGGCGGTCGGTGTTGGTGCTGACGAGGAACTCGAACTCGCGGTCCTGCTTGTCGTTGATGGCCTGGTAGAGCCGCTCGTCGAGGGCGACGTCGCGGCCATTGATGCCGAGGATGTATTCGCCGGGGCGGATCTCGGTCTTTTTGTAGGATCCGGGGGCGCCGGGGGGGACGGTTTTGACGCGGAGGCCGGGGCCGGGATGCCGGTAGTCGAAGGTCAACCCGAGGTGGGGGGTGACCGGCCCGCCGCCCGGACCCGGGGCCGGGCTGACCTCGCTGTGGGAGGCCTCCAGTTCGCCGATCATCATGTGCAGGAGGGACGCGAATTCGTCGGAGGTTTCGACCGAGTCGAGCAGCGGCGCGTAGCGGTCGCGAATGGCGGCCCAGTCGCGCCCGTGGAAGTTGGGATCATAGAAGGCGCGGTGGTAGGCATTCCAGAACTGGGTGAAGGCGGCCTTCCGCTCGGCCCGCACATCCCGTTCCCATTCGGCCACGAAGGCGATTTTCTCGGCCGGCGCGCCGAGGGCGCCCACGAACATGTCGCCGCCCTGGAGGAAGGAGATGCGCTTGCCGTCGCGGCTGACGCGCAGCGCCTGCTTGCCGCCCCCGGTGGTGGCGCGCTTGGTTTCCTTGCCGTCGTAGCTCACGGTCCAGACATCGCCCTCGCTGAGGAAGACCAGGGTGCCGTCCGGGGTGACGGTGAGGTCCCCCTGCGGGGTCTGGGAACTCAGGCGGCGGATGCGGCGCGAGATGTCGGTGAAGTCGATCTGCACGACGAGGTTGGTCCCCGGGCGCTCGAACTTGAGGTCGGTGTCGGAGGCCCGCACGGCCTCGGGTTGGAGGGGCAGCACATAGAGGCCGCTGCCCTCGCGGTCGCTCTGGAAATAGAGATAGCGGCCGTCGGGCGACCAGGCCGGGTTGCTGTGGGAGGCGTAGAGCCGGGTGACATTGATGGGCTGCCCCGTGCCGTCGGCCCGGATGACAAAGATGTTATAGGCCCGGCTCTCGCTGCGGGCGGAATAGGCGATCCACTTCAGGTCCGGGCTCCAGGCGTAGTCCCCGCCGCCTCCACGCCAGTGCGAGCCCGGCAGGTGGATCACGCGGCGGGGTTCGCCCGAGCCGTCCACCGGGAGCACGTAGAGCCCCCCCTCCGGTCCCGCCACCCAGAAGGCCAGTTGCCGTCCGTCCGGCGACACATTGATGCGGGTGATGTTCTCGTCCCGGTTCCACAGCAGCCGCGTCTTGAGCGTGGACAGCTCCATTTCATACAGCCGGGTGGTGAACTCGCGGTCGCTGGTGAAATAGAGCCGGCTGTTGTCCGGCGACCAGAAGAAGTCCGAGTCGTCCCCCTCCCAGTCGGTCAGGCGCCGGGCGAACTCGGACCCGCGTCCGGCCACCCCGCGCGGCTTTTGCGTCGGGATCGTCCAGATCTCCCCGCGCAAACCGAAGGCGAAGGTCTTGCCGTCGGGGGACAGTTCCGCCTCTGTCACGCCCGTGGTCAGGCGCTCGCGGCGCCGGGTGGTCTGCTTCTCGTCCGACGCCACCAGCAGGCGAATCGGCTCCGGCTTGCGGTTGCCCCGCAGCAGCCAGAGGTCCGGGCCGTATTCGAAGGCGATGTCCCCGCTCCTGGCCGCCACCGACGGGCTTCGCACGGCGCCGCCGATGAAGGTGGTGAGCGCCTTGGGCGCGCCCTTGCCGTCGGCGGGCAGGCGCCAGAGGTTGGGGGTCCGCGCCGCGCTGTCCAGGAAGGGCTCGACCGTCTCCCGCAACGGGGACGATGAGGGGGTGCCCTCCGCCACGGTGACGGTCACGAGGTGCTTGCCGTCGGGCAGGAAGCGCGTCCACAGGTGCTGGAACTCGTTGGTCGTGAGCGCCCGACGCCGGCCGGTCGCCCGTTCAAGCAGCCAAATCTGCTGGGCCGCGCTGCCTTGGTAGCGCGGCCGGGTCCAGTGAAACCCGTAGCGCCCGTAGGCCACCTGCCGGCCATCCGGCGACGCGCTGGCCGAGCCCATCGGGGCGTAGTCCTCGGCCAGCAGTTCGGTGCGCAGGTTGGTGGTGTCGAGGGCAAACAACTGCTGATGGCCCGCATCCCGCTTGCCGCTGAAAAAGATCTGGCGCCCGTCCGGGGTCCAGCCCAGGGGGATGTCCGAGCCCCCGTGCCACGTCAATTGCCGGGCCGCCCCGCCCTCCGCGGGCACGGCAAAGATGTCGAGGTTGCCATTGCGCCGCGAGGCGAAGGCCACCCAGCGTCCGTCGGGCGAAAACATGGGATGGGCGTCGGCGTCCACATGCGAGGTCAGGGGCGTGGCCCGGCCTCCCGCGCTCGGGGCCACCCAGAGGTCGCCGCGGTAGACAAATACCAGGGTGCGCCCATCCGGGCTCAGGGCCGGCTGGCGGGCTCCCTGGATCGGCGTCTGGGCCTCGGGCACCAGTTGGGCGGCGACAGGCCCGGCGACAAGCAGGGCGGCCAGCAGGGAGGGGGCAAGGGAAGAGTAGAGATTCATGCGGGCGACAACCCCGTCCTTGTAGCAGCGTTGGACGGTGATGGGAAGCGTTGGTGTCGGCCCGCCGCCCAAGACGGCTCGACATCCGGGGCGGCAGGATCCACCGTGCGAAGAGTCATGAGCTTGTTCTGTTTTTCCTCCCGGTGCGCGGTGGTGGCGGTCCTTCTGGCGGTGGTGGGGGAGGCGGGCGCGCAGGCGCCGGCGCCGGCGGAGTGGCTGCGCCTGCGGCAGGAGCAGCAGGTGAACCAGGCCCGCGGGTCCGCGGTCGGGCATGGGTTCCGGTTCACCGACCGCTGGGAGCAGAGCGGCATCCGGTTTGTCAGCCGCGCGGTGGAGGACGCCAACCGGCAATTCAAGCAGAACCACTACGACCATGGCACCGCGATGGCGGCGGCGGATGTGGACGGGGATGGCCGGCCTGACCTGTATTTTGTCAGCCAGCTGGGGGGCAACGAGCTATGGCGGAACCTGGGCGGGGGGCGGTTTGAGAACATCACGGCGGCGGCGGGGGTGGGAGTGCCGGGCCGGGTTTCGGTGGCGGCCTCCTTTGCCGATGTGGACAACGACGGCGACCCGGACCTGTTTGTGACGACGGTCCGGCGGGGGAACGTGTTGCTGGAGAACCTGGGGGGCGGACGGTTCCAGGACGTGACGGAGTCCGCCGGGCTGGGGCAGGCGGGGCATTCAGCGGGGGCGGTGTTTTTTGATTTTGACCGGGATGGCCTGCTGGATCTGTTCCTGTGCAACATCGGGCGCTACACGACGGACCAGGTGGGGCCGGGCGGGTATTATGTCGGGGTGAAGGACGGGTTTTCCGGGCACCTGTTTCCGGAGCGGTCCGAGGGGAGCCGGTTGTATCGCAACCTGGGGGGGAGGCGGTTCCGGGAGGTGAGCCGGGAGTGGGGGTTGGAGCATCGGGCGTGGAGCGGGGATGCGACCTTTGCGGACCTGGACGAGGACGGGTATCCCGACCTGTATGTGTGCAACATGCAGGGGGATGATCGGGTGTATCTGAACCGGGGCGGGCGCGGGTTTGTGGAGCGCACGGCCCAGTATTTCCCGAGGACCCCGTGGGGGTCGATGTGCGCGAAGTTCCTCGATTTTGACCAGGACGGCCGGCTGGATTTGTATGTGGTGGACATGCATTCGGACATGAGTGCCCCGCAGGTGAGCCTGAGCAAGGGGAACACGCGGCTGGACTTTGAGAAGGCGAAGAGCGAGGCGTGGTGCAGCGCGGGGTTCACGGAGGCCTTCCTGCAGGGGGCGTCGAACAACGTTTTTGGCAACGCGTTTTACCGGAACGAGGGCGGGGGGCGGTTCGTGGAGAGCTCGGGGCCGCTGGGGGCGGAGACCTTCTGGCCCTGGGGCATCAGCGCGGGCGACCTGAATGCGGACGGGTATCCGGACGCGGTGGTGACGGCGGGGATGGGCTTCGGTTTTCGATACGCGGTGAACTCGGTGTTGCTGAACGACGGGGGGCGCCGGTTTATGGATGCGGAGTTCCTGCTTGGGGTGGAGCCGAGGGCGCAGGGGCGGACCGACCACGTGGCGTTCACGCTGGAGTGCGACGGGGCGGACCGGGGGCATCCGTTGTGCCGCGGCCAGCGCGGCCGGGTGCCGGTCCTCGAGCCGCTGAGTTCGCGGTCGTCGGTCCTGCTGGATTTGGACGGGGATGGCGACCTTGATTTGGTGACCAACGAGATGAACGACCGTCCGCAGGTGCTGGTGAGCGATCTGTCCGAGCGCCGCCAGGTGCGCCGCCTGGAGGTGCGCCTGCGGGGGACGCGGTCGAACCGGGACGGGTTGGGGGCGGTGGTGCAGGTGCGGGCGGGCGGGCGCACCTGGACGCAGCAGCACGATGGCAAGAGCGGTTACCTGGGGCAAAGTTCGCTGCCGCTCTATTTCGGGCTGGGGGAGGCAGACCGGGTGGAGCGGGTGGAGGTGCGCTGGCCCTCGGGGCGCCGGCAGTTGTTGGAGCGCGACCTCCCGCGCGAGGGCCTGCTGGTGATCGCGGAGGAGTGAGCGGGGCAGAGACGGTGGGGGTGGGGCAGGGGAGGGGAAAGGCCTCGACAGGGGCGGGGGAACTGCGGCTGAATGGCATTTCACACTGACAACTCCCGACCCATGAAGATCCAACTGCTTCCGCTGATTCTTGTTTCCGCCCTTGGCCTGGCCGTTCCGTCCGGCCTTTTGGCTGCCGACGCCAAGCCGAAGTATTCCATCGAGCAGGTGATGGAAGCCCTGCACAAGGGGAAGACCAACGTGGGGAAGACCGTCTCCTCCGGCATGGGGACCAAGGAAGACTTTGCGAAGCTGGTCGAGTATTACGAGTCCCTGCCCCTGTCCAAGCCGCCCAAGGGCGACCAGGCCAGCTGGGACGCCAAGAGCAAGGCGCTGCTGGCGGCGGCCAAGGCGTTGAAGGACGGCGCGCCGAATGCGCTCGAGGCCTACAAAGCCGCCGTCAATTGCAAGGCCTGCCACAACGTGCACCGCCCTGACTGAGCGGGCTGCCGCGGGCGAGCCACCCGCAGGGCCGTCCGAGGGCGGAAGGCCGGTCCCCTTGAGAATGAGGGTTGAAACGGGGGGAGGCTTTTTCTAGTTTCGCGAGGCTGGCCGGCAATCCCCGGCCGCAACTCGGCAGACTCCACGACCGCACTGATTGCTATGATGAAGAACCTGTTTTCCCTCTCGACCGGGCTGGCCTTGGCTGCAGTGCTGGGCGCCGGTTGCGGCAAGTCCGGCGGTGACGGGATCAAGGTGGGCGAGTTCGCCTCCCTGACCGGCAAGGAGGCCACCTTCGGGCAGTCCTCGCATGAGGGCACGCTGCTGGCGGTGGAGGAGATCAACAAGGCGGGGGGCGTGCTGGGCAAGCCGCTCCAGTTGCTGACCGAGGACACCCTCTCCAAGGCGGGCGAGTCCGCCACGGTGGTGAACAAGCTGATCTCCCGCGATGGCGTGGTGGCCATCCTTGGCGAGGTGGCCTCCGGCCGTTCCCTGGAGGCGGCCCCCATCTGCCAGCAGAACAAGATCCCGATGATCTCGCCGTCCTCCACCAATCCCAAGGTGACCGAGACGGGCGACTTTATCTTCCGCGCCTGCTTCACGGACATCCTGCAGGGCCGCATCCTGGCCCGCTTTGCCGGGAACACCCTGAAGGCCAAGAAGGTGGCCGTGCTGACCGACGTGAAGAGCGACTACAGCAAGGGGTTGGCGAAGTATTTCAAGGAAGTCTACCTGGCCGAGGGCGGCCAGCTGGCGGCGGAACTGGACTTCAACGGCGGGGACAAGGATTTCAAGGGCCAGATCACGGCGATCAAGGCCGCGGCCCCGGACGCCATCTTCATCCCGGCCTATTACACGGACGTGGCCCTCATCTGCATCCAGGCCAAGCAACTGGGCATCACGGTCCCCATCTTTGGCGGGGACGGCTGGGAGAGCGAGGACCTGGTGAAGATTGGCAAGGAGGCGGTGGAGGGGACGTATTTCGCGACGCATTGCGCGGCGGACTCCCCGGAGCCGCGCGTGAAGAGCTTCGTCGAGGCTTACCGCAAGCGGTTCAACGGCAAGACGCCGGACGCCATGGCCATGCTGGGGCATGACTCGGTGAAGATGCTGGCGGACGCCATCCAGCGGGCGGGCGCGACTGACGGGGTGAAGGTGCGGGAGGCGCTGGCGGCCACGAAAAACTTTGAGGGCGTGAGCGGCCGCATCACCATCGACGCCAAGCGGGACGCGACCAAGCCAATGGTGATCCTCCAGGTCAAGGGCGGTCAGTTCAAGCTGGTCGAGACGGTGAATCCCTGAGCCCGGCCCCGCTTGGACTGGTTCCTGCAACAGCTCATCAACGGCCTGGCCCTGGGCTCCATCTACGCCCTGGTGGCCATTGGCTACACGATGGTCTATGGCATCCTCCGGTTCATCAACTTCGCCCACAGCGACGTGCTGATGCTGGGCGCCTTTGCGGCTTACTTCCTCACCCCGGTCCTGCGCCAGGCCTGGCCCGAGCCCTCCGTGCTGTCCGCGGTGGTCATCATCGCCGGCGCCGCGGCCATCTGCGCCGTGATCGGGATGTTGATTGAGTTTCTGGCCTACCGCCCGCTGCGGCAGCGTCCGCGGTTGGTGGTGTTGATCACGGCAATCGGGGTCTCCCTGTTCATTGAGTTCACCTGCCAGCACAAGGCGGTGTTCGGCGCCAACACCAAGCCGTTCCCGCGCCTGCTGCCCGAGCGCAGCCTGGAGTTCGGGGCGGTCTCGATGCAGAGCAACGATCTGGTGGTGCTGGTGGTGACCGCGCTGCTCCTGGCCGCGCTCTGGTACATCGTGCAGCACACGCGGACCGGCACGGCCATGCGGGCGGTGTCGTTCAACGAGAAGGCGGCCGCCCTCATGGGGGTCAACATCAACCGCATCATCAGCTTCACCTTCGGCCTGGGCTCGGCGCTGGCCGCCGTGGCGGGGGTGTTTTATGCCATGCGCTCCCCGGGCATCGATCCCCTCATGGGCATCAAGCCGGGCCTCTACGCCTTCGTGGCGGCGGTGCTGGGCGGCATCGGCAACCTGCCCGGCGCCGCCCTGGGCGGCCTGCTCCTGGGCATGCTGGAAACCTTCGCCGGGGGCGTCCCCGGGTTGTCGAACTACCGGGATGGCATCGCCTTCGCCATCCTGATCGTCATCCTGCTCGTGCGGCCCGCCGGGTTGCTCGGCCGGTTGCAGCCGGAGAAAGTCTGATGCATCTGGGCGCCAAACGCTGGTTGCTGGGGGCAGTCGCCCTGGCCTTCGCCGTCTCCTGGTTCTCCGCCCAGTTCAACCAGTATTACCTGGGCGTGGTCATTGATGCCGGCATCGCCATCATCATGGCCGCCAGCCTCAACCTCATCAACGGCCACACCGGCCAGTTCAGCCTGGGCCATGCCGGCTTCATGGCTGTCGGCGGGTTCACCGCCGCCCGCCTGACCCTCTCCTTCGCCGGGGCGGCCGCCCCCGGGACCCCCGCCGGCACCGCCCTCTTCGTCGGATCCCTCCTCCTTGGCGGTGTCATCGCCGCCCTCGCCGGCCTCGCGGTGGGCATCCCCAGCCTGCGCCTGCGCGGCGATTACCTCGCCATCGTCACGCTCGGGTTCGGGGAGATCATCCGCGTGATCTTCCAGACCTCGGACAGCTTCGGGGCGGCCACCGGCCTGACGGGCATTCCCAAGCACACGACGCTCTTCTGGACCTGGTCCGTCGCGGCGCTGACGGTCTATGTGGTCGCCACCCTGGTGAACTCCACCTATGGGCGCGGGTTCCTGTCCGTGCACGACGACGAGGTGGCGGCCCTGGCCATGGGCATCAGCCCGACCCGCTACAAGGTGACGGCCTTTGTCACCGGCGCCTTCTTTGCCGGGCTCGCCGGGGCGCTGTATGCCCACCACAAGCAGGTGCTCAAGCCCGACGGGTTCGACTTCATGAAGTCGATCGACTTCGTGGTCATGGTCATCCTGGGTGGCATGGGGCGGACGATTGGCGTGGTGCTGGCCGCGGTGCTCCTGACCGTCCTGCCGGAGGCGCTGCGCGGGTTCTCGGAGTACCGCATGATTGTCTACGCGCTGCTGATCATCCTCATGATGCTGCTGCGCCCACAGGGCTTGTTTGTCTGGCCGCTGCGCCAGGGGGGAGGCCGCCCGTGAGCGTCGCCGCCTCGCTCCTCCGGCTGCAGGCGTGCACCATCCGTTTCGGGGGGCTGACCGCGGTCTCCGACCTGGACCTGCACCTGGGGTCCGAGGAACTGGTGGGGCTGATTGGCCCCAACGGCGCGGGGAAGACCACGGTGTTCAACCTGATCACGGGGGTCTACACGCCGACCTCGGGCGACATCCATTTCGAGGGTCACCCCCTGCGGGGACGCAAGCCGCACGAGATTACGGCCCGGGGCATTGCCCGCACCTTCCAGAACATCCGGCTGTTCAGTTCCCTGACTGTCTTCGACAATGTGCGGGTCGCCTTCCAGCTGCACCAGTCCGGGGGGTTCCTCCAGGCCCTGCTGCGAGGCGCGGCGTTCCGGCGGGCGGAGCAGCAGATCGAGGCGGAGGTGATGGAGATCCTCGATATCTTCAAGCTGAGCCGCTACCGGCACACGATGGCGCGGAACCTGCCCTACGGGGACCAGCGCCGGCTGGAAATCGTGCGCGCCCTCGCCACCAAGCCCCGGCTGCTCCTGCTCGACGAGCCTGCGGCCGGCATGAATCCCACCGAGAAGGTCGAGCTGATGAAGCTCATCCAGTTCATCAAGGACAAGTTCCGCATCTCCGTGCTGCTGGTGGAGCATGACATGCAGGTCGTCATGGGGATCTGCGAGCGGATTCACGTGCTCGATTACGGCGTCAAGATCGCCGAGGGCCGGCCCGAGGAGGTCCGGCGCGACCCCAAGGTGATCGAGGCCTACCTGGGCGATGCCGCCCACGGGAAGCCGGACTGACCCCCAACCCGTTCCGCCCGTGCTCGAAGTCAAGAACCTGACCGTCAATTACGGCGTGATCACCGCGCTCCAGGGCGTCTCCCTGGCCGTGCGGCAGGGGGACATCGTGACCTTGATCGGCGCCAACGGCGCCGGCAAGACGACCACCCTGCGGGCCATCTCCGGCCTGCTCAAGGCCCGCGCCGGCGAGGTGCTTTACGAGGGGCGGCCCATCATGAACCTGCCCCCGCATGAGATCGTCCGGCAGGGCCTGGCCCATGTGCCCGAGGGACGGATGGTTTTTGCCAACCTGTCCGTGATGGAGAACCTGCGCATGGGGGCCTACCTGGTGCGGGACCGGCACGCCATCGCGCAGGGGTTGGATTATGTCTTCGGGGTGTTTCCCCGCCTGAAGGAGCGCGAGAAACAGCTGGCGGGCACCCTCTCCGGGGGCGAACAGCAGATGCTGGCCATCGGCCGGGCGCTCATGGGGAAACCGAAGTTTCTCATGCTGGACGAGCCGTCCCTCGGCATCGCGCCGCTCCTCGTGCAGAAGATTTTCGAGAAGATTGTGGAAATCAACCGGGAGCAGGGCCTGACGATCCTGCTGGTGGAGCAGAACGCCAACCTGGCCCTGGAAGTCTCCCGCTACGGCTACGTGTTGGAGACGGGACGCATCCTGCTGGAGGGGCCGGCCGCGGAGTTGCGGGCCAACCCGCAGGTGCGCAGCGCCTACCTGGGCGGCTGAGGCAGGGTGGCCCGTTGCCGTCCCGGGCGTTACATCTCGGGGGTGACCCCAAGCACGATGTCGAAGCGGGCGGCCAGTTCCCCGGCCCGGGCGCCCTTGAGCGGGGCGAACTCCTGCGTCACGGCGGCCTGGGCCTTGGGGTCCTTGAGGTTCTTCCAGAGTCCGTCCTTGGCGTTGCCCGGGTGGCCCTTGACGTAGAGCTGGGTGGTCAGCAGTTCCTTGCCGGACCGCTTGACCTTGTAGTGGATGTGCGGGGTGCGGCCGGGGTAGGGGACCGGCTTGATGGTGCGGAAGAGGTATTCGCCGGTGGAACCGGTCACGAAACGGCCGAACCCTTGGAAGTTCTTGTCGTGGTTCTCCTTCCGGGAGTCCTCGCTGTGCAGGTAGGTGCCGGAGGAATCGCACTGCCAAATCTCGACCACCGCGTTGCGCACCGGCTCCCCACGGGCATCGAGAATGCGGCCGCTGAGGTAGGCGACCTCGCCCACGGCGGGGGTCAGGGTCTCGTTGATTACGAGCAGGTCATTGTCCGTGTCGAGGGGCAGTTTATCGGGGTAGAAGGGGCCCTCGGTCTGGCGGGGGGTGCGGACGAGTTCGGCGGCGAACGCGCCGGGGGCGGACAGGGCGGCGGCGCCGAGGCCCAGGCCGCGCAGGAACTGACGGCGGGTGCGAATGTAGGGGAAGGCGATGGAGCGCATGGGGGGAGCAGTGGCGATTTGGTGGGGGCTCAATACCAGTTTCGGAGGCGCACTTCAATCCCGGGTTGGAGCCCGAGGATTTGCTTGAAGGCCGCGGCATTGGTCTGTGATCCGCCGCTGTCGCGGTAATGGTAGGGGTAGACGATGCGGGGTTGGATGGCGCGCACGAGGTTGGTGGCGTCGAAGATGGTCATGGTGAAGGGGATGTTGATGCAGAGGAAGGCCACGTCGATGTTGGCCAGCGCGCGGAGTTCGGGCGTGTTGCCGCTGTCCCCGGTGATGAGGAGGCGGCGGCCGCCGAGGGTGACGACGTAGGCATTGTTGTTGGTGAAGGTATGGTAGCTGTTGTAGCCGGCCACGGCCTCGATGGCGATTCCCTGTGCGGTGGTGGTCCCGCCGTAGGCCAGGGGGATGGCATGGGGCCGGAAGGCCGTGAAGTCGGCGCGGTTGAAGACCTTGTGTGGCACGACAAGCGTCCCGTTGGTGGAGCGCAGGGTGGCCAGTTTGTTGGTGCTGTAGTGGTCCCCGTGGTCATGGGTGACCAGGATGAGGTCCGCCTTGGGCAGGCTGGCATACCGGGTTTCAAAGGCGGGGTCGTCGTCGGGGTCGACGTAAATAACGCGGCCATTCCAGCTCAGGGCGAGCGAGGCGTGATACAGGGGTCGGATGACCAGGTCTCCGTCGCTGGTCGGCAGGTGGTCGCCGGTGAGGAAGTTGGTGCCGCTGATTTCCTCCGCACGATAATACCGTCGAGGCAGGAACGGGGTGGCCGAATCGGTGTGGCTGAGGGAGGAAGCGGCCGGGGGCAGGGTCACCACATTCTCCCATGCGGTGAGGTTGGAGGAGGCCTGCACGCGATGGCGCGGCCCGTTGCTGACGGACAGCGTGAGGGAGGTCTCGCGGTTGGTCAGGGCCTGGATGGCAAGGCGGGGTTGGCCCGGGGCCTCCGGGGCGGTCCAACCGAGCAGGCAGGCCCCCAGCGCGAGGAACCAGCGTCCCACGGGACAACCCCGTGGTCGGCGGCCGCGGGAGAGTTCCGGGCTGCAGTGCATGGGAAGGCGGGATGAGGGGAAACACGGCGGCGGCCGGCGGTTGGACGCCGGCCGCCGCGGACGAAAGGCGGGGATTACTGTGGCGCGGGGCCGCGGCGGCGATCGCCGCGGTCATCGGGACGGCCTTCGGTGCCGCCGCCGGGGCCGCCCTGGCCTTCGCGCCCGCGGAATCCGCGCCCGGCATCACCACCTGGGGTCCCGGGAGCGCCAAAGGCGCCGGGGCCGCCAAATCCGCCGAACCCGCCGCCGGTCAGCATGGCGGCGCCGAAGCGGGAGTTCTCGAGTTGCTCGCGCTGTTCGGATTTCAGGGTGGGAGCGACGGTGGAGAGGGCCTTGGCCCGCAGCACGGTCATCTCCGTCTGGATCTTCGCCACCGCCTCGGCCTTCTCCTGGACCAGCTTCTCGTCGTACTTCTCGGCGAGCACGGCCTTCATGAGTTCCTGCTGGGCGGTCCGCATCTTCTCGTCCAGCTTGGTCAGCGCTTCGCGGTTCTTCTCGGACGCCTCGCGGTAAAGGTCGCGCTGCTTCTCGTCCATGCCCGGAATGCCCATGCCGCCGCGCTGCCAACCTCCGCGGTCGCCGCCGCGGTCGCCGCCGCGGTCGCCGCCGCGGTCGCCGCCGCGGTCGCCGCCGCGGTCACCGCGCTGGCGGTCCTCGCCGCCGGTGGGGGTTGGGGGGCGGGAGTCTTGGGCAGAGCTCTGGAGGGCCCCGGCGAGAATACCGGCGAGGCACGCGGTGAGGACGGTTTTGTTCATGGGTGTTTGGATTTAGGACGGGCGTTTTGCGGATCCACCCGGCGGCCCGGCGTCGGGGGGTGGTCGCGGGTTCCTCCGCGGACCGAGCAGTAGACTCCGCTCTTGGAATGGGGTTACAAGCCATATCGGCAGGGCTTGCGGGGGGGCGTCGGGGTCGTAAGCTCCGAATCCGTGGATGCCATGACAAGCAGTGCGTTGGAAGTGTCCGGCACCGCCTGCCTGCCCGAGTGGGGTGGGGGCATGGTGGCCGGGCGGCTGGGGATCCGTGGGGGTGAGGTTCGGTTCGAGTGCGGTCGGGGCGTGGTGTCCTGGCCGCTCGCGGACGTGGAGTTGAAGCTGGGCGGCCATAACGACCACCACCTGTTCCTGCATCGGCGGGGAGTGCCCCACGCCCTGTTGTCCACCGCCGACCTGGCCCTGCTGGAGCATCCAGCCCTGGCCGGTTATGCCGGCCTGCGGGCCTCGGCGGAGCGGGCGCGGCGCCAGGCGGGGAGCTACCGCCGCCCGATGATGGCCCTTGGGTTGCTGCTCTTGCTGGCGCTGGGCGGGGTGGTGGTGGTGGTGGCCCAGAAGGACCGGTTGGTCGGGGCGGTGGTGGGACGCATTCCCCTGGAGTGGGAGCGGGAGCTGGGGCGAACCCTCCAGCAGCAAATGGCCCGGGACCGCACCCTGGTGACGGCCAGTCCGGAGCAGGCTGGGATGCTGGGGGTGGTGACGAACGCCTTGTTGCCGGTGATTCGTGGCACCGGCATGGAGTTTCAGTTTTACATCGTGGAGGACACCAACGTGAATGCGTTTGCCATCCCGGGCGGGCACGTCTTCATCCATACGGGGCTGCTGGGGGCGGTGCGTCGACCGGAGGAACTGGCCGGTGTGCTGGCGCATGAGATTGCGCACGTGACCCGGCGGCATGGGTTGCGCAAGCTGCTGGAGTCGGCCGGAGTCGGGGTGCTGGTCAGCGCCGTGCTGGGGGATGCGGCCGGGTTGAGTGGCGCCGTGGTGGAGGGGTCCCGGTTTTTGCTGACCCAGAAGTATTCGCGGGACTTTGAGCGCGAGGCGGACGACGTGGGCTGGGGCTACCTGGTGGCGGCCGGCATCGATCCCCGGGGGTTGATTGAGTTCTTTGGCACCCTGCAACGGGTGGAGGCGGGCGCCACGGGTGCGGCTGGCGTCTCCCTCCTGAGCACGCACCCGGCCACGGCCGAGCGCATGGAGCGACTGGAGGCCAAATGGCGGGAGCTACCCCAGCGGGGGACGTTTCGGCCGTTGCGGGCCGGCGGGGGAGGGTGATTCCTTGCTTCCCGGCCCGGACCGCAGTGTCGTAGTTTCCCGCCCATGACGCCCTGCGCCGAATATGTGGCCCGATGCCGTGAGTTGCTGGACGGGGTGGAACGCCAGCAGTCCGCCATTGCGCAGGCGGCGGACTGGTTTTCCCGGACCATCCTGGCGGGTCGCATGGTGCACCTGTTCGGGTCCGGCCACAGCCGGATCCTGGTTGAGGAGATGTGGCCCCGCTACGGGTCCTTCCCTGGCTTCAATCCCATCGTCGAACTCTCGCTGAGCTTCCACAACCTGGTGGTGGGGGCCAATGGCCAGCGGCAGGCCATGTTCCTTGAAAACGTGCCCGGGCTGGCGGAACGCATCCTGCGCAACTTCGATCTCAACCCGGCCGATTCCGCCCTGGTCGCCTCCTCCAGCGGCTGCAATGTGGTGCCCATTGAGATGGCGGAGGGCTTCCGTCGTCGTGGCATCAAGGTGGTTGCCATCATCAGCCGGCGGCACGCCGAGGCCAGCCGCAGCCAGCGGGCCGACGGGCGCAAGCTGCAGGACATGGCGGACCTTGTCCTGGACACCGGGGCCCCGGTGGGCGACGCGATGGTCCGCATCGGCGGCCTCGCCACGCCGGTGGCGCCGGGCTCCACGGTGGGGGGGTGCGCCCTGGTCAATGCCATCAAGGCTGAGGTGGCCGAGCGCCTGACCCGGGCCGGGCAGCCCCCGCGCGTCCTGACCGCCGGCGCCGTGGTGGGCCCGGCCCAGGCCACCGCCTTGTTTGAGGCGGCCTACGACGAGCACGCCCGCCGCATGGCCGGACTTTACGCCGGCCTTGGCCGCGAGGCCGGGGCGGCGGTCCCGCCCACGGCCTCCTGAGTTTCCTTCCATGTCCCCGCTTCGCACCACTGTCATTGGCAGCTATCCCTTCCCGGGTTGGCTGGAGTTCGCGTCCTGGAACCTCGACAAGTTCGGCGAGGAGGATCGGCGCGAGTTGGTTGAGGACGCCGTGAGCATCGCCATCCGCGATCAGGTCGAGGCGGGGTTGGACGTGATCACGGACGGGGAACAGACGAGGCTGGACTTCAATCTCTCCTTCTACGGGTTCCTGGAGGGGATTGAGCTGGAGTCGGCCTCGCCGCGCCGGTTTGGGCCGCCGGCCCACGACCAGCGCGGCCGGCATGCCATTTGCGGCGAGTTGCGGGCCCCGCGCGGACTGGGGACGGTGGCGGACTTTGAGCGGTTGCGGCGGCTGGCTCCGCCCCATGGGGTGGCCCTGAAGGCGTCGGTCCCGGGTCCGTACACGCTGAGCGGACGTCTCCTCCCGGGCGGGCCCTATGCCGACCGCTGGGCCGTGACGGAGGCCCTGCTCCCGCTGGTGCGGGCCGAGTTGGAGTCGTTGGTGCGGGCGGGTTGCCGGGAGATCACCGTGGATGAGCCCTCCATGAGCTGCTACGGGCATCGCGAGGATCCGCGACGTTTTGTGGACATCTTCAACCGCACGGTGGAGACGGTGGCGGGGCGCTGTCGGTTGTCCACCCACCTGTGTTTCGGGAACTACAAGGGACGCGCGGTGGGCCCGCGTCGGTATGCGCCGCTCTTTCCCGCCTTCCTGGATCTCAGGGTGGATGAGGTTCACCTGGAGATGGCCAGCCGGGAGTTTGCCGAGTTGGAGTTGATTGGGCGGGTGGCCGAGCGCCATGACGTGGCGGTGGGGATCATTGACGTGAAGAGCTATTACATCGAGACCCCGGAGGATGTGGCCGGTCGCGTGCGGGCGTGCCTGCAGCATGCCCCGGCGTCGCGCCTGGCCTTTGCCCCCGACTGCGGCCTCAGCCAGACGGCCCGCTGGGCGGCGCGGCAGAAGCTGCGTCACCTGGTCGAGGGGGTGCGCCGCGTGCGCGCGACCCTCCCGGGCGGGGCGGGTTGACCGATTTGCGCTTTGTTCACCTGGAAACATCCTTGAGACCATGAAACGCCTTGTTCCTCTTGTCCTGCTGGTTGTCAGTGGCCTGGGCTTCGTGCGGGCCGCCGAGACCTTGACGCCTCACCATGTGGCCCGGTTGCGGGCGGTCACGGCGGCCGCGGTGTCGCCCGACGGCTCCGAAGTGGCCTATGTGCTGTCCGTGCCGCGCAAGCCGATGGTGGACGAGGACGGCCAAGCCTGGACGGAACTCCACGTGGTGAACGCGCGCGGGGAGTCGCGGCCCTACGTGACGGGCAAGGTGAACGTGAGCGATGTGGCGTGGACCCCGGATGGGAAGGGGATTTCCTACGTGGCGCGGCGCGACAAGGACGAGCACAAGGCCCTGTATGTGATTCCGCTGGCGGGCGGGGAATCGCGCAAGGCGGTGGCGCACGAGGCGGACCTGGGGACGTATTCGTGGAGCCCGGACGGGCGCCGGGTGGCCTTCCTGGCCGTGGAACCGGAGAAGAAGGACGCCAAGGAACGGAAGAAGAAGGGATTTAACCAGCAGGTGTTTGAGGAGGACATGCCGCCGGTGCGCGTCTGGGTGGCGACGGCGGACGTGACCGGGGAGTCGACCAACAAACCGCGCATGCTGCCGCTGACCGGGTCGGCCTCGGGGGTGGCGTGGAGTCCGGCCGGCGGGCGACTGGCGGCGTCCCTGGCCCCCAGTGCGTCGGTGGATGATGGCATGATGGCCCGGGTGGTGCACGTGGTGGATGTCGAGGCGGGGACGGTGACCGCGCGGTTGGAGCATGCGGCCAAGCTGGGAGACTTTGACTGGAGCCCGGACGGGCGGCATCTCTTCACGATTGCGGGGGAGGACATCAATGACCCGAAGGAAGGGCGGCTGTTGCTCTGGAAGGCGGAAGGCGGCAAGCCCACGCCGTTGCTGCCGGGGTATGAGGGGCATGTGGTTTCGGCGGCCTGGCGGGACAAGGAGACGGTGACCTTTGTGGGAGCCGAGGGGGTTTGGTCGGCGGTGAAGGATGTGACCCTGAAGGGCAGGGTATCGACGCGGGTGGCGACGGGCGGACCGGTGGCGACGGCGCTGACATTGTCGGAGGATGGGGCGGTGGCGGCCTTGGTGGCGGATGCCCCGGGACATCCCCCGGAGGTGTATTGGTCCGGCAAGGGTGCGCGGGCTCCGGTGCGGTTGACGACGGTGAATCCGTGGCTGGCGGATGTGCGGCTGGCGCGGCAGGAGGTGGTGACGTGGATGGCGGCGGATGGCCTGCGCCTGGAAGGGTTGCTGGTGCGGCCGCTGGAGGAGCAGGCGGGCAGGCGCTACCCGTTGATCCTGGCGGTGCATGGCGGTCCGGAGGCCCATGTGCACCAGGGTTGGATCACCAGCTATTCCCTGCCCGGGCAGTTTGCCGCGGCGCGTGGCATGGCGGTCTTTTATCCCAACTACCGGGGCAGCACCGGCCGCGGCGTGCCATTTTCGCGGATGGGCCAGGCCGATGCGGCGGGCAAGGAGTTTTCCGACCTGGTGGATGCGGTGCGGCACCTGGTGGGCACGGGGTTGGTGGACGAGCGGAAGGTGGGGATCACGGGCGGTTCCTACGGCGGCTACGCCTCCGCCTGGGGAGCCACCTACTACACGGAGCACTTCGCGGCCAGCGTCATGTTCGTGGGCATCAGCGACAACATCTCGAAGATTGGCACCACGGACATCCCGGGTGAGATGTATCACGTGCATCACCGCAAGCACCTGTGGGAGGACTGGGACTATTTCCGTGATCGCAGCCCGATCCGTTACGTGGAGAAGGCGCGCACCCCCATCCTGATCCTGCATGGCAAGGAGGATCCGCGGGTGCACCCCTCCCAGTCGCTGGAACTGCATCGCCACCTGAAGACCCTGGGGCGGACGCCGGTGCGGCTGGTGTTGTATCCGGGTGAGGGGCATGGCAACCGCCGGGCCGCCTCGCGGCTCGACTACAGCCTGCGGCTGTTGCAATGGATGGAGCATTACCTCCAGGGGCCGGGTGGAGCCCCGCCGCCCCCGGACGTCGACTACGGGGCGGGCGCGGCCGCCGTCCGCGACTGACCGGGAGGATGCCAGCGTGGGCAGATGGTCATTGCCACCGGCTTGGACCCCGCAGCATGATGGGGTCCATTGACGCTGGCATGATGCTGACGCGCCCTCCTTCCAACGCCGGATTCGTGGCCGGATGAACCTGCCCAACAAGCTGACGGCTTCGCGCTTTGTGTTGACCGGGGCCTTCCTGGCCTCGGTCTTTGCCGAGTTTCCCTACAACGAGACGGTGGCCCTGCTGCTGTTTGGGTTGGCCGGGTTGACCGACTGGCTGGATGGGGCCATCGCCCGGTCGCGCAACCTGACCACGAACTTTGGGGCCCTCATGGACCCGTTGGCGGACAAGATCCTGGTCTGCTCCGCCTTCATCGCCTTCATCGCCCATCCAGGAATTCGCATGCCGGCCTGGATTGCGGTGCTGATTGTTTCCCGGGAACTGGCCATCACCGGCCTGCGCTTGCTGGCGGCGGCCAAGAACGTGGTGCTGGCCGCCGAGGGATGGGGCAAGCACAAGACCATCTGGCAGATGGTGGCCATTATCGCGGTGCTCGTGCAGGTTGGGTATCCCCAATGGGGGGTGGTGGGGAAGGTTTTCAGCTTTGGGATCATCGGGGCCCGCCCGTGGGTGGATCAATTTGCAGCCCTGGCCCTGGGCCTGACGGTGATCCTGACGGTGCTGAGCGGCGGGTTTTATCTGTGGCGCAACCGGGACTTGTACCTCCGCGACATGTGAGGGCCAGCCTGGTGCCTGGCGGTTTTTCTTTTTGTGCTGACAAGCTGGATCAACCTCCCCTCCATGGCGGGTCTGCTGGCAGTGGTCAGCATACCGTGGTTGCTGGTGCTGCTGGCCTTGCCCCTTCTCCTCCTGGCGGCGCGTTACCTGCCTGAGTTCCTGGCGGCGCGCGCCCGCCCTGACCGCGGGGCAGCGGCGCGCGTCCTGCGCGATTACTGGGGCGCGGTGGTGCTTTGCCTGGCGCAGGGTTATGGGGTGGGGCGTTCGCCGGTGGCGCCGGGCACGGTGGGGTCGCTGCTGGGGGTGGGGTGGTTCCTGTTGCTGGTTGGGACCGGCGAGTTGTGGCTGTTCCTGGCCGGTTTGGCGCTTGGGGTGGCAGCCTCGGTGCCGGTGTGCGGGGCGGCGGAGCGTCTCCTGGGGAGGACGGACCCCCCCTCGGTGGTCCTGGACGAGGTGGTGGTGGTGCCCCTGTGTTTCCTGCCGTGGGTCCTCTCGGCCTGGCGGCAGTTGGAGGCGATGCCCCCGGTGGCGCATTTCTTTACCGCGGGGGCGTGGCTGCCGACCCTGGTTCTCTTCGGGTTGTTCCGCATCCTGGATGCAACCAAGCCCTGGCCGATTTCGCGGGTGCAGGATCTGCCGGGAGGCTGGGGCGTGACGGCCGACGACGTGCTGGCGGCGGCCGTGGTGGCTGCGCTGAGCCTGCTCTTCGTCAGCTGAACCGGGGGAAATCGAGGAGGCGCCATTGGCCTGGGGCGAGGTCCTCGACCTGGTAGGGCCCGAACCGGCTGCGGTGCAGGGCCTGGACGTGGCACCCATGGGCGGCAAACATTCGCTTCACCTGGTGGTAGCGGCCTTCCACCAATTCCAGGCGGGCCCGGCGCGGCCCCAGCACCTCGAGGTGCGCCGGCAGGCAGGGTTTGTCCTCCCCGGGCAGCACGAAGCGGCCTGAGGCAAAGACATCGACGAGGCCGGGCGGCAGGTCGGCGTCCAGGGTCACCTCGTAGAGTTTGGGAAACTTGTGCCGGGGACTGAGCCAACGCTGCACGAGATGGCCGTCGTCCGTGAACAGCAGCACCCCGGTCGTGTTGCGATCCAGGCGGCCGATGGTGGTCACCGAAGGGTTCCGTCGCCGCCAGCGTTCCGGGATCAACTCGTAGACGGTGGGGGCCTCGCGGGGGTCATGGGAGCAGGCATAGCCATCCGGCTTGTGCAGGATGGCCAGCAGGCCGTCGGGACATTCGATGGGCTGTCCGTCCACCAGCACCTCCCGGGGAAAGGCCCGGTCGTTCGGGGACCGGGCGGGTTGGGCGTTGATGAGGACGCGCCCGGCGGCCAGCCAGGCCCGGGCCTCGCTGCGGCTGCAGTGGCCGAACCGGGACAGGATCTGGTCGATCCGCTGCCGTTTCTCAGGCGCCATGGGCCTTCTTCACCGCCGTGATGATGGCCCGGTCGTCGTCGCCGTGGCGCCAGACCAGTTCGAGGAATCCGGGCAGCGACAGGCCCATGCGACGGACGAAGTCGCGGTCGCCCCCGCACCCGTACATCAGTTCGGGTGGCATCTCCCCGCGCAGCTTGAGCCTGGCCTTGACGAGGAAACGGGGCAGCCATGGAATCCCGTCCACCGCCTGCGGCTTGGGCGGCAGCTGGTCCATGGGAAAAATGCGGCCGCTGGGTTGGCCGTGCTGGACCTGGAGGAAATAGTCCCGCCGGAGGGCGGCCACCGCGAGGGCGGTGGCGGCGTCGGGTTCACCGTAGCGCTGACGGTCGTCCACGAAGTCAAACAACTCCTGGCACGTGTGCCCGATGGAGGCCAGGAAGGCCGCGTCGGCGGCGTCAAACATCGTGGCCGGAGATTTGCGGCCGGCCTGCCAGGCGGCCAGGCCGCGCTCGTAGACCTGCCGGAAGGAGGTCTGCCAGTCTTGCGCGTTCATGAGACCAGTCTAGGTGGGCCTGGGGGCCGCGCCAATCCCGCGGTGGGAGGGGCACGGACCCCGGGGACAGGGAAGGGCGGCGGGGTTCAGTCGAACCATTCGTCGGCAGGGTCGAACGCGGGCACAGGGAGGTTCACAATGCGGAGTCGGCCCACCGCACGATGGCGGCAGCCGGGCCGGATGTAGACGGCGCTCATGGGCCGGACCGGCACGCGTTCGCCGTCGAGCTCGAAATGCCCCTCGCCCTCGAGCACGAGGTATATTTCGGTCATGTGGCGGTGGTAGTGGGTGCGGGAGTCCTGCTCGATATCGACCACGTGGAGGCTGGCCACGGCGCCTGGGGCGTCGCCAAAGGCCCTCCGGGCATGGCCGCAGGGGCAGCGCACGGGCGGGATGGCATCGAGTTGGGCGAGGTGGTAGTTCGGCATGGCGGGATGGTAGCGGGGCCCTTGGCGAAGACAATTCCGGCGCAAAGAAACATTGCCGCCGACGGAGGCCGTTGGCTAGGCTGGCCTTCATGGTCGAAACCGTTGTGGGCCGGGATCCGGCCGACCTGGAAGCGGAGTTGCGTGACCGTCACCGCGCCGCGTTCCGTTGGATGCTGCTGGCCCGCATGCTGGACGACAAGTTCGCCAGTCTTTATCGCGGCGGGAAGGTTTTCGGCGGCGTGTTCCTGGGCCGTGGCCAGGAAGCCCTCAGCACGTCGGTCGCGGTCGCCCTGCGTCCGGGTGATGTCTTTGCCCCCCTGATCCGGGATGCCGCCGGCCGGTTGGCGTTTGGGGAGTCTGTCCTGGAGGCGGTCCGCACCTACCTGGGCTCCCCGCTGGGCCCGATGCGGGCGCGCGACGGGAATGTGCATCGTGGACGGCCCAAGGACGGCCTGCTTGCCATGATCAGCCACTTGGGGGCGATGGTGTCGGTGGTGAATGGCGTCCTGCTGGCCCGCCGTTTCAACGGCGTGACCGGAACAGTGGGCGCCGCCTGCCTCGGCGAGGGGGCGACCTCCACCGGTTCCTTTCATGAGGCCCTGAACCAGGCAGCGGTGGAGAAGCTCCCGCTCGTGCTGGTGGTGGCGAACAACCAATATGCCTATTCCACCCCCAACACGCGCCAGTTCGCGTGTCGGTCATTGGTGGACAAGGCGGCGGGCTACGGGGTCACCGGGCATTCGGTGGATGGCACCGACCTGGGGGCCTGCCTGCAGGTGATGGCGGATGCGGTGGGCCGGGCGCGCGCGGGTGAGGGCCCGCAATTGGTGGTGGCGCGGCTGCTGCGGCTCTGCGGGCACGGGGAGCATGATGACGCCAGCTATGTGGATCCCCGGATTCGGCAGACGCCGGTCGGGCGTGATTGCCTGAAGGTTGCGGAGGAGCACCTGCTGCGGCAGGGATGGGCGGTGGCTGGGGATTTGGAGGCGTGGCGGGCGGACTGCGCGCGCCGCATTGAGGAGGCGGTGGCCAAGGTGCAGCGGGAGCCCTCCCCGGATCCCTACCGGGAGGACTGGTATGCGCTTTCCTCCAAGCACCTGATTGAGGGCCATCCCGGTGCCTGACCCGGGACGGCAGGGTTTTCCCGCTTCATCCGGAGCCAACGCATGAGCATCACCTACCTCGAGGCCATCCGGGAGGCGCAGGCTCACGCCCTGCGCGATGACCCCCGGGTGTTCATCTATGGCCAGGACGTCGGCCAGTTTGGCGGCGCCTTCAAGGCCACCAAGAACCTCGCCCAGGAGTTCCCCGGGCGCGTCCTGGATGCGCCCATCAGCGAGGATGCCATGGTGGGGGCGGCCATTGGGGCGGCCATTGAGGGCATGCGTCCCATCATTGAGATGCAGTTCGCGGATTTCTCGACGGTCGGTTTCAACCAAATCGTGAACCAGGCGGCGACCCTGTTTTGGCGGACCCAGGTGAAGTGCCCCATCACCATCCGCCTGCCGGCGGGGGGCACGGCGGGCAGCGGCCCCTTCCACAGCCAGAGTCTGGAGACGATTTATGCCCATTACCCGGGGTTGGTGGTCATGACGCCGGCCACGGTGGAGGATGCCTATTCCATGCTGCTGGAAGCCGTGGCCATCGATGACCCCGTGGTGTTCTGCGAGCACAAGTTCCTTTACTATCACCTGAAGGCGGAGCGGTTGCCCGCGGAGGCGCTGCCGACCGGGAAGGCGCGGATTGCCCGCGAGGGCCGCGACCTGACGATTGTGACCTATAGCGCCATGGTCCATGAGGCGCTGGCCGCCGCCACCGAATTGGCGGGGGAGGGGACCGAGGTGGAGGTGGTGGACCTGCGCTCCATCAAGCCCCTCGACACGGATACCGTGATTGCCAGCGTGGCGCGCACCGGCCGGCTTCTCTGCGTGGGCGAGGCATGGCCGTGGGGCGGGGTCACGGCGGAGGTGATTGCCCGCGTGGCCGCCGAGGGGTTTGGGCTGTTGGATGCCCCCCCGCGGCGGCTGAATGCCAAGGACACGCCCGTGCCCTACCATCCCGACCTGTGGAAGGCGCATCGTCCAACCGCCCAAACCATCCTGGCTGAAGCCAGGAAACTCCTGCACGCCTGAGTGGCGCACTGAAGCTCCTCACCATTTCCGTCCTCCGATGCCGCCGATTCCCATCATCATGCCGCAGCTTGGCGAGTCCATCGCCGAGGCCACCGTCGTCAATCTGCTCGTCAAGCCAGGCGACATGGTGCAGGCCGACCAGGATGTGCTGGAGGTGGAAACCAACAAGGCCACGATGAACGTGACCTCACCCTGTTGCGGCCGGCTTGATCGCCTCCTGGTCAAGCTGAACGAGAGCTATCCGGTGGGGGCGGTGCTCGGCTACCTGGAGGCCAGCCAGGAGGAACTGGAACGTCTTGGGCTGGATGCTCCGGTGTCGGCCGCGGCCGCCGCCGGTCCTGCCGACGATGTGCTGCCGGCGACGGACGCGCGTCCGGCCAATGGCGTTTCCCGCCAGCGCGTGGAACCGACCGTGCGCGGGTTGCCCGTGCCCGCGCATGCGGCCGGCGCCGGCTACATGTCGCCGCGCATGAAGGCCCGCATGCAGGAACTGGGGCTGCACGCCGCCGACCTGGCCGGCATTGCCGGGAGCGGGGCCGCCGGGCGGGTCACCATCCAGGACTTTGAGGCCTTCCTTGCCCACCTGGAGCGCAGCCGCCTGACCCCCGCATCCTCCATGCGAGTGGCCGTGGCGGATGCCATGCGACGGAGCTGGACCCGTCCCCTGGCCACGGTGGCCCTGCCCGTCGTGCTGGATCCGTTGCTGGCTCATCGCAAGGCCAGCCAGGCAAAGCCCGGCCCGGCCCTCTACGCGCTCCGGGCCTTGGCGCTGGCCCTGCACGAGAACAGCGCCGTGGCCGGCCGGTTGGTCGGCAGCCACATCGTGCATCCCAACGCCATCGACGTGGGCTTCGCCGTCGAGGCCGAGGATGGGGTGCTGGTGCCGGTGCTGCGCGGGGCTGACGCCCGTCCCCTGCAGGATCTGTTGGCCCGCTACAATGAGCTGGTGGAACTGGCCCGGCAGCGCCGCCTGCCTCCCGATGCCACCGGGGGATCCATCGCCACCGTGACCAACTTCGGCACCTTTGGATTGACCTGGGCCACCCCGATTCCGCTGCCCGAGCAAACGCTCGTGCTCGGCATGGGGGCGGGCCGCATTGTGCCCAGTTGGGATGCGGCCCAGGGCAAGTTCGTGCCCGTGACGGAGGCCAACCTGACCCTCAGCTTCGATCACCGGGTGCTCGACGGCGGCGCCGCAGGGCGCCTGTTGGCCCGGATCGCCGCCCTCCTCAGCGAACCCGCCCGCCTCTAGGTCGCCGCCCCCGTGCCGGGAAAATTGTTGTTGCGCCACCCTGGCGAACCCAGCATGATGCGGGCGTTGAAGGTATTGACCGCTGTTTGTCAGTGACCCTTTCGGTTCAATAGCGGTCCTCCATCGATTTCTCCGTTCCCGGCTTTTCGGGCACCCCTGAATCACAACACCTTCGCGACACAATACGTTTACATACTATGAGCAATGCACCCAGTGCCGGTTTGGAAACCGGCTCCGGTTACCTGGAAATCTCCGAGAAGGGCTTTGGCTTCCTGCGCTCGGCCGACAACAGCTTTCATCCCAAGCCGTCCGACATCTTTGTCACGCCGGACACGATCAAGAAGAGCTTCCTGCGTGAAGGCTGCTTTGTGATGGGCAACCTGCAACCGCCCCATCGCGGGAACAGCCCGCAGCTGAAGTATGTGCAGGCGGTGAACAACATGTCGTTCGCCGATTACACGAAGTCGGTGCGGTTCGAGAACCTGACCAGCATTGACCCGATCGACAAGTTCAAGCTGGAGACGACGCCGGACACGCTGGAGACGCGCGTCATTGATCTGGTCACCCCGATTGGCAAGGGCACCCGCGGCCTCATTGTGGCGCCGCCGCGCACGGGCAAGACGACCATCCTCAAGCAACTGGCCAACGCCATCACGGCCAACCATCCCGAGGTGCATGTGCTGGTCCTGCTCATTGACGAGCGGCCCGAGGAGGTGACGGACTTCCAGCGCAGCGTGAAGGCCGAGGTGGTGGCGTCCTCCAATGACCAGGAACTGGAGACCCACGTGCGACTCAGCCGCTTCATGGTGGAGCGTTGCCGTCGCATGGTGGAGGCCGGCAAGGACGTCGTCATCCTGCTCGACTCCCTGACCCGCGTGGCCCGCGCCTACAACAGCGTGCATGGCGGTTCCGGCCGCACCATGACGGGCGGCGTTGACGCCCGGGCGCTGGAGATCCCGCGCAAGATGTTTGCCGCGGCCCGCAAGATCGAGCATGGCGGCTCCCTCACCATCCTGGCCACCGTGCTGGTCGACACCGGCAGCCGCATGGACGAACTGATCTTCCAGGAGTTCAAGGGCACCGGCAACATGGAGTTGGTGTTGGACCGGAAGCTCTCCGACCGGCGCCTGTTCCCGGCCATCGACATCCCCAAGAGCGGCACGCGCAAGGAGGAGAAACTCTTCGCCAAGCACCAGATCGAGGCGGTGCGCAAGCTGCGCCGCATGATGGTTGACCTGAACCCGGTTGAGGCCATGGAGACCCTCCTGGCCGCGCTCAAGAAGCACAAGACCAACGACGAGTTGCTGGCCAAGCTCGAGAAGGGCTCCTGAGCCCCGCCGCCCCGCGCGGATTTCCCTGACGGCGCCCGGGCGAGCGAGTCTCCCCGGGCGCTGTCGTTTGCTGGGCCGGGGCCTTTTCTGTTTCCTTCGCCGGCCGCCCGGATAAAGTGCCGGGGCATGTCGGCCATCGAGGTGCAGGGCCTCACCAAGACATTTCGGACCTACCAGAAACAACCCGGCCTGCGCGGCGCGGTGCGGGGACTGTTCCGCCGCCAGCATGAGGTGGTGACCGCGGTGGAAGGGGTGAGTTTTCGCATCGAGGAGGGGGAGTTGGTCGGGTTTTTGGGGCCCAACGGCGCCGGCAAGACCACCACCCTGAAGATGTTGGCGGGACTGCTCCACCCGGCGGCCGGCCGCGCCACGGTGCTCGGATACACGCCGTGGGAGCGGGCGGACGGCTACCGGCGCCAGTTCGCGCTCCTCCTCGGGCAGAAGAACCAGCTTTGGTGGGATCTTCCCGCCCGCGAGTCGCTTGAGCTCAATGCCAGGATTTATGGAATTGCTCCCGGCGACTTCACGCGGCGGGTGGACGAGTTGACCGCGTTGCTCGGGGTGCGCGACAAGCTGGGGGTCATGGTGCGGGAGTTGTCCCTGGGCGAGCGCATGAAGATGGAACTCATCGCGTCGCTCCTGCATCGTCCCCGGGTCTTGTTCCTGGACGAGCCGACCATCGGCCTGGATGTGATCTCGCAGAAGATCGTCCGTGAATTCCTCCGGCAATGGAACCGCGAACAGCGCACCACCATCCTGCTGACCAGCCATTACATGGCGGACATCCAGGCGCTTTGCCGGCGGGTCATCATCATTGATCGCGGGCGGATTTTTTTCGACGGGCAGCTCGACGAGGTGCTCGACCGGTTTGCCGACTTCAAGCTGGTCACCATCCATTGCGCGGCCCTGCAGGCGACGGGTGGGGCGGGCACCGCCCCGGACGCGGCGATGCCGGACGTGTCCCGGTTCGGCGAAGTGGTCGAGCGCGCACCCGGGTTGGTTCGGCTGAAGATCAAGCGCGACCAGGTCATTCCGGCGTGCAAGGTCCTCCTCGATGAACTGCCGGTCGAGGACATCGACATCCAGGAAGTCCCCATCGAGGATATTATCCGCCAAATCTTCGCGCGATGAAGGCTCCATGGGATGCGATTGTCATTGGCGGCGGCCCCGGGGGCAGCGCCGCGGCCACCCTGCTGGCGCGGGCCGGGCGCCGCGTGCTGGTGCTCGAGCGTGAGTTTTTTCCCCGGTTCCACATCGGCGAATCGCTCCTGCCCTACAATCATCCCATCTTCGCCGAGATGGGCGTGCTTCCCCGGCTCCAACAGGCGGGCCTCATGCGGAAGGTCGGGGCGCAGTTCCACCTCGCCAGCGGGGCGAAGAGCGTCCAGTTGGTCTTCCGCAATGGCCGGTTCACCCGCCATCCGGAGGCCTTCCAGGTCGAGCGGGCCACGTTTGACCATCTTCTCCTGCAGCATGCGCGCGATTGCGGGGTCGAGGTGCGCGAGGGCTGGGCGGCAGGCCGCTTCACGGCCGGGCCGGACGGGGTGCGGGTGGAGGCGGCCGGCCCGGACGGCCGCCGCGAGAGCCTGCCGGCGTCATTCCTCATCGATGCCAGCGGGCGGGGCAACGTCACCGGCAACCAGGAGGGCCTGCGGCAGGTGCATCCACGGCTGCGCAAGCTGTCCATCTTCGGACATTTTCGCGGGGTCCGCCTCGACGAGGGCGCGGCGGCGGGCGACACCGTGATCGTGCGGTTGGAGAACAAGTGGTTTTGGCTGATTCCGCTGGCCGGGGACAAGGTCAGCGTGGGACTGGTCATGGACCGGGACGAGTTCGCCGAAACCCGCGCCTCTGCGGCTGAGTTTTTTGAGCGGCACTGGCAATCCAGTCCGATCCTGCGCGAGCGAATGGCCGGTGCGGTGCGACTGGGGGAACTCCATGTCACGAGTGACTTCTCCTATCGCAACCGCCGCCTCGCCGGGCCCCGCCTGCTGCGGGTGGGAGACGCGGCGGGTTTCATTGACCCGATCTTTTCCTCCGGTGTCTTCCTGGCCATGCATTCCGGTCGCCTGGCGGCGCGCGCCGTGGATGCGGCGCTGGCCAAGGGGCACGATGGGGCGCGATCCTTCCGCGGCTACGAACGCCGGGTGCGCCGGGCGCTTGACCTCTATGGGCGCATGGTGGAGGGGTTTTACACCCGGCCCTTCCTCGAGATCTTCCTGGAACCGCGCGACCGGCATGGAATTGCCTCCGCGGTGACGAGCCTGCTGGCCGGGGAACTCGAAGGCGGCTGGCGCGTGCGCTGGCGCATGGAACTGTTCTACTGGCTTGTGCGGTTGCAGGCCCGCTGGCCCCTGATGCCTCGCCTGTCCCGCCTGGAGGCGCCGCCTCCGGCCCCCCAGTAAGCCTGCCGCCAGCCGACCGGCGATGCGTCGAGGAATGTCCGCGGTGTGCGGGGTGCCGCGTTGGACACGCCAGGCCGTCGGCGACGGGTGGCGGTCAAGTCACGTTCCCGGGCAGGGTCGTACATGGGGCCGCCGCCCACGGGGGCGGCGGCGGGTGGGCGGTCGGGTAAGGACCAGCGCTAGTAATGGACGAGGCGATAGGTCGGCTTCCGGCCGAGGTCGTCGTAGCCGTTGATGCTGCCGCGGCGCAGGGTGCTGTTGTAGGGGCCGAGGTAGGTGGTGATGCGGTAGGGGTCGCGATCGGTCTGCTGGAAGATCGCGATGCGTCCGGTGCGCGAGACGATGGCCTGCCCGGTGAAGTTGTAACCGGCGCCGTTGCCCTCTGCTATGGTGTAGACGTTCGGCAGGCTGGGCTCGGGATTCGCGGTGAGCTGAAAGAACTCAACGTAGGGTTGGCCACTTCTCTTGCCGGTGGCGTAAAACTCGCCGGCCTGGCTCGGCAGGGCCACGGAAGGGGTGCCCCGGAAAATGGACTTCTTGCCACTCGGCAGATAGGCCGTGAGCAACAGCCGCTGGCCACCCGTCCCGGACGCCCGGAAACTGACCGAGTTCGTCGTATTGACGGCAACATAGGCGAGGTTTGTGACATAGGCCTCGACGTTCTGGAGTTCGTTGAAGTTCGTGGTGATCACCTCGGTCAGCTCGTAGCGGGCCGAGATTTGGTCGAGGAACCCGATGATGCGGTTTGTCGAGCCATCCTCGTAATACCACTGGCCGCTGATGGCCGTCGCCCCCACGAAGGGACCGTTGGTGGACGAGGAACCCTGGCTGGATTCCGTCCCGTCACGGGTGGGGTCACCGCCGGTGTAGCGGGGGTTGGTGGAGGAGGTGATCAGGTTGCCGTTGCCGTAGCCGGGCCGGACGACCTGCAGGCCGGAGAAGGCGTTGGTACCGGTTCCGAAGCTCAGGACGGCGAGTCCGCTTTGGCGCTCGCTGATGACGCAGTCCCAGGTGCCATAGGGGAATGCAGCCTGGCCTGCGGCAGTCAGGACGCCGCCCAGGAGGAACCCGGCGAGGCTGGCGACGCGGGGCAGGAGGAGGAGTTGGTTCTTCATGCGGGGTGGGGGTGGAGGCTGTGACCCACTATGGCTCATTCGATGGGCTTGCTCCAGTCGTAGGGCTTGGCCGTGTCGAAGATCCCCGGGGCTGGCTCCGGACGCTCGATCAGGCGGGTTTGCATGAATTCGCGCCCGCTGGCGGTGGGCTGGAAGTCGCCGTCCTCGACGATGGTCGGCGTGACGAAGATGAGGAGGTTGTTCTTGTTGCGGGACTTCGACTGGTAACGGAACGCGCCGCCGATGAGGGGGGCATCGCCCAGCACGGGCACCTTGATGGTGCTGTTGTTCTTGGTGTCGCTGATGAGGCCGCCCATGACCAGGGTGTTGCCGCTGGGAATCATGACGGAGGTGTCCATGCGGCGGATGGCGTAGACGTTGGCGACATTGACCTCGCCGTTGAGCGTCTGGGAGTCCTTGGAGTCGATGTTGGAAACCTCGGGCACCACGCGCAACTGGATGTTGTTGTCGGCGGCGATGCGCGGGGTGACGGTGAGGATGGTGCCGAGGTTGGTGTATTGCACCGTCCCGCCGGCCGGGGAGTTGGCCGAGCCCGGGGTGACCTGGAAGATGGGAAAGGCACGGGTGATGGACAGGGTGGAGGTCTGGTTGTCCAGCATGACCGCGCGCGGGGTGGCGACGACTTCGCTGTCGGCGTCCTTGTTCAGCCATGAGAGGACGGCGGTGAGGCCATCGGCGTCGAGGAAGGCGGTGGCAGGGTTGAAGCCCTTGGCGGTGTCGATGAGAAGTTTCGGGTTGGGGGAGAGGATGCTGTTGGCGCCGCCGGCCGGATTCGGGACGGTGTTATTGCCCAGGCTGAGCTTCTGGGCCTCCAGTGTGCCAGACCAATCCAACCCGCGGACGCTGGTCGGGTTCTTGGCCGTCTCGATGAGGCGCGCCTCGATGAGCACCTGGCGGGTCGGGGCATCCAGCTTTTCAATGAGGGAAAGGAGGCTCTCCATCTCCTTCTCGGTGGTGGTGACAATGAGGTTGGCGGTCCGCGGATCGGCCATCACCTGGCTGCGATCGGAGAGGGTGGACTTGACGATGCTGACGAGGTTGCTGGCATCGCTGTAGCGCAGCTGGACGATCCGGGCGACGAGGGGATCCTCGGCCTTCGGGTCCTTGAGGGTCACCCGGGCGATGCGGGACTTGGTGTCCTTGACGAGGGCCAGCCCGTAGTTCTCGAGGACGGCCTGCAGGGCCTCGGTGGCGGTGACGTTCTCGAAGCGGAGGCTGACGTTGGGCTGGTTGGAGGAGCCGATGCGAGGGTCGAATTGGAAGTTCAGGTTGGATTGCCGGGCGAGGTTGCGGATGGCGTCGGTCAGGGGGACGTCATCAATGACAATCAGGGGGACCGGTTCGTCGGGCTTGGCCGCAGGGGTGGCCTCGGCGGGGGCGGCGCCACCCTCGGGCTTGTCGGCGGGGGCGGCCACGGGGCTGGGGGTGGCGGGTTGGCCGGGGGTGCGGGCCTGCACGGCAACGGCGTCGCCGGGAAGGGGAGCGGCGGGGGCGGGGGTGGCAACGGGTGCCGGCGTTGGGGCCGGCGCGGTTTCCTCCGGGGTGGCGCCGGGCGCGGTGAGGGCGGCCAGGCCGAGGAGCAGGGTTGTGAGCTGGATTTTCATAGGGTGGTGTTGGGAAAGGGGATCGGCAGAAGCGCGGTCTACTTGAGGTGAGAGCGGAGGTGGAGTTCCTTGCGGACGCCGTTGACCTCGAGGATCACGGAGCGTTCGCGCACCTGGAGGCACAGGACCTGAAGCACCTGGCCATTGCCCAGGCGGACGGGGAAACGCTCGCCCGCCTCGACGCTCCGGCCGTTGACCATGGCGAGGGGCCGTGCGCCGAGGGTGATGCCTCGGCACTGGAGTTCCTCCGGGAACTGGGGCTGCGGCGGGACGTAGACGTCGTTGGTCTTTGGCAGCAGCTGCTCGAAGCGCTTCGACAGGGGAAAGAAGGGGTCCTTGCCCAGCTTGGGGTCGATGACAAAGACGGACTTCGGCGGCGTGATGGGGGTGACGGGCGGCGCGGCCTGGGGAGGCTTGGTGGCGGCCGCGGCCTGCAGGAGGGCGGGCGCCAGGAGCGCGGCGGCGACGAGGTAGGGAAGGAGCGGCTTCATGGGGGCGGGGCGGTTGGGGTCAGCGGTTGCCGGGGTTCACGAGGGCGACCACCTCGAGCCGGAAGGCGAGTTTCTCGGTGTCCTCAGCGGAGTGGGAGCCGCTGGTGGAGCCGGCATTGCCCACGCTGGTGCCGTCGGCGGGCTCCAGTTGGATGTTCTGGATGCGCATGTAGGGGAAGGCGTTCTCGAAGTCGGCGATGAACTTGCCGAGGTCGTGGTAGAGGGCGGTGCCCCGGATGTAGAACCCGACCGCCTTGTAGGGGAAGCGGGGAAGGATGCCGACCTCCATCGGGTTTTCCCGGCTGAACTGGGGCATCTCGACCTTGTGATCGCCGTGGTCCTTGAAAGAGTGGAGCGTCTGGATGATCCAGGAGTACATGTCCCCGTTGGCCATGGTGGACTCAATCCCCTGAAGCTGCTTTTCCGAGTCCGCGAGGCGTGCGCGCAGGCTGGCGAGCCCGGAGATCAGGCGCTGGGAATTGTTGATGCGGACCTCCTCATCGACGTGCTGGCGGGCAAGGGTGACCAGGGATTCGCGCTGGTAGCGAATCACGCTGTAATAGAGGCCGAACATCACGGCGAGGGTTCCCACGCCGATCAGGATGATGCGGTCCCGCTTTTCTTTGGGCAGGTTCTTCATGTTAACGGGTCTTTTCCTGGAAGTAGCACTGCAGGGAGAAGTTCACGTTGGCGGGGCCGCCGGGGCGCCCGGGTTGCAGGGCCCGGCTGGTGAGCAGGACGCCGTTGGTGCGGTTGAGCTGCTCCTTGAAGTAGGGGATGGCGGCGATGGATTCCTTGAAGCGGTTGATGCGCTTACCGTCGGTGCCGCTGAGATCGACGCCATCGACCGTGAGGATGATGCGCTCGGTCGTGGTGGCCGGCCGCCCGGGAATGACGCTGTTGCCATTCGTGCGGGAAGGGGTCCCCTCGTTGAGGAGATAGCTCTGTTCCGCCTTCAGCTGGAGCACTGCGACATCATCGATGCCATTGAGGGTTTGCTGGAGGGCGTTGAGGGTGCTGCCCCAGAGGAAGCGGTTGGTCGTCATGCCCTGGAGGGCGACGAGTTTGTCCTCGGTGTCGCGGACGGCGCGGTAACTCTCGACGGCCAGCTTGTAATCCGGCTCGAGGCTCCGCCAGCGGGTGTCCAGGACCGTCAGGACACGCTTGGCCGCCATGACCTTGTATTGCAGCACCATGGCCCAGACGCCGAGGGCAAAGACGAGGATGATCCCGGCGAGGAGGGTGCGCTTGACCGGATCCTTGCGGCGTTGTTCTTCGGCGTCCTGGATCTCGGCCAGGAGGTTGATGCGGATGGGCATATGCGTCCTAGAAGGAAACCGCGGCGGCCCCGATGGCCACGGCGAGTTGGGGAGCGATTTGTTCGAGTTCGACCAGTTTTTGGGGCTTGAGGCCGAGGTTCAGCGTCTTGGTGGGGCTCCAGGCCTGGCAGGGCACGAGCAGCTCCGCCTGGAGGGCCTCGAAGAGGAACTCGCTGCGGGCCGGTCCGCCGGACACGTAGACCTTGGCCACGGCCTTATCCTGCTGATGCTCGAAGAAGTCGATGGAGGCGCGGAGTTCCCGGCCGAGGGGTTGCAGCAGGGGTTCCAGGTTCTGTTGGACTTCGGTGGGCATGCCGACCTTGATGTTCTCGGCTTCCTGGTAGGAAATGTTGAGCGTATCGGCCAACCCGGCGGTCAGGTGGTCCCCGCCGATCGCGACCACGCGGTTGAGGAGGATCTGTCCCTTGGCAAGGATGACGATGCTGGTGTTGCGGAAACCCATGTCAACCAGGGCGAACACCTCATTGGCGAAGGCCTCGGGTTCCGACAGTTCGAAGGCATTGACGGGCCCGATGAGGCCGGGCACGAGTTGGTCAGGGATGAGCCCGGCGCCCTTGATGGCCTCGGCGATGTTTTCCACGGACTGTCGCCTGGCTCCGCCGACGACCACCTTGTGCTTGACGGGTCCGGACGCGGGCTTGGGACTGGAGTCGCCCCCGGCGGTCAGCAGGTAATGACAATCGAAGACGTGGTCGGGGTAATCCTGCTGGAGATAGTTCTTGGCATTGTATTTGAGCATCTGGCGCAGGTCCGCCACGGGAACAAAAGGCACCTCGGTCTGCCGGAAGACGCTCTCGTTGACCCCCAGGCACAGGGTGACCTGACGCTGACGGGTGTCCAGGTTCTGCATCACCTGCTTGAGGTGCTCGGTGAGTTCGCTGGAGGACATCGGCTTGTCCTGCTTGGGCGAGTCCACCACGGCGTAGTCGGTCAGGGAGAACCGGTCTCCCTTGCGCTGGAGGGCGACGGCCTTGGTGGAGTTACCGCCGAGGTCGATGGAAATGATTTGATCGCGCTTGCGCGCACGATTGTTCAGGAACGGCAGACCCATACAGGCCGACGGTTTAGCAGGTGGGGTGCCAAGAGGGCGGGATGGGGCTGGATTGCTTGCGTGCGGGGGGGGGCGTGCGGTGCAACTCCCTTGCCTGCACAAGGCAACAACCGGCCATGCATGGCTGACACGGGACACGGCCTGGGGGGCTTTGGGCGGTCGCGGGACGACGGCACACCCATCCCTGCGCGGGGCGGGTATCCTGGCAACGCGGAAAAAAGAGTCCGGCTACGGAGATGAATCTGCCGGTGCCCTTGGGCAGGGAATGGACAGGTGGACAGGACAAGTGTCCTGAAACGGGACAGGGTCCGGGCCGCGCGGCGGCGGCTTGCGGGCGACGGTCAGCGGACCAACTCGAAGGCGAAACCCTTCAGGTATTCCGTCTCCGGGATGGAAGGAATGACGGGATGGTCGGGGGATTGCTCGTAGGTGGCGATGCGGCGGAGGACCTTGCGGGCATCAAAGGCGGCGGAAAGAATGCCGTCGAGGAACAGCCGTGAATCGACGTGGTGGGAGCAGCAGAAGGTGGCCAGGGTGCCGCCGGGCTTCAGCAGGCGCAGGGCCCGGAGATGGATTTCCTTGTAGCCGCGCATGGCATCGGGCACGGAGGCGCGGTTCCTGGTGAAGCTGGGAGGGTCGAGGATGATGAGGTCGAAGCGGTCGGGGGGCGGTCCATCGGGCTTGAACTGCGTGTGAGCCTTGAGCCAGTCGAAGACGTTGGCCACCTCGAAGCGGCAGCGCCCGGAGAGCCCGTTGGCCTGGGCGTTGCGGTTGGCGGCGGCGACGGCCTCGGCGCTCTGGTCGAGCGCGAGGACCTCGGCCGCGCCGGCGCGCGCGGCATGGAGGGCAAACCCGCCGAGGAAGCTGAAGCAGTCGAGCACGCGGGCCCCGGAACCGGGGCGGAGCAGGCTGGCCACCCGCTGGTAATTCACCTGCTGATCGAGGTAGAGGCCGGTCTTGTGGCCGGCCAGGATGTCGGTCTCGAAGCGCAGGCCGTTGAGGCTGACGGGCACGGTGGCGTCAAGCCGGCCGCTGACGACCCCCTGGGCGTCGGGCAGGCCCTCGAACTTGCGGGACGCGACGTCGTTTCGTTCCACGATGGCGCGGGGCGCGAGCAGTCGCTGCAGCACGCGGAAAATTTCCGGCTTGCGGGCATCCATGCCGAGGGCGGAGGTCTGCACGGCGAGGACATCCTCGTATTTGTCGACGATGAGGCCGCTGAGGAAGTCGCCCTCGGAGTTGACTGCGCGAAAGGAGGAGGTGCCGGGCAGGTGCCGGGAGCGCAGGGCGAGCGACTCGCGGATGCGCTGCTCGAAGAATGACTCGTCGATCTCCACGCGCTCGGAGGCGAGCAGGCGGACATTGATGCGGGACTTGCTGTTGTAGAGGCCGACGCCCAGGAACCGCTGGCGGTGGTCCTTGACCTGGACGACCGAGCCATCGGGGGTGGGTTGGGTCAGGCGGAGGATGGAGCCGTGGTAGACCCAGGGATGGCCGGCGACGATGCGGTCGGCCTCGCCGGGACGAAGGAGTACAGTGGGTAGGGACATGGTTTGTAGACAGTGCGACCGGGCCAGGCCGGGCGAGCGCTGGACTAAGCCACAGCGGGGCGCCCGGGGAAAGCGAAAAGTGCCCGCGGGCAGCCTTGAGGGGGTGCCTAGAGGATGATGGGAGCGGCCTTTTCCGGGTCGATGCCGAGGTCGCGGATGGCCTGGGCCACCACCTCGGGACCGATCGTCCCGCGCTGGCTGAGGGCGTGCAGGGTGGCCACCACCACGGAGGGGGCATCCACCTCGAAGAACCGACGGAGCCGTTCCCGGGTGTCGCTGCGTCCGAAGCCGTCGGTGCCGAGGGTGGTGAGGCCGCCGGGCACCCAGGGCGCGATCTGGTCGGGCACAATCTTCATGAAGTCGCTGACGGCGATGAAGGGGCCGGGTTGCCGGGCGAGGACCTGCTCCAGGTAGGAAACGCGGGGTTTTTCGGTGGGGTGCAGGCGGTTCCAGCGCTGGGCGGCGAGGGCCTCGCTGCGCAGGCGCTTGTAGCTGGTGGCGCTCCAGACGTCCGCGCTCACGCCGTAGCGGGAGGCCAGGATTTCCTGCGCGACGAGGGCGCTGCGCAGGATGGGACCGCTGCCGAGGATTTGGGCCTTGTGCGCGAGGCCGTCGGGTCCGGCCTTGAACTTGTAGAGCCCCTGCAGCACCCCTTGCTCGCATCCCTCGGGCATGGGGGGCATGAGGAGGTTCTCGTTGTAGAGGGTGATGTAGTAGAAGAGGTTTTCGTTGTCCCCATGCATCCGGCGCAGACCGTCCTGGATGATGATGGCCAGTTCGTAGGCGAAGGCCGGGTCGTAGGCGAGCAGGTTGGGCACGGTGCTGGCGTGGAGCAGGGAATGGCCATCCTCGTGCTGGAGGCCCTCGCCGTTGAGGGTGGTGCGCCCGGCGGTGGCCCCGAGCAGGAAACCCTTGGCCATGATGTCACCCGCCAGCCACATCTGGTCGCCGACGCGCTGGAAGCCGAACATCGAGTAGTAGATGAAGAACGGAATCATGTTGATTCCGTGGGTGGCGTAGGCGGTGCCGGCCGCGGTGAAGCTGGCCATGCTGCCGGCTTCGTTGATGCCTTCCTCGAGAATCTGCCCATCCTTGGCCTCGCGGTAGGGCAGGGAGGTGGCGCTGTCGACCGGCTCGTAGAGCTGGCCCTTGGGCGAGTAGATGCCAATCTCGCGGAAGAGCCCGTCCATGCCGAAGGTTCGGGCCTCGTCCGGGATGATGGGGACGAGGTTCCGCCCGATGTCCTTGTTGCGGAGCAGGGCGCTCAGCATGAGGACGAACGCCTTGGTGGTGGAGGCGGCGGATTTGTCGTCGCCCTTGAGGAAGCGGGCGAAGTCGGCCAGGGCGGGAACCTTGAGGGGGGGCGCCTTGGCGGTGCGCTTGGGCAGGAAGCCCCCGAGGGTGCGGCGGCGCTCGAGCAGGTACTGCATCTCCGGGCTGTCCTCCGGGGGGCGGTAGAAGGGCGTCTCGGCGATGTCCTCGTCGGCGATGGGGATGTTGAAGCGGGCCCGGAATTCCCGGAGCTCCTTCTCGTTCATCTTTTTCTGCTGGTGCGAGATGTTGCGTCCCTCGCCGGCCTCGCCCAGCCCGTAGCCCTTGATTGTCTTGGCGAGGATGACGGTGGGCTGGCCCTTGTGTTCGAGGGCGGCCTTGTAGGCGGCGTGGACCTTCCGTGAGTCGTGCCCGCCGCGGTACATCTTGCGCAGTTGCTCGTCGGTCAGGTGGTTGACCATGCGGAGCAGCTCGGGGTGCTTGCCGAAGAAGTGCTTCCGGATGTAGCTGCCGGGCTCGACGCTGTATTTCTGGTACTCGCCATCGAGGGTTTCCTCCATGCGGCGGACGAGCAGGCCCTGGGTGTCGCGGGCCAGGAGGTCGTCCCAGTCGCTGCCCCAGATGACCTTGATGACGTTCCAGCCGGCACCGCGGAAGACGCCCTCCAGTTCCTGGATGATCTTGCCGTTGCCGCGGACGGGGCCGTCGAGGCGCTGGAGGTTGCAGTTGACCACCCAGCAGAGGTTGTCGAGGTTTTCGCGGGCGGCGAGGGCCAGTTGGCCCAGGCTTTCGGGTTCGTCGGTTTCACCGTCCCCGACGTAGGCGTAGACGCGGGGTTCGCGGTCCCACTTGACCAGGCCCCGCGCGCGCAGGTAGCGGTTGAAGCGGGCCTGGTAGATGGACATGATCGGACCGAGGCCCATGGACACGGTGGGGAACTGCCAGAAGTCCGGCATCAGGTAGGGATGCGGGTAGGACGACAGGCCGCCGCCCTCGGCCAATTCCTGGCGGAAATGCTGGAGGTCCCGTTCGTTGAGGCGGCGTTCGAGATAGGCCCGGGCGTAGTTGCCCGGGGTGGCGTGGCCTTGGAAGTAAACGATGTCGGCCGGGCCGCCGTCGTCACCGCCGCGGAAGAAGTGGTTGTAGGCGATTTCGTAGAGGGTCGCGCTGGAGGCGTAGGTGGAGATGTGCCCGCCCAGGCCGTCGTGCTTGGAGTTGGCATTGACGACCATGGCCATGGCATTCCAGCGCAGGATCGACTTGATGCGGGTTTCCAGGCGCCAGTCGCCGGGGTAGGGGGGTTCCTCGGAAACGGGGATGGTGTTGACGTAGGGGGTGGTGACCGTGCTGGGCACGGTGATGCCGGCGTCGCGCAGGCGGCCGGTCAGGCTGTCGAGGAAGAACGCGGCGTGGGCGGGGCTTTGGTTGCGCAGGATGGACTCGACCACGAACTCGAGGGACTTGAACCATTGCCGGGCCTCCTCCCCCTGCGGGGTGGCGGCGGCGCTGGCATGGGAGGCCGTCCAGGCGGCGGCGGCGTTCAGGATGGCGGTATCGGGCGTCTTGGACTTCGTGTGATCGGTCACGCCGCCCAGACTAGCGAGGCGGCTCCCACCCTGCCAAGCGTGATGAGCATCCGGGAGGATGAGTAAAGGTTTGCCAAGGCGGGTTGAAGGCAACTAGGCTCGCCCGTTCCGACCACCCCGTGTCGTCGGCTGCGCATGACGGAATACCAAGTCAAGTTCGAGGTCTTTGAGGGGCCGCTCGACCTGCTGCTCTACCTGATCAAGAAGGAGGAGGTCGACATCTATGAGGTCAACCTCACCCAGTTGGCGACGCAGTTCATCGAATACATCGAGGTGATGCGGATGCTGGACCTGGAGATTGCCGGCGAGTTTCTCGTCATGGCCTCCACCCTCATGTATTTGAAGAGCCGTGAGCTCCTGCCGGTGGACCAGCAGGTCACGCCCGAGGGCGAGGAGGAGGGCGAGGACCCGCGCTGGGAGCTGATCCGTCAGCTGGTCGAATACAAGAAATTCAAGGACGCCGCCGCCCAGCTGGGGGATTTCGAGGCGCGGCAGGAAAAGGTTTACCCGCGCGTCCCCTGTCCGCCGGAATTTGCCGTCGAGGCCGCCCCGCTCAGGTCCCAGGCCGGCCTGTTCGACCTCATCAACGCCGTCAACGCCATCCTCAAGCGCGTCAATCAAAGGGAGGATCTGCGGGACATTTTTGAGGACAAATGGACGGTCAGCGAGAAGATCGAGCAGGTTCGCCAGCGCATCGTCTCCCAGTCCCGGTTCCGGTTTTCCGATCTGTTCGCCGAGGCCACCAGCCGCACGGAGGTGGTGGTCACCTTCCTGGCCGTGCTCGAGCTCATGCGCATGCGGCAAATCGTGGCCGAGCAACCCGAGCCCTTCGCCGAAATCGAGATTGCCGCCGCGCCGCCCGTGGAGGAGGACGCGCCGGTCAACCCGGCCGGGGACTATGCCCAGGCCGTGGCCGGGGAGGCCTTGGCTTCCCCTCCGTTGTCTCCCGAACATCCGGCGGGTCCGGCCCCCGCCTGAGCCGGTTCCGGAGCGTTTTCCCGGCCTGTGCCCTGCAATTCCCCATGGACCTCAAGAACATCCTCGAAGCCATCCTGTTCTCCGCCCAGCGTCCGCTGACCCCGAAGGACCTGCGGGACCTGCTTGCCAACGCGGCCGAGCAAGACGAGACCGGGGCCGCCCGGGCCTTCAAGAAAACGCCCATGGATGCCATCACGGCGGCGCTGGAGGAACTGGCGCGGGAACATGAAGCGGCCGCCCGTTCGTATCGGCTGGTGTGTGTGGCGGGGGCCTGGCAGTTCGCCAGCCAGCCGGAGTTCGCCCCGTGGATCAAGGTGCTGGTCGGGCACCGCGGCCGCCCGGGCCGCCTCTCGCAGCCCGGGTTGGAGACCCTTGCCATCATTGCCTACCGCCAGCCCATCACCCGGGCCGAGATCGAGCAGGTGCGCGGGGTGGCGGTGGACGGGGTGATGCAGACGCTGCTGGAGCGCAACCTGGTGGAGGCGGTGGGGCGGGCGGAAGTGGTGGGGCGGCCGATCACCTATGGGACCACCGCCGTTTTTCTGGAGTATTTCGGCCTGAAAGGCCTGGAGGACCTGCCGGCCGCCGATGAACTGCGCCGGATTCCGGTGACCAAGCCCGAGAGCCTCCTCACGGTGGACCCCGGTTTGGCCACCGCTCCCCCCGAGCCCCTGCAGGGGGAGATGTCCATGGGTGGCGAGGGAGGGGCGACCGAACCGGCGGCGTCCGCCGCGCCCGCGGTGGAGACCCCCGGGGCGGCTGTCACGGCCACGGCCACGGCGGCGCCGGCCGGTCCGGCCGCATCCGAGGCCACGGAAGCGGGACCCGTCCCGGCGCCAGCCCCCCGGAACCGCCTGGGGCGCCGCAAGGACCAGGCTCCGCCAACGGCGGCCGAGTAGGGGGCCGCCTCCGGGATTGAGTTGTGGGCGGCTCCGCTTCATCCTCCTCCGGCATGACCATCCCGGAGCATCGCAAGGCCATCGACGCGCTGGACGAGAAGATCGTCCATTTGTTGAACGAGCGCACCCGGCACGTTCTGGGCATCGGCGCCATCAAGATCCAGCACGGCGAGGAGATTTACGCGCCGCACCGCGAGTTGGCGGTGCTGCAGCGGGTGTGCCGTTCGAACCAGGGTCCCATCACCAACGAGAGCCTGCGGGCGATCTACCGGGAGATCATGTCCAGCGCGCTGAGCCTGGAGAAGTCGATGACCATCGCCTACCTGGGCCCGGAGGCGACCTTCACGCACCAGGCGGCCATCCAGCGCTTCGGGGCCAGCCTGCGGTATCGGCCGCTCAAGACCATCGCGGACGTCTTCGCCGAGGTGGCCAAGCAGCGGGCGGACTACGGGGTGGTTCCGGTGGAGAACTCCACCGAGGGCGTGGTCACGCACACCCTGGACATGTTTGTCGACAGTGACCTGAAGATCGTGGCGCAGGTGGTCCTGCCGATCCGGCACTGCCTGGTCAGCCGCGGGACCCGGGAGCGCATCCGCAAGCTGTATGTGCATCCGCAGACGCTGGCCCAGTGCCGCCTGTGGTTGCACCGCAACTTTCCGCAGGCGGAACTCATCGAGACCAGCAGCAACGCGCGCAGCGCGGAACTGGCGGCGCGCGATGTGCGCTCGGGGGCGCTGGCCGGGGAACTGGCCGCGGCGCATTACCGGGTGCCGATCCTCGAGCAGGACATCCAGGACAGCGCGGCCAATGCCACGCGGTTTCTCGTGCTCGGCCGGCAGGGGACGCCGCCGACCGGGCGGGATCGCACCAGCATCCTGTTCAGCATCGTGGACAAGGTGGGGGCGCTGCACAGCGCGCTGGCCCCGTTCCGCCGCTACAAGCTGAACATGACCAAGATTGAGAGCCGGCCGAGCAAGCGGAAGGCGTGGGAATACCTCTTCTTCGTGGACACGGACGGCCACATCACGGACCGCCGGGTGGCCAAGGCGGTGGAGCAGTTGCAGGAGCACTGCCACTTCGTCAAGGTGCTGGGGTCCTATCCCAACTGGGAGTGACCGCGCTGGCCTCGTTTTTCCGGCGATGGCGCCGCCCCGCGGAGGTTCCTCCGCCCGAGGGCGCCCCGGTGGAGATCCGGGTCGAGTGTGACTGCGGCGTGCGCTTTGAGTTTGAGGTCTATCCCCTGCACGGACGGATGCCGCAGCGCGTGGCCTGTCCCGGGTGCGGGGCCGACCGGACGGCCGCGGCCAACCTGGAGTTGTGGGGCCGGTTGGAGGGGGAGCGCCTGGCGGCGGCGGGGTTGGTGCCCGGCGTGGTGGGCGCGGTGCTGGCGGGGGCGGTGGGCATGCTGGCGTGGTTTTTCCTGATTCAGAGCACGGGGCACCAGTTGGGTTTTGCCGCCTGGGGCGTGGGCCTGCTGGTGGGTTTGGGGGCCCGGGCCCTCGGACGTGAGGGGGGATCCCGCCTGGGTTGGGCGGCGGCGGGCTGTGCCGCCGTGGCCGTGGTGGGCGGGCAGTGGCTGGCCATCTACAGTCCCGCCGGGGGCCTGGGTTGGATGACGCCTGTCTGGCTGGTCATGGCGGTGGGCAGCGCCTTCCGCCTGGCGGCCACCCGCACCTGTCCGGCGCCACGGCGCCGCGGCGGCAAGGCCGCCCCCGCCTAAACCCATGCTCCACGCCGGTTTACGCATGCCCCCATCGCAATTCCTCTTGCGACAGCCTTCCGGCCTTTGCTACTAATCACGCCGCGTTTATGGCAGCCATCGGCCGATTCCAAAAGGGCGACGACATCTTCCACGCCAAGGTGGTGGACGGCGAGTTGTTCCGCCTGCGCGGCGATGTGTTTGGCTCGCCGTCCTTCGACAAGAAGCCGACCCCCTGGAAGGGCCTGCGCACCCTGACGCCCGTCAACCCGAGCAAGGTGATCGCGGTCGGCCTCAACTACGCGGACCACGCGCGCGAATCCGGCAAGCCGCTGCCCAAGGAACCGCTCTTTTGGTTGAAGGCGCCCACCTCGCTGATTCCCGACGGCATCAAGGTCGAGGTGCCGTTTCCCGCCCACCGCACCGATTATGAGGCGGAACTCGCGATTGTCATCGGCCGGCGCGTCCGCAACGTGACCCCGGCCGCCGCCGCGCGCTACATCTTCGGCTACACGGCCGCCCAGGACATCAGCGACCGCACCATCCAGGCCGCCGAGAGCCAGTGGGCCCGGGCCAAGTCCTTTGACACCTTCACGCCCCTGGGACCCTACGTGGAGACCAAGATTGATCCCCACGACCTGACCATCCAGTTGTTCCAGAACGGGCAACTCCGCCAAAACTCCAACACCTCGCAGTTGATCTTCAACTGCTTTCACCTGGTCAGCTTCATCTCCACCAACCTGACCCTCCTGCCGGGGGACGTGATCCTGACCGGCACCCCGAGCGGGGTTGGTCCCATTGAGAGCGGGGACCGCCTCGAGGTGCGCATCCAGGGGTTGGCGCCCCTGGTGAACATGGTGAAGTGAGGCCCGGGCCCGCGCGCCGCGCCGGGTTGCCCTCACGCCCACGCCGACTTTGCCGCCGAACCTCCCAATTCCCCCCTTCCCCCCATGCGCTGGTCCCAAGCCTTCATTCCCACGCTCAAGGAAACGCCCGCCGACGCGGAAATCATGTCGCACAAGCTCCTGCTGCGGGCGGGGTTGGTGCGCAAGCTGACCGGGGGCCTCTACACGTTTCTCCCGCTGGGCCTGCGCGTCCTGCGCAAGGTGGAGCGCATTGTGCGCGAGGAGATGGACCGGGCCGGCGCGCTGGAGGTCCTCATGCCGGCGCTGCAGCCGCCCGACATCTGGCAGCAGAGCGGGCGCTATGAAACCGCCGCGGACGTCCTTTACAAGGTGCGTGACCGGGCCAAGAAGGAGTGGGTGCTGAGCCCGACGGCGGAGGAGGTCATCACCACGCTGGCGGCGGCCGAGATCAGCTCCTACCGGCAGATGCCGGTCAACTTCTACCAGGTGAGCGTCAAGTTCCGCGACGAAATCCGGCCGCGCTTCGGCCTGATGCGGGCCAAGGAGTTCATCATGAAGGACGCCTATTCCTTCGATGTGAGCGACGACGCGGCCATGGTCAGCTACCGGAAGATGTATGACGCCTACCAGCGAATCTTCAACCGGTGCGGGGTGCAGAGCTTCCCGGTCGAGGCCGACACCGGCGTGATCGGCGGCAATTACTCGCACGAGTTCATGGTGCCGGCGGACACCGGCGAGAACGAGGTGGTGTTCTGCGAGGGCTGCGGGTATGCGGCCAACGTGGAGAAGGCCACCAGCGGCATTCCCGGCACGGCTGCCCGCGAGGTCGGCCCGGCCCCGGAGAAGTTTGCCACGCCGGGGGTCGTGACGATCGACGCGCTGGCCAAGGCGCCCTTCAGCGTGCCGGCCAACCGTCAGATCAAGACCCTGGTCTACATCGCCGACAGCAAGCCCCTGCTGCTGCTGGTGCGCGGCGACGATCAGCTGAACGAGGCCAAGGTGGCCGGGGCCACGGGGGCGACCGTTTTCCGCCCGGCCGAGCCGGCGGAGATTGTCGAGGCGCTGGGGGCGCAACCGGGCAGCCTGGGGGCGGTGGGGGTGACGCGGTTCCCCGTGTATGCCGACCTCCGCCTGCGCGGGGCCAACGACATGACGACCGGGGCCAACGAGGACGGCTTCCATCTCAAGGGGGTGTCGATGGAGCGCGACATCCCGGGGGCGCGCTGGGCCGACCTGCGCACCGTGGGCGCCGGCGAACCCTGCGCCAAGTGCGCCCGTCCCCTGAAGGTCCGCCGCGCCATCGAGGTGGGCCATGTGTTCAAGCTGGGCACCAAGTACAGCGAGAAGCTCAACGCCACTTTCCTGGCCGAGGACGGCTCCCGCCGGCCCGCGTTCATGGGCTGTTACGGCATCGGGGTGACCCGCACCGTGCAGGCGATCATCGAGCAATGCCACGACCGGGACGGCATCGTCTGGCCCTTGGCGGTGGCACCCTACGAGGTTTGCCTGACGCCGCTGGCCTTTGGGCCGGACAGCCCGGTGACGCCGTTGGCTGAGCGCTTCTACCAGGAACTCTGCGCGGCCGGCGTCGAGGTGATCCTGGACGACCGTGATGAGCGGCCCGGGGTGAAGTTCAAGGATGCCGACCTGGTTGGGTTTCCCCTCCGGCTGGCCATTGGGGAGAAGTCCCTGGCCAAGGGCGAGGTCGAGATCAAGCCGCGGTCCGGCCCCATGATGGCTGTCAAGGTCGAGGACGCCGTGGCCAAGGTTCGGGAACTGGTGGCGGCGGCGCGCGGCGCCTGAGCCGTCGGCCCGGTCGGCGGCCCGGCGTGCCGGGCCCTTGGCGCAACATGCTTCTGGCCTTTCACAAGCCCTACGGCGTGCTGTCGCAATTCACCCCGGACGGCTCGCCCAACCGTCCCCTGGCCGGCTTTGGATTCCCGCGCGGCGTGTATCCCATCGGCCGGCTGGACGCTGATTCGGAAGGGTTGCTGATCCTTGGTGACGAGCCCGCCTGGAATGAGCGCCTGCTGCACCCGCGGCGGGGGCACGGGCGGATTTACTGGGCGCAGGTGGAGCGGATTCCGGAGGCGTCGGCGCTGGCGCGGTTGGCCGCCGGGGTGATCGTGCAGGGGCGCAGGACGCTGCCATGCCGGGCCTGGCGGGTTGATCCGGCCCCGGAGATGCCCCCGCGGGATCCGCCCATTCGGTATCGCAAGAATGTGCCCGACTGTTGGATTGGGCTGGAGTTGGTCGAGGGCAAGAACCGGCAGGTCCGTCGCATGACCGCCGCCGTGGGGCATCCCACCCTCAGGCTGGTGCGGGTGCAGATTGGGCGGCTGACCCTGGCCGGCCTCGCCCCTGGTCAGTGGCGGGAGCTTTCGGCACCCGAGCGGGAGCTCCTGCTGGCGGCACCTGTCGGCCTGGAGTCGGGCCGTCCCGGTGAAGGGGCGGCTACTCCCCGGTGACCACGCGGTACCACCGGGAGAAGCGATCCTCGGCGCGGTCGCGATATTGCAGTTCAAGGCCCTCGGCGCGCAGCGGTTCCGACAGGTCGAGCCAGAGGGTGTCGGAGACGTTGGGGCCGCGGTGCTGCAACCTGTAGGTGAAGCCGGGCTGGGTGTTCCAGCGGAGCAGGAACTCGCCGGGGAACTGCTCGATGGTGAGCTGGATGGGGGCCAGCATCTGCGCGGCCGGCAGGATGGTGGACGCGGGGTTCATGAGGCTGGCCACAGCGTTGGCACCGAGGGCGGTGTTCAAGAACACGGCTTCGTCGATGGCGCCGTAGAAGGGTTGGGTGCCGTTGGAGCCGGAGCCCACGGTGAAAGGATTGGAAGTGGTGCCGAACAGCGCGGTGATGGAACCGGCGCGGATGATGCCGGCCACGGCCACACCGTTCGAATAGAACTGCGGCGGCGTGGTTGAGCCCGGGGTATGGACGACGGCCACGTGGGTCCAGCGGCCCACCGCAAGGATGTTCCCCACGGTCTCGTAACGGTTCTCGGTCTTCGAGCCGCTCACCCAGTAGTACTGGAGCTTGGGCCCGGACGCGCGGAACAGCCAGCGATAGGAGGTGGCGGCCTTGGCGTCGCCCTTGATCATGATGGTGCGGATATCGGCGACCGTCTCGGGGAAGATCCAGGCCGCCAGGGTCAGCGGACCCGTGTGGTTGAGCTTGGGGTCGGTCAACGCGGTAACACGGTCATTAATGCCATCAAACCGGATGGCGCCCCCCGTCGGGCTGGTGACGCGGGTGGGACCATTAATCAGGGTGGCCGTGATGTTGTTTCCGGAGCTGTCGAGGGCATTCAGGCCGGATAGTTCCTCAAACCGGTAGCGCACGATGTAGTTGCCGGTCGCGGGGGATTGGATGGCGATGACGAACGACTTGAGGTCCGACCGGGTGGGCACGTGGGAGTCGGTGACGCGGATGCCGACGGTGTTGGTGGTGGCGACCGTGGGGGTGCCGCTGAGGACGCCGAGCGGGCTGAGGGTCAGGCCGGCGGGCAGGGTGCCGGAGTCAACGCTCCATGTGAGGGGCAGGACGCCCCCGGTGGCGGCGAAGGTCACGCTGTAGGGCTGGTTCCGGACCCCATTGGGCAGGGGGCTGCTGGTGGTGATGACCGGCGGCGGCGGGCTGTTGACGAGCAGGGTGAAGGCCTTGTCGGTGTTGGCGGCGATGGCATCGGTGACGCGGACGGTGAAGGTGTAGGAGCCACCGCTGGAAGGAGTGCCAGTCAGTACACCGGCCGCGCTGAGGGCCAAGCCAGCCGGCAGGGGCCCGGAGGCCGGGGCGAGGGACCAGGTGTAGGGCTGGCTGCCGCCGGTCGCGGCGAAGCTCAGGGTGTAGGTGGCACCGACGGTGGCGTCCGCGAGCGGGCTGGCTGTGGCAATGGTCAGGGGTGCGCGCGCGCAGGGAGAGATGCCATTGGTCAGGCTTCGCAACTGGAGGTCGTTTAGCAGTGACGACACCACGAAGACCTCATCGACCGCACCGTTGATGGGGCTGACGCCATCGGAGGAGCCGCCGACCGTGAAGGGGTAGCCGCCGGAAAGTTGGCGGAGGGCCGTGGCGGAGCCGGAGACGAGGCCGCCGGGGGAGACCTCCCCGTTGATGTAGAACGTGGGCGAGGTGCCCGGCTGGTGGGAGACGGCGATGTGGATCCAGGTGCCGGCGGCGAGGACGTTGCGGGAGGTGGCGAAGGTGTTGACGACGCGGGCGCCGGTGGAGCTCAGGCTGACCCAGCTGTACTGGAACTTCCCCTTGACCACTCCGATGCGGTAGGAGAAGCCGTTGCCGGCGTTCTGTCCCTTGACGAGGAGGTAACGGGTGTCCGTGGCGTTCACGGGGCGGTACCAGCAGCCGAAGGTGAGGGGGCCGGTCACCTCGAGGGCGGTGGGGTTGTTGGCCACGACCAAGTCATTCAACCCGTCAAAGCGCAGCGCTTCGCCGACCACGCCCGCGGTGCGGATCGGGCCGTTGACCAGGGTGCCGTTGATGCCGGAACCGGAGGAATCGGTGGCGACGGTGCCAAGCAGTTCATTGAAGCCGTAGAGCACCTCGGTCACGCAGGCCGGGCCGAGATCAACCACGGTCACGGTGAAGGAGCACGGGGTGGAGACGTTGCCGATGTCGTCGGTGGCCGTGCAGGTGACGGTGGTGGTGGTGCCGTTGGCGAAGGCCGAACCGCTGGGCGGGGTGCAGACCACGTGGATGGTGGGACAGTTCTCGGTGACGGTGGGGCTGTAGGTAAGGTTGGTGGAGTATCCCGGGACGGTGGCCACAGTGATGTTGGCGGGGCACACGATGGTGGGGGCCTGCGTGTCCGTGACGGTGACGGTGAAGGTGCAGGGGGCGGAGGAGTTTCCGGCGGTATCGACGGCGGTGCAGGTGACGGTGGTGGTGCCGACCTGGAAGGCAGTGCCGCTGGGCGGGGTGCAGGCCACCGTCACCCCGGGGCAGTTGTCGGTCGCGGAGGCGGAGAAGGTGACATTGCTCGAGCACGCGTTGAGGCTGTTGCCGACGCTGAGGTTGCCCGGGCAACTGGTGATGACGGGGGACTCGGTGTCATTCACGACGACGAGGAAGGAGCAGGAGCGGGTGTTGCCGGCGGCGTCCGTGGCGGTGCAGTTGACCGTGGTGGAGCCCCGCGCGAAGGTCGATCCGCTGGCGGGGTTGCAGACGACCGTGGGGCTGACCGTGCAGTTGTCAGTGGCCACGGGGGCAGGGTAGGTCACCACGCCGGAGCAGCTGCCCGGGGTGGTCCCGGCCGTCTGGGTGGCAGGGCAGGTGATGTCGGGCCGCTGCTCGTCATTGACGGTGACCGTGAAGGAGCAGGTGTCGGTGTTGCCGGCCGCGTCGGTGGCGGTGCAGGTCACAGGGGTGGCGCCGAGGGAGAAGGTGGAACCGCTGGCCGGGCTGCAGGAGATGGTGGAGCCGGCGCAGTTGTCGCTGGCTGTCGCGGTGAAAGTCACCACGCGGGAGCAACTCCCGGACGGACTGGTGGTGGTCGTGATGTTGCCCGGGCAGTTGGCCACGGGATCCTGGTTGTCGCTCACGGTCACCTTGAAGGTGCAGGTCCCGGTCAGGGTGTCCGAATCCGTCGCGGTGCAGGTGACCGTGGTCGGGCCCTTGCCGAAAGCGCTGCCACTGGGCGGGGTGCAGGAGACAGTGACTGTGCCGTCCTCGTTGTCGTAGGCGATCGGGGAGGCATAGGTGACCACCGCCGTGCAGAGGCCGGGGTCGGTATCGGCCGTCAGGTCGGCACACCCCACCAGGAAAGGAGCGGTCCCGCCCAGGGCGATGAGCTGAAGGTCGAAGCTCAGATCGGGACTGGAGGCGGAGGCCTGGTGGACCTCGACCGCCAGCAGGTTCTGGCCGGCCACGATGCCCTGCTTGCCGACAATGGTGCTGAAATAGGCGGCCTCATCCGCCCCATCGACGTCGCTGGACGCGAGGGTGGAGGCCGTGATGGGGCCGGCCGGCAGGTTCTGGCGCGCGATTTCCACGCCGTTCAGGTAAACCACGGCGCCATCGTCCCGCAGGAGCTTCACGGCCAGGGCCGCGAAGGCGTCCGGGTCCGCGACGTTCCACGTGTGGCGGAACCAGGTCGTGACATGGCGGTTGTTCGCGTCGGCCCCATAATCCACCAAGGTGGTCTCGTCGCCGTCACCGTAACCGAACTGGGCCAGGCCCGCCGACCAACTGGTGTCGCTGAAGCCCGTGGTGAACCAGCTGGCGCCGGGGTCCACCCCGGTATCGAGGTAGCGCCAGAGCGAACCCTGGTTGACCAGCGTATTGGTGCCGCTGGGGTCGAAGCCCACGGTGATGGTGACCGGGGTCGAACTGCCGGTGGCGCCGACGTTGTCCGTGGCGGTGGCGGTGATGACGTGGGTGCCCACCGGCAGGTTGGTCCAGATGAAGGAGTATGGGGACGTGCTGTCGATTGAGAGCCGGGTGCCATTCACGAAGAACTCCACATAGCTGACGCTGCCATAGGTGGCGTCCGGGTCGGAGGCGCTGGCCGTGATGCTGAGGTCGATCCCGGAGTTGAAAGTGGCGCCGTTGGCGGGTGCCGTGATGGATGCCACCGGCGGGGTGTTAACCTCGACGGTCAGGGCGGCGGTCTGGCTGGTGGCGGTGCCATCGCTGTTCACTGCCACGACGGTGTAGTTGCCGGAGTCGGCCACGGTAACGCCGGGAAGGCTCAAGAAATTGTTGGTGGCGCCGCTGATTGGGGAACCCCCTTTGCGCCATTGATAGGTCAAGGGGGAAGTGCCCAAGGCGAAGGAGGTGAGGACAGCCGTCTGACCGGCGAAGGCGTGGGTGTCCTGGGGCTGCACCGTGAAGGTCGGGGGACCGCTGTAGGTGCCGGCCACCTGGCAGCCGAAGTTGATGTCCGGCTCCCCGGGGCTTGGAGCCCTCAACAGCCAGGAGCCGCCGACGTCCTTCTCCCAATAATCGTCGTAGGACATGCCGACGGTGGGGACGGTGTAGAGGTCCAGACCGGCCTGCAGCAGACCGGCGCCGTTCGGAGTTGTGACCCCCTCGAACTCGACTGTCCAGGTGAAGTTCTTGGGCACCACCACATTCAGGCCGGAGTAATTGATCACGCTTCCGGCGGTGCCGGTGGACGGCAGGGTGGGGGAACTGCCGCTGTCGAAGAGCAGGGTGTTGGGCACGCCCGAGGGGCCGTCATTGGCGTAAAAGCGGAGCCGGACAGTGACATTGCCTGCGGCGAAATCGGGTCCATACCCGTAGAACTCGTACAGGAAGTTGGTCACCGTGTAGGTGGTGGCATTGCCGGCGAGGATGATCTCCTCGCCGAACTCACGGCCGCTGGTCGCAAAGCGCTCCGGGACCGAGTAGGCCCCGGCGTCCGTGAACGCCAGGTTGTTCAAGGTCAGGGTGGAGGCGGTGGCACCTGGGATTGCGGTGGCACCCTTCTTCCACTGATACGTCAACGTTTCCGTGCCGATGGCTGAAACCTGAAAGGTCGTCGAGAATCCAAGGCGACCGGTCTGGCTGTTGGGCTGGCCATTGATGGCGGCGGGACCGGCATACGTCCCTGCGACCCGGCAGCCGAAGTTGATCGGCGGATTGCCTGGCGTGGGCACGCGCAACTCCCAGTCGCCAAGCGAATTGCGTTCCCAGTAGTCGTCGTAGGTCAAACCCACGGTGGGGATCGCGTAGAGGTCCAAGCCCGAGTCCATCAGGCCCGCGGCAACCAGCGCGCCGAAGGAGGAGAATTCCACCGTCCAAGTAAAACTCTTGGGCACGGAGACATTCAGACCGCCATAAGTGATTACATAGCCGGCGCTCCCGGTATTGGGGATTCCGTAGGCATCGGTCTGGTAGAGCAGGGTGCCCGGAGTTCCGTTAAGCCCGTCATTCGCGTAAAAGCGAAGAGTCACGAGGACGTTGGTGCCAATGGGGTCGTCGTTGAAGAACTCGTATTGGAACTCATTGACGACGTAGGTGCCGTTGCCGACGAGCACAATTTCCTCGCCGAACTCCAGCCCGTCCTGACCGAAGCGTGCGGCGGTGCCCCGCACCGCGGTGTTGTCGTAAAGCACGTCGGGTGCGGCGTGGGCGGCGGGCAGGGCCGCGAACAGGCACGCGAGGAGAGACAACAGGTTGCGATGGAACGACACTTTCATGGGTGGAGGGCGCGGGGTTCGGATTCTGAAGGGGCGGAAGCGGGCACGAGGCGGGCGATGGGTCGCCGGAACGTTTGGCCAGCGAAGGGGGCGGGAGCTGCGGCCTCGCCGGGGCCCGCGCAGGTGGCCGACTGGGCGAGGGTCCACCGTTGCACCGCCTTGTGCCAGGCCTCGCCGGCCAGGGTGGCGACGTGGGCGAACTCATCCTCGGCCAGGCGGTCCTCGGGGCAGGCCAGGGAGAGTTGCATGGGGCGGGGGCTGCTCCAGGCGTGTTGCCAGTGGCGCACAGGGGTGCCGGGTTTTTGGCCGGGGGCTTCCCAGCGGTGCTGGCGACCGTCGAGTTGGGCCTCCAGTTGGCAGAGGCCGAGTTGGGTGGCCAACTGCTCATAGCGGGCCCAGAGAGCTTCCTGGGAGGGGCACTGGGCCGCCTCGGCCTCGAGCCAATCGGCCAGCTTCAGCAGTTGTTGCGAATGGCGGCGCAGGCGCCAGTGGGCCAGGAGGATGGGCCAGGCGGAGCGGAGGCGGGGAACGACCTGCAATTGCTGGAGGGCCCAGACCACGAACACTCCCCCGGCCCCGGTGAGGACCGCCATGTAGCGGCCGTCATGGAGGTAGAGGGTGACAGCGAAGGCGGTGGCGACGGCGCAGAGGGCGTAGAGCACCAGGAGCACGCGTTGTTTGTTGCCAAGGCGGCTGAGCAGGCGGTGATGGATATGCTCGCGGTCCGGCCGGAAGAGGGGCAGGCCCTTGGAGGCGCGGCGGACGAGGGCGAGGCTGGTGTCAAGGATCGGCAGGGCCAGGGCCAGCACGGGGGCGGCCAGGGCGGCGACGACGGAGCCCTTGTTGGAGGTCTGGATCGAGACCAAGCCGATGAAGAAACCGAGGAAGTAGGCGCCGCCATCCCCCATGTAGATGCGGGCGGGGGGAAGGTTGAACCGCAGGAAGCCGAGCAAGCCGCCCAGTACCCCGACACACAGCAGGGAATAGAGCCCGTTCGCGGTGCCCAGGCCCACCCAGGCGAGCAGGCCCATGAGGAGCACCCCGATGCCCCCGGCCAGCCCATCGATGCCATCAATGAGGTTGATGAGGTTGGTCATGGCGACGAGCCAGAGGACGGTGACAGGCAGGGCGAAGGCGTGGAGGTGAAGAAAGTCTCCCAGGATGGGCAGCTTGATTTGCTCAATCCGGAACCCGGCCAGCCAGGCGGTGACAGCCAGCAGGACCTGCAGGAGAAGCTTGCGCCTTGCCCCGAGGGCCCGGAGGTCATCGAACAAGCCCACTGCGAACATGGCGAGGGCGCAGGCGAGCAAGGTCCAGATGCGGGGTGCGTCCGCCGGGGCAAGAGGCACCCAGAGCAGGGCCAGGGAGGCTGCGGCGACAAAGCCCCCGACGATGCAGATGCCGCCCAGGCGGGGGATGGCTTGCGCCCCTGGCCCGTGATGGAACTCGGAGGGCCGTCCCTGAAGCCTGGGACTCCCGTAAGCATGCCGCAGCAGCACCGAGAGCAGGAGTGCCACCAGCACTCCTGTCGCGCCGCAAATCAGCAATGGAAGCCCAAGGGAACTCATCAGCAGTCAGGCGGGTCTGGGCGCCCATGCCACAGCCCGCATAGATATGTCGACGCGAGCGCTCCGCGGATTAAGCCGCACCCCCGCGGGGGGAGCGGCCGAATCACGGAATTCGCCAGTCAAATGACCAATGGACACACTTCGAGTGGTCGTCATGAAATGCTCAGGTGATGCTTGGGCAGATCAGCCCGTAAGCAGGCGGCAAACGCCGGGTTAGGGGAATATAGGTAGTAGTCCTACTACCGTGAGAGCGGGAAGCCTAGAAGGCCCAAGGACGGGCTTATAGAGTATCAGGTGGGCACGGGTGTCAAGTTTGGGCCTGACTTATTTTGGGACAAGGTTGCGGGATCAGCCAGTTTTGGCAGGCCGCTGGCAAGGGATGGGGGTTGGCGGGGTTGGCGGGGGGGTGGGTTGGGGGTGGTGTTTGGACTTTCCTTTGCCGGGGGGGTGCCTAGTGTCCGCCCGTTTGCATCATGGGTGTTCAATTCTTTAATTCACTGACCCGGGCCGTGGAGACCTTCGTGCCGTTGGACCCGGGGGGACGCAAGGTGGGGCTGTATTGCTGTGGTCCGACCGTGTATGACTATGGGCACATTGGGAATTTCCGGACCTTTGTGTTTGCGGACCTGGTGCGGCGGTATCTGTCCTTCCGTGGCTATGAGGTGACGCACGTGATGAACATCACGGATGTGGAGGATAAAATCATCCGGCGGGTGCGGGAGACCGGCCTGGGCCTGCGGGAGTATGTGGCCCGCTATGAGGAGGCCTTCCTGGAGGACCTGCATTCCCTGGGGTGTCAGCTTCCGCATCATCTGCCGAGGGCGACGGACTACATCGGGGAGATGATTGCCATCATTGAGGCGTTGGTGCGGCGGGGGATGGCTTACCAGGCGGCGGACGGCTCGGTGTATTTCAGCATCGACAAGTATCAGGCCTGCGGTTGTCGCTACGGGCAGTTGGTGAACCTGAACTTTGACCAGATGCGGGTGGGCGAGCGGGTGGCCAGCGATGAATACGGCAAGGAATCCGTGGCGGATTTCGCGTTATGGAAGGCGCGGGTGCCGGAGGACGGCGCCGTCTTCTGGCCGAGTCCCTGGGGGGAAGGCCGGCCCGGGTGGCATATTGAGTGCAGTGCGATGAGCATGAAGCTGCTGGGCCCCAGCTTTGATTTGCACCTGGGGGGGGAGGATCTGGCCTTTCCGCATCATGAGGATGAGATTGCGCAGAGCGAGGGGGCGGGTTGGCAGCAACCTGGCCAGCCTTTTGTGCGTTACTGGATGCACGCGGCGCACCTGCTGGTGGAAGGGCGGAAGATGAGCAAGTCGCTGGGCAATTTCTTTACCCTGCGCGACCTGTTGGGCCGTGGCTTCACTGGCCGGGAGATTCGGCAGGTGCTGCTTTCCGCGCATTACCGGGAGACATTCAACTTCACCCTGGACGGGTTGGAGGGGGCGCGTTCCGCGCTGGGCCGCTTGGATGAGTGCCTGGGCAAGCTGCAGGAAGCGGCGGGCGCTGTGCCCGCGGAGGCGGACCCGGCCCTGGTGGCGGACTTCACCCGGGTGATGGACGACGACCTCAACGTGGCGGGTGCCTGGGGGGTGGTTTTTGAGTGGGTGCGGGAGACGAACCGCCGGTTGGCGGCCGGGGACGTGACCCCGGTGCAGGCGGCGGCGTTGCTGGCGGCATGGTCCCGGGTCGATTCGGTGTTGGGCCTGGGCCGGCGTAGTGAGGGAGGGGCCCCGCCCGAGGTGATGGCGCTGCTGGAAGCGCGCCAGGCGGCCCGCAAGGCGAGGGATTTTGCCCGGGCTGACGCGGTACGCGACGAGTTGAAAGCCCTGGGTTGGGTTATTGAGGACACCCCCAAGGGGCCGCGCCTCAAGAGAATCTGAGGGCCGGCGCTAGGACTTGGCGAGGTCGGCCAGTTTGGCCGCCGCCTGGCCGCCGTCGATGAGGGCGCCGGCGGCATCCCAGCCTTCGGCGAGGCTGCGGGAGTGCCCCGCGACGAGCAGGGCGGCGGCGGCATTGAGCAGCACGGCGTCCCGGCGGGGACCGCGGTCCCTCCCCTCGAGGATGCCGCGCACCATGGCCGCGTTGGCGTCGCGGTTGCCGCCCACCAGGTCTTCCAGGCGGGCGGTTTGCAGGGGGAAGTGGCCGGGGTCGAGCGTTGAAGTGGCGAATCCACGGTCCTGGTAGAACTCTGCGAGGGTGGTCGGTCCCAGGGTGGAGAACTCGTCCAAGTGGGCATTCCCGGAGGCGGAGGGCAGGGGAACCTGTCCGCTGACGACCAGTCCGCGCCGCACGCCAAGGCTCTGGAGGACTTGGGCCATGGGTTGGCAGAGGTCCGGCCGGGGCACCCCGATGAGCTGGGCGCTGGGGCGGGCCGGGTTGAGGAGGGGTCCGAGAAAATTGAAGATGGTGCGCTGCCCGCGTTCGGCGCAGAGACGGCGGGCGGGGCCGAGGTGGCGGAAGGCGGGATGGTAGTTGGGGGCGAAGAGGAAGGCAAAGCCGCGGTCGCGCAGCATGGCGGCGGCGGCGGGGGGCGGCAGGTCGATGCGGATGCCCAGCGCCTCGAGGACGTCGGCGCTGCCCGACTGCGAGGTGATGGCGCGGTTGCCATGCTTGGCCACGGTGATGCCGGCGGCGGCCGCCACGATGGCCACGGTGGTGGAGATGTTGAAGGTGTTGAGCCGGTCCCCGCCGGTGCCGCAGACATCGAGGATTTCCCGCGAGCGGGTGGCGGCGTCGAGCGGGGGCGCCAGGGAGAGTTCGCGCAGGGTGCGCGCGAAGTCGGCGATCTCCTGGGTGGTTTCCCCCTTGCCGGCGAGCGCGGCAAGGAACTCGGCCTTGTCGGCCACCGGCACGGACTCCTCCACGAGGGCGGAGACGGCTTCGAGGACCTGCGGGGTGGTGAGGTCCTGCCGGTCGCGCAGCTGCTGCGTGAGGGAGGACAGCGGGGGCGGCATGCCGGCGCGCAGGGGGGAACTACTTCTTCTCGTCCTTGCGGTCGGACTTGGGCAGGTCCGCCGGGGCGTTGGCGTTCAACTGGGCGAGAACGGCGGCGGTGAGGTCATCCTTGCCGTCATGGTAGAAGAGCACGGGGGTGCGGTTGATGCCCTCGGCGGCGGTGTCCAGGACCAGGTTGTAGCCCCCGGCCCGGGCTTTGCCGGCGACGGCGTTCTGGATGTCCTTCAGGATTTTCTCCCGGGCCAGGCGCTGCTTCTCCTCGAGGTTGCCGCGCGCGCTGCGGTCAAAGCTCTTCAGGGCCTGCTCAATCTCGTTGGCCTTGACCAGGGAACCCTCGGCCGCCTTCTTGCGCTTCTCCCGTTCCTCGGCCGAGATGGCCTGGTTGTTGGCGTCCTCGAGGGCCTTTTTGTAGTCCTCGGCCGCCTTCTGGTAGTCGTCGGCAATGCCCCGCCGCTGCTTGTCCAGGTCGGTGGCCTCCTCCTTCAACTGGGCGTCCGCGATGCGGGTCTTGAAGTATTCGTCGAACAGCTTTTTCAGGTCGACAATGGCGATGCGCTGGGCGGCCTGGGCGGAGGCTTCCACCGGGGCGAGCAGAACGAGGCCGAGGATGAGGGCCAGGGAGAGCAGGGGCTTCATGGGTTAGAAATCGCGCTGGTAACCGACGCTGAACTGGAACCGTCCGCTGCCGGCGTCGCCGGAAGAGTTGTGAATGGGCACCCCGTAGTCAAGGCGCAGCGGGCCGATGGGCAGGTTGAGACGCAGGCCGAGGCCCCAGTTGTCGGCATAGTAGCCGAGGTCCCAGTCCCAGGACCCGGCGTAGACCATGCCAATGTCGTAGAACACGGCCGCGCGGACGTTCATCCCGCGGTTGGCGGAGTCCGACTGGCCGAAGACCGGGACGCTGTATTCGGCGAAGCCATACCAGAAGGTGTTGCCGCCAAGGGGTTCGCCGAACTCGTCCTGGGGCCCCACGTCGCGGTAGCGGTAGCCGCGCAGCGAGTCCAGTCCACCCAGGAAGTAGCGCTCGAAGATGGGGACAAACTCCGTGTCCCCGAACTCCTCGGCGACGCCGGTCCGCGCCCCCAGTTCGAGGAGGTGGCCCTTGGCCAGGCCCCGGATGTAGCGGGAATGGCGCAGTTCGAGGGAATAGAAGCTGACATCGCCGCCCAGCGGCCCCCCGCCGAGCTCGGCGCGCAATTCGGTGCGCTGGCCCTTGTTGGGGAGAATGTAGCTGTTGCGGGTGTCCCAAGTGAGGGAGCCGCCGACCTTGGACTCGAGAAAACTGCCCGCCTCGCGCTCGATCTCCTCGGAGACGTTGGCGGGTTCGACGATGACCCCGGGGAAGGGGTCGTTGACGGTCTTGACGATGGGGCCGTGCAGATTGGGGTTCAGGTCGATGTCAATCTGCTGGAGGGTGTAGTTGAGCCCGCCAACCAGGGTGGCTTTGCGGGACTCGTAGAGGGCCCGGCGGAGACCGAGGCGCATGCCGGCATCCTGCTGGGTATAGGTGTCGTCCTGGCTGAGGAAGTCCAGGTCGCGGTAGAAGAGGTCCACCGTGGCCGTCAGCTTGCGCTCGAGAAACCAGGGCTCCTCAAAGCTCAACTGGAAGTCCTTGCGTTCGGTGCCCAGCTGGAGCCGGAGTCGGGCCTTTTGGCCGCCGCCGGTGAAGTAGGGGGGGTGGAAGAGGTCGAAGTTGGCCTGGCTGACCTCAACGTAGCCAATGAGGGAGTCGATGGAAGAGAACCCGGCGCCGAGCTGGACGTTGCCGGTGTTCTTCTCGACCACCGAGATGACCAGGTTGCGGCGGTTGGGGATGTCCGTCTGCTCGGCCTGGCGGTCGACCTTCTCGAAGTAGTTGAGTCCCTCGAGGCGCGCCTGGCTGACCTTGACCCCGACCATGTCGAATGTTTCGCCCGGGTAGACCGCCAGCTCGCGCCGGATGACGCGGTCCTTGGTCTTGGAATTGCCGCGGATCTCGATTTTCTCGATGCGGACCTCGTCCCCCTCCGCGACGTCGTAGAGGAGGTCCATGGTGCCGGTGGTGGTGTTGGGCTGGCGGCGCGGCTGCACGCGGGTGTCGATGTAGCCCTTGGTGCCAAACGAGTCCTGCACCGCCTCGGTGTCGCGCAGCAGTCCCTGGGGGGTGAAGGTCTGGCCGACGCCCATGGTCAGCTTCTGGGCGAGGTCGTTGGTGGGGAAGAGGGTGACGCCGCGGAAACCAACCGCGCCCACCTTGTATTGCCGGCCCTCGCTGAGCACGAACTGGAGGACCACCCGGTTGGTGCCCTGCTGGACCTGGCGGACCTCCCGCAGGTCGAAGTCGATGTAGCCGGCGGAGCGGTAGAGTTCCCCAAGTCGCTCGCGGTCCTCCTCCAGCTGGTCCTCCTTGAGGACGCCGGAGCGGGTCAGCCAGGACAGCCACCAATGGCGCTTGGTCTTGAGTTGGCCCCGGAGCTTTTTGTCGGTGAAGGCCGCGTTGCCCTCGAACTGGACGTCGACCACGCGGACCTTGGGCGTCTCGGTGATCTCGAACGTGACGGCGGCGCGGCCGGTGCGGTTGTCCCGGGTGGGCACGTAGTTGACGAGCACGCGCGGGTAGCCGGCCTTTTCGTAGAGCTTCTTGATCTCGAGGGTATCCCGGAACAGCTTGAGTTCGTCCAGGGGTTCGCCCACCCGGGTGGAGATCTGCTTGTTGAGCTTGTCCTTGGCGAACTTGGTGTTCCCGGTGAAGAGGATCTCCGTGACCTTGGGGCGCCCCTGCAGCACGTAGAGGAGCTGGAGGCCATCCTCCGTGCGCGTCTCGGAAACGCGGACATTGTCGAAGTAGCCGGTGGCGGACAGGTTCTTGATGTCCTCGTTGACCACCACCGCGCTGTAGTTCTCGCCCTCCTTGGAGCGGATGTTGCCGCGGATGAGCGCCTCGCTCACGGCCTGGGGGCCGATGTTGGTGATCGCGATGGCCGTGATCCTGGGAGCGGGGGGGAGGCGCGGTTGGCCGAGGGCCCGGGCGGGGGCGAGGACCAGCCAACCGGCGGCGAGCAGGCCGACGATGAGGGCGGCCCGGTCCAGGCGCCGGGGGGCGCCCGGGTTAAGAGTTCGGCGGAATGTCGTCACCGCTGATTTTGGCTGCGCTCTCAAACCGCGTATAGCTCTTGAAAAAGGTCAGGGGCACGTCACCGGTCGGGCCGTTGCGTTGCTTGGCGATGAGGAGGTTGACCGGGACGGCGTCCTGGTCCGGGCTGGGGCCGCCCTCATCGTCGTCGCGTTGCTCCCGGTAGAGCATCGCGACAAGGTCCGCATCCTGCTCGATGGAACCGGACTCGCGCAAGTCCGATAGGCGGGGTTTGCGGTTTTTTTCCTTTTCCATCTCGCGGTTGAGCTGGGCCAGGACGATGACGGGGACGTTGAGGTCCTTGGCCAGTTGCTTGACCCCGTTGGAGATGTCGGCGATCTCCTGCTGGCGGTTGTCGGCCTTGCGGGAGCTGGAATGCAGGAGTTGGAGGTAATCGATGACGAACAGCTTGATTTGGAACTGCTGAAACATGCGCCGCGCCTTGGCCCGGAGCTGCAGGATGGAAAGCCCGCTGGTGTCGTCAATGAACAGGGGGGCGGCGGCCAGGGTCTGGGCCACGCCGCCAATCCGCGGGAGGTCGCGCTCCGAGAGGAAGCCGGAGGTGACGTTGCGGAGGTTGATGCGGGCGCGCGAGCAGAGCAGGCGCATGACCAGCGACTGGGCCGTCATCTCGAGGCTGAACACGCCCACCGGCAGCCGGAGATCCACCGCCACGTGCTCGGCGATGTTCATGGCCAGGGACGTCTTGCCCATGCTGGGACGGGCGGCGATGACGACCATGTCGCCGGGTTGCAGCCCGGTGGTCATCTTGTCGAGGTCGGTAAACCCGGTGCCCAGCCCGGTGGGCTGGCCGCGGTTGATGTAGTATTCCTCGATCTTGGCGACCGACTGGCTGACCAGGTCCTTGATGCGGGCCATGCCGCGATCCTCGCGATCCTGCGCAATCTGGAGGATGTCGCGCTGGACCTCGTCGACCATGGAGTCCACCTCGCCCTGTTCGTCGTAGGCCCGGGCCACCGCCGTGTTGCAGGTGGCGATCATGCGCCGCAGCACATGCTTCTCCCGCACGATGCCCGCATAGTAATCCAGGTTGGCCGCGCTGGGGACGGCATCGGGGAGCGAGGAGAGGTAGGCCACCCCGCCGACCGACTCGAGTTGGTTGCGGTCGCGCAGCGCCTGCAGGAGGCTCGGCAGCTCAATGGGCGCCTTCCGGTCGTACATCTCCAGGCAGGCCTCATAAATGGCTCGGTGCCGGAGGTCATGGAAGACGTCGCTGCCAGACTTGAACTTCTGGATGCATTCCCCGATCACCTCGCCGGGGGAGAGAAGAATGGAGCCCAGCACACCCTGCTCGGCCTCGAGCGAGTGGGGCAGGATGCGCTCGACGCGCGCGGGGTCGGCCAGTTCCGGCTTGCGGCGGCGGGCTTTCTTCAGGTCGACCGTCCCCGCGCCGGCGGACGTCTCGGTGTAATCGGGCACCCCCGCATCAAAGCGGAAATCGCCGACCCCGGCAATGGGGAGTTGCCGGGCGTTCAGGGCCGACTCGGATTCGGCGGGGCCGGCGGGGCGGGGGCCGGGTCGGGTTCCAGGAGGTCGCGGAAGGTCTTCACGGGCTGGAGTGGAAACAGGAGAACCTTGGGAATGAAGTAGCGCTCGTCGAGGCGCGGCTGCCCGAGGGTGCCGCCGACGCGGTATTCGAACAGTTTGGTGACCGGCCAGAGCACCTTGCTGAGCACCATGCCGACGCCGGGGACGTTGCGGAACAACTCCGCTTCCATGGTGGCGTCGACCTCGCCCTGGAAACCGACGGTGCCGCGGTATTTGAGCTGCATGGCCGAGGCCCGGATCTCGAGGTCGGTGGAGTGAACGACGCTGTTGGAAATGACGCAGGTGGCACGGCCCTCGCGCGCGCGGCTGTGGCCCAGGCCGGGGATGACCCGGTTGAGCATGGGGGAGACCACCGCGAAGAGGGGCAGGTCCCAGAGGAGCCCCTCGCGCAGTTCGATCTGGCCCCGGCCCTGCCAGCTGGCCGGGTCGTCGAGGAACGCCTCGCGGACCTGGATTTCCCCGCGGCAGATGCCTTCCAGGCGGTTCGAGACGCCGCCCTGCAGATCCCGGACGACGGCGTTGAGGTTGGCGCCCTCGACCCCGAAGGCAAGGGCCACGGTGCCGCCGCGGGGGCGGCTGAAGTCGAGGTGGATCCATCCGGCGGCGTCCGCCTCGCACCACCGGGCGGTGAGGTTGGTCAGGGTGACCGTCTTGGCCCGGCCCAGCCAATGGATGCGGGTGCGCACCCGGTCGAGGTGGAACCGCTGCCAGTGAAAGGGGCCGCCGACCACCTCGAACCAGGCGTCCTCGTCGTGGTCGCCCGGGCGCAGGGGCAGCAGTCCATGGCCGCGGACCTGGGGCGGGGTGTCGAAGACGTAGGGAGCCAGGGCCCGCCGGACCACGGGGCCGAGGGCGGTGGTGAAGGCCACCGGGTCCAGGTTGCCCTGCGCGTTGGTGAGGTGCAGTCGCAGGCTCGAGACATCGAGCCCGACGCCCTCGGCCTCCCCGCGTTGCCCGCCCTCGCGCAGGATGACCGGCTGGATGAAGGAGAGAAACTGGTTGCTGAAGGCGAGCCGGGCCGAGGCGGAGGAGAAGGTCTGCCCGCGCACGGCGAGGTTGGTCACGGCGCCCTCGCCGGTGGCGGCCAACCTGGACCAGTCGCCCCAGGTGCCCTGCACATCCGCCCGCACGACCGGCGGTGTGCTGAAGGCGAAGAGATCGAGAATCTGCCGGCGGAACGGCTCCGGACACCCGGCCCGCAGGGCGGCGGGGTTCAGGGCGCTGGTCAGGTTGGCCTGGAACCGGCGGCTGGCCAGTTCTCCCCGGGCGTCCGCGGTCAGCGTGCCCCCCGGGGCCTGCAGCCGGAATTCAGGGACGCTCCAGTGCCCATCCGCGTAGTGGCCCATGGCATTGGCCTGGTGGAAGGGAATGTCGCGGAACGACCCTGCCCCGGCGCGCAGCCGCGTGGAGACCGCCAAGGTGGACTGGATGGCGTGTCTCCACTCCCGGGAGGGTGCGCCCCAGTCCGGCAGGGCCGCGCTGGCGGTGGCCTCCACCGCGAGGGGTTCCTCCGACACGTAGGCGGCCAGCCAGGGGCGGACGGCCGGTGGCAGGAGGCCCGCCCATGCATGCGGCTGGAGCGACATCGTGGTGTTGAGCCGCAGGGCCCGGGTGGTGGGTTGCAGCCAGGCATCAGCCGAGGAGCGGGCGTGGGCAGCCTCGGCCTCGACGCGCACCCGAAGCCCGTCGGCCCGCCAGTGGTTGGTCCAGGCCAGTCGCCGCGGTTCGACGTGGGGGGCGATCGCATTGGAAAAAGTGCAGGCCAGCGCCGCCTCGATGCCGGCCCCGCGATCGATCCAAGCCAGGCCGGGGTTCAGGAGCGTCCGCGTCACCGGGTGCGGCAACCGCAGGGTCCCTTCCACGCGCGTCCAGCTGGACGTGGCCCAAGGGCTGGACACGAGCGTGAACTCAGACTCCAGCAGCAGGTCCAACGGGCCGTCCGCCGCCCGCCTGACCGGGGCCCGCAGGGTGAGGTGGGCGTGCTGGCCAGTGGTGCCTCCCCAAGCCGGGTGCTGCGCTGTGAGGCTGAGGCGGACATTGGGGGCGGGGGCCTCCACGGTTTCCTTGCGCAGTTCCGCCGTGAACTGGGTGGCGCGGGCCGGGCCAAAGGCGGGCTCGCGGAGTTCCAGCCGCAGGCGGCCCTCGTCGGGGAGAAGTTGTTCCAGGGTGGGTTCCCAGTCGGAGACGAGCCGCACCTGCCGGGAGTCCCCCCAGGCCGTCCGGGTGGCGTCGGCGGCCAGGGTGAACCCGGCGCGGGGCCGGGCCCCGGGGGCGGGCGCCGGCTGGAGCCATGCATCCAGCTGCAGGTTCGTGGTGGAGCCCCATGGGGATTCGAGCCCGGGCGCCAGCAGCTTGAGGCTGGCGGCGATCGAGGCCGGGTCGCGGCCGTCGGCGGACGCCTGGATCTGCAACTCGGGGGGCACGGCCGCGCGGACCTCCCGCACCTTGGCCAGCAGTTCGGCCCAGCCTCGCTGGTCCTCGCGGGGCGGGCGAGGGGTGGTGGGGCGGGGCAGCCGCCATTCCCTCACCTGCAGGGCGTTGGTCAGCTGGCCGCGCAGCCGCAGGTTCACGCCAAGGCAGTGGCCCTCCAGCGAGCGCAGTTCCCAGCGGTCGTCGTCATGGAACCGGACCTCGCCATGAATGCGCTCGATGATGAGTCCCTGGCTGCGCCCGGGGACGTTGGTCGGTGAGGCGGCCATGGGCCAGAGCAGACGGGCCTGCGACAGGCGCAGGCCGTCCGGTTGGAACTGGAGGGAGCGCAGGGCGGTCCAATCGAGTTCAAACTGGGCCTCGGTGACGAACAGGGTGGGGCCGCCCCCGGGGTGGGTGCGGCTGAGGGACAGATCCTCCGCCACGATGCCATGGTACCAGCGCAGCCGCAGCTGGCTGAAGGTGACATCCCATCCCATGCCACGAAGCCGGGCCACCAGCTGTTCCTGGAGCGAGACCGGCAGCCCGGCCTGGTGGAGGAAGATCAGGGTCACCAGCAGGCACAGCAGGATGAGAAGAATGGTGACGCGGACCCACTTGAAGATGGAGAAGAACACCCGCCAGCCCCGGCTGCGTTGCCGCCGGGGGCGCGGCCGGCGGGGGCCGGAGGAGTCGGGTGTTGAAAACTGGCTCACGGCGCCCGGCGCGGGTCAGCGGTCGGCGGCCCCGGCCCCGGCCAGCGGTTGGAAGAGGTCGCGGACGAGCAGGACGTAGAGCGGCAGCGGAAACTCGAACACCCTCGGCTCCCCCCCGACGGTGGTCAGGGCATAGGGGATGCCGTTGGGCGCGCGTCCGCCGTGTTCAGGCGAGGCGAACTCCAGCCGCAGGGACTGTGGCTTGTCGGCACCCTTCAGCTCGATGACAAGGCTGACGGCGTCGGGCGGAAACCCATGGGCCAGGCGGGCCTCCTCGCCGCGGGCCGTCCAGGCGGCCGCCTGCAGTTCGCCCAGCCGGTGCACGAGTTCCTCGATGGCGTAGGGGTTGCGGAGGACGCCCTGGGAGCCGGGCGCGAAGTTCCAGGCATGATTGGCGCCGCGGGACAACTTGAAGGAGACGCCGCGGTAGGTGGCGGACAGGCCGAGGACCTGGTTGGTGGTGAAGCTCCAGACGCGGCGATGCGCCAATTGCCAGCGGGCGTAGGGGAGTTTGGAGACATCGGACAGGCGCAGCGTGTAGACCACGGGTTCGTCGGGGCGGCGCGCGAACACCTCGTCGCCGCCGGTGGGGGTGGCGTCGGGGATGGTGTTGGTGCGCAGCAGGCCCAGGTGCAATTCGGCGACGACCCGGTTGCTGATGGCGCCGGCGCCGTTGGTCAGCGAGGCGCGCAGGAGATACTGGCGGACGGGCGGCTCGAGTCCGTAGGGTGTCTTAAAGTCGGTCACGACATCCGCCTCGATGTTCCCCTTCAGGCTGGCCAGATCCTTGAGCCAGTCCTTCATCAAATCCGGATCCGCCAGCTGGGGGCTGGCCTCGCCGACCGTCCAGGTGCCGTTGGTTTGCCGGCGCACGACAAAGGTCTCGGCTCCGTTGACCTCGATGGCGTCGATGTCCGCCGGCTGGAAGGTCATCAGGTGGTGGTCACGCATCTGGTTGTGCGGGACGAGAAGGGTGTCGAGGAGGGTCCGGGGCACCAGGACGACATTGGTGTGGGCGAGGCGACGCGCGTAGACCATGGTGGTGTCGTTGGTGGGGCTGCGGCCGAACTCGACGAGGACGAGGTCATTGGTGCCGGCGCCGATGGCCAGTTCGACCTGCGGGGGTTGGAGCCCGAAGGGCTCGAGGTCGGCGCGGGGGTTGTCAGTGACAAAGGCGCGCACCTGGGCCTCGGCCAGGGCCTGCAGGAGGATCTGGACGCGGCTCGGATCGGCCCGGGCCGGGGTGGGGCGGGTGAGGACGAAGGTGCGGTTGGTGGGGTCGGTGGCCAGGGTGAAGCCGCGGCCGGCGGCGCGCACCTCGAAACGGCTGGGCCGGATGGCCCGGAAGTCAATGAGGATGGGGTCGCGCCAGGCGGTGGCGGCCCGCGGCAGGCGGTCCAGCACTTCGACCGGGGCGGTGTAGACATCCGGTTGGTGTTGCACCTGCACGTAGACCTGGGTGCCGACCGGGGTGCGGTTCCCGAACAGGATCTCCCGGCGCTGGCCGTTGAACTGGAGGGTCAGCTTGGCGGCGGGCAGGTCGAGGCCGAACTCGGCCGGGGTGCGCTGGGCCGAGCGCAGTTCGGACTCCGTCAGGTGCACGGGAGGCACGAGTTGCTCCAGCTGGGCCAGGAGGGCGTCGATGGCGTGGGGGTGGGCGGGGTAGGCCAGGGGCAGGGTCAGTTGCCAGGGCCCGCCGGTGTTGGTGCGTTCGGCCCGCAGCAGGAGTTGGTTGGTCAGGTGCAGGCTGAGGTTGGTGACCTGGGAGGCCTGGAAGGCGAGCAGGCGGTCCGGGGGCGGGGGCGGCGTGCCGGACGTCTGCCAGTGCCGCTCGACGAGGAGGATGAAGGCCAGCAGGGCCCCGGTGACCAGCAGCAGGAGGGAGGTGGAGCGCCAGGAGTTCATGGTCAGCGGCGCCGCTTCAGCCAGACGGCGGCGCCGGCCAGGAGGACGACTCCCGGCAGGCCGGCCAGGAGACTCCACTCGACGGCCCGGAGCTGGCGCTGCGTCATGGTGAGTTTGTATTCGCGGATGGGCCGGGGCGGGATGGCCAGGAGAAGTTCATCCCGGGCGACCAGCCAGTTCACGGCATGGCTGGCGAACTCCAGGTTGGCGGCCGTCTGGATGGCGCTGTTGGCGAGGAAGATGGACTCGCCGACAATGAGCAACCGGCTGGAGCCGCGGCCGGCGCTGACATTGGGGATGCCCCCGCGCTCGACGGCGACCATGAGGGGGATCTGGCCGGTCAGGTCGTCGGGGCGGCGGCTCCAGCGTCCGTCCGGGCGGATGTCGGTGATGGCATGCCCGGTCTGGGTGGTATAGGCCAGTTCGTCGACCTTGGGATCCCCGCTGCCGCGCGCGCTGTCCGGCCGCCGGGAAATCGAGCGGGGCAACACGAGGTAAAGTCCGCCGGTGAGGATGGGCTTGACCACCGGGTGGGTGCCGAAGGTGGAAATGCGCAGGTCCAGCTTGTTCAGGTTGACGGCGTGAGGCTCATCGAAGACGAGGTTGCGCCCGACCGTGACGCCCCAGCGTTCGAGGAGGCCCTCGAGGCCGAGGTCGAGGGTCACGGCGGCATTGTTGAAGAGGGCCAGGAGCCGGCCGCCCTGCTGCAGGTAGCGGTCGATGCGGGCCAGTTCGTCCTCGGCGAACCGCATCCGGGGCCCGGGGATGATGAGCAGGCTGCAGTCGGCGGGGATCTCCGCGGCCCCGTCCAGGCGGAGGGTTTCGTGCTGGATGCTGTTTTCCCGGAGCAGGGCGGCAAACCGGGCGTAGCCGGCCAGGCCGTCGTCGCTGTCCGGCAGGTGTTCGCCGTGCCCCTGCAGGAAGTAAGCCTTCAGCTGGCGCGGGGTGATGACGGTGAGGAGCGCGGAGGTGAAGAGCATCTCGCCCTTGAAAGCCACCCGGCGCACCTCGCCGCTGCGGCCGGCCATCAACTCGTTGAGGTCGAGGTCCGAGAGCTCCCCCTGGTAGATGAAGCGCGTGCGGCCCTGGCACTCGAAGATGACCAGATCGCGGTCCTCGCGCTCGCGCAGCTTGAACTGCAGCTTGGCGGCCTGGGCGGCCGCGGGGTCGCGTTCCGGATCGATGAGGTCGACGGTCACGCGCGGGTTGGCCTCGGCATAGGACCGCAGCATCGCGTGGGTCATCTGGAAGAGCGGATGCTGCCGGTCGAAGTAAAGGACGACGCGCACGTCGTTGGTCACCCCGCGCAGCACCTGGCGGGACCGCTCGGAGAGGCTGTCGGCCTGGCCCGCCCATGAGAAGCGGGCCTGGTGGCGTGCGGCCAGGTAGTTGGCCATGACCACGAGCGCGAGGACGGCGAGGACATTGAGGCCCACCTGCAGGAGGTGGCTCCAGCGGCGGCCGGCATCGAAGCTGGGACGTTCGGAATTCATCGGGTCATCGCCAGCGCCGGGCCCCGACCGCCTTGAGGGTGAGGTAGAGGAAGAGGGCGGTGAGGGAAAGGCAGAGCACGACGGGGCGCAAGTCGACGAGGCCCTGGGCGAACTGGCTCATGTGTTCCATCCAGGCCACGTGGGCGACCGCCTGCCGGAGGAGCCCCGACTGGCTGGGCAGCATGGCGCCGAGGAAGCTGAGGCAGAAGAGGGGGATGCCGAGGGCGTAGGCGACCACGGCGGCGACGATTTGGCTGCGGGTCAGGGCCGAGGCGAAGAGGCCGAGGGCGAGATAGACGGAGCCCAGGAGCAGGATGCCGAGGTAGGTGGCGGCGATGGCGCCGGGCATGAGCGCGGTGGGGTCGCTGCTGAAGCGGCGCACGATGAGCAGGCATGGGAGGAGGGGCAGCCAGAGGACGAGGAAAAACAGGAGCGCCCCGGTGAACTTGGCGAGGACGACCTGGGCGTCGTGCACCGGGGTGGTCATGAGGGTCTCGAAGGTGCCGGTGCTCTTCTCGAGGGCGAGGGTGCGCATCGTGATGAGCGGCGTGACGAGGAGGAGGATGATCCAGAAGAAGAAGGTGTCGTAGAAGAGGAGGGTGAGGGGCACCGGGGTGGACTCCATGTTGAGCGCGCGCAGGAGGAAGACGAAGCTGACCCCGAGCAGGAGCATGACCGCGGCGAGGATGACGTAGGCGATCCAGGACTTGAACAGCGAGCCCAGTTCGCGGCGGACGAGGGCGAGGTAGGGTTGCATCAGGCTTCCTCCTCCTGGTCGAGGCGGGTGACGTGGACGAAGATGTCCTCGAGCGAGTGCCGGCTGCGGGACAATTCGCGCAGGGCCCAGCCGCGGTCGCGGACGAGGGCGAAGACCTGGGGCCGGAGGTCGATGCCGGGCTTGGCGGTGAGGGCGCACCGCTGGTAGTCGCCCTCGGCGGGGGCGACGTCGAAATGTTCCACGTCCGCCATGGACTCCCAGCAGGCGGACAGATCGGCGGCGGGAGCCTGGATCTCCGCGATGACCTGGCCGCTGGCGCTTATCTCGCGCTGGAGATTGGCCGGGGTGTCGGCTTTCAGGATGCGGCCGCCCTGCAGGATGAGCACCCGGCTGCAGGTCATCTCCACCTCCGGCAGGATGTGGGAGGAGAGCAGCACGGTATGACGCCCGGCCAGGTCCTTGATGAGCTGGCGGACGGACCGGATCTGGTTGGGGTCGAGCCCGATGGTCGGTTCGTCGAGGATGATCAGGTCGGGCTCATGCACGAGCGCATCCGCGAGCCCGACCCGCTGCTGGTAGCCCTTGGACAACTGGCCGATGATGCGCCGGCGCACGTCGGCCAGGCCGCACTGGGTCATGACGGTTTCCACCCGCTCGCGGGCGCGGCCGCGGGAGAGTCCCTTCAGGCGGGCGCGGAACAGGAGGTATTCCCGGACGCGCAGGTCGCGGTGGAGGGGATTGTTCTCGGGCATGTAGCCGATGCGCCGGCGGACCTCGTCGGGATGGGTGAAGACGTCCCAGCCGGCCACGCGGACCGTGCCGGAGGTGGCCGGCATGAAGCCCGAGAGGATGCGCATGATGGTGCTCTTGCCCGCGCCATTGGGGCCAAGGAGGCCCACGATCTCGCCACGCTCGACGGTGAAGGACACGTCGGTGACCGCGCGCGCGGCGGCGTAGCGCTTGGTCAGGCTCGCCACCTCGATCATGGGTCCATGGTTGCCGGACGTTCCACTCGACATGCGCGGCGCCAGTGTAGGGGTGGCGCCCGGGGCGGGCCACCAAAAACTCCGGCGCCCCGAGGGCCGGCGGGAGGGGCTGGCGGCGCCTTCCGGCCCATCGCCGCCGTTGACACCCCGGCGGTGCCTTCCTAGCGTCGCCGCGATGAACAACCTCGGCGATTCCCTCCTGGAACTCATCCGGCGCACTTCGGCGGAGATTCCGGACGACGTTCATGCCGCGATCCTCGCCTCGCTGGAGCGCGAGAAGCAGGGCACCATCGCGCAGAGCGCCATGCAGATCATCGAGCGGAACATCGAGTTGGCCCGGCGCAAGTCGCAGCCCATCTGCCAGGACACCGGCAGCATCATTTTCTACGTCGATTGCCCGGTCGGGTGCGATCAGCTGGCCTTCGAGGAGACGGCGCGCCAGGCGGTGAAGGTGGCCACGCGGAAGGGGTTTCTCCGGCAAAACTCGGTCGATTCGCTGACCGGGAAAAATGACGGCACCAACGTGGGGCCGGGGTCCCCGACCGTGCACTTCCACCAGCATCGCGGGGCGGACCTGCAGGTGCGCCTCATCCTCAAGGGGGGCGGGTGCGAGAACGTGGGCGCGCAGTATTCCCTGCCGAGCGAGAAGCTCAAGGCCAGCCGCGACCTGGCCGGATGCCGCCGCGTGATTCTCGATGCGGTGCTGCAGGCCCAGGGCAAGGGCTGCGGCCCGGGCATCCTCGGGGTCTGCATCGGGGGCGACCGGGCCACCGGCTACGAGTATTCCAAGCAGCAGTTCCTGCGGAAGCTGGACGACCGCAACCCGGTGCCGGAGTTGGATGAGCTCGAGCAGGACGTCCTGCGCACCGCCAATGAACTGGGCATCGGGCCCATGGGATTTGGCGGCAAGACCACGTTGCTGGGGGTCAAGGCCTGCGCGGTCAACCGGCTGCCCGCCTCCTATTTCGTCAGCGTCAGCTACATGTGCTGGGCCTATCGCCGCCAGGGCGTGACCCTGCAGCCCGCGGGGGAAATCACGGGCTGGCTTTACTGATTCCCATTCCGGCCGATTTCTCCCCGGCCAAAGGCGGCTTGTCTCGCCGCCGCCGGCCTCGCTACCGTCACCGCCACATGGGCCAGCCATTCCAGCCCGAACAGTTCATCGCCGGCACCGTGCGCGACATCCCGCGCTCGGGCATCCGGGACTTCTTCGACATTGTCCAGGGGATGAAGGACGTCATCTCGCTCGGGGTCGGCGAGCCGGACTTCGTCACCCCATGGCACATCCGCGAGGCCGCCATCTATGCCCTGGAGCGTGGGCGGACCAGTTACACCTCCAACCTCGGCCTGCTCAAGCTGCGCGAGGCCATCAGCGCCCACCTTGAGGAGCATTTCCGCGTCCGCTATCACCCGGCCAACCAGATCCTCATTGCGGTGGGCGTCAGCGAGGCGATGGACCTGGCTTTCCGCGCCATCCTGAATCCCGGGGACGAGGTCGTCTACCACGAGCCCTGCTACGTCAGCTATGCGCCGGGCATCTCGCTGGCCCATGGCGTGCCGGTGGCGGTGCCCTGCCGGGCGGAGGACGGCTTTGCCGTGCGCGTGGAGGCCATCGCGCGGGCCATCACGCCCAAGACCAAGGCGCTGGTGCTGAACTTCCCGACCAACCCGACGGGCGGCACCATGACGCGGGAGGAGTTGCAGCCGATTGCCGACCTGGCCGTCCGCCACAACCTGCTGGTCATCACCGATGAGATTTACTCGGAGCTGACCTTTGAGGGTGAGCACGTCAGCATTGCGTCGCTTCCTGGCATGCTGGAACGGACGATTTTCCTGCACGGGTTCAGCAAGGCCTACGCAATGACCGGGTTCCGGATTGGCTATGCCTGCGGGCCGGCGCCGCTCATCGAGGCGATGATGAAGATCCACCAGTACTCGATGCTGTGCGCCAGCATCATCAGCCAGGAGGCGGCCCTGGAGGCGATCCAGAACGGAATGGCCGACACGGTGGCGATGCGGGACCAATACCGCCTGCGCCGCAACTACATCGTCGACGCCCTCAACCGGATGGGCCTGAAGTGCCAGCGTCCGCGCGGGTCATTCTACGCCTTCCCGAACATTGCCGCGACGGGGCTGGGCTCGAAGGAGTTTGCGGTGCGGTTGCTGCAGGAGGAGAAGGTGGCGTGCGTGCCCGGGGGCGCCTTTGGGGCCAGCGGGGAGGGTTTCCTGCGCTGCTGCTTTGCGACCAGCCTGGACCGCATCGAGGAGGCCTGCGCGCGCATGGCGCGCTTCGTTGAGCGGGTGCGTCGCTGAAGCCCCGGGCTGCCGCGGGGCCTCAGGCGAGGATGCCCCGGACCACGTGGCCGTGCACGTCGGTCAGGCGGAAACGGCGGCCCTGGTGACGGAAGGTCAGTTGCTCGTGGTCGATGCCCAGCTGGTGCAGGACGGTGGCCTGGAAGTCATGCACATGCACCGGGTCCACCACGGCGTTGTAGGAGAATTCGTCCGTTTCCCCGTAGGTCGTCCCCGGGCGGAATCCGCCCCCGGCCATCCACATGGTGAAGCAGCGCGGGTGATGATCGCGCCCGTAGTCCGTCGCGGTGAGCCGGCCCTGGGAGTAGGCCGTGCGGCCGAACTCGCCGCCCCAGACCACGATGGTGTCCTCGAGCAGGCCGCGGGCCTTCAGGTCGGTGATGAGGGCCGCGCAGGCCTGGTCGGTCCTGGCGCACTCGCGCCGGATGCCGCCGGGGAGTCCGCCATGATGATCCCAGCCCTGGTGATAGAGCTGGATGAACCGCACATCGCGCTCGGCCAGCCGCCGGGCCAGCAGGCAGTTGGCGGCGAAGGTGCCGGGCTTGCGGGCGTCCGCGCCATAGAGCGCGAAGGTCTCCTCGCTCTCGCGGGACAGGTCGAGGATTTCCGGCACCGAGGTCTGCATCCGGTAGGCCATCTCGTACTGGGCCACGCGGGAGAGGATCTCGGGGTCGCCGATCGTGTCATGCTGCACGCCGTGGAGTTCGGCCAGGCGGTCGAGTTGCTGGCGGCGGCGGGCGCCGTCGAGTCCCGGGGGATTGTTCAGGTAAAGAACGGGATCCTTGCCGGCCCGGAATTGGACGCCCTGGTGGAGGGACGGCAGGAAGCCGTTGCCCCAGAGGCGGGAGTAGAGGGGTTGGTCGCTGGTGGCGTTGCGGGAGACGAGGACCACGAAGGCAGGCAGGTTGTCGTTGGCGCTGCCCAGGCCATAGCTCAGCCAGGAGCCCATGCTGGGTCGGCCGGCGATCTGGGAACCCGTCTGCAGGAAGGTGATGGCGGGGTCGTGGTTGATGGCCTCGGTATGGAGGCTCTTGATGAAACAGAGGTCGTCGGCGACCCGGGCGGTGTGGGGGAGGAGTTCGCTGACCCAGGCTCCGCTGCGGCCGTGCCGGGCGAACTTGAACGCGGAGCCGGCCAGCGGCAGGGAGGCCTGGTTGGCGGACATCCCGGTCAGCCGCTGCCCCTTGCGCACGGACTCAGGCAACTCCTGGCCGTGGCGGCGGTTGAGCTCCGGCTTGTAGTCGAACAGGTCCATCTGGGCGGGGCCGCCGCTCATGAAGAGGTAAATGACGCGGCGGGCGCGCGGCCGGAAGTTGGGGAAGCCGGGCAGGCCGGCGTAGGGGTTGGCGCCCGGGGCGGGGCGGCCGGCGGCGGGGGTCTCGCGCGCGAGGAGGCCGGAGAGGGCGACGCTGCCGAGGCCCAAGCCGCAATGGGTCAGGAAGCTGCGGCGCGTGAGCGGGGAGGGGATGGGCGGTTCCGGTGCGGGCATGGCGTGGGGGTCACGGTTGGCCCGGCGGCCGGGCCGGACGCCGGGCAAGGGTGCGCCAGAGGATGGCCGGATGGTCCGTGATGATGCCGTCGATGCCCAGGTCGAGCAGGGCATTGGCCGTGGCGGCATCATTGATGGTGTAGGCCCACACCTTGAGCCCATGGCGCCGGGCGGCGGCGACGCCGGCGGCGTCGATTTGCCGGTTCCAGACCACGATGCGGGCGCCGGTCTGGCGGGCTTCCTCGACCCAGGCGGCCGAGAGGGTTTTCTCGTCCTCGGCCAGCCGGCGGCCTGCCCGGGAACCGGGGGGACCGAGCGCGCCGAGCACCTGGCGGGGTTCCAGTTGGTGGAAGTCGCGCAGGTAGGCCCAGTCGAAGGCCTGTACAATCACCTCGTTGATCAGGCCGCGCTCGCGCAGCAGCCGGACGCAGGTGGCGGCGTCCCCCTCCTTGCGCTCGATCAGGGTGACGCCGTTGGACTGAATCAGGTCGAGCGCCTCGGCCAGGCGCGGCATCCGCTGGTCGGCAAAGCGCGGATGGAACCAGGAGCCCACGTCGAGGGTGGCCAGCGCCTCGGCCGGGCGGGAGCTCACGCGCAGCTTCTTCTCCTGCCAGCGGCGCACGGCATCGGAGGTGCGGTCCAGCGTGGTGTCGTGGAACACCATGGGGACGCCGTCCTGGGAATGGTAGTAGTCCAGTTCGACGAGGTCGGACCCGGCGGCCATGGCCAGGCGGAAGGCCTCCCGGGTGTTTTCGGGGGCGAGGCCCGAGTAACCGCGGTGGGCAATGATGAGGGGGCGATTGGTGGCGACGAGGCTGGCGGCCTTTTCACGCGCCGGGTCCGCGGCGGACCGCAGGCTGCCGGGCGGCATCAGCAGGGCCAGCAGGGTGATCAGGATCCAGCCGGGCCACCAGGCAGGAGCGGGCAGTCGGCCGGGGGAGGTCATGGAAGAAGGAGGTGGAGGGGTCAGCGTCCCCGATCCTCCTCGCGGAGGAAGACCACGCGCAGGCCCCCTGGCTTGGGCGCGCTGAAGCTTTCATTGAGGTGCCCGGCGGGCGAGGGGGCGGCGGCGGGCGTGGGGGTTGCGGACGCCGGGACCTGGACGGGTTCGGTGGCGGCGGGGTCCGGGCTGAGGGCGGAGCGCAGGGCGCCCTCGACCAATTGGGTGCAATGCACCTTGGTGGGCGGCAGGGGGCCAAGTTCGCGGGCGAAGTCGGCGCCGCGCAGGGCGAGGGCTTCCTCCGGCGTTTTGCCCCGGATGAGTTCCATGGCGAGGCTGGCGGCGGCAATGGCGGTCTCGCAGCCGAAGCTCTGGAAGCTGGCGCGGTCGATCACCTTGCGGCCGTTCTCGTCCTTGAACTTGACCCAGACGCGGAGCATGTCACCGCACTCGGCGTTGCCGACGGTGCCGATGGAGTCAGCCCCGGCCATTTCGCCGAGGTTGGCGGGGTTGGCGATGGCCTGCTCGACGCGCTTCTGGAAGTCGTCGCTCATGGGCTGGCGGGCGGGGCTTTGAATCAGGGGGTGGGAGGGGTGGTGGGGGCTCCCTCGGGTTCCGCCTCGGCCGGGCTGGCCGGAGCGATGGCGTCGCTGGCGGTGGCCAAAGGTTCGGCGGGGCCGGAAACCTCGCCCTCGTCGGGTGCATTCTCGCCCGGCAATCCCGCCTCCGCGGCAGCCGGGGCGGCGGACTCGGGCGCGGTTTCCGCAGGGGCGTTGGCGGCGGCCGGCTTGGCCTCGGGCTTCGGCGGCTTGGGGGTCGGCTTGCGGGCGGTCTCGAGCACGCCGTTGGCAAACTCGATCACGTGTCCCTGCTGGACGAGCCAGTGCAGGTCCATCATGACGGCGGCCAGCTCGGGTGAGGGTTCGGCGGAGGTTGGCTCCGGCGCGGGGCTGGCGGCGGCCTCGGGAGCCGGGGTTCCCTCGGCGGGGGCGGGCGGTGCGACCGGTGGGGGCGGGGTGGGGGCGAGGGCCTCGAGCAGTTGCTTGTGGGTGACCTTGGGATGGGCGTTGATGTGTTCGACGATGCGGCGGACACCCTCGGAGACCGGGGTGGCCACGAGGTCGAGGTAGCTGGGGCGGGCGACCGAGACGTGGGTGACGGTGCGGTTCACCTTGAAGAACTGCAGGCCCCGCGAGGAAAACTGCTGGCTGAGGGAGGTGGCCACCTGCATGGGGAACCGGCGTTGTTCCTCCCAGCGGACGCGGAGGAGACGCTGGAGTTCACGGTCACGCTGGTTGCGGCTGGCGGGCCCGGGCAGGCGGTGGGAGTCGACGGCCTTGATGATGTTGGCGAGGTGGGTTTCGCGGAAGTGCTTCTCGACGTCGGCGCGGGTGGCCAGGCGGAGGGACTCGGGGACGTTAAGAACCACGAAGTCGGTCTTCCAGCTTTGCTCCTCAATCCACTTTTTCACGACCTCGGGATCCTTGACGATCCTGACCCGGGCCTTGAAGGCCTCGAAGGGCATGCGGGCGAACCGCTCGGTGTGCAGGCGGCGGAGGTTGTTTTGGTAGTCGTGATGGTTGGGGGGGCCGAGCAGGGCGCCGCTGAGCCCGCACTGGGCCACGAAGGTGTAGGTGCCCTTGGGCGGGTCCGTCGGGGTGCGCTCGGCCTGGTAAAAGAGGGCAAAGTGGCGGTCGAGCACGTGGCGCGCGGCGGCGTCCTCGGACAGCCAAAGGGTGTCGTCGAGGGCGCAGAGGAAGAGGGGCTGGCGCGCGGTCCCGGCGCCATCCTTCTTCACGCTGAAGGTGACCGAATGCCGTTCCGGGCGGGCCAGGATCATCTGGGCGATTTCAAACAGCGGGTAGGCCCGGCCGGTCATCCGGATCTGCCGGGTGAGCAGGTCAACGCCCTGCTCGTCCGGCACAAAGGCGACCTGAATGTCGGGCAGGGGCGTGGGTGCGGGGGCGCGCTCGCCGTCCGCTCGCCCGCGCGGCCGTCCGTCGCGTCCGTCGCGTCCGTCGCGTCGGCCACGGGGACCGCCGGGCCGGGGGCCTCGGCGGTCGGCTCCAGGCATGCCCGGGGCGGCCGAAGCCGGGCGTCCAGGGCCCGGGGGGCGACCCGGCCCGCCCTCGCGGCGGGGGGGGCGTCCACGTCGATCTCCCCGCGGGCCGCCGCGCCGGTCGTCCCGCCGGTCACCGGTGCGCTCAGGCGCGCCCTGGAAGTTTTCGTAGCGGTTGGTGCTCGGGGATTCCTTGGCCCAGGAGGGCAGGAAATGCAGGTCGAGGTTGAAATCGGCGTCGGGCGTGGTGCTCATGCAGCTATGGGACGGTCAACCCCGGTCGCGTGGAGCCATGCCACCGACCGAAGGAAAGACCAGCACGAGCATGGTTGTGCCCCGGGGCGATTGCAAGCGTCGGCTATGTGGCGAACCTGTGGCGGCCTGGGCTGGTCCGCGGCGGGATTGCACCGGCCGGGCGTGGCTTGCTATTCTCCCCCCCGCGTCCCCGGAAGGACCGGGGTCGCAGCTGATTAACCCAACACGCTCATGATTCCGATTCGTCACTGCCTGGCCCTCGTCGCGCTGCCCTGGCTCGCCGTCGCCGTCACCGCCGCCCCGCTTTCCTTTGATTTCAAGGATCCCAAGGGTGTGAACAACGCCCTGTTCAGCCTGGATGCGCCGCTGGAGACCATCACTGGCAGCGCCAGCGGCATCAGCGGAACCATCACGTTCGATCCCGCCAACCCGGACGCCACGCGTGGGAAGATTGCGGTGGCGGCTTCCTCCCTGCATGTGCCCAACCCCGCCATGAAGGAGCATATGCTGGGCGCCCAGTGGCTGGACGTGGCAACCCACAAGGAAATCACCTTTGAGGCGCGGTCGTTGTCGGGCGTGAAGACGGCCGGGGACACCACCACGGCGGACGTTGGCGGGATCCTCACCCTCAAGGGGGTGGCCAAGGAAGTGACCGTGCCGGTCAAGTTCACCTACCTGAAGGACAAGCTGGGTTCCCGGAACCAGAACCAGAAGGGCGATTTGCTCGTGGTGCGCGCCACCTTCAAGATTCTGCGCACGGATTTCGGCATCAACCCCAAGGCGCCGCAGGAGAAGGTGTCCGACGAGATCCTGCTGACCCTGAGCATCGCCGGGGCGGCCCCGCGGTAGATGCCGGTTTCCGACTGCTGCCCCTGGGGCGCGCCGGAAAAAGGGCGCTGGCCGGGGGGGCGCCGGTTTTGGTAACGACTGAACTCCCATGAAATGTCCTGCCTGCAAAAGTCCCCTGCGCGAGAAAGGCGCGGGGGGGATGACCCTGGACCTGTGCTACGGAGGTTGCGGCGGGATTTGGTTTGATGCGGGGGAACTCCAGCGGGTGGATGTGCGTGCGGGATCGACCTTGCACAGCATCTGGCAGGTGCCGCCCGGCCTCGTGAAGCTGACGGAACCGCGCTGCTGTCCGAAGTGTCCCCACCAGGTGCTGGAGAGAAAGTGGTTCTCGGAGAAGCAGGAGGTGGAGATTGACCAGTGCCCGCAGTGCAGGGGCATCTGGCTGGACGCGGGCGAGTTCACGCGCATCCAGGCGGAAGTGCGGGCCGCGCGCACGACCCCGCCCGGGTGGGCGGCGGCCATGGCGGCCGCGGCGGCGGTTATTCGGTTCGGTTCCGCAGGCTCCGCCGGGCCGGCCCCGGCCTGAGGCGGCCGCGGATCAGGCGGGCTTGGGCGCGGTGTCGCGCCGGGGGAAGAGGGCGGCGGGTTCGCCGATGGCGTGTCCCGGGGTCAGGCCGCCCCAAGCGGCCTGGGCAAGCCGGTCCGGCGCGCCGGCAACCGCCAGTTGCGCCCCGATGCGCTCGGCGGTGGTCGGCAGGAACGGCCAGAGAAGGACGGCCAGCACGCGGCAGGTCTCCACGAGGTTGTAGAGCACTTCGTCCAGGCGCGCGGCCTGGGCAGGATCCTTGGCCAGCTTGAATGGGGCGGTGCGGTCCACATACTGGTTGGCCTCGGTGATCAGGGCCCAGATGGCGACCAAGGCCTCCTGCAGTCGGAAATGTTCCAGGCAGCGAATGGTCTCCGCGGCCGCGCGTTCCGCAGCGGGCTTGAGTTCGCCCTGTGCCCGCGCCGACGGACACTCCGGAATCACCCCGTTGCGGTAGCGCTTGAGCATGGAGAGCGAACGGTTGACCAGGTTGCCCAGGCCGTTGGCCAGTTCGGCCTGGTAACGGGCGGCAAAACCGGCGTCCGTCCAGTTGCCGTCCGGCCCGAGGTCCAGTTCCCGCACCACATAGTAACGGAAGGCATCGAGGCCCCAGTCATCAATCACGGCCACCGGATCCACGACGTTGCCGGTGCTCTTGCTGATCTTCTCCCCATCCTTTTGCCACCAGCCGTGGGCGAGGATGCGCCGTGGCAGGTAGCGGGCGGGGTCGGCTTCCGCGCCAAAGATGGCCCGGAGCATGATGGGCCAGTAGACGGCATGGAACCGAAGGATGTCCTTCCCGATCACGTGGGCGTCGGCCGGCCAGAGGTCCAGCGGCCGAGTGGCGGCCGGGCGGGCGTCAGTTGGGAGCAGCGTGGCCACCAGCGCATCCCCATGCGCGGCGGGGATGCTGAGGTAGTTCACGAGGGCATCGAACCAGACGTAGTTGACGTAGTCGGGATCGAAGGGCAGGGGGATGCCCCAGCTGAGCCGGGCCTTGGGACGGCTGATGCAGAGATCCTCAAGGGTCACCGACTTGAGGAAGCCCAGCACCTCGTTGCGCCGATAATCGGGCTGGATGAAGTCCGGGTGGGCGGTGATGTAGTCGATCAGCCACTGCTGGTGGCGGGCCATGCGGAAGTACCAGTTTTCCTCCACCAGTTCCGTCACCTCGCCGTAGATGGGATCCCAGGTGCCGTCCGGGCGTCGGTCCTTGTCGGTGAGGAAGATCTCCTGGCGCCAGGAGTACCAGCCCCGGTAGGGGGACTTGTAGAGGTCGCCCGACGCCTGCAGCCGCGTGAGCAGGGCCTGCACGACCTGCTTGTGGCGGGGTTGGGAGGTGCGGACAAAATCGTCGTTGCTGAGGCCGAGGCGGGTGGCCAGGGCGAGCCAGTGCGCGGCGAGTTCGTCGCAGTAGGCCTGGGGTTCCTTGCCCTCGGCCTGCGCCGCCTGCTGGACCTTCTGCCCGTGCTCATCAAGGCCGGTCAGGAAAAACACCTCCTGGCCCAGCGCGCGGCGGCTGCGGGCGATGACGTCGGTCACCACCTTCTCATAGGCGTGCCCGAGGTGGGGTTGCCCGTTCACATAGTCGATGGCGGTGGTGATGTAGAAACGCTTGCTCATCGTCGCGGACAGTATGGCGGGGGCGCTGCGGGCGGGGCGAGGGAAAAGGCGGGGGAAAGTGAGCGGGGCAACGGGTGAGCGACTTGGCGATGCCCCCGGCGGTCGCCTCAGCGGCTGGCCTTGAGGAAGGCGATGAGATCGGCCAGTTCCTGGCGGGTCAGTTGCTGGTCGAGGCCGGCGGGCATGACACTCACGCGGCCCGGGCGTTGCTCGGCGATGTCGGCGCGCGCGAGGCGCACCTCGGTGGAGGGGCCGGTGGCGAGGACCATCTCGTCGTCCGTGTCGCGGCGCAGCACGCCGCTGTGCTCCTCGCCGGCGCGCGTGACGACCAGCATGGGTTCATAGCTGCGCACGAAGCTGGCGCTGGGGAAGACAATGGACTCGAGCAGGTCCCGCTCGCTGCGGACCTGCCCGATGCGGGTGAGGTCCGGCCCGAGGTTGCCGCCGAGGTAGCCGATGGCGTGGCATCCGGCGCAGGCGGCCTTTTGGCTGTTGAAGATCGCCTGGCCCCGCCGGATGTCGGGAGGCAGGGGCGCGGAGGTGATCTGGGCGGCGAGGGATTCCAGGTGTTCGCGCTGGCGCGTCGCGTCGCTGGTGATCCGGGGCAGGAGGGACTCCGCGCGCCGCTGGACATCCGCCGGGAATCCTGCGAGCGCGGTTTGGACTTGGTCGGGCCGCAGGCTGGACAGCGAACGGGCCTCGCCCAGGGCGTTGACCACCGTGATTCCGAGGGCCTCGTCCTTGGCCTGCTGGAAGAGGGCCACCAGCCGGGGGAGCTCCAGGGGACCGGCTGTCCGGAGGGTGGAGGCGAGGCTGAGGAGCTGGGCTGGGTCGAGCCTGGAGCGTTGCAGCGCGGCGAGGGCGTCCGAGCGGGTGGGGAGAGGCAGTTCGGGATCCAGGCTGGATTGGAGCAGGGCCAGGGAGGCGGCATCGGGGCTCCATCCCGACGGCAGGGCGGCGAGGGCGGCGACGCGGTCGGCCGGGGGACGCTCCTTGTGGCGGGCGAGGGACTGCAGGGCGCGGGTCAGTTCCGGGGCGGGTGCCTGGGGCGCCCCGAGGGCGCGCAGGACGCTGACGGCGGCGCGGGAGATGTCGGGTTGAGCATCGGCGACGGCGGCGGCGAGTGGGCGAATCCAGTCGTTGGGGGGGTGGCGCAGGCCGGAGCGGGCCATGGCCTGCAGGGCGAAGAGGCGTTGGGATTGCCCGGGCTGGATGGCCTCGGCGAGCAGCGATGACACGCCGGGTTGGGCGAACAGGGTCAGGAGGGTGGCCTGGTCGGAGGCGGAAAGATCCCGGGAGCTCAGCCGGGATTGCAGGAAGCCGGTCAGCGCAGGGGCCCAATCGCGATGTCGTTGGGCCAGCCACTGGGCGGTGGTCCTGAGGGTGACGTTGGTGGACGACAGCCAGGGAATGATTTCGGCGGGGTCGAGCCGGCCGCCGGGCATTTGATCGAGAACGATGGCGGCGGCCCGGCGGGAGCCGGGTTCGGTCGACCGCAGGGCGCGGGCCACGGCGTTCGTGTCCCCGCTTTGCATCATGGCGTGGAGGATGGCGTGGTCGAGGGCGCGGTCCGGCCGCCCGCGAAGGAGTTCGTCATGGCGCAGGCCGAGCGTGGCACCGGCGCCGGCCCGGCCGAGGGCGGTGACCAACGCCCGCTGCAGAGCGGGGCTGCCGGAGCGCAACAGCCGTTCCAGGTTGCCAGGCCAGGACCGATCCCCATGCAGGGCGGCGGCGTTCAGGGCGGCTTGGGCCGCCGCCGGTTGTTCCTCCCACCGCGCGGCGGTCCGGCCGTTCGCCAGCCGGGCGGCCCGATCGGGGATGCGGGCCAGCGCCCACGTTGCCTGGAGGGTGACCGTCTCGTTGGGGGCTTCCTCGAGGGTCCGGCGCAGGGCGGGAACCGCCCCCGGCCCGAGCCGGGCGAGCGCTGCCTGGGCCCGGCGCACGACAGCGGGCCGGGGGTTCGAGAGCAGGGCGGCAAGGTCCGCCGCCTTCATGGTGTCCCAGGGCAGCCGGAGTCCGCGGGGGTCCGCCAGTGGCGAACCGGGCCGGCGGATGCGGTAGATGCCCCCGAGCACGTCGGGCTTGTGCAGTTGGGACGTGGGGCAACAGAGCTTGTACCAGCCGCCGGTGTCAATGACGAGCAGGCTGCCGTCGGCGTCCTCCAGCACGTCGGTCGGGTGAAAGTCGGGGTTGTCGGAGACGATCAGGTCGCTGTCCTGCGTCCGGTAAGTCGCGCCGTCGGGGCTGAGGACGTGGCGGGAGACCTTGTGGAGGTTGAACTGGCAGGCGACCAGGTTGCCGCGATGATTGGGCCCGAGGGCGTCGGTCTCCAGGCGGGCAAGTCCCGCGGGGGCGGCGGGGCCAAGGTGGGTCATGATCGGCAGGAGGTCGCCGGTGCGCGGGTGGCCGTTGAGCACGTCATGGTCCTTGCCGTAGACCCCGCCGAGCAGGACGTGAATGAGGCCGTCGCGGCGGCCGCGGTCGGGGTGCTGGAAGAAGGTGCCGCTGACGAACAACTCGCCCTCGGCCGACCAGGCGAGGCCAACCGGGTTGTCCATGCCCCCGGTCATGAGGGGTTCGAGGCCCGACCCGTCGGGCCGGGCGCGCCAGATGTGGGATGCCCGGCTGGAGAAGGACCGCCCGTCGCCCAGCGCATGGGTCTGTCGCTCGAACCCGCCCTTGCACCAGTAGATCCAGCCGTCCGGCCCGAGGTAGGGGCCATGCAGATCGTTGGCGCAGCCGCCGAGGGTTTGGCCCTTGAACCACTCCACCCGCACGTCGGCCACGCCATCGGCATTGGTGTCGGTCAGTTTCCAGATGCTGGGCGGGGCGGAGACATAAAGGGAGCCCTCATGCCAGAGGACACCCTCGGGAAACATGAGACGGTCGGCGAAGACCACGGAATGGTCAAAGACGCCATCACCGTTGCGATCCTCCAGGCGAAGGACGCGGTGAGGCTTCTTCTCCAGTTGCTGCCGGACGGATTCGTTGGATCCGGAGGAGTCACTGACGTAGAGGCGGCCCTCCTCGTCGAAGTCCGCCTCGATGGGGCGGGGCACGAGGCTTGGGGGGGCGGCCAGTTCGACGGTGAGTCCGTCGGGCAGGGTGAACCGGTGCGGGCCCAGTTGAACTGGGGCGGCCTGGCCCGGGAGGGAAGCCGCCGCCAGTGCCAGGCACAGGCTGGTCAGGAGCGGGAGCCGGGCCGGGGACATGGGGGCCGCCTGGTCAACTGACCTTGCGCAGCTTGGTGATGCGGCCGCTGTCGACCCATTCGGCCACGAAGATGTTCCCCTGGGCATCGAAGCAGGCGTCGTGGGGATGAAGGAACCTGCCGGCCACCCAGCCTTCACCCTGCTTGTTGCGGCGCAGTTTCATGCCGTCCTTGAGGACCTGGGCGCGCCACTCGGGATCCTCCCCGAGATGCGCAAGCACCTGGTTGTCCCTGCCCAGGAGCGTCACGCGGGCCTGGAGGTCCGGGATGAGCAGGAGATCCCCGTGCGTGTCGGCATTGGCCGGGAGCAGGAAGCCGTCCATGGTCTTGAGATGTTTGCCCTCGAGGGAGAACCATTGGAGCCGCTTGTTGGCGCGGTCGCAGACCACCACGGACGGCGGGCGTCCGGGCCGGTCATCGAGGGCGAGGCCATGCGGGGTGTTGAACTGGCCGTCGCCCTTGCCGGGGGCGCCAAACATGGAGAGCCACTGGCCGTTCTTGTCGTAGCGGTGGATGCGGAAGGATCCGTAGCCGTCGGCGAGGAAGAACCCGCCGTCAGGGAGGAAGGCGTAGTTCGTCGGCATGAAGGCGTCGCGGCCCCAGCGCTTGGCCGGCTTGGTGTCCTCGCCGGCCGGGTAGAGGGCGGAGTCCATGGGGGCCCGCTTCTCCCAGACCACCTCGCCCTTGAGCGTGAGCTTGGCGAAGTTCTTCAGCTGCTGGTAGCCGGTGACGTAGAGAAACTGCTCCCGGCCCTCGGTCCGCACCTCCAGGCCGTGGCCGCCGCCTTGGAATTGATTGCCGAAGGCCCGGACGAACTTCCCCTGGCCATCGAACACGAAGATGGAGGGGTGTTCCTTGAGGTTCTCGCGGCCTTCGTGGATCACATAGAGCAGGCCTTCCCGGTCCACGGCCACGTTGTGGGTCGTCTGCCAGGTGTATTGGGCCGGCAATTGCGCCCAGTTATGGTGAACCTCGTACCGGTGCTCGCCCTCGCCGATGACCAGTTGCCGGTCCGATTTCTGGGCGGTGAGGATGCGGGGGGCGGCCAGTGCGGCCGTGGCCCCGGCCACGGTGGTGACGAAACGGCGGCGGGAAAGGCGCTGGGTGGGCATAATGGTGGGCGGGTGGGCTCAGCCCCTGATTTGGGCGTGCCGTTCGGCGACGAAGTCCCAGTTGATGACGCTGAAGAAGGCGGCGACGTAGTCCGCCCGCTTGTTCTGGTACTTCAGATAATAGGCGTGCTCCCAGACATCGACGCCCAGGAGGACGTGCTTGCCCTCGGACCAGGGCGTGTCCTGGTTGGGGCGGGACAGGATCTCGAGCTTGCCCTGATCGAGGACGAGCCAGGCCCAGCCACTGCCGAAGGTCTTCATGGCGGTGTCGGTGAAGCGGGTTTTAAATTCGGCGAAGGAGCCGAACTGGGCGTCGATGGCCCGGGCCACGGCGCCCTTGGGCTCGCCGCCGCCGCCCTTCTTCATCATTTGCCAGAAGAGCGCGTGGTTGTAGTGGCCGCCCCCGTTGTTGCGAACGGTGGTCCGGATGGATTCCGGCACGGCGGCGAGGTCACGCACGAGGTCGTTGATGGATTTCTTCGCCAAGGCCTCATGGCCGGCGAGGGCCTTGTTGAGATTGGTGACGTAGGCCTGGTGATGCCGCCCGTGGTGGATGGTCATCGTCTGGGCGTCGATGTGCGGCTCCAGGGCGTCGGCGGGGTAGGGCAGGGGTTCGAGGCGATGGGGTCCCTCGGGGGCGGCCGGGCTTGCGGCCACGGCATTGCCGGCCGGTAGTGCGGTCACGGCTGCGGCGGTGAGCAGGGCGGTGGTCTGGATGGCTTCGCGGCGTGTCATCATGGGATTCGTGGTTGGATTGGGAGAAACCTAGGCGGCTCGGGGCCACAGGCAAGGCAAACCCTGGCGGCGATCACCAGTCCTTGAAAATGCGGTCCTGCCGGTTGGTGCGCAGGATGGGGCGGAACGGCATGTTCTTTTCCTCGGCCTTCAGGGTTTCCAGCAGCCGCACGGCATCCTCGGGCTTCATCCGCATCTGGACGGTCTGGGGGGCGCCGTCCGGTTGGTTGGGGGTGCCTTCCTGCCGGTCCTTGTCCTGCGGCTGCGCCTGTTGTCCGGGCTTCGACTCGTCCTTCTTGTCCTCCGGCTTGCCTTGGTTTTGTTGCGGTTGTTGTTGGGAATCCTTTGGCTCCTCCGGCTTGGACGGCTGCGATTGGTCCTGCTTTTGGTTCTCGTCCTTCCTGGAGGAATCCTGCTGGTTTTGCTGCTGGTCCTGCTTTTGCTGGTCGGACTTTTGCGGTTCCTGCTTCTGCTGGTCCTTTTCCTGGTTCTTGTCCTGGTTCTTTTGGTCCTGCTGGTCGCTTGGCTGCTGCGGTTGTTGCTGCTTGAGCTGCTCCAGTTGTTTCTGGACGAACTCCAGGTTATGCCGGGCGTCGGCGTCGGCGGGGTCCAGTTTGAGGGCGCTTTCGAAGTGTTTCACGGACTCCTGCCACTGTTCCTGTTTCTTGTCCGGGGCGGAGGCATTCTCGCCGAGCCGGTAACGGGCGTGGCCGAGATTATAGTAGGCGCGCTGCTGCAGTGGCAGGTCGGGGGAGGCGAGGGCGGCGTTGAGGTGGTCCGCGGCGGCGGCGAGGTCGCCCTCGCCCAAGGCGGCGGTTCCGGCATTGAAGCGGAGCCGCGGGTCGTCCTTCCTCGATTTGATCAGGCCCTCGTATTCCTTGCGGGCGGCCTCGAATTTTCCGGCCTCGTATTGCCTGCGGGCGCCGGCCGGGCCGGCGGCGGCGGTGAAGGGCAGGACCAGGAGGAGGGTCAGCGCGGCGGCGGCGCCCCGGGCGGCAGGGTGGGCCGGGGGTCGCGGGACGGGACGTCGCTCGGGGACCAGCATCTCCACCAACAATAGCAGGATGGCGGCCGCCAACAACCATTGGTAACGCTCGTGGTAGCGCCGGACGCGCTGGGCGGCCTGCTCGCTGCGCGGCAGGGGTTGCAACCCGCGTTCATAGAGCATGGCGATGGTGCCGGCCCCGCTCAGTTGGAGGTAGAATCCCCCGGTGGACGAAGCCAGTTCGCGGAGCAGGGACTCATTGAGCTTGGAGCGGACGGCGTTGCCGTCGGGGCCCTTGATGAACTCGCTGCGCCCGGAGGCGTCGAGGGTCCGGAGGACGTCCCCGTTGGGGGTGCCCACGCCGACCGTGAAGATGCGCAGGCCCTGGGCGGTGGCGGTTTTGGCCGTCTCCAGGGCCTGACCGTCATGGTCCTCCCCATCGGTGAAGAGGACGAGGACCTTGTGGTTGTCGTTGCCGTCCTTGAAGGCGCCCAAGGCGGCCTGGATGGCCTCGGCCAGGGCGGTGCCGCCCTGGGGGATGATGGAGACGTCGAGCGTCTCGACGCTTTGCCGGAAGGCCTCGTCGTCCAGGGTGAGCGGGCACTGGAGGAAGGCGCCGCCGGCGAAGGCGACCAGGCCGACGCGGTCGGCGCGGGCGATGCGCTTGAGGTCCAGGGCGGCCAGTTGGGCGCGACGGAGCCGGGTGGGGGCGATGTCGGTGGCCAGCATGCTGCGGGAGGTGTCGATGGCGACGACGATGTCGAGGCCGCGCGAGCGGACCTCCTCGTAGCGGAACCCGAACTGGGGACGGGCCAGGGCAAGGAGGAGGAGCCCGATGGCGGCGAGCAGGAGCCAGAGGCGCAGTTTGAGGCGTCCGGGGGCGGAGTCCTGCAGGAGGGTGGGCAGGAGCCGGGCGGAGACGAACTGGGCGATGAGCCGGCGGCGGGTGCGCCAGGACCAGAGGAAGAAGATCCCCACGGCGATCAGGGCCGGGAGGAGCAGCCAGAGGAAGGGGGGATGTTCGAAGCGCATGGCCGGGGCTGGGTTCAGGGCAGGCGCCTCCAGACGGTGTGGGCCAGGACCAGTTCGAGCAGGAGGACGCTGAGGCCGGGCAGGACGAGCCAGGGGAAGAGTTCCCGGACATGGACGAAGCGTTTGACCTCCACCTCGGTTTTCTCCAGTTGATCGATTTCCTCGTAGATCTTGAGCAGGGTGTCGGTGGAGTCGGCGCGGTAGTATTTGCCCCCGGTCTTGGCGGCGATCTCGGTGAGGGTTTTCTCGTCGATGTCGACCTTGACGCGGACGTAAACGCGGCGGCCGAAGGGGTCGGTTTGCGGCATGGGGGCTTCGCCGCGGGTGCCGACCCCGATGGTGTAGACCTTGACCCCGAGGGCCTGGGCGGCCTCGGCGGCGGTGAGCGGGGGCACCTTGGGGACGTTGTTCTGGCCGTCGGTCATGAGGATGACGATCTTGCTCTTGGACTTGAGGTCGCGCAGGCGGTTGACGGCGGCGGCCAGCCCGGAGCCGATGGCGGTGCCCTCCTCGATTTGGTGGAGTTGCAGGCGGTCCACGTTCATCTGGAGAAAGTCATGGTCGAGGGTGAGCGGGGCGGCGATGTAGGCCTTGCCGGCGAAGGCGACGAGGCCGATGCGGTCGCCGGGGCGGCGCTCGATGAACTTCTTGAGGACATCCTTGGCGATGACGAGCCGGTTGACCTGGCGGCCGTTGAGGCGCAAGTCCTCGGCCTCCATGCTTCCGGAGAGATCGAGGGCCAGGACCATGTCGATGCCGCTGGCCTTGACGGCGGTCTCGCTTTCGACGAGCTGCGGGCGGGCCAGGCCGGCAATGAAGAGGGCGAGGGCGGTCCAGCGGAGGGCGGTGAGGATGCGGCCGGCGATGGGGCGGGAGAGGCCGGCGACGCCGCGGACGAGTTCGGTGGACGAGTAGAGGAAGGCGGCGGGCCGCGTGCGCCGGGCGCGCCACCAGGCCAGCGCGGGGAGCGCCAGCAGGAGCAGGAGGAACCAGGGATGGGCGAGCGTGAAGGACACGGCCGGGGTCGGGGTTCAGGAGCGGGGGGCAGGGCCGGCCGGCGGGCCGGCGGGGGAGCCCGGGGCGGTCACCGGATCGTGTTGGGTTTCGTCGACCAGGCGCAGGGCGGCGTCATGCAACTGGCGGAGCGCGGCCTCGGTGGGCTCGAAGCGGGCGAACTTGACGAGGTCGCAGCCCTGGAGGAACTGGCCGAGGCTGTCCTTTTGGTCGGGCAGGAGGTGGCGGCTGGATTGCAGTTCGACGAGGAACTCCTCGGTGGTGCGCTCGGGGGCGCGGAGCTGGAAGCGTTCCTCGAGGTAGACGCGGACCGTGTCGGCGACGCGGGTGCAGAAGAGCCTGGGGTCGGACAGGTGGAGGAGAGCCTCGGCCAGCTGCTGGCGGGCGCGCACATGAGGGGGGATGGGGGCAGGCGGGGCGGGCGGGTGTTGTCGGCGCCAGCGGCGCCAGGCGAGGAAGGCTGCGGCCAGGAGCAGGGCGGCGCCGAGCCACCAGGCCCAGAGCCAAGGGTTGGGGACATCGACCGGCGGTTTGGCCGGGCGCAGGCCGTTGGTGGCCGTGAGGACGGGCGCGGGCGGCGGGAGGCGGGAGGCGGCGCTGAGGTTGGTCATGGCCAGGCTCAGCCGCGGCGGCGCCGTTGGGCGCGGGTTTCGAAGAAGCGGCCCAGCGTGGCGGCGTAGGGCTGGCCGGTGAGGAGTTGGATTGAGTCGATGTTGGCCGAGCGGAAGAGGCGGACGAGTTCGGCCTGGGCCTGTTCCTGGCGGCGGCGGAAGGCCTCGCGATGCCGGGCGACGTGCGTGTTGATCTCGAGGAGGCGGCCGGTTTCGGCGTCCTCGATCATGAGGCGGCCGAGGGGGGGGAGGTCCATCTCGCAGCGATCGGCGATGTGCACGGCCACCACGTCGTGGCGGCGGTTGGCCTGGCGGAGGGCGCTGAAGCAGCCGAGGGCCATGCGGGAGGCGCCGGCGCTGTGGCCGCCGGGGGTGGCGCGCCGGGCGATGGCGGGGCCGGCCTCGGACTCGTCGAGAAAATCGGAGAGGACGACGGCGATGGCTCGCTGGGAGGCGACCCGGCTGAGGAAGTCGAGGGCGTGGCAGAGATTGGTGCCCCGGCGGCGCGGCTCGTGGAAGAGGATGTCGCGGATGACGCGCAGCACATGACGGCGGCCCTTGCGGGGGGGCATGAAGTGCTCGACCTCGTCCGTGAAGAGGATGAGCCCGACCTTGTCGTTGTTGCGGATGGCGGAGAAGGCGAGGACGGAGGCGATCTCGGCGGCCAACTCGCGCTTGGACTGGTCCGCGGACCCGAAGAGGCCGGAGCCGCTGAGATCGACGAGCAGCATGAGGGTGAGTTCGCGCTCCTCGACGAACTTCTTCACGAAGGGATGGTTCATCCGCGCCGTGACATTCCAGTCGATGGCGCGGACCTCGTCGCCGGGCTGGTATTCCCGGACCTCCTCAAAGTTCATGCCCTGGCCCTTGAAGACGCTGTGGTATTGGCCGCCGAGCGTCTCGTTGACGAGCCGGTTCGTGCGCAGCTCGATCTGCCGGATCTTCTTGAGGATTTCGCGCGGGATCATTTCAACCCGAGCACGTGCTGCATGTCGTAGAGGCCGGGGGTGCGGGCGGCCACCCACTCGGCGGCGCGGAGGGCCCCGTTGGCGAAGGTGTCGCGGCTGCTGGCCTTGTGGGTCAGCTCCACGCGTTCGCCGTCCCCGGCAAAGATCACCGTGTGATCCCCGACCACATCGCCGCCGCGCACGGCGTGGACGCCGATTTCGGCCCGCGTGCGCTCGCCGGTGATGCCCTGGCGTCCGTGGCGGAGGGCGTCCTTGAGTTGGACCTGCCGGACCCCGGCGAGGATCTCCAGCAGGGTGGTGGCCGTGCCGCTGGGGGCGTCCTTCTTGAGCCGGTGATGCATCTCCACCACCTCCAGGTCGAAGTCGGGCCCGAGGATCTCGGCTGCCTTGCGGGTGAGCCAGAAGAGGGTGTTGACGCCGGTGGAATAGTTGCTGGCCCAGACAATGGGGATGCGGGAGGCGAGGGCGGTGACCTGGGCGCGTTCCGCCTCGGTATGTCCGGTGGTGCCGATGACGAGGGCCTTGCCATGCCGGGCGCACAATTCGGCCACGGCGGGGGTGACGTTGTGGAAGCTGAACTCGATGACCACGTCGCCGCCGGGGAGGATGGCGGCGAGGTCATCGCCCTGGTCCACCTGCCCGGCGATGCGGAGTCCGGGGCGGCGGGCGGCGCAAGCCAGGAGCGCCTGGCCCATGCGGCCCTTGCAACCGTTGATGATGACGTTCGTCATGGCCGGCCATCATTCCCGGGCGGGACCGTTTCGTCAAAGTTTTGAGGAGGCTGCCGGGGCGGCGGGGGCAGCGGCCTCGGCGCCCTTCCACCGGCGATGGCCCCAGAGGTATTGTTCCGGGTGGGCGCGGGCCAGGCGTTCAATCTCGGTGGTGATGGCCTGGGTGATCACCTGGCAGTCGTGTTCGCGGTCGCCGGTGCGGACGGTGGGAAGGGGGCCGGTGGCATGAATCTCGTAGCGGAGCGGTCCGGTGCGGACGGCGCCGGCGACGAGGATGGGCGCGCGGGTGGTGAGGTGGAGCATGGCCACGCTCTTGGTGGTCCAGGCGGGGCGGCCAAAGAATTGGACGGACACGCGGCTCTTGGCCGCATGCTGGTCGATCATCAGGGCGACGGCCTCGCCGGCGGCGAGGGCATGGATGAACTTGAGGGGTTCGTGGTCGAGGCGGGAGACCAGGCGCAGGTTTTCGCCGGAGCGCCGGGCGTGGGCGAGGCGGTCGAGGTGGGGGTTCTTGAACGGGCGATAGATGACGAAGAGCGGCTTGAGCAGGGAGGCGGCCCGGGCGGCGACCTCCCAGTTGCCGAGGTGCCCGCTGGCGATGATGAGGCCGCGGCCGGGTTCGCGCAGCAGTCGCTCGGCTTCCGGTGACAGGCGGAGGGTGACGAACTGGGACCAGTTGTCCGCGCGCAGGCGGCGGCGTGCCACGACGGTCTCGGCCACCATGCGGGTGAAGCTGCAGAAGGACGCGCGGGCGAGGCGCCGGGCGGCGCTGGGGTCGGGGCAAAGGCCGGACTTGAGGAGGTTGTCGATGGCGATGCGCCGGCGGGGTTGCCAGAGCCAGAAGGCGGCGTGGCCGGCGCCGGCCGCCAAGGCGAGCACCAAGGGCAGGGGGGCCAGGGCGACGAGGTCGAAGAAGACGCGCGCCACCCCGGCCTCAAGCCGATACCAGCAGTGGCGCAGGAGGTTCACGGCGGGTGGGGAGGGCCGCACTGGGTGGGACTGGCGGCCTCAGGCCGCCCCGGCGTGGCGCTCGAGATGATCGACGAGGTCCCGGACCCGTTCCATGCGGATGAGGTCAGCCACCTCGAGGCAGACCTGGAAGCGGGTTTCCAGTTCGTAGAGGAATTCCAGGAGCGTGATGGAATCAAAGCCCAAATCGGCCAGGCGCGTCGCCTCGGTCAGCGTGCTCAGGTCGGCCTTCAGTTGCTTCTGCTGGGCCAGCAGTTCCTTGAGGCCGGAGATGATTTGGTCGCGCGACATGGGGCGTGCAGTGGCGGGCGACGATGCGGAATGCCCCGCCGGGTGTCAATCGCCCGCGGACACGGTCCCCCCCCGGGGGGGGGCGCGGGAACGGGCACCAGGGAGGGTTGGCAGGATTGAAAATTTTTGTGGCGTTCCAAGGTCGCTTTGCTAGATTCGCGCACTCTTGCGCTGGCGGGGTGCCCCTGCGGACCATTGCCGGCGCGCAGGATACGCGTCGTGAAAGCACCAAAAAAAGTTGCCAAGAAGCCGGCCGCCAAGAAGGCGACGGGCGGCAAGCCCCGGTCCATGGCGACCGCTGCGGCCATCCTCGGCCATGCCGTGGTCAAGGCGGGCAAAGCGACCAACACGACCTTCACCCCGCGGGCCAACGTCAAGATTAAGCCCAAGTGGCTCAAGTATTACCAGAACCTGCTGGCGTTGCGTGAGCGGTTGCTGCATCAGATGAGCGGCCTGGCCAAGGAGTCCGCCGAGGAGATGGCCAGCTACAGCCTGCACATGGCGGATTCCGGGACCGACAACTTTGACCGTGATTTCGCCCTCAGCCTGCTCTCCTCCGACCAGGATGCCGTTTACGAGATCGAGGAGGCGCTGAAGCGAATCGAGAAGGACACCTACGGCGTTTGCGAGTTGACCGGCAAGCCCATTCCCGAAGCCCGCCTTGAGGCCATTCCTTGGACGCGGTTCACCGTGGAGGCCCAGGCCCAGCTGGAGCGCGAGGGTGCCCTGCGCCAGAAGCGCCTCGGGGCCCTCGGCAGCGTGGATAGCGCCGGGTCTTCCGAGATCGAGGAGGTCGAGGAGGAGGCTGACGAAAAGCCTGCCAAGGAGAAGGACTAGCCCGCAGTTTCACCCGATCCAACCCGTTCATCCGGCCGATTTCGGCCCCCATTTCAAACATGCCGCGCGAGATCATCACCATCGAATGCACTGAGGCGAAGAAGGAGGGCAAGTCTCCTTCCCGCTACACCACCACCCGCAACAAGAAATTGCAGACGGACAAGCTGGAACTGATGAAGTTCAATCCCGCGCTCCGTCGGCACACCTTGCACCGCGAAATCAAGTAACGCCATGCCCCGCAAGACCCGCACTGACAAGAAGGAGGGGCGCGAGCGCACCCTCGAGAAGCGCACGCCCCGGCCCAAGCCCAAGATCGATTTCACGATCGACGCGCTGGACTATCGCAACACCACCCTCCTGCGCCAGTTCGTCACCGACAACGGCCGCATCCTGCCCCGCAAGTACACCGGCCTTCCCGCCCATTATCAGCGTCGCCTGAACAGCTCGATCAAGCGGGCCCGGCAGATGCTGCTGATGCGGTAATTCCACGCCCGCGGTGCCCCCGCGGGCTTCTCTTTTGCCTTCCATTGCAAACGGTTTGCAACAACGCGGCTGCCTTGGCCGCGGCAGGGTTTGCCCGGGGGTGCCTCGGTTGGGCGGTTGGCGTGTGTCTGTTTGCCCTTGGGGTGGCGCGTCTCTGCGGGGCCGAGCCGTTCCGGGTGGTGACCAGCATTCCGCCGGTTCATGCCCTGACGCTGCAGGTGGCTGGGGGCTTGGCCCGGGTGGAGCAGTTGCTGCCTGCGGGCAGTTCGGCCCATGACTTCCAGTTCACCTTCCGGGAGCGGCGCCGGTTGGACGCCGCCAACCTTGTGGTGGTCAATGGGCTGGGGATGGAGGCTTGGCTGGCCCGGGTCCTGGAGCAGTCGGGGCCACGGCGGGTGGTGGAGGCGGCGGCCGGCCTGGGTGCGGCCCGTCTGGAGGGGAATCCCCATGCCTGGCTGGATCCCGTCGTGGCCGCGCACATGGTGACGAACATCCTGGTGGCGTTGCAGGAGGCGGACCCGGCGCGGGCACCGGGCTATGCGAGCAACGCGCTGGCGGCGGTGAGGCGCCTCGGCCAGCTGGACGCGGAGATTCGCCAGGGTTTGGCCGGGATCACCAACCGCGCGCTGGTCACCGCCCATGATGCCTTTGCCTATTTTGCCCGCCGCTACGATTTGCGGGTGGTGGGGACGCTGGAGCCCGCGGCCGAGGTGGAACCGGGGGCGGCGCACCTGGCCGCGCTGCGTCGGACCGTCCAGGAGCAGGGGGTGCGCGCGATTTTTCTCGATGCGCATTACCCGGCGCGGAGGGTTCGCCAGTTGGAGAGGGACTTCGGCGTGGCGGTCGGGGTGCTGGACAACCTTGAGGCCTGTCCCAGCCGGGCCACGGCCTACGAGGACGGCATGCGCGCCAACCTGCGCGAACTGCAGCGGCTGCTGCGCTGACATGTCCACCCATTCCACCTGCTGCTCCCCGGCGTCCGCCTCCCCCGGCGCGTCCTCGCCCATCATCTCGGTGGAGGACGCGCGGGTGGTGCTGGGCGGCATCGAGGTCTTGCGCGGGGTGAACCTGCGCATTACGCCGGGCCAAGTGGTGGCCTTGATTGGCCCCAATGGCTCGGGCAAGACCACGTTGTTGCGGGCCATCCTCGGCCTGCAGCGCCTGCGGACGGGACGCATCGAGCTGTTTGGCGAGGCCAACCTCGGGGCCGTGCTCCCCCGCATTGGCTACGTGCCGCAGCGCCTGGACCTGGAACGCAGCTTTGCCCTGAGCGTGCGGGAGTTTCTGGCCCTGCGCCTGCGCCAGACCCGTCACTGGTTCTGGATGCCGCGGCGCCGGGTGGACGCGCTGCTGGGGGAGACCCTGGCCGAGCTTGGGGCCGAGTCTCTGCTGGACCATTCCCTGGCCCATCTTTCGGGGGGCCAGTTGCAGCGGGTGCTGATTGCCTTCAGCCTGCTCCACCGCCCGGAACTGCTCCTGTTGGATGAGCCCACGGCCGGGGTGGACGCCCCGGGGGAACAGACCTTCTACGACCTCATCTCCGCCGTGCAGAAGCGGCGCCACATGACCGTGGTGCTCGTTTCGCACGACCTGTCCATGGTCTACCGCCATGCCCACCGGGTTTATGCCCTCAATGGCGTGATTTGCTGCGAGGGGACACCGGAGGAGGTCATGAACGCCGAATCGCTCAAGCAGGCCTTCGGGCTCCATGTCTCGCCCTATCATCAGCATCATCACCATGGCCTGCCGCATGCGCACTAGGCCGCGCCTGGCCCTCCCCGCCGCCCATGTTTTCTGAACCCTGGATGCAACGGGCGCTGCTGGCCGCCCTGTTCCTCACGCCTCTCTGCGCCCTGCTCGGCGTGTTTGTCACTGCCCGGCGCATGGCCTTCTTCAGCGACACCATTGCCCACGCCGGGTTGACCGGCGTGGCCCTGGGGGTCTGGTTCGGCCTGGCTGATCCCACGCTGCCGCTGGTCCTGGTGAGCCTGGCCGTGGCCGCGGCCATCTTCTGGCTCAAGGAGAACACCGCCCTCGTCACCGACACCATCATGGCCTTGCTGCTGTCCGGGTCGGTCGCCGCGGGCATCATCATCCTGAGCCTCCTGCGCACCCGGCCCGGGGATCTGCACGCCTTTCTCTTCGGTGACATCCTGGCCATCGGCTGGCCCGAGGTCATCCAGGCCGCCGCCCTGTGCGCCGTCGTCAGCGCCGGCGTGCTGGCCAACCTGAGTCCCCTGAGCCTGATCACCGCGCACGAGGAGATGGCCCGGGTTTGCGGCCTGCCGGTGCGGCGCTGGAATTACCTGTTCGTCCTCGTGCTGACCCTGACCGTGGCCATGACCATCCGGTTGCTGGGCATCATCCTTGTCACCTCGCTGCTGGTCATCCCGGCGGCGGCTGCGAGGAACCTGAGCCGCAACCTGCGCCAGCAGATCCTGTTCAGCCTGGCGCTGGGCCTGCTGGGCGGCGTGGGCGGGTTGCTGGCGGCCTCGCAGGTCAATGTCCCCTGCGGGCCCGCCATCGTGATGGCTTGCCTCGTCCTGTTTGTGGTCACCCTCGTGGTCGGGCGCCGCCGCGCCGAGGTTTCATCGCGCCGCGATTCTTCCGTTCGGGCATGAGCAACCATGTCCATCGTGCCGCCGGATTGCCGGAGCTCACCGAGCGCCTGCGGCGCCAATCCCGCAAGGTGACCGGCCCGCGGCAGGCGATCCTGGCCACCCTGCGGGAGCATTCCCAACCCCTGAGCGCGCGGGAGATCTTTGAGCGTCTTGGCCGCGGCGACTGCGACCTGGCCACGGTTTACCGGTCCCTCCACCTGTTGGAGGAGATGGGCATGGTGAAGCGGTTTCACCTGGGGCCCGGCGGGGCGCGGTTCGAACTCCTGCGGGACGGCGATGACGGTCATCATCACCACCTCGTCTGCCGCGGTTGCGCCCAGGTGGTGGAAATACCGGAGTGTTTTCCGACCGAATGGGAGGAGCGCATTGCCCGGCGGAACGGCTTCAAGGCCGTCACGCACCGGCTGGAGTTTTTCGGGCTCTGCCCGCGCTGCCAATAAGCCGCGTGGGGGCCACGGGGCCCGCGGCTAGTCCAACTGGACGATGCGATAGAACCGGTTGGGCTGGCCGGCCAGGCTGTCGGTCAGGATCACCGCCGGGGAGGTGGCAGTGAAGGGGGCCGACAGCGCCAGCCAGGCGGCATCGAGGCTGTTCTTGTAGTCCACCCGGTAATTGCGGCCGGGGATTGCGTCGAAGGCGATCTGGACGTTGCCCCCGATGGCGGCGATGGCGGCGGTGGGGGGCGGGAGGACGGTGATGGTGAAGGAGCGGGACGCCTGCAGGCTGGGCGAGCCGCTGTCGCTGACGCGCACGGTGACCAGGTTGGTCGTGAAGGCATACTCGGGACCGGGGGTCCAGCTGAAGATGCCGCCGGAGCTGATGGAGGCGCCGGTGGGGACGACCCCGGTGAGCGAGAACGAGAGGACCTGCGGCGGCGCCTCGGCGTCCGAGGCGCTGGCCGTGAAGGAGATGAGTTGCCCGGTGCGGTTGGTGCGGCTGGCGATGGCGGCCAGCACGGGGGCGGTGTTGGCGGAGACACTGAGGGCATTGGCGTAGCCCGGGGTGTGGTTGGTGAGGAAGTAGATGCTCGCGCTGCCATCGGGGAACCGGCCCTCGCCCACGTTGTTGGCCTGGGGCCCAAAGGTCACGCCGCTGACGAGGCTGGAACCGTCGGGGGCGAACAGCCCGATTTGCTCGCCGGTGAGGGAGAGCTGGAACCGGGCATGAATGCTGTTGGTGGCGGAGGAATTCTGGTTGGTGGAGTTGTCGGCCCAGACCACGAGGTGCCCCCCGGCCGGGACGACATGGTTGCCGGTGGCGGGGATGCGATACTGGGTGGGGTTGCCGAGGTTGTCGGTGAGGTAGAACCCGCCCAGGTCAATGTCGGCCGTGCCGGCGTTGAAGATTTCGAACCAGTCATCAAAGTTGCCGTCAGCGGGGTCAAGGATGGCGCCGGTATTGCCGGCCATCCACTCGTTGATGTAGAGCGGGAAGGCCTGGGCCACATTGGAGGCGCCGGGAGTGGGGCTGTAGAGCACCTGGCGGTAGAACGGCTGGCCGTTCGGATAATCGCCGTAGGAAAGACCGGCCGTGGTGTTGCGGTAGGTGAGGTAATCGAGCACCTGGGTGGAGTTGTTGGAGACGCGCACGAGGGCCACCGTGCCGGCCGTGCCGCCGAGGCGGAAGCTGGTGTGCATCTGGCTGGCGGTGGATTCGCCGGGCTCGCCATCCGCCCAGATGACCTTGAATTCGCCCGGGGCGACGGAACTGCCGGCGGGGAAGGCCCATTGGAGCAGGTTGGTGTCGTAATTGTTGGCGAGGTAAAGGCCCGTCAGGGATACGGTGGCGGGGCCTGGGTTGTAGAGTTCAATCCAGGGATCCCGGTCGCCGGCATTGTCGAGGAGGCCGACGGTGTTGCTGGCCTGGAGTTCGTTGAGCCAGAGGGTGGGGATGGTGGCAAGGTTGGTGGCGGAGGTGCTGTTGGTGCCGGGGCTGACGGAGACCACCGCGGGCGAGACGAGGGTGGCGGGATTGGAGAACGGCGGGATCACCTGGGGTTGGACATTGGTGATGTTGATGAAGGCGCTCCCCGCCACGGTGCGGATGGTGAGGTTGGTGGCATTGACGGTGGAGTAGAACCAGTAGCTGAGGGTGTGGACGACGTTGCTGGGGGGCGCAGTGATGAACTGGCGCACGCCGGAGAGCGTGGTCCCCTGGCCGGAGGCCAGCACGCGGAGGCTCCCTGAGCCGGAGCGGCTGAAGGCGGTGGACACCACGGAGTTGCTGTGGTTGCCGAGGGCCTGCCAACCGGTGGCGAGGGATTGCTCGAAGTCGCCGTTGACGAGCAGGTTGGGGCCGGCCTCGGCCACGGAGCCGACGTTGAGATGGAGGTCGTCGAGGTAGAGTTCGCCGCCCGTGATGGAGCTCATCCAGATCCAGAAATTGGACCCGGCGGAGCTGATGGTGCCGGTGTATTGCACGTAGCGCCAGCCGGCGTTGGTGGCGCCGGGGAAGTTGGTGGCCGGACTGTAAATGGGGGGTTGGTAGAGGGTGGACCAGTTGAGGGGCCGGCTGTTGTCCTGCAGGGAATCGATCAATTGCAGGGAGGCGGCGGTGGGGACGTTGTTGGAGCCGCGGGGCCAGGGGAGGTCCTCCTCGTAGCGCACCCGGTCGATGACCACGGCGGTCGCATTGGTCAGGAAGGCGTTGGTGAGGGCGGGCTTGATCAGGCTGAGCGTTTCCCCGCCGGACTGGAGGTTGCCCTCGAACTGGTCATGGACCGGGATGGTGACGCCGTAGGCGGAGGCGAAGGCCGGCCGGTTCTTGGCCAGAACGAGGTAGGTGCGCGGGGCGATGATCGACCCGGCGGGGAAGGTGTAGTCGAGGCCATCGAAGTCGAAGCCCGAGAGGTCGAAGGTGGTGTTGCTGGAGGTGTTGAACAGCTCGACAAACTCGGCGTCCGGGACCGCGGGGTTGAACTGGATTTCGCTGATCACGACATGGTTCTGGGGCAGTTCGGCCACGCCGGTGTAGGTGGCCGTGACGGTCTGGGTGCTGCCGACCGTGTTGCCCCGCAGATCGACGCCAATGACGCGCAGGGTGTTGACGCCGGGTTGGAGGGCGATACGGGCCGTCCAGTTGGAGAGGTTGACCCAGGTGACGTCGTAGGCGGCGCCGTTGATGTAGATGTGCTTGGCCGTGATGGGGGCGGTGCCGTTGATGGTGACGAGGTTGTTGGCGCTGGTGACCGAGGGCGGGCCGGCGGTGAGGGGGAGTCCCTGGAGCAGGGAAACGTTCTCGCCGCCGCGGGTGGTGAGCAGGTAATTGCGGCGGGCGGTGATGTAGCTCTTGATGGTTGTCACGGCGCCAGGATCGTAGGTGACCCCGTTCGCGGCGAGGGAGGCGGCCTTGGCGTCCAGAATCGGGTCCATGAACGCGTTGTTGAGGGGGCCGTTCACGATGTCCTGGAAGGCGCGCCAGTAGGCGCGACGGATGGCGGGGTTGTTCCACATCTGGGTGATGCGGGGGTCCGACACCCCGAAGATGTCCGTGGTGGCGCCGTCCCCGCCGATGCCCATGGTGAAGTCGATGTCCCAGGTCCACTGGTGGAAGCGGCCGGAGCCCGACTTGTAGGTGTAGGCATTCTTCCCGCGGTTGTAGCCGTAGGTGTCCCAGTTGCCGACGGTGTGCTGGCAGGCAAAGATGCGCATCCACTGCTCGTAATCCGCGATGGACTCGAACGCCTTGAGGTTGATGGGTGCGCCCTGGTCCATGGTGGGGCTGGTCAGGTTGAGCAGGGTGTAGAAGTCGTCGTAGCTGGCCCCGGACTCGCCGGCGCCGCGCGAGCGGGCCCGCCACATGAAGCGGTAGGCGGCCGTGTGCAGGGTGGTCACGCCGTTGGTCGTGGTGGTGCGCCGGATGAGGTCGGCGTCGTTATTGGCGTAGAAGTCATCGCCATTGTCGGGGAACTCGAACCAGTCCTCGATCTTGAACAGGCTGCCGGTCTCGTCCTCGGGGAACCACGACTCGATGATGTCGCCGTTGGGCTGCTGGGAGTCCTCAAAGATGAAGGCCCCGGCCAGGTTGGCGGTGGTGCTGCGGAGGTTGCCGTTGCAGAACACGTGCACGTAGCGCCGGTGGTTGTAATGCACGCCGATCTCCTTGAAGATCTGGTAGGTGGTCTGCTCCGACTGGCCGCTGGTGTCGCTGGTGCTGGTCCCACCGGGGTTCCCGGGGTTGTTCCAGACCGCGTCCACGGAGCCAAGGAAACGGTCATCCTCGGGGAACTCAATGTCGTAATCCACGCGCTGTTCGGCGCTGGGGCCGCTGGTCATCTGGCCGCGATGCCAGGGGCTGCCGGCATACTGGGGGCGCATGTTGTAGATGACGCGGTAGTTGTTGTAGACAAAGGTGCCGTCGAGCGGGGTGTTGTTGAGCCGGGGCAGGCGGTTGCGCCAGCGGTTGGAGTTGCCCGTGTTCAGCCAGAGGTGGTAGTTGCCGAAGCTGCCGGTCATGAGCACCTGTCCCCACCGGATGAGACACTCGCGCGACACGGCGTCGAGCGGGAAAATGCGGGTCTCGCCCGCCGGCGGGAAGACATCCTGGGGGAAGGTGTTGACCGCACCGAGGCCGTCGCTGGCCTCCACGTAAAAGGCCACGCTGGCATTGGCGGCCTGGCCGGGGATGGTGGCGCTGTAGAGCCCGTCGCCCGCGATGCGGTCGCCGCCGGTCCCATTGTCGACCATGGTCACGGTGGTGAACGTGGCGGTGGGTTCGACGCGATATTTGAGCCGGACGGACAGGGGGGCGTGGGCGTCGTTGGCGCGGGCGGTGACGACCACCGCCTCACTGGCGCCGGGGAGGATGGGGCTGTGGACGACGTCGTAGATGGCGGGTCCCGCGTTGGCGATGCGCCGGCTGTTGACGGCGCCGGGGGTCCCGAGGTCCGGGCGGATGTTCATGCGGCCGCCGACCTCCAGGCCGCCGCCGTGCAGGCGGAGCAGCAGTTCGGGCCAGCCGCGCAGCCACTTGGCGCGGGCGCGCAGCGTGATGTTGGTGCCGGCAATCCCGCCGAAGGCCTGGGAGCGGACGCGGTTGGCGCCATTGTCGCCGCGCGAGCTGGCGCGCAGGCGCATGCTGCGGGAGCCGACGAAGCCGGAGTTCTCGAACACGGAGTGGTCGTGCGAGCCCTGCGCGACCCAGCTGTTGAGGTTCACGCCGACGGAATCCGCGGTGAGAGCGCCGCTTTCAAAGCCGGGGTTGGTGGTGAGGAGGTTGGGCCCGTTGTTGACGCGGACCTCGACCTCGTCGACCAGGCACTCGCCGATGCCGAGGAGGAAGAGCTGCAGGTTGTCATTGACCGGCGAGCCGAGGGTTTCGCCGATGCCGCCGGTGACCTCGATGGTCGTCCAGATGCCCTTGGAGGTTTCGTCGCTGTCGGTCCAGTTGGCGGCCTGCCGGTTGTCGCCCCAGGGATCCTTCAGCTCAAGGGAGCTGCCGCCGCCCTTGGCCCAGTAGCCCCAGCGGCCGCGGTCGGCGAAGGTGACCTCGTTGACGTTGACGTCGTGGTAATTGGTGGTGACGACGCCGTTGTTGGTGACGACGGTGGGCTCGGGGAAGGTGAGGATGAGGCGCTCGCCGCCGTTGGCGAGGGTGCCCTCGAAGTTGCCGACCGTGTTGGCGGTGTTGAGGGCGGGATAATTGCCGCGGAGCCGGGCGGCGTCCTTGGCGATGACCACGAAGCCGTTGCTGGGGATGAGGGTGTTGCCCGGGATGGTGTAGGTCACGCCGCCCTTGACGCGCCAGCCGCCGAGGTTGACCTCGGTGCTGCCGCGGTTGTGGAGTTCGATGTACTCGTCGCGGCTGTCGCCGAAGATCGGGCTGTACATGATCTCGTTGATCACGATGGGATCCGGGCGCAGCCCGGCGTTGTTGGTGCCGAGGGTGAGGCTGGCCAGGCGGTAGATGGCGTCAGCCCCGTCGGGGCTGCGTCCGGAGGAAACGCCGGCCTGCTGGCCGTCGAAGCGGACGGCGTCGATGACGCGGGTGAGATTGGAATTGACCAGGTAGATGCCTTCGCCGTCGGCGGCCAGGGCGAAGCCGAGCGTGGTCTCGGTCAAGGCAAGGTAGCTGCGGGCGCCGAGGCGGGTTCCATTGGGGATGCGATACTTGTTGGTGGTGGCGCTGTCGGTGAGCCAGGCCCCGGAGAGATCCACCTCCTGGTTGCTGCGGTTGTAGAGTTCGATGAAGTCGACGGCCGGCAGGGTGCTGTTGGCCAGAAACTCGTTGATGCGGACGGTGCGGAGCGGGTCGGCGCCGAAGGGATCGGCCGCGCCGGGGGATCCATCGATGAGGTCGCTGGCCGCCCACGCGCGGACATCGCCCTCGCCGTAGGAGGCGCGGGCCAGGACGAGCGAATGCCCGGCCCCGTCGGCGGAGTCGGGCCAGGGGGCGGAGGTCTGGTAATCGACCTGCAGGATCACGTTGTTGCCGAGGCCGCGCAGCCGGATCTGGCCACCGTTGTTGGGCAGGCCGTTGTTGGCGGCGTCGTCCCACGGGCCGAGCACCCCCGTGATGCCGTAGTGGCTCTGCACGAACGACGGGTCGCGGGCGACCACGACATAGGCATTGGGCTGGAGGACGGTGTTGGGAGGCAGCGTGTAATTGATGGCGCCGGTCAGGCGGAACCCCCCGATGTTTTCGAAGTGGCTTTGGGAATTGTAGATCTCGATGAACTCAAGGCTCCGGTTGGTGGCGCCGGGGATGTTGCGGGGATTGTAATGGATTTCGGTGATGGCAATCCCGGTGTTGCGGCTGGAGGGCCCGGGCGGTTCCCGGTCGAGGACCAGGCTGCCAATGGTGCCGCCGGAGACGTCGCCGTAGTTCCGGAACTGGGCGGTGGCCGTCTGGCTGGGGTTGCGGCTGCTGACGGCGAAACCGACGTAGAGATTGGCGGGCAGCGCGAGGGTGGTGGTGCCGAGTTGGACCCAGTGGTTGCCATCGACGCTGGAGTAGCCGGTGAAGGTGCTGCCCTGGCGCTTCAGGCGGAGGTAGGTGTTGGGGTAGGTCACCGGCGCGTAGCCGGAGCGGGTGGTGGCCCCGCCGGCGGTGCTGCGGTTCTGGAAGAAGCAGCCGCTGATGCCCGGGGTGGCGATGCTGGCGGCGTAGCGGGCGCCGCCGGTGAGGTTTTCCCGCGCCATGAGGGCGGCCTTGGCCCAGGCGTCGGTCGCCTGGAAGGCGTTGACCCGGACCTGCACATCGAAGTCGCCGACCTTCTGGCTGGACTCGTAGCTGAACTGGAACTGGTCGCTGTTGCCGCCGATGTCGCTGCCGGCGCCGGAGACATTGTAGCCCCCGGAAGCCGGGAGGGAGAGGCCGGCGGTGATGGGATTGCCGACGTCGCCGGAGAGGAAGCTGGAGAGCTGGAAGCTGACCTGGGAATTGGGCGCGATGGTGTTGCCGGCCCGGTCGCGGACATGGTTGATGGTGAGGGTGTAGGTGGCCGTGCCATTGAGGACACTGGTGGTGAGTTCCACCGTGTTGGAGTTGGGCCCGTAGGCGGCGGAGAGGATGCTGGCCCCCTGGTTGAGGGAGTAATTGGTCAGCGCGGTGGCGGAGGGTTGCACGACCGCCTTGCTGAAGAAGACCGACACCTTGTTGGAGAGGGCCGTGACGCCGGCGATGGTGGGCGGGTTGGGGTCTGCCACGGTGACGGTGATGGGGGTGGAGGTGCCGGAGGCGCCGCCGTTGTCCGTGGCCACGGCGGTGAGTTGGTGGCTGCCCTCGAGCAGGTTGGTCACGGTGATGGAAAACGGCGCGGTGGAATCGCTGCCGAGCAGAATGTTTCCAGCAAAGAAATCCACGCGCGCGACGGAGCCGTCGGGGTCGGTCGCATCGGCCGAGAAGGTGAAGTTGACCGGGACAGCCAGGCTGGCCCCGTTGGCCGGGCTGGTGATGGTCACGGTGGGCGGCAGCACACCCTGGATTTGCAGATCCATGGCCAGGTCCGAGCTGGTGACGTTGCCCTGGTGCATTTCCACGGCCAGGATGTTGGTGCCCGCCACCAGGGTGAGGGGGGAGAGCGGGCTGACGTCGGGGGCGTAGTCCTGGGCTGAGCTGGCCAAGGTCGCGTAGGTGGTGGGCGCCGCGGGCATGTTGATGCGCTTGACCTCGACCCCGTTGAGGTAAATGACGGCGCCGTCGTCGTAGACCAGGGTCAGGGTGAGGCCGGCGTAGGCCGCGGGATTCTCGACCACGAACTGATGGCGGAAATAGGTGGTGACATACTTGTTGGCGGCGTCGCCGCCAAAGCCAATCAGCGTGCCCTCGCCGCCGTCGCCGTAGCCGAGGCGCCCGGGGCCCTGCGGCCAGGTCGCGTCGTTGAAGTTGAGATTGGTCCACCCGGGATCCGCCGCCGTTGGGGTGACCAGGTATTTCCAGGTGGCGCCGAGCCGCACCAGGGTGGGGGCCGGCGGGTTGAGGCGGACAAAGATGTCCTCGGACTCGGCCGTGAGCCCGGTGCTGTCGGTGGCGCGGGCGTAGAAGACGTAGCCGCCCGGGGCGAGGTTCGTGACGGTGAAACTGTAGGGGGCGACGGTGTCCTCGCCGACCTTGCTGCCGGCCTGGAAGAACTCGACCTTCAGGATCACGCCGTCGGAGTCGGTGGCGGTGGCCAGCAGGGTGACCGCATCGGCGGCCAGGTTGGCTCCGTCCGCCGGGCTGGTGATGACCACCGTGGGCACGGCCGGGGTGAAGTTGCCGACCAACTCGAGGTCGAAGCTGAGGTCACTGCTGTTGCCGGCGTTCTGGTGTATCTCCACGGCGATGACATTGGTGCCGGCGACCAGCAGGGCTGGGGAGGGGTTGGTGAGGATGAAGGTGGTCTCATCGGCCCCGCCGATGGCGGCGAGGGCGAGGTTCGTGTAGGTGATGGAACCCTCGGGCATGTTGTCCCGGAAGATCTCCACCCCGTTGAGGTAAACAATGGCCCCGTCGTCGCGGACGAGCCTGAGGAGGAGGTTGGTGATGGTGGCGGGGTTGGCGACCTGGAAACTCCGCCGGAAATACGTGGTGATGAACTTGGCGTTGGGATCCGGTCCAAAGCCCACCAGCGTGGCCTCGTCCATGTCGCCATAGCCGAGCGGCGCGGGCCCCTCGGCCCAGCCACCGTCCGTGAAGGCGACGGCCCGCCAAGCGGTGCCCTGGTCGGAACCGTTGTCGAGGAACTTCCAGTCGGACCCCGCGGGGATGAGCGTGGCCTGGGCCTGGGCGGCCAGGGGGAGCCCACCCAGCACAAGGGCGAGGCAGGCGAAGAGGCGGAGGATGGCGGAGTGTTTCATAGGCACATCAGGTTCAGGCGGGGCCCAAGGCGCAGGCGTCGGCTGCAGCCCAGTCCGTGCTTGCCCATGGCATGGTCCATGGGTGCAACGGGGCCAGGCAACAGGCAGAGGCGGCGGGACATGGGTTGGCACAAAACCGTAACCAAACCTGGGGCAAATGCAACACAAGTCTCTGGGTTTGAGGCGGTGGCGCGAGCGTGGGGACGGGGTAAAACCGCGTTGACGCCAAGTGTGGGCTCCCTTGAATAGCGGGATGCCCGTTCGCCCCGCCCTTGCGACCGATCTCCCCGGCATCCTGGAGATTTACAATGACGCCGTCCTGAACACGACGGCGACGTATGACTATGAGCCCCGGACGCTGGAGCATCGCCAGCAGTGGTTTGAGGAACGGCAGCGCGAGGGGTATCCGGTGTTTGTGGCCGTGGGGGAGGGGGGCAGGGTGGTGGGGTGGAGCGCCCTGAACCCGTTCCATGCCCGGGTGGGCTACCGCTTCACCGCCGAGAACTCGGTCTACGTGGCGGCCGACCAGCGGGGGCGGGGTTGGGGGGGGCAGTTGCTGGGGCCCCTCGTGGAGGCCGGCCGGGCCCGGGGACTGCATGCGATCATCGCCGCCATTGATGCCGCCAATGAACCCAGCCTGCGGTTGCATGCCCGGTTTGGCTTTGTGCAGGTCGGGCACTTCAAGGAGACCGGGTTCAAGTTCGGGCGCTGGCTGGATGTGATCTACATGGAGCGGTTGCTGTCGTCGCAGTTGCCGGGGTAACGGGGTGGAGGTCCGCATTGCAAACGGGGCGTGGGGGCCTATCCTGCGGCGGTGTCGCGATGACTGATTCCCCGGTGAAACCTCCGTCGGCGGGTGGTGCTTCCGCCGGTCCCTGCCTGGTGAAGACCGTGGCGGAGGCCCTGGCCGAGGAGCCCACCTTGGAGGCGGTGAGCCTGAACCGGGCCGAGCGACGGTTGTCGGTGGCGACCCTGGGCCGGCCGCATGCCGCCGCGGTGGAGCAGGGGGTGAAGGCGCGCATTGAGCGACTGGAAGAGGAGTCGGCCGAAGGGAGGCGTTGCGGGTTGCTGGAGGGGGAACCGGATTGTTCCCGGTGTCCGACGCCGGTGCCGCCGGAGACAACCCGTCGTTTGCGGGTGGAGCATGAGGCGGGGACCACGACGATTGCGCGGGTGACCTGCCCGACGGCGCCGAAGTTCTGGAAGTGGAAGGTGCTGCCCCTGCCACGCCTGATTCCCCGCGAGGTGGTTCTCCCGGACGAGGCGGAGCACGAGCACGAGTGGAAGCTGCAGTTGGCGGCGGCGCTGGCCTGCGGGGTGTTGGCCTTGCTGGGCCGCTTTGCCTTCGAGGGCCACGCCGCCACCGTGGCCTACGCCCTGGCCTGCCTGGCCGGCGGTTGGTTCACGGTGCACGAGGTGTGGGAACGCCTGCAGCACGGGCACCTTGACGTGCATTTCCTCATGCTTGCGGTGGCGGCGGGCAGCGCCAGCATCGGGGCGTGGGCGGAAGGCGCCACGCTGCTGTTTCTTTTCTCCCTCTCGGGTGCGCTGGAGCACTACGCGATGGGCCGGACCAGCCGCGAGATCCGGTCCCTCTTCAAGACCGCCCCCAAGACGGCGCTGGTGCTCGATGGCCTGGGGCAGGAGCACAGCGCGCCGGTGGATGGCCTCGCGGCCGGGATGCGCCTGCTGGTCAAGCCGGGGGAGCAGTTCCCGGTGGATGCCGAGGTGGCCAAGGGCATGACGGCGGCCGACGAATCCAACCTGACCGGGGAGGCGACCCCGGTGGAGAAGCGCGTGGGCGACACCGTCCTGGCCGGCACCCTCAACCTGTGGGGCGCCGTGGAGGCCGTCGTCCTGCGGCCGGCCAGCCAGAGTTCGCTGCAGAAGATCATCCGCCTCATCCACGAGGCCCAGCATCTCAAGGCTCCCTCCCAGCGCTTCACCGACCGTTTTGGCACCGGTTACACCTACGTCATCCTGGCCCTGACCACGGTGATGTTCTTTGTCTGGTGGCTGGCGCTGGGCCGGGAGCCGTTTGTGTCGGAAGGGCCCCGGCGCAGCGCGTTCTATCTCGCGATGACGCTGCTGGTGGTGTCGTCGCCCTGTGCCCTGGTGCTGTCGATCCCCTCGGCCGTGCTGGCCGCCATCGCGCATGGTGCACGGCGCGGCGTGCTCTTCCGCGGTGGGGCCGCGGTGGAGAACCTGGCCACCATCGGTGTCGTGGCCATGGACAAGACCGGCACGCTGACCACGGGCGAATTGCAGGTGGCGCGGGTGGACAGTTTCCCGCCTGGCCGCGAGGCGGAGGTGGCACAGTTGGCCTGTTCGCTGGACCGGCTTTCCACCCATCCGCTGGCCCGGGCCATCACCCGCCATGGCAAGCAGCAGGGCATGGAGTTCCTGCCGGTCGAGGGACTGCAATCCCTCCCGGGTGCCGGGTTGCAGGGCCGCGTGGGCGGGCGGGAGGTCCGGCTCGGCAAGCGGTCCTGGATTGCCCAGGTTGCCCCGGCCGCCGTCATGGATGCGGTGCCGCCCGCCGAGGCGGGCTTCTCCGAGGTGTGGCTGGCTGCGGACGGCCTGGCCGGGCGCCTGTGGCTGCGCGACGACCTGCGGCCGGCCGCGCGGCCGGTGGTGGAAACCCTCCGCAGGCTTGGTCTGCGCACCGTGGTGCTGACCGGGGACCGGCAGGCCACTGGCGAACAACTGCAGCGGCAACTGGCGGTGGATGAGGTGCGGGCGGAATTGAAGCCGGAGGAGAAGGTGGCGGCGGTGCGCGCGCTGGGCGCGGGTGGGCGCAGGGTGGCGATGATCGGGGACGGCGTGAACGACGCCCCCAGCCTGGCCGCCGCGGACGTCGGGGTGGCCATGGGGGCGCGCGGCAGCGACGCCGCCCTCGAGCAGGCCGAGGTGGTCTTGATGCACGATCGCCTGGAGAACTTCCTGGCGGCCTACCGCCTCAGCCAGCGGGCGCGACGCGTCATCCAACAGAACCTGGTGTTTTCCCTCGGCACCGTGGTGGTCCTTGCCACCGGGGCCATGCTCGGACTTCTCCCGCTCACTCTTGGTGTGCTTGGCCACGAGGGCAGCACGGTCATCGTGGTCGTCAACAGCCTGCGCCTGCTCGCCGGGCGTTCGCCCGCCCTCCCCGGGTCCACCGGCTAGCCGACTGGCGCAGGCAGGCGCCCGGAAACGGATTGCCTCGGCCCGGCCCGAACACCTATCAATGGGGCACTCGATGCCTCGTCCCACCCGTCGTCCCGCCAAGCCCGGCGCCACCGTCCCCGCCCGCCCGGCGGCCTGGACGCTCGCCCAAGTCCTGCTGACGGTTGCCCTCGTCATCTCCGCCTACCTCGCCTTTCTCTCCCTCACCCACGGCAATCCCATCGGCTGCGGGCCTGAGTCGGATTGCGATCGGGTCCTGGGCAGCCGTTGGGCGCGTTGGTTCGGCCTGCCAGTCAGCCTGTTCGCCGTGCTGGTCGATGGACTCACCCTCTGGGGCACGTGGCAGGTTGGACGGGCCGCGGTCGGTCCCGGCGCGGCCCGCGCTTGGTTTGTCACCGTGCTGGGATCCAGCCTCATTCTTGGGGCGGCCATGTGGTTCCTTGCCCTGCAGGCGACCACGGTCGGTTGGTGTCGCTACTGCCTCGCCGCCCATGGCGCCGGGGCCCTCGCGGCCGTCCTCCTGCTCCTGGGCGCCCGGCGCAGCCAAGGGTTGCCGGCCGGTCTCGGCGTGCGCGCGGGCGCCTGCGCCGCCGGCGCCCTGGCCGTGCTGGTCGCCGGGCAGGTGCTCCACCGCCCGCCCACCGGGCGGGAGTTGCCCGGTTTTTCCGCGGTGCCGTCCCTCCCCGGCGCCACCAATGCGGCCCCGGCCTCGACGGCGGCCACGCCTGCCCCGACCGCCGTCGAGGCGGTCACCAACGCGCCCGCCGCGGGCAGTCCCCAGGTGTTTACGCCGGGGGGCATCCCCGTCGAACGGATGCAGCGGCCGTTCCGGTTCTATGAGGGCATGGCGGCCGTGGATCTGGCGGACGTGCCGATCGTGGGGTCGCCCACCAATGCGTTGGCGGTGATCAGTCTCTTTGACTACACCTGCCATCATTGCCGGGAGATGCATCCCCTGCTGGAGGAGGCCCAGCGGGCCTTCTCCAATCAGTTGACCCTGGTGAGCCTGCCCATGCCGCTGGACGCCGGTTGCAACCGGACGGTCACGCGGACGCCCCCGTCCCATACGAATGCCTGCCAGTATGCCCGGCTCAGTCTCATGGTTTGGCGGGCCGGGCGGGAACGGCATGCGGAGTTCGACCACTATCTGATGAAGGGGCCGACCCCGCCGCCGCTTGGCGAAGCGGTGGCCCGGGCGGTGGCCCTTGTGGGCACCAATGCGCTGACCCGGGTCGGCCAGGATCCTTGGGTGGAGGATCGCCTGCAGTATGGCATCGCCCTCTACGAGGCCGCCTACCGCAAGGGACAGGGGCGCATGCCCCAGCTCATCGTGGGGCGCAACGTCGCGGTGGGCACCTATCCACGGGATGAATTATTCCAACTGCTGAAGGACAACCTCGGCCTCCAACGTACCCCATGAACCGTCCCCGCCGTCTACTCCTGGCCGCCGTCGTTTGCTCCCAGCTGCTCCGCCCTGGCCTGCCCTCCGCCGCGGCGGCCGCGGACGCGGCGCTGCGGCCGCTGGCCGAGCGCGAGCTGGCCTCCCTGGAGGCGCTCTACCGGGAATGGCATGCGCATCCGGAACTGTCCTTCCAGGAACGCGAGACGGCGCGCCGGTTGGCGGCCGAGTTGCGCCGGGCGGGCGCGGAGGTGACGGAGGGAGTGGGCCGCCATGGGGTGGTCGGGGTGATGCGCAACGGCCCGGGGCCCGTGGTGCTGGTGCGCGCGGATCTGGATGCGCTGCCGGTGCGGGAGGAAACCGGCCTCCCGTATGCCAGCACGGTGCGCGCGACCAATGATGCCGGGTTGGAAGTGCCGGTCATGCATGCCTGTGGCCATGATATGCACATGACGTCCCTGGTCGGCACGGCCCGGGTGTTGGCGGAACTCCGCCCGCGCTGGAGCGGGACGGTGGTCTTCATCGGTCAACCGGCCGAGGAACGGGGCGCCGGCGCCCGCGCCATGCTGGCCGACGGGCTCTACACGCGCTTTCCCCGCCCGGATTACGCGCTGGCCCTGCACGTCAATGCCGAGATGCCCGCCGGGACGATCGGGGTGACCGAGGGCTACACCCTTGCCAACGTGGATTCCATCGACATCACGATCCGCGGCCTGGGCGGGCACGGGGCCTGGCCCCACCGGACCAAGGATCCGGTGGTGCTGGCGGCCCAGACCGTGCTGGCCCTGCAGACCATCGTCAGTCGGGAGACAGACCCGCTGGACTCGGCGGTGGTCACGGTGGGTTCCATCCATGGCGGCACCAAGCACAACATCATCCCGGATGAGGTCCGGCTGCAGTTGACGGTCCGGTCGTTCAGCGACGAGGTGCGCGCGCACACGCTCGGGGCCATCCGCCGGATTGTCCGCGGCCAGGCGGTGGCGGCGGGCCTGCCCGAGGACCGCCTGCCCGAGGTGAAGGTGGACGAGCGGGAATACACCCCGGCCTGCTACAACGACCCCGCCCTGACCCGCCGCCTGCAGGCGGTGTTTGCCCGGGAGCTTGGCGCCGAACAGGTCGTGGTCCGCAGGCCCGGCATGGGGGGCGAGGATTTTGCCGAGTATGGGCGCACGAAGGAGAAGGTGCCCATCCTGCTCTTCTGGCTCGGTTCGGTGGATCCGGCCCGGGTGGAGGAGTCCCGCCGCACCGGGGCCTCGCTGCCGTCGCTTCACTCGAGCAAGTACCACCCACTGCCTGGACCCAGCCTGCGCACCGGGGTCAGCGCCATGGCGGCGGCCGTTCTCGACCTCCTCAAGAAGTGAGCCTGTCCGTGTCGCCTGGACCGGGTCCGCGTTGCGTGTCGTGAAGGCCGGTGTTCCCTTGCCGCGCCGGCCGCTGCTCGCCCTGATGGTGGGCGCGGTGGGAATCGGGTTTGCCCCTGTGCTGGTGAAACTGGCGGAGACCGGCCCCAGCATGACCGCCGCCTGGCGGGTGTGCCTGGCCCTGCCGCTCCTCTGGGCGTGGTGCTGGCGCGAGCAACGCGGGGCGGCTCCGCCGCGCGCCCCGGCCGGCTGGCGCGACCTCGCGGGCCTGGCGCGACCTCGCGGGCCTGGCGCTGGCGGGCGCGCTGTTCGTGGCCGATCTCGCCCTCTGGCACTGGTCCCTGCACCTGACCACGGCGGCCAACTCCACCCTGCTGGGCAACCTCGCGCCCGTCCTGGTGGCGGTGGCGGCCTGGCGATTCCTGGGGGAACAACTCACGCGCGGCTTCCTGGCCGGCCTGGTCCTGGCCCTGCTCGGGGCCGGCCTGCTCGTCGGGCGCAGCCTGGACTTCGACCGCCACCTGCTGCGGGGCGATCTCCTTGCCGTCAGCACGGCCCTCTTCTATGCGGCCTACCTGCTCAGCGTGAAGGTCCTTCGTCGGCGCTTTTCCAGCGCGACCATCCTGGCCTGGTCCGGACTGGTGTCCGCCCCGGGCTTTGCCGTCGTGGCCGGGTTGACCGGCGAAACCCTGCTGCCCACGGGCCCGGGCGGCTGGGGCATCCTGGTCGCGCTGGCGCTGGTCTGCCACGTGGGCGGGCAATGGTTGATCGGTTACGGCATGGGGCACCTGCCGGCCTCCTTGTCGTCCCTCAGCCTGCTGATCCAACCCGTGGTCGCCACGTTGCTGGCCTGGCCGTTGCTGGGGGAAGCCATTGGCCCCGCCCAGTTGGCCGGGGGCACCGCCATCCTGCTGGGCATCGCCGTGGCCGGCGGGTTGGTGCCCTGGCGACGTTCATGAACCCGTTGATCCCACCCGGCGCAAGGCGAGGCTGGAGTGGTTCCGGGATTTGCCGCATCGTGTGCGCCTGATGTCGATCACCGGGACATCCTTCAGCCAGGCACGCCTCGACGCGGCGCTGGGGCGCGCGACGCAGGCCTTGCTGGCCGAGCGCGGTCCGGAGGGGGCCTGGGTGGGGGAACTTTCCAGCAGCGCCCTCTCGACCGCCACGGCGGTGACGGCGCTGGCCGTGCTCGATCGGGCGCAAGGCGGGTCACGGCGCGAGGCGGTCACGGCGGCCGGGCTGGCGTGGCTGGCCCGCCATCAGAATGACGACGGCGGCTGGGGCGACACCCGCTGCAGCCCGAGCAACCTGAGCACCACCACGCTGGCGTGGGCGGCGTTCGGGGCGGTGCCCGGCGGGGACGCGCGGCAGGCGCCGGTGGTGGCACGGGCGCAAGCCTGGCTCGAGCGCGTGGCGGGCGGCGTGCGGCCCGAGGTCCTGGGCCCGGCCATCGTGGCGCGCTACGGGAAGGACCGCACCTTCTCGGTTCCGATCCTCACCCATTGCGCGCTGGCGGGACGGTTGGGGGAGGGCAGGGCGGCGTGGCGCCATGTGTTGCCCCTGCCGTTTGAACTGGCGGCGCTGCCGCACCACTGGTTTGCGGCGGTCCGGTTGCCGGTGGTGAGCTATGCGTTGCCCGCCCTGATTGCCATCGGCCAGGCCCGGCACGTGCACCGGCCCAGTCGGAATCCATTTGCCCGGCTGCTGCGGACGGCCACGCGCGGGCGGACGCTGCGCGTGCTGCAGTCCACCCAGCCTCCGAACGGAGGTTTCCTGGAGGCGACCCCCCTGACCAGCTTTGTCACGATGAGCCTGGCTGGCAGCGGGCAGGCGGATCATCCGGTGGCGGTCAAAGGGGAGGAGTTCCTCCTGCGCTCGCAGCGTGCGGATGGCAGTTGGCCGATCGACACCAACCTGTCGACGTGGGTGACGACCCTGGCCCTGGGCGCGCTGGGCGGGGAAGGGGTGTCGCCGGGCGTGCTCGCCCGCTGGCTCCTCGCGCAACAGCATCGGGTGGAGCATCCCTTCACCCATGCGGCGCCCGGGGGATGGGCATGGACGCCATTGCCGGGCGGCGTGCCGGATGCGGACGACACCAGCGGCGCGTTGCTGGCCTTGTGCTCCCTGCGGGCGCGGGCGGAGGGGGACGCGGGGCTGTGTTCCCTTGCGCCGCACATCGAGGAGGCCTGGGCGGCCGGGGCCCGGTGGCTGATGGGACTGCAAAACCGGGATGGCGGCGTGCCCACCTTTTGTCGCGGGTGGGGCGCGCTGCCGTTTGACCAGAGCAGCCCGGACATCACCGCGCATGCGCTGCGGGCATGGCGGGTGTCGCCGTCGCGGGAGCACGCGCGCCTGGAGGCGGATCTCGCGGGGGCGCGCCGCGCGGCGGAATTGTTTCTGGTGCGGAGCCAGGAAACGGAGGGCAGTTGGGTGCCGTTGTGGTTTGGAAACCAACAGGCGCCGGGCGAGGTGAACCGGGTTTATGGCACGTCCCGGGTGATTCTCGGGTTGCTGGGGGCCGGGTTGCCGGAGGTGGAGGCGGCGCGGCGGCGCGGGGTGGATTGGCTGTGCGCGGCGCAGGCGGCCGACGGTTCGTGGGGTGGCGCCGAGGGTGGGGGGTCGGTGGAGGAGACCGGCCTGGCCTTGGAAGCGCTCGGGGGGGTGGCCATGGCTTCGGATGGGCGGACTGCGCGGTTGCGGGACGCCTTGGAGCGGGGGGTGGCATGGCTGGTGGCGGCCGAGGAGGCGGGGCGCTGGTCGAAGGCCAGCCCGATTGGCCTCTATTTTGCCCGGCTGTGGTATGCGGAGCGGTTGTATCCCATGGTGTTCGGATTGGCGGGACTGCGGGCGGCGGCCGGGGCACTGGCCGGGCGGTGGGCATCGCGCCCCGGCCAAATTGACTATTGACTCCAAGTGTCCCTTTGCTAGTTTCGCCGCTCTTTAAGTCAGGAATTTGATGAAAACGCATCTGCCGAAAGTGACGCCGGACCAGAAAAAGTGGCATGTGATCGACGCCGATGGCGCGGTCCTTGGCCGCCTGGCCGTGCAAATCGCGAACCTGCTCCGGGGCAAGGACAAGCCCGTGTTCACCCGCCATCTGGACGCCGGTGATTTTGTTGTCGTGGTCAACGCCGAGAAGGTTCGCCTGACCGGCAAGAAGGAGACGGACAAGGAGTACATGACCTATTCCGGGTGGAAGGGTGGCGAGAAGCACCGCACCGTCGCCGAGGTTCGCGCCCGGCATCCCGAGGAACTGATCACCCGGGCCGTTCACGGCATGGTCCCGAAGAACCGCCTCGGGCGGGTGCTCATGACCAAGCTCAAGGTTTACAAGGGCCCCAATCACCCCCACGCCGCGCAGTTGCCCCAAACCCTGAAGGCGGCGGTCTAATTCACCCTTTCAACCCCCACGTTACTTCCCGACATGGCTGCCAAGATTACTGAGTTCCTCGGAACGGGCCGGCGCAAGACCGCGGTGGCGCGCGTGCGCCTCGCCTCCGGTTCCGGCAAGATCACCGTCAACAACCGGTCCTTCGAGAACTATTTCAACACCGAGGTTCTGCGCGGCATGGTCGTGCAACCTTTCAACGTGACCAGCACGCAGAACAAGTTCGACGCGCGCATCAACGTGACCGGCGGCGGCCCCGCCGGCCAGGCCGGCGCCGTCCGCCATGGCATTGCCCGGGCGCTGCTCGAGGCGGATGCCACCCTGCGGCCGCCGCTCAAGTCGGCCGGCCTGCTCACGCGCGACAGCCGCATGCGCGAGCGCAAGAAGTACGGCCAGCCCGGCGCCCGCAAGCGCTACCAGTTCTCCAAGCGCTAAGCGGGGAACCCCAGCCCTTTACCACACCCCGCCGGCGCCGTCCGGCGGGGTTTTTGTTTGGATCGGCCCCACCCCCGGCGCCGGTTCACCCCCAGCACCATGAAAAAAGTCGCCATCATCGGAGCCTCCGGTTACTCGGGCGAGGAACTCGTCCGCCTCCTCCTGCATCATCCCGGCGTCGACCTGGTCGCCGTCACCTCGCGCCAAAACGCCGGGCAGACGCTGGCCCAGGTCTTTCCCCGCTTCTCCAGCCATCCCAAGGCCCGCACCCTGCGCTTTGCCGAGCCGAACGCCGCCCTGCTGGCGCGGCAGGCCGAGATTGTCTTCCTGGCGCTCCCGCATGGGGTCGCGGCCGAGTACGCCATTCCCCTCCTGCAGGCCGGCGCCGCCGTGATTGATCTCAGCGCGGACTTCCGGCTCAAGGATCCCGCGGTCTACCAGGAGTTCTACGGGCACGAGCACCCGGCGCCCGATCTCCTTCCCAAGTCGGTCTACGGCCTGCCCGAGGTCTACCGCCAGCAGATCCGGGAATCACTCCTGATCGCCTCCCCCGGTTGCTATCCCACCAGCATCCTGCTGCCGCTTCTTCCGCTGCTTCGCCGCCGCCTGCTCAAGCCGCAAAGCCTGATTGCCGACTCGCTGAGCGGCGTGAGCGGCGCCGGGCGCAAGGCCGAGGTGGATTACCTCTTCTGCGAGTGCAACGAGAGCGTTCGTCCCTATGGCGTCCCCAAGCACCGGCACCTCTCCGAGATGGAGGAACAACTCTCCCTGGCTGCCGGCACCCGGGTCACCCTGCAGTTCACCCCGCATCTGATCCCGGTCAACCGCGGGATCCTCACGACCATCTACGCCGCGCCGGAAGCCGCCTTCCGCACCGCGGAGGAAGCCGCGGCGCTTGGCGAGCGCATCGCCGCCGCCTACCGGGAGGATTACGGGCAGGAGCCGTTCGTGCGCTTGCTCGAGGGCAAGGCGCTGCCGGACACCAAGAACGTGGTCGGCACCAATGTGCTGGAACTGGCCTGGCGCCTCGATCCCCGCACCGGCCGGCTCATCCTGATGAGCGCGGAGGACAACATCCTCAAGGGAGCCAGCGGCCAGGCCGTGCAGAGCATGAACATTCTCTGCGGATTCCCGGAAACCACCGGCCTGCTCTGAAAACACGGCGGCCCTGCCGTCGAGGCAGGGCCGCGTGTGGGGGTCGAGTTGGAAGCAGGCTCGCGGGCAGGCGCCTCAGCCGAGGCGCCAGGTGATGCGGGCCTTGTTGAGGTCGTAGGGGGACATCTCCATCTTCACCCGGTCGCCGGTGGTCAGGCGCACAAAGCGCTTGCGCATCTTGCCGGAAATGGTGGCCAGGACCTGGTGCTGGTTGTCCAGTTCAACGCGGAACATGGTTCCCGCCAGCACGCTGACGATCCGCCCTTCGACTTCAATATGATCTTCCATTATAGAATCAGTGCGCGCGCCGCTGCTTAGTAACGATCCCGGCGCCCGCCGCCCTCGTCGCGGTCATAGCCGCCACCACCGCCACCACCGCCGCCGCCGTAGTCACGACGCGGCCCGCGGCCGCGGCCGCCACCCCCGCCGTAGCCGCCCCCGCCACCGCCCGGCGGACGATCTTCCTTGGGACGCGCGATGTTGACCGTGAGGGCGCGGCCGTCCAGTTGGGCGCCGTTCATGGCCTCGATGGCCTTCTGGGCCTCCTCGGGGGAGCCCATGGTGACAAAGGCAAAGCCCCGGGGGCGACCGGTCATCCGGTCCATCATCAGGTTGGCTTCCACCACCGTGCCGTGGGCGGCGAAAGCGTCTTGCAGGTCGTTCTCGGTCGTGTTGTAGGACAGGTTGCCCACAAACAGCTTGGTGTTGCTCATGCGTTGCGCGTCGGCCGCGGCAATGACTGGTTTGGCTCCCGGTGACTACGGGGGCAGGCCCACATTGATCCAAACTTCAATGGGGGAGCACACCCGATGGGGAATGAACCGCGACGAACGGGGCTAGGTTGCCCACGGGGCGGGCCTTGGCAAGCGTTTTTCTGCGAAAAGTGGAGATTTCCATGACCCGGAACCAGGCTCCGGAGGCGGCATCGGGTCGGTTGCCTTGGCCCGGGCCATTCTGGTTAAATGCGGCCGAGGGGCCGGTGGGTCCCACCTTGTTATGAAAATGTTCCTCAATGCCCGTGGAGGATTGCTGTTGGCAGCCTTGGTGATGGCCGGGGTGGGTTGTGCCGTCCCGGGGCCCGGGCCCATTGCCAACCCTGACCGCATGCTGAAACCCGAGACAACCCTGCCGGATCCCCTGGTGATGCTGGATGGCCGCCGGGTGCGCACCCCGGCCGAGTGGACGCAGGCCCGGCGACCGGAACTGCAGTCCCTCTTCCAGGAATACATGTATGGCAACCTGCCCCCCAAGCCGGCCCGGATGCGGGTGTCCGTGACGGGCGAGTATCCGGATTTCCTGGGCGGGGCGGCCACGCTGCGCTTGATCACACTCCAGGCGGCCCCGACGGACACGGCGCCGCGCATTGACCTGATGCTGGTGGTGCCCAACCGGCGCTCCGGTCCCGCCCCGGTGTTCCTCGCCATGAACTTCTGCGGCAACCATGCGATCACGCCGGACCCGCGGGTGCCCCTGGCGCGCGGCTGGCTTTACAACACCTGCAAGGGGTGCACGAACAACGCGGCCACCGAGGCTGCGCGGGGCGGCCAGGCGTCCGATTGGCCGTTGGCCGAGATCCTCCGCCGCGGCTACGCGCTGGCTGCTTTTTATAGCGGCGACGTGGATTCGGACCGGAAGGACGTGAGCGATGGGATCTATGCCTGGCTGGCGGGCGGCGAGGCGGCGCGCAACCCGCCCGCCCATCGCGGTTCGATTGCCGCATGGGCCTGGGGCTTCCATCGGTGCGTGGATTACCTGGTGAGCGACCCGGACGTGGACGGCGCCCGCATTGCGGCGGTGGGTCATTCGCGCAACGGCAAGACGGCCCTGCTGGCGACGGCGTTTGACCCGCGCATTGCGCTGGCCATCCCGCACCAGGCGGGGTGTGGCGGGACGGCGCCCAGCCGGGTGGCCCCGGCGCTGGCGGCGCCGCAGCGCAACGGCCGCCCGACGGCCGAGACGGTCGCCGTGATCAACCGCAACTTTCCCCACTGGTTCAACGCCCGGTTCAAGGACTTCAACGACGCCCCGGAACGGCTGCCCTTTGACCAGCACAGCCTTGTGGCCCTGTGCGCCCCGCGGCCGGTCCTGTTCTCCAATGCGGAGGAGGACCAGTGGGCCAACCCCTCCGGCCAGTTCGAGGTCCTGCGCGCGGCCTCGCCGGTCTATCGTTTCCTCGGGGCGGAAGGGCTCGGGTCGGACCACCCCCCCGCCCGGCGCGTGCTGCTCAACAGCCGCCTGGGCTACTACATCCGGGAGGGGCGGCACAGCATGACCGCCGATGACTGGAACGTGTTCATGGACTTCGCCGACCGCCACCTGGCAAGGGGTTCCAGCAAGCCATGAGGCCGGCGGCAGCCATCGGCCCGGTCCTGGCCCACGTGCTCCTGTGGGGGGCGCTGTGGTTCGCGGCATCGGGGCCGGCGCTGGCGGCCCCGGCGACGCGTTTCAAGATCCCGCGGGCCGAGGTCCCGGGATTTCCTCCCCCGCGCAACGACCCGGCGGCGGTGGCCGTGGGGGAGCGCCTGTTCCTGGAGACCCGCTTTTCCCAGTTCTTCCATGCGCGGGCCGGCACCAACGTGAACGCGCTGCTGCCGGAGGGGGATCCGGTGGTGGCCACCACGGCGACCACGGGGGCCCCTCTGCCGGGTCCATTCCGGGGCCACGCGATCAACTGCCGGGCCTGCCACCTGGTCGCGGAGCAGGCCGCGGCGGGGCAGGGGCACCGGACCTATGCCGACTACGCGCGGCGCTCCCCGGTCCCGCAGCGCGGCGACGGACAGAGCGTGACCGTCCGCAACTCGCCCGCGCTGGTGAACGCCACGATTCCGCGGGATGGCGGGGTGCTGCTGCATTTCGACGGGGAGTTCGACGGGGTGGCGGACCTGGTCAAAGGCACGTTCACCGGGCGCAACTTCGGCTGGCTGCCCGGCGAGCAGGAGACGGCGGTGCGGCATCTGGTGCGGGTGCTGCGGGAGGATGACGGCCGGGGGCCGCTGGCGCGGGAGTTTGGCGGCTTTTCCTACCGGGAGATGTTCCTGGGGACCAACGCTGCCCTTGGGGAGGAGGGGGAACGATTCCGGCTGCCGGACGAGGAGCGGTTCGACCTGCTGCGGGCCAGCGATGGCGAGGCGCTGGAGGCGGCGGCCCGGAGCGTGGCGGCCTATGTGGATTCACTCCTGTTTTCGGTGGATGAGCGCGGGGAGCATGACGGCTCGCCCTACGACGCGTTCCTGGAAACCAACCAGTTTCCCCGCCGGGTGGATCCGGGCGGGACGCAGTCCTATTACAACCGGCACCTGGCGGACCTGATCCAGACCGCGGAGGAATTGGTGTTTGTGGAGGGGACCAACGGGGTGGTCCCGCCGGCCCCGGGGCGGTTCAAGACCCTGCGGCAGCCGTTCCGGTTCGGGCCGCTCGAACTGGCCGGGGCCCGCCTTTTCTTTGGCCGGGCCAACTGCCAGGCCTGCCATCCGGCGCCGGACTTCACGGATTTCCGGTTCCACAACACCGGCGTGGCGCAGGAAGAATACGACTTGCTGCACGGGCGGGGCGCCTTTGCGCGGTTGCGTGTGCCCGGCTTGGCGGAGCGGCGGCGGGATCCGGATCGCTGGCTGCCGCCGACGGCGCAGCGCCCGGCGGCGCAGGGGCCGTTCCTCGGGGTGCCGGCCAAGGACACGCCTGGCCGCACGGACCTGGGTTTGTGGAACGTGTGGGCGAACCCTGATCATGCCGGGGTGCAGGCGGCCCTGCGGGAGCAGTTGGCGGCCGGCTTGGAGCGGGCCACGGAGGAGCGCCTGCTCACGGCGGCACTGGGTCGTTTCAAGACACCCAGCCTGCGGGCACTGGCCCACTCGGCGCCCTACCTGCACAACGGCAGCCAGGACACCCTGGAGGACGTGGTGCGGTTCTATGTGCGCAGTGCGGCCCTGTTCCGGCAGGGCGAACTCCGCAACGGGGCGCCTGAACTGGGGGCGATGAGGCTGGGGGAGGGCGACGTGGCGGCGTTGGCGGCCTTCCTGCGCTCGCTCAACGAGGATTACGACTGAACCGGCGCGGCCGGCGCGGCGGCGGGTGGGGCGGCGTCCGGGCGCAGGCTCCGGTAGGCGCCAAAGTCGTTGAACCAATACTTCTTGGCCAGGCGGTACATCCAGTGTTGCTCCGGCACCTCCTGGCCGGGCAGCCACTGGCTGGGCCGGGGAACCATCGCCTCCAGTTCCGCCATGGCCGTGCCCCGGGCGGTCGTATCCCGGGCGCCGTGCTTGACGACGAGGGACTTGACCAAATCGGGCCGCTCCAGCACCACGCACCCGCGCGTGTGCTCGGCGCTGAGGCGCCGGAAATCGCGCAGGAACTCGCTGTCGCGCAGGGTGGCGTAGAGGCCACGGGGGTCGCGGATGGTGTCGGTGGCGAACTGGATGATGGGGCAGGGTTCGATGTCGCCGCGGGGGCTGACATGGTGGCTGATGCCCGTGCTCATGGGGCAGAGGGCCTGCCCGCGGTCGTCGTAGTAGGCGTCAATGATGGCGATGGGCAGCCGGGCCCTCATCGAGGTGACGAACCGCCGGACCCGCACGGCCTGCTCCGGACGCAGGGCCAATTGAGGGTTCATCTTGGGCCCGACGGGGCGGTAGGTGTGATACCAGACGTAATGCACCCCGCGGGCGATCAGCTCGCGCAGCCAGTCCTCGGTGAGGAGTTCGTCGATGTTCGATTGGCAGACGCTGGTGGCCACCCCGGTCAGGATCTTCTCCTGCAGGCAGTGCTCCAGGCCGCGCACCGTGCGGTTGAAGACGTCCTTGTTTCCCCGCCGCTGGTCGCTGGTGAACTCCCGGCCCTCGATGGAAATGAGGGGGGTGGCATTGCCGAGGGCGCGCAGCCGGGCCGCCACCTTGGCCGTGATGAACTGGCCGTTGGTGAAGACCTGGAAATAGCAATCGGGGTGGGCGGCCAGCAGGTCGAGCAACCCCGGGTGCATGAACGGCTCGCCCCCCAGGAGCCCAAAGAAGGTGTTCCCGTGGCGCTTGGCGTCCGTGATGGTCCGGTTGAGCGTCTCCAGGTCGATGGCGTCCTTTTCCTCCACGTCCACCCAGCAGCCCTGGCAGCGCAGGTTGCAGGTGTTCACGATGGAGAGATACAGGAACGGGGGGAAATACTCCCCGCGGCGCAGGCGCCGCTTGAAGCGCTCGATCGACAGGAGGCCCTTCACCCCGAAGTTCCAGCTGAACTTCCAGAGCAGGCGCGGATCCGTGGTGCGCAGGATGCGGCTGGCCAGGGCGGGAAACATCATGTGGGTGCGGGCCCGATCTCGGGCCGGGCAACGCTAGGGCGAACGGCGCAGGCTGGCAACCCGGAACCCCTCCGGGATGATCCGGCCCACCGGTGCGCCCCGGCTTGAGTTCCACGGCCAAGCACGGCAGGGTGGCGCGGTCATGCCGCCGCCGCTCAAGGATTTTCTCCAGCGCTGGGCCATCACCACCGTGTCGGTGCTGGTGGCCACGCACGTGGTGCGGGGAATCTCCTACGACAACTGGCAGGCCCTGCTGGTGGCCACCCTCACCCTGGGCCTCCTCAATGCCTTCCTGCGCCCCCTCCTGCTGCTGTTATCCCTGCCCCTGCTCGTCCTTTCCCTGGGGCTCTTCACCCTCGTCATTAACGCGGGCCTCCTCTACCTCGTCGGCAAGCTCATCCAGGGCTTTCACGTGGCCTCCTTCGGCGCCGCCTTCTGGGGCGGCCTGGTGACCAGCCTCGTGTCCCTGCCGCTCCACCTCATGACCGGCACTGGCAACACCCGCCTCATGGTGCAGCGCGGCCAACCTCCCCGGCGCCCGGACCGCCCGGACCGCCATGACGGTCCCGGCCAGGGCCCCGTCATTGACGTGTGACCCTCCGCGCCCGGGGCGCTCAGCCCGGCAGCCGGCGGTAGGCCGCCCGCTGCGTCGGGATCCCCCTGGCCAGGAAGCCGCGCTCAAAGTCGGTCGTGATCGCCGCCAGCGCCTCCGGGGTCGCCTCCGCCCGGAAGGCCGGCGCGGCGCCGAACACCTCCGTCATCTGCCCAAAATAATCCGTGTCGTCGGTCCGCAGGTAAACCAGGCCCCCGGGGACCACCGCGCGGGCGGCAGCCTCCGTGAAGGCGGCGTTGATGAGCCGGTGCGCCCGGTGCCGGCGCTTGGGCCATGGATCCGGGAAATAAACATGCAGGGCCTGCACGCTGGCCGGGGGCAGCAGGTAGCGCAGAAAATAGGCGGCCTCGATGCGGAGCAACCGCACGTTGCCCAGGCTGAGCCGCCGGGCCTTCCGGTCCAGCTTGCGCAACCGGCCCAGCAGGCGTTCCACGCCCAGGAAGTTATGGCCGGGTTGGAGTGCCGCCCACTGCGCCAGGAACGAGCCGTCGCCGCTGCCCAATTCCACCTCCAGCGGGCGGGGTTCAGGAAACAGGCGGGCCAAGGGCAGGGGATCCACCCACGAGTCCGGGCGCAGGATGCAGGTGGCAGGGGGGGCAACAGCGGAATCCATGGCGGCAGGCAAGCGGGGTTCAGGCCCCGGATGGGGCGGAGGCCCAATGGCGGTAGTCGAGGTCCGGGAACAGGTTGTCCATGGCTTCGATGTTCGCCAGCCACGGTTCGTCCACGCGGGTGACGGTCAGTTGTTCATGCAGGGCGATGAACCGCAGCAGGTGATCCTTCACCCGTCGGCGCGCATACTCGGGGCTGGTCCCGCTGCGCAGGATGAAGGGCCAGTCGCTGGCCTGCGCCAGCAGGAGCTCGCGCCCGGCCTGCCGCAGCGCGCGCAACTCCAGGCCGGTCGCCGCCGGGTGCGCGTCCGCCAGCGCCGTCATGCGCTCCTGGGCCACCCGCAGGTGCGGGTAAATCCATTCATTGCTCTCGTTCAGCCAGACCTTGAGGTATCCCTCCTCGCCCCAGGAGGAGGAGGCCGGCTGCGCCACCTGCAGCGAGGTGGCCTGGGCAAGGAACTCCTCCGGCGTGGTCAGCTCCAGCACGCGTTGGTCATAGACCGCCTTGCGCACCAGGTAGTCGAGGAACTCCGGCCCCTCATACCACCAGTGCCCGAACAACTCGGCGTCGTAGGGGCACACGATGTGTGGCGGCCGGTCAAGGATGCCGGCCAGGTGCTCGACCTGGCGCACGCGGGCGTCCAGGAAATGCTGCGCGTGCCCGGCCGCCGCCTCGAGGGCGGCCGCCCGGTGGTATACCTGCTGGTCCACCCCCCCGGAAATCGCATGGTACTTGATGCCGGTGAAGGTCCGCACGTCGGGCACCGGCAGCACGCTGCGCACATAGTCGAGATCGAGGTCGAACCCAATGTCGCGGTAGAAGTCGCGGTAGCGCGGGTCGCCCGGGTAGCCCTCGTGCTTGCTCCAGACCTGCCGGGCCGACTCCAGGTCCCGGCCAAACGCCGCCACCCCGGCCGGGGTCAGGATCGGGGCAAACACGCTGTAACGCGGCCGCGGTCGGGCATAGAGCAGCCCGTGGGTGTCGAGCAGGAACCAGCGGAGGCCGGCCTCCCGCAGGACCACGTCCAACCCCTCGGCATAGGCGCATTCCGGCAGCCAAATCCCGCGCGGGGCACGCCCGAAACAGGCCCGGTAATGGTCGCAGGCCACCCGGACCTGGGCCCGCAGCGAGGGGGGATGATCCGCCAGCAAGGGCAGCACCGCATGGGTGGCCGCGGTGGTCAGGATCTCCAGGCTGCCGGCCTCCTGGAATCCCCGGAACGCCTGCACCAGGTTGCGCCCGTGCCTCAGGTAGGTCTCCCGCAGCGTGGCAAACCGCGTGTGATACATCTCGGCCAGCGGTTGGTAGGCCCGATCCCAATGGGTCCGGTGCCGCTCCCGCTCGGCCAGTTCCTGCAACCCGTCCAAATGCCGAAGCGTGCGTTCCTGCAGCAGCGGATCCTGCAGCATGGAGCACAGGGTCGGCGACAGGGTCAGCGTCAGCCGGGTGCGCATCCCGTCCCGGGCCCAGCCCTCCATCACCTGCACCAGCGGCAGGTAGGTCTCCAGCACGGCTTCATGGAGCCAATTCTCCTCCAGGAACCGATCGTGCTCCGGATGCCGCACAAAGGGCAGGTGCGCATGCAGCACCAGCGAGAGGGCGCCCCGGCTCATCGCAGGCTCCTCCCGTCCGCCCCGCCGGCATGATGGCCCGATCCGCTCACGAGACGTGGGCCGGCCGAGGGGGACGCAAGGCCGGATCCTGCGGATGCCGGCCCACCTCGCCGCGGTAACGGGTTCCGCGGCTGAACTCCAGCGCCGCCTCGCGCGCCTCAACCCCATCAGCTGAAACGGCCACGGCCGGCAAGGCATACTGCCCGTCCGGCAGGCTGAAGCGATAACTGAAGGTGCCATCCGGGCGCAGCCGGATCGGGCGCCCGGCAATGGTCACCCGGGCGTCCTGCTCCGTGGCGCCATACAGGATCAACTCCGCGTTGACGTTGAACCAAAACCCGCGGCGTCCGCCGGGGACCCCGCCGGCCGGGCTGGAGACGCCCCCCGGGGCGCCACCCCACGACGCGAGGCCGCCGGGCCCCGCACCCGCCGGGAGGGACTGGGAGGAAACGGCCTCGGCCAGGTGCCGTCGCAGCAGTTCGGTGATCTCCAGCGAGCCCACCCAAACCCGGCGCAACTCATCCCGGGTGATGACCTCGGCCAGGGCGGCGGCCTGCGCCGGTGTCCATGCCGTCCCCGGGTCGTCGGTGGCGGCCGCGTCGGGCAGGTCCGGGTGGCCCGCGGCGCGCAACTGCCGCAGCGCCTCGCGCAGGGGCACATTCTCCCGCAGCGCCGCCCGCACCAGTTCCAGGATCTCGGTGGAACGCAGGGTGGCCGGGAGGGAGGCGAACCATATGGAGGTGTCGTCGGAAAGATTGTCGGGCGGGGTCACGGTGGCCCCGGACAGGGCGACCCGGACCCATTGCTGCCGGGGCCGGTAATAGCCCAACTCAGCCACGTAGCGGGTGGCGCCGGCGCCGACGTCGACAAACCAATTGCGCGACTCCGGATGGACGTGGACCTCGCGGTGGGGTTCGCCGCCGGGGGTGCCCTGGTAGACGCGCAGCACGAGGTGGCGGTCGGCCGATCGGCTGTTGTGCTGGCGCAACTGGTCGGTGGTCATGTCCCAATGCGCATACAGCCAGCGGGGATCCCGCGCAGCCAGGAACAGCCGCTGGGTGCCGTAGGCCTCGGGCAGTTCGCGTTCCGCCACAGTGGCCGGGGCGCCTTGGCCGCCGACGGCGTAGCGTTCCCCGGGGCCGTGGCCGGGCAAGGGGAGGGGCGTCGGTGAGTCCCCCTCCAGGAGAAGCGGAGGCATGGCCGGAATCGTGCCTTGCGCGGCCGATGCCTTGGCAGGACGGGTGGCGCTCTTGGGCTTGGCGCGGGCGGGGCGCTGGGCTTTCCGGGGTGCCTGCGCAGCCTGGGTTTTGCGTGCTGGGCGGGCTTTGTGGGCGGAGGCGCCGGCGGGGGTGGCGGTCCGGGATTTCGGTGAGGCCTTGGCCGTCTTTTTCTTCGGGGACTTTTTCATGGTGCCGGTGGAACGCAGGGGCCGGCTGTTGAGGCGAGCAACAACGTTGCGACCGTAGGCGAGCGGCGGAAGGGATGACAACTGTTTTCATGGGCGCTCCCGCGCCTGGAGCGTGGCGGCGGGGCTTGCCTTCGCGCAGGGGGAAGGTTTGACTGGTCGCCTGCCACCCGGCCGGGGATTCCCGGCGGGAAAAACCATCCAGACGATCTATGGCCGGACACAGCAAATGGGCGAAGGTCAAACACTTCAAGGGCGCGATTGATGCCAAGCGCGGGAAGATCTTTGCCAAGCTGGCCAAGGAGATTGCCATCGCGGCCAAGATTGGCGGCGGGGATCCCGACCTGAACCCTCGGCTGCGCCTGGCCCTGTTGAAGTCGCGCGGGGCCAACATGCCGAACGACAACATCGAGCGGGCCATCAAGCGCGGGACGGGCGACGACGGCGGGGTGGTCTACGAGGATCTGACCTATGAGGTGTTCGGGCCCGGCGGCGTGGCCATCCTGGTGGAACTGAGCACGGACAACCGCAACCGGACGGCTGCGGAGATCCGGAGCATCCTGACCAAGAACGGCGGGAGCATGGCCACCACGGGGGCGGTGACGCGGCTGTTCCAGCGCAAGGGACAGATCATTGTGGCGCGCGAGGGGGCCGGCGAGGACGCGCTGATGGAAGCGGCGCTCGAGGCCGGGGCGGAGGATTTCAAGGCGGAGCCGGAGGGGTTCGAGATCCTGACCGATCCCGCCTCCTTCGAGGCCGTGCACCGGGCGCTGGAGGCCAAGGGCTTCAAGGCGGTCTCGGCCGAGGTCACCCACCTGCCGGTCGTGACGGCGGCGGCGGACGCGGGTGCGGCCAAGCTGATTGAGTTGCTCGAGGATCACGACGACGTGAAGGAGCTCTACACCAACGCGGAGTCCCCGTCGTGAGCAGGATTCGGTCGCCGCGCTGATTCTCCTCCAAGCCGGCCGGCCGCCGGCGACTCCTCCATGCCTGATTCCGGCCCCGAACCCAAGCCTGCGCTGGCCTTCCGCGTCCTGACGTGGCTGGCCGGCGCGGTCTACGCCCATCGGGGCTGGTTCTTCTGGCCCCAGGTGGTGCTGGTGGCCGTCTGCATCTACTACACGGTCACCCACCTGGGGTTCCTGACCGAGCGGAGTTCGCTGGTTGGCGGCGACAAGGAGTATCACCGGATCTACATGGAGCTTCGGAAGGAGTTTCCGGCCGAGGATGACCTGGTGGTGGTGGTGGAGAGCGAGCAGTTGGAGAAGAACCGGCAGTTTGTCGAGCGCCTGGGGGCCAAGCTGGAGGCGGCCCGCGCCAGCCGGCCGGCGGGCCCGGGCCGGCCGCCGTGGGAGACCAACCTGTTTACCCATGTCTTCTACAAGGGGGACCTGAAGATGATGGGTCCGAAGGCGCTGCTGTTTGTGCCGGAGCCGGAATTGGTGAAGATGCGCCAGACCATGGAGGAGTTCCGGCCGTTCCTGCTGCAGTTCACCCGGGCCACCAACCTGCTCTCCCTCATTGACCTGGTGAACCACCAGATCCGGACGGCGCGGGAGGAGACCAACGCCCAGAACATGGCGCTGATCCGCGCGCTGCCCGCGCTCCAGCGCATCCTGGACCAGGCGGCCGCCGCCCTGCAGCGCAAGGGAGCCCCGCCTTCCCCCGGCGTGGACGCGCTCTTCGGCGGCGGGGCGGAGGCGGAGACCAAGCTCTACATCACCTGCGCCGAGGGGCGCATCTACCTGGCGACCGCCCAACCCTCCCATGCCGACTTCCGCCGCGAGGCGGTGGATCGCCTGCGCGCCCTCGTGGCGGAGACGCAGGAGGAGGTGCCCGGACTGAACGTGGGCATCACGGGGGAATCGGTCCTGGAGGTCGATGAAATGAGGCAGTCGCAGAAGGACACCACGCTCGCCACCGTGCTGGCGCTCCTTGGGGTGGCCCTCATCTTCATCTACGGCTACCACGAGACCGGGCGCCCCCTGAAGGCCACCCTCTCGCTCCTGGTCGGCATCGCCTATACCATGGGCTACACCACCCTCGTGGTCGGGCACCTGAACATCCTCACCATCACCTTCGTGCCCATCCTGATCGGGCTGGCCATTGACTTCGGGGTCCACCTGATCACCCGCTACGAGGAGGAAATCCGCCGGGGCCGCACCGAGCGGGCCGCCCTCGAGAAGGCCATGGTCAACACCGGGTTGGGCATCTTCACGGGCGCCTTCACCACCGCCGGCGCCTTCTTCGCCATGGCCTTCACCGAGTTCAAGGGCATCCAGGAGATGGGCCTCATCTGCGGCGGCGGCATGCTCGTTTCGCTCGTGCCCATGATGACCTTCCTGCCGGTCCTGCTCCTGCGCGGACGCCAGAACGTGCTCGACCAGCAGTTGGGACCCGTCCTCGAGAGCCAGGCCGCCGCCGAGGTGGGCCGCCTGGGTCGCATCGAGAACACGTGGCTGCGCCGCCCCCTCACCGTGGCCGTGCTGATCACCGCCCTCACCCTTGCCGCCCTCATCCCCGCCCGCCGCGTCATCTTTGACTACAACCTGCTCCACATGCAGAGCCGGGGCCTCCCCGCGGTCATCTTCCAGGACAAGCTGGTCGCCAATTCCCCCCGCGGCGTGCTCTTCGGTGCGCTCGTGGCCACCAACCTCCAGCACGCCACCAACCTGATCGCCACCGTCACCAACCTCCCCACCGTGTCGGCGGTCGATTCCATGGCGCCCTACCTGGCCGCCAGCGTGCAGGGCAAGGAGGAGAGCGTCACCGCGGTCCGGCGCCTGGCCTTGGAGGTCCAGTTCGCCCCCGCCGACCCCAACGCCGCGGATCTCCGTGAGCTCAAGGTCTCCCTCTTCGGCATGCTCGGCTACCTGCGCCTCATCGCCGGCAAGGTGACCAATGACCCCCCGCTGCTCCGCCAGGTCGAGGCGCTCGCGGACTCGGTCAGCACCATCCGCCGCCATCTCGAGATCGATGACCCCGCCCTCACCGCCAGCCAGCTCGGCGCCTACCAGCGCGCCCTCTTCGCCGACGTGCGGCAGACCTTCGAGTCCCTCCAGCACCAGCATCCCGAGGGCGGCATCACCGTGGAGGACCTCCCCGACCCCCTGCGCAGCCGGTTCTACGGCATCACCGGCAAGCATCTCCTCCAAATCTACCCACGGCAGGATGTCTGGGAACGCCCCGCCCAGGAGGCCTTCATCCGCGACCTCCGCACCATCGACCGACGCGCCACCGGCACGCCCGTCCAGCTCTACGAATACACCGGCCTGCTCAAGCAAAGTTTCGAGGAGGCCGCCCTCTACTCCATTGCCGCCATCGCCTTCCTCACCCTCCTGCACTTCCGCAGCCTGGTCTGCGTCGTGCTCGCCCTCATCCCCGTCGGGGTCGGTTTCCTCTGGATGCTCGCCATGATGGGCCTCACGGGGCTGCCCTTCAACCCGGCCAACATCATGACGCTGCCCCTCGTGGTCGGCATCGGCGTCACCAACGGCATTCATATCCTCAACCGCTTCGCCGAGGAGCAATACCCCAGCATCCTCGCCGTCAGCACCGGCAAGGCCGTCCTGGTCTCCGGCCTCACGACCATCGCCGGCTTCGGCAGCCTGGTGGTCGCCCAGCACCAGGGCATCCGCAGCCTCGGGTGGGTGATGTCCACCGGCACCGCCACCTGCATGCTCGCCGCCATCATCTTCCTCCCGGCCCTGTTGAATCTGCTCGACCGCCGGGGCTGGTCCATGAAAAAGACCGGGCGCCGGCCGGCGCCCGCGCCCGCCGCCATCCCATGATCCCGGTGCCTGCCCAGACCCGCCACCGCCCGGCGCGACACGCCCGGCGCGCCGGGGCCCTTTCCCGGCTCCTCGCTGCGTTCCTGGCGGGCGCGGCGGCGGCCTGCGCCGGGGCAGGGGAACCGGGCGTGGAACTGGGCCCGCTTTACCACGAGTTCCGCCTGACCCTCGAGCCCGGCCGGCGCGAGGAGGCCCTCGGCCCGTTTTTCTACCGCCAGGAACTGGAGGCGCCCCGCAACGTCACCCGGGTCTGGGCCGTGCCGCCGCTGGTGTCCTACCTGTGGAACGACGACGTCGATTACGAGCAGTTCGACATCCTCTGGAAACTGCTCACCTACAACCGCTACGGGGTGGAGTCCCGCTTCCAGATCCTGCAATGGTTCAGCTTCGCCGGGGGCGGCACGCAGTCGGAGACCAACGTGTCCCGGTTCACGCTGTTCCCAATCTATTTCCAGCAGCGCTCGGCCATCCCGGAGAAGAACTATACGGCGCTCTTTCCCCTCTACGGCGAGATCCAGGGCCGCTTTTTCCGCGCGGACATCCGCTTTGCCCTGTTCCCGCTTTACGCCCAGACCCGCCGGCAGGACATGGTGACGGACAACATCCTCTACCCGTTCTTCCACGTGCGGCGGGGGAATGGCCTGCAGGGCTGGCATGTCTGGCCCCTGCTCGGCCGTGACCGCAAGGAGGTGACCCTCGTGACCAACCAGTGGAACGAACCGGTCACCGTACCCGGCCATGACAAGACGTTCGCGCTCTGGCCCATCTATTGGAACCACCACACCGAACTGGGCACGACCAACGAGAACCGGCAGCGCGCGGTGCTGCCCTTCTACAGCTACCAGGAGTCGGCCCGGCGCCGCTCGGTCTCGGCGCCGTGGCCCCTGGGGTTCACGCACACGGTGGACGAGGACAAGCGGTTTGAGGAATGGGGGGCGCCGTGGCCGCTGGTGGTCTTCGCCCGCGGCGAGGGCAAGCGCACCGACCGCATTTTCCCCTTCTACAGCTCCGCCACCAACGCCACCCAGACCAGCGCCTGGGTGTTCTGGCCGCTCTGGAAATACAACCGCCTCCGGTCGGCCCCGCTGGACCGCGAGCGCACGCGCATGCTGCTCTTTCTCTATTCGGACGTGTCGGCGCGCAACCTGGACTCCGGCCAGCGGCAGCGGCAGCGGGACCTCTGGCCGCTGGCCACGGTGCGCGAGGAGTTCGACGGCCGCCGGCGCACCCAGGTGCTGAGCCTGATCGAGCCATTCCTGCCCAACAACGGCGGCGTCCAGCGCAATCTCTCCCCGCTCTGGTCGCTCTGGCGCGACGAGGTGAATCCCGGCGCCGGCACCCGCAGCCAGTCCCTCCTCTGGAACCTTTACCGGCAGGACTCCGCGCCGGAGGGGAAAAAGTGCTCGCTCCTCTTCGGTCTCGTTCGCTATCAATCGGCCTCCGCGGGGCCGCGCTGGCGCGTGCTGTTTGTGCCGTTCGGCAAAGCGGCCGCCCCCGCACCGGCCCCCGCCGCCACCCCGGCCGGAAACGATCAACCCTGACCCCCGACCGCATCCATGTTCCAGAACATCGGCGAGATGATGGTGCTCCTGTGGCGCACGCTGCAGGCGCTTCCCCGCGTCTTCCGCCAGCGCCAGAAGGTGTCGGACCAACTCTTCGAGATCGGCAACGCCAGCCTCCTGATGGCCTGCATCCTCTCGCTCTTCATCGGCGGCGTCATCACCCTGCAGACGGGCCCCGAGCTCGCCGAGCGCGGCCTCTCCAGCGTCATCGGCGGCATGGTCGGCCTCTCCATCTGCAAGGAACTCGCCCCGGTCATGATGTCCATCCTCATCGCCGGCCGCGTCGGCTCCGCCATGGCCGCCGAAATCGGGTCCATGCGCGTCTACCAGGAACTTGACGCGCTCCGGACCATGAACATCAACCCGGTTCACTACCTCGTCCTGCCCCGCCTCGTCGCCATCAGCATCGCCCTCCCGCTCCTCGTCCTCTTCTCCATCCTCGTCGGGTGGCTCGGCGGCGGCATCGTCGCGGTCATGAACGACCGCATCGGCCTCAGTTTCGTCGGCTACTTCAGCAACCTCCGCCTCGTCGTCGAGGTCGGTGACGTCCTCAACGGCCTCATCAAGAGCGCCGTCTTCGCCGTGGTCATCGGCCTGGTCGCCTGTCACCAGGGCCTCGTCACCATCGGCGGCCCCCGCGGCATCGGACGGTCGGTCACCAAGGCCGTGGTCAACGCGATCGTCCTCATCCTCATCCTCGACTACTTCCTCACCCGGTTCCTGCTCTACTTCGAGAATTAGCACCGGCCCCCGCCCGCGTCCCGCCCATGCAACTGGCCTCCGCCGCCCGCGCCCTTTCCGCCCCCGGCCGCCGCGTCTGCGCCGCCATCGGGGTGTTCGACGGTGTCCACCTCGGCCACCAGCAGGTCCTCCGGCAAACCCTCGCCGATGCCGAACGCCATGAGGCGCTCGCCGTCGCCATCACGTTCGACCGGCACCCCAGCACGGTGGTCGCCCCCGGCCGGGTTCCGCCCCTCATCTACTCGGTCCCCCAGCGCCTGCGTGCCATCGCCGGCCTCGGCTGCGGCGCCACCCTGCTCATCCCCTTTGACGAGGCTTTCAGCCGCATCCCCGGCGAGGAGTTCATCCGCGGCCTTGCCCGCGATTTCGGTCACCTCGCCAGCATCAGTGTCGGGAGCGACTTCGCCTTCGGACACCGCCGCAGCGGGAATGTCCCCCTCCTCCAGCGCCTCGGCGCTGAACTGGGCTTCACCGTCCACGGCCTGGCTGCCGTCTCCCTCGACGACCAACCCGTCAGCAGCACCCGCATCCGCGAATGCCTCCGCACCGGGCAACTCGACGCCGCCAGCCAGATGCTCGGCCGGGGCTACGCCCTCGCCGGGGAGGTGGTGCGCGGACGCCAGCTCGGGGCGCAGCTGGGGTTCCCCACCGCCAACCTGGACACCACCGGCCTGGCCCTGCCTCCCCTCGGGGTCTATGCCGCCCATGCCCGGGTCCACGGCCAGACCCACCGGGCCGTCGTCAACATCGGGGTCCGCCCCACGGTCGAGGAGCAGGCCCCGCCCCCGCGCGTCGAGGTTCACCTGATGGACTTCCGGGGCGACCTCTACGGGGCGGAACTGGAACTGGCTCCCGTTCGCTTCCTGCGCCCGGAACGGCGCTTTGCCGGGTTGCCGGAACTGCGCGCCCAGATCGCCCTCGACCTCGAGGCGGCCCGCGCCGCCTTTCCCCCATGAGCGGCGCGGCGCCCACGCCCGTGGCCGGGGAGGTGATGGAGCTGGACCCGCACCTGCGGGCGCATCTCCCGCGGGAGAACACCTTCGACAGCATCCTGCGCTGCCAGGGCATCGAGCACCGGCATGTCAAACACCGGCGAACCGTGGAGGCGGAGATCGGGGGCCGCCGCTACTTCGTCAAGGTCCACCGCGGCTGCGGCTGGGGCGAGGTGCTCAAGGACTGGCTGCAGTTGCGCCCGCCCATCATCAGCGCCAGGACCGAGCAACAGGCGCTCGTGCGCGCGCGGCAACTGGGCGTGCGGACCCTCACCGTGGCGGGCTGGGGCGAGCGGGGCCGGGCCCCGGCCGGGGTGGAGTCCTTCCTGATCACGGAGGCGCTGCCCGGCATGGTGGACCTCGAGGTGCTGGCCCGCGACTGGGGCGGGTTGACCGGCCCGCTCCGCCACCGGCTCAAGCGGGCCCTGCTTTCCGAGATCGCCCGCACCGCCCGGGCGCTGCACGAGGGTGGGCTCAATCACCGCGACTTTTATCTCGGGCATTTCCTTGTGCAGGACCGGCACTGGACCGACTGGACGCCGGCGGATCCCCTGGCGGTCTACCTGATTGACCTGCACCGTGTGCAGATGCGGGCGGAAGTGCCGCGCCGCTGGCGGGTGAAGGATCTGGGGGGACTGCTGTTTTCCGCCTTGGACGCCGGGCTGACCCGCCGGGATCTCCTGCGGTTCGCGGCGCTCTACCGGGGACGGCCCTGGCGGGAGTCGCTGGTGTCCGATCGCGTGCTCTGGCGGCAGGTGGGGCGCAACGCCGCGCGCCTTTACCAGCGCCTGCGCGGCCGGCCCGCCCCTGCCAACCTCCGCCTGGGCTGAGGCCGGGTCAGGCGTAGCGGGCCAGGAACTGGCGGCGCAGGACGGCCTCGTCCCCCGGGATGCGGCGGCGCAGTTCGGCCACCGGCACGGCCCCGTGCTGGAAACGTCGCTTTGGAAACACCGGCATGTCGAGGCCGGTCACCGCCCGCACCCCGCGTCCCACAATCTCGCCCTTCAGCGCATACAGGCGGTCCACGTCCATGCCGGTCAACTCGGTGAAGGGAATCCCCTCGGCCACCTCGATCACCCCGGGCCGCGTGAAGGGACTGAATGACTCAAACCCGAAACGCCGGGCCGGCGCATAGGTGCGCGTGCAACTCCGCGACAGCCCGCCGCTGTAGGTGAGGGAATGCTTGATGCGGCCCACGCCCCAGCCTTCCTGGTAGAGCATGAGGTTGCTCACCACGCTGCGGATGGTCAGTTCGGGGTTCTCCTCGATCGGATAGTCCTTGAGGTTCTCGTCCCCGCCGTCGCCGTCCACCAGGTGCCGCCACTGCGGATACCGGGCCCGGATCCCGCGCAGCAGCGCCACCGCCATGGTCGCGCTCTCGATGTCGAGTGGCTTGTAGTCCTCCACGATCCCAATCGTTTCCGCCACGTCCAGGGCCGCCGGGTCGGCCTCCACCGCCTCGAGGAACAGGCCGAGCCCGGCCGCCTCCAGGAACTGCCGGGCCTGGGCCAGGTCGGGACCATCGCCCAGGGACAGGGTGAAGGCCTTCAGCCGCGCCGGATTCATCCCCAGCCGGCGCAGGACGCTGTAGGTCACCAGGAACACCGCGCCGCTGTCGATGCCCCCACTGAAACAAACCCCGATCGGCTCCTGGGCCGGGACGGCGCGCAGCCAGCGTTCGACCTCGTCGGCCAAGGCCCCGACGTAGGCCCGGCCGAGGGTGTCCAGGTCGGTCGGCAGGCGGTTGCGTTCCGGGGTGAAGAACCGGGTGTAGATGGGGTCGGGATCCGGGCAGCCCACCAGGTGGATCTCGATCACGTAATGGGCCGGCACCATGCGGGTGTAGCTGGGATGGAACTGGCCTTCCAACCCCTCGCTCTTCAGCCACGCATACAGGGTGTCAATGCGGTCGGCCACGATCAACGCGGGCCCCTCGGCACGCTTGGCCAGGAAATAACGCAGCGGCCGGTCCAGCGACCGGGCCAGGCGCACGCGCTTGCCCTCGCGGGCCACGAGGGCGAAGGAGCCGTCAATCTGGCGCACGGACTCGGGTGTGCCGTCCAGCACCCGCTGCCGGGCCTCGTCCACGCCCATGTTCAGGATGCGGTTGGCCGTGGGATCCAGCAGGTCCACCACGCGCTCGAGATACTGATGGCCGGGGTCGGGGTTCATGGGCCAAGGCTGGCCGGACCGCTCCGCCTTGTAAAGGGCTCGTCGGCGGCCCTGCGCCGGACAACCTCGTCGCGGGGGTCTCCTCTTAATCGCCCAGGCGCAGGTAGAGGCACTTCAAGTAATGGGCCTCGGGAAAGCCGGCGGGATGGTCCAGGGGGTGCCCGGTGGTGGCCAACTCGGTCCAGGGCCGGCCGGCACGGGCGGCCGCCAGACGGACGGCCCCGAAGAATTCCTCGTCGCTTACGTGGGCCGAGCACGAGGCGGCGACGAGGATGCCGCGGTCGCGGAGGGTGGCCAAACCGAGGGTGGCCAGGCGGCCATAGGCCTGGATGGCCCCGGCACGCTCCGCCTCCCGCCGGGCCAGCGAGGGTGGGTCGAGGATGACGAGGTCGAACCGGCGCTGGGGCTGGGCGGCCAGCCAGCCAAAGGCATCGGCCTGCACCGTGGTGTGGGCACAGGCCGCCACCGCCGGGAGGTGCTGGTTGAGGGCGAAGTTGCGCCGTCCGGCCTCCAGGGCGTGCGGGCTGAGGTCCAGGTCGGTAACGGCCGTGGCGCCCCCGCGGGCGGCGTGCAGGGAAAACCCGCCGGAAAAGCTGAAGGCATTGAGCACGGCCCGGCCGGCGGCCAGTTCCTCCACGCGCGCGCGGTTGTCCCGTTGGTCGAGGAAAAACCCGGTCTTTTGGCCACGGACCACGTCCGCCTCGAAACGCAGCCCGTGTTCGAGGAAGGTCACGCGCCCATCCCAACCCGGGGCCTCCGGTCGAACGGTCCCGTCCCCCAGTCCCGCCGCGGCCGCCGCTTCCGCGATGTTGCGGCTGCACCGCACGACGAGTCGGGCGGGCGACAGGGCTTCCGTGATCCAGCCCGCCACGCGATCCACCCAGGGCAGCCAGGCGGCGGTGTAAATCTTGAGCACCAGCGTGTTGTCGTAGCGGTCAAGGACCAGCCCCGGCCAGCCGTCGCTCTCGCCGTGGATCCAGCGGAAACCCGTGGTGTCGCGTCCCACCAACGTGCGGCGCCGCGCCAGGGCCGACTCCAGCCGCGCGCGCCACCACGCGTCGTCCAGGGCCGTCGGGCGCCCGGCATGGAGAATGCGCAGCCGCAGGGGGGAGTCCGGGTCGTAGAGGCCGATGGCGAGGAAGCGGTCCTTGCGATCGAAGATGACCGCCAGTTCCCCGGCGGTGCCGTCCCGGTTCTGCTCCCGGACGCTGCCGCTGTAGACCCACGGGTGCCCGCCGCGGATGGCGGTCTCGGCGGCGGCGGTGACGCGGAGGCGCAGGGTCGGGGGGCGGACCGGGCCGGGCGGCGGTGGGGTCGGGCCCGGCGCGTTCAGGGCAGTTCCTCCAGCCGCACGCCGCGGATCTGCACGCGCATGTCACCCCGGCTGAGTTCCTGGAAACCCAGGTGCCCGCGGCGCGGGCGATCCTTGATGGCCGGCGCGGGGGTGCCGTCATGGCGGGTCACCCCCTGCGCCTGCTCGTCCAGGTTGAGGTCCTGCACCTTCTCGCCATTGAGCATCGCCGTCAGCCGGGGGCCCTGCAGGGTGACCTCGTAGCGGTTCCACTCGGTGGGACGATAGACCTGGCGCAGGGGCGCCACGGCGCGGTAAAGCCCGGCCGTCAGCTCGCTGTCCTTGGCCTGCGGGTTGTAACGCAGGTCGGCCATCTGAAGTTCCAGGCCGTCGAAGGCGGGATCGCCGCGCAGCGGGGCCCGCAGGGCCAGTCCGCTGTTGCCCATCGGGCCGAGCTTGAACTCAAACTCCAGGCGGAAGTTCCCGTATTCCCGTTCGCTCATCAGCCAGCTTCCCCGGGGTTGCCCCCCGTGCAGGATGCCGTCCGTCACCCGCCACACCGAGTTGGTGGGCCCGGGCTTGCTCACGTCGTTCCACGCCCGGACGGTCCACCCGGCCGGGACCCCATCCCGCGGAAAAAGCGCCCGCAACCCGCCGGCCTCCGGCCGGTCCAACCCGGCCCGGCGACCCGCGGCCGGGCGGACATCGAGGCAGACGGCATCCCCCTTGGCGTTGCGGGCATGGATGCGGCCCTGGCTGAGCACGGGCGTGGTCCAGCATCGCCCGCCCAGCACCTGGGCCCGGCCCGTGGGGGTGAATCCCTGCGGGGAGGCCGGGGCGGTGATCAATTCGCCCCGCTCCGTCAGCAGCACGATGCGCCCGCCCGCAATGACAAATGACCCCATCCCGGCCGCGGGTTCCTTCCAGAGCACCTTGCCGGTGAGCAGTTCCACGCAACGCAGGTCGCCGCCGCGGCCGTTCTGGCCGCTGATCCCATAAAGATGGCCCTCATGCAGCACGGCCGGGTTCATCTGGTTGTGCATGTCCGCGCTTTTCCACACCTGCGTGAAGTTGGTCCCCTCCATCCGATAGAGGGCGCCGCCGGTGCGATACCCGGACGAAACAAACAAATGGGTGTCGGTGAAAATGGGATCCGCGGCATTGATGTCGTAGGCGGTCTTCCAAGGCAGTTCCCACAGGGGCCGGCCCGTGGCGGCATCGACCCCATGGAGCGCCTTGGCCGCGAACACCGCGACCGCCCGGCGGCCGCCCGGTGCGGTGAACGCCACCGGCGCGGCGTAACTGGCCGCCCCCTTGCCGCTGAACCAGGCGGTCTTGCCGGTCTTGGCGTCCAGGGCCACCCCGTGGGTGCCCGCGTTGAGGATCACCCGGCCACCCTCCACCAGCGGCGATCCCGTGAACCCCCACCAATCCTTGCCCGGCTCGGCCAGGCCGAACTCCGCCTCCTTCATCAGGTCCCGGCTCCACACCACCTCGCCGCTGGCCTCGCGCAGCGCGAACACCTGGCCCTGCCGGCCCAGGGTGAACACCAGGCCCCCGCTGACGGTCGGGGTCGCATTCGGCCCGCCCTCATAGAGTCGCGGATCCAGTTCCGCCGGATAGGAGTGCTTCCACAGGACCTTCCCGGTATCGGCTTCCAGGCAAAACGTGGTGTCCTGCCCGCCGGCATGGCCCATGGTGAACACGCGGGTCCCCACCACGGCAAAGGACGAGAAACCCGCCCCGAGGCTGGCCTTCCAAAGCGTCCGGGGGCCTTCCGCCGGCCAGTCCGCCTGCCAAGCGGTCTCGCGCGAGATGCCGGTGTGATCCGGGCCCCGCCACTGGGGCCAATCCGCCGCGTGCAGGGTGGGCGCGGCCAGGAGGGCCGCCAGCAGGAAGGAGGGTGTGCGCATGACGGGCAGAATGCCCGGGGCGCCAAGCCTGTCAACGACAGGCCGCAGAGGCCGGGCCTCCGGGCCCGTGCGGCCGGGGGGCGGCGCGGCGCCTAAAACTGGCGCAGGAACCGGACGTCGTTCTCGTAGAAGAGGCGGATGTCGTTGATGCCGTAGCGAAGCATGGCGATGCGCTCGATGCCGAAGCCGAAGGCCCACCCGCTCCAGACCTCGGGGTCATAGCCGACATTGCGGAAGACCTGCGGATGGACCATGCCGCACCCGGCGATCTCGAGCCAGTCCTTGCCGAGCTTGCGCACGAGGGAGTTGGTGAAGTCGATCTCGAGGCTGGGCTCGGTGTAGCTGAAGTAGTGGGGACGGAAGCGCAGCTTCACATCGTCGCCGAGCACCTGCTTGAAGACGAACTCGACCGTGCCCTTGAGGTCGCCCACGGTGACGCCGCGATCGACGTAGAGGCCCTCGATCTGGTGAAAGGTGGGGTTGTGGGTGGCGTCGGCGTTGTCCCGGCGATAGACCCGGCCCGGGGCAATGATGCGGATCGGGGGCGGCTGGGCCTGCATGACCCGGATTTGCACCGAGGACGTGTGCGTGCGGAGCAGCGGGAGCTTGGCGCCCGTGGCGGCGGCGCCGCCCTCGCCGGGGCCGGCCACGTAGAAGGTGTCCTGGGTGTCGCGGGCGGGATGGTCGGCCGGGGTGTTGAGGGCGTCGAAACAGTGGAACTCGTCCTCGATTTCCGGCCCGTCGGCGACCACGAACCCGATCTTGCGGAAGGCCCGCACGATGTCGTCGGTCACCTGCGTGAGGGGATGGAGGCGGCCGACCGCGCGGCGCCGGCCGGGCAGGGTGAAGTCGGTGGGCTCCTTGGGCAGGCTGGCGGCCAGTTCGAGCGCCTCGCGGCGGGCGGTCAGCACGGCCTCCAGTTCGGTCTTGGCCGCGTTGACGGCCTTGCCGGCGGCGGGCTTCTCCTCGCGGGGCAGGGTGCCCAGCTGCTTCATGAGCGCGGTGAACTTCCCGTGCGGCCCCACCCAGGCCCCCTTGGCCTGCTCGAGGGCGGCCAGGTCCGCCGCGCCCTGCAGTTCGGCCAGGGCGGCCTGCTTGAGCGGTTCGATCTCGTTGAGCAACGACATAAGCGGGGCGCATCCTAGCGGCCGCCGCGCGGGAAGCCAAAGGAAACCTCCGGCCCGGGTTGACCTCCGGTGCAGCGCGCACAAGACTCGGCCGGCATGCATAACGTCACCCTGCTGCAGGACCTGGCGGTCGTGATGATTGTGGCCGGGCTGGCCACGGTCCTCTGCCACCGTTTCCGGCAGCCGGTCGTGCTCGGTTACATCCTCGCCGGACTGATCATCGGCCCGCATACGCCGCCCTTCCCGCTCATCCGGGACGCGGACACCATCAAGACCCTGTCCGAACTGGGGGTGGTGCTCCTGATGTTCTCGCTGGGGCTGGAGTTCAACCTGCGCAAGCTGCGCCAGGTCGGGGCGGCGGCCTTCCTGGCCGCGGCGCTGGAGATCGTGCTGATGGTCCTGATCGGCTACGAGATCGGCCGGCTCTTCGGATGGAGCCCCATGGACAGCCTGTTTCTCGGGGCCATGCTCTCGATTTCCTCCACCACCATCATTGTGAAGGCCCTGGCCGAGCTGGGCCGGAGCCGGGAACGTTTCGCCGAGCTCATTTTCGGGATCCTCGTCATCGAGGACATCCTGGCCATCGTGATGATCGCCCTCCTGTCCGGCATCGCCATGACCGGTTCCCTGACCCCCGCCGAGGTGGGGACCACGGTGGGGCGGCTGTCCATCTACCTGGCCGCCGCGCTGGTGTTGGGCCTCATCGCCGTGCCGCGCCTGCTGGGCTATGTCGCCCGGTTTCGCAGCAACGAGATGCTGCTGATCACGGTGCTGGGCCTCTGCTTTGGCTTCGCCCTGCTGGCGGCCAAGCTCCAGTACAGCGTGGCCCTGGGCGCCTTCATCATCGGGGCCGTCATCGCGGAGGCGCGCGAGATTCACCGCATCGAGATTCTCACCGAGCCGATCCGGGACATGTTCAGCGCCATCTTCTTCGTCTCCATCGGACTGATGCTCGACCCCCGCCTGCTCGCCCAGTATGCCGTCCCGGTGGCCGTGATCACGGCGGCGGTGGTGGTGGGCAAGGTCGTGACCTGTTCCTTCGGGGCGTTCCTGGGAGGGCAGGGGACCCTCAACTCCCTCCGCGTGGGCCTGGGCCTGGCCCAGATCGGGGAGTTCTCCTTCATCATCGCGGCGCTCGGCCTCAGCCTGAAGGTGACCAGCGACTTCCTTTACCCGGTGGCCGTGGCGGTGTCGGTGCTGACCACCCTGCTCACGCCCTACCTCATCCGCAGCGCCGACGGCCTCGGGGCCTGGGTCAACCGGCATGCGCCGCCCTCACTGCTGGCCAACCTCGAGCTTTACACGCGCTGGGTCGGCCAGCGGCGCGAGGGGCCGCCGGCCAGTTTCGCGTCCCGCCTGGTCCGGCGCTGGATGGCCGTGATGGGGCTGAACATGCTCCTGGCCGCCGGACTGTTCGCCGGCGCCGCCTTCCTGGCCCAGCGGCCGCCGGCCTGGATTCCCGCCTGGGGCGAGACCTACCGCAACGCCATCCTCTGGCTGATCGCCATGACGCTTTCCCTGCCGCTGCTGATCGCCACCTTCCGCAAGCTCCAGGCCCTTGGCCTCCTGGTGGCCGAGACACGCATCAGCGAGGCGGCCGCCGGGGAGCGCACGCTGGCCATCCGCGGCATCGTCGCCCAGGGCATCCCGCTGGCCGGCCTCGCCGGCATGGGCCTGCTCGTCCTGGCCCTCAGTTCGGCCATCCTGCCCCCCACCAACGTGCTGGTCATGCTCCTGGTGGTCACGGCCCTCATCGCATGGCTGCTCTGGCGATCCTTCATCCGGGTTTATTCCAAGGCCCAGATCGCCCTGCAGGAAACCTTTGCCCAGGAACCCGAGCCCGCCCCGGCGGCCAGCGCCCCGCTGCCCGCGCTCCTGCGCGATGCCCACCTCGAAACCGTCCTGCTCCCCCCCGACAGCGCCGCGGCCGGCCAGCGCCTCCGCGAGGTCCAGCTCCGCTCCGCCACCGGCGCCAGCGTCGTCGGCATCGATCGGCAGGGCTCCAGCATCGTCAACCCCGGCCCGGAGGAAACGCTCCAGCCCGGCGATCAACTCCTGCTCCTGGGGCACGCCGACCAACTCCAGGCCGCCCGCAGCCTCCTGGCCCAGGCGCGTCCCCGGAGCTAGCGGCGGTCAGGGTTGCGCCCCTGCGGGATTGCAACTTGGGGCGGGGTCCGCATCATCCCGGCATGCCATCGGCCGACAAGGTCCTGACCTGGGAACAAGTGCCCGCCTGGCGGGCGGGCCTCCGCCAGGCGGGGCGCCGGCTCGTCGTCACCAACGGATGCTTTGACCTCCTCCACCGCGGCCACGTCACCTACCTGGAGGCGGCCCGGGCGCAGGGGGACGCCCTGCTGGTGGGGGTGAACGCGGATGCCAGCGTGCGCGCGATCAAGGGGCCATCCCGGCCCGTCAACCCGGAGGAGGACCGGGCCCTCGTGCTGGCCGCGCTGGCCTGCGTGGATGCGGTGTGCATTTTCCGCGAGCCCACCGCCCTCCGCTTCCTCGATCACGCGCGGCCCGACATCTATGCCAAGGGCGGCGATTACACGATCGACACCATCAACCAGGACGAGCGGCGCCTGGTGGAGGGGTTGGGCGGCCGGGTCGTCGTGCTGGCCGGCGTGCCGGGGCGATCCACCACTGCCCTCCTGGAAAAGATGGGACGCCCGTGAGCGCGGCCTGCGCCGCCGCCCGGACCGGACCCGCGGGCGTGGATTCCTGACATGTTGCCCGCCGTCCTCTGCACGCTGCTGTTTGCCACGTCGACCATCTGCGGACGGCGGACGGCGACCCTCCTCGGCGGACTGGCGGCCAACAGTGCCCGCCTCACGCTGGCCGCCCTCCTGCTCAGCGCCTACGCCCACACGCTTGGGCACGGCACGCTCGGGCCGGCGTTCCCCATCTTCTTCATCAGCGGCTGCATCGGGTTTGGCCTGGGCGACATGGCGCTCTTCCAGGCCTTGCCGCGGCTGGGCTCCCGCCTGTCCAGCATGATGACCCTCTGCCTTTCCACGCCCATCGCCGCCGCGCTGGAGTGGGGTTGGCTCGGCACCGCCCTGTCCCTGCGCGAAGCCCTCTGTGCCGGGGTGATCCTGGCCGGGGTGGGCCTGGCCCTGGCGCCCGGCGGCCTCGCGCTCTCCCGGGCCCAATTGACCGGCGGGGCCGCCTGGGGCCTGCTCGCGGCGGTCTGCCAGGCCGTCGGCGCAGTGCTCAGCCGGCGGGCCTTCACGGTCGCCGAGGCGGCAGGCGACAATGTCGACGGCCTCAGCGCCGCCTATCAGCGGCTGCTTGGAGGTGTGCTGGTGGCCATCGTCGTGTGGTTGGTCTGCCTCGGGGCCGGCCGGTTGCGCGGGGGCGGAGCCGAGGCGCGGCCTGCCGCATGGGGCCGGGCCTGGCCCTGGGTGGCGGCCAACGCGGTGCTGGGCCCCGCGCTCGGCGTCGCCTGCTACCAGTGGGCCCTGAAGATCGCGCCCAGCGGCGTGGTGCTGCCCATCGTGGCCCTCACCCCGGTGGTGATCATCCCGATCTCGTGGCGCTGGGAGGGGGAGCGTCCGGGTTGGCGCTCGCTGGCCGGCGGCATCCTCGCCACGCTCGGCGTCATCGCGCTGGCCTGGCGCTGACGCGTTCGCCGCGCCAACAACTGTTTCCCTCTTGCATTGACCTGACGCTTCAGGCGAAATGCCGGTCCGAAATTTTTCGGTGCATGGACCTCGGCGACATACTCGGCCCGGATCAGATTGTGCCCGACCTCAAGGCCTCCAACCGGTGGGAGGCCATTGATGAGTTGATCGCGCAATTAATTGCCTCCGGCAAGGTGGCGCCCGAGCACCGCGAGGCCATCACCGCGGTGGTGCGGAAACGGGAGACCTCCATGAGCACGGGCATCGGGTATGGCATTGGCATCCCGCACGCCTCGACCGACCTCCTGCACGAGGTGGTGGGCGCCTTCGGCCGGTCCCGGCAGGGCGTCAACTTCGACGCCCTCGACAACCAGCCGGTCACCCTGGTCATGCTGTTCCTCGTCCCGCAGGGTCAGTTCCAGAAACACCTCCACACCCTGGCCCGGATCGCCAAGCTCCTGCATCGAAAGGAATTTCGCGCCGCCGTGGAATCCGCGCCGGACGCCCCCGCCATCTGGGAGGTCATCCGGTCCGAGTCCATCAAGTAGGCCGGCCCCGCCCGCGCCCGGTCCTGCGGACGCGCAAAAGCCCTTCCCAAACCGGTCGTCCCATTGCAGCCTCCCCGCCGTGTTGCACCAGGAAATTGAACGCGCCCTGCGCGCCGCCGTGGCCGCCGTGCTGCCCGACGCCGACCCCGCCGCCGTCCTCGTCCGGCCCTGCCCGGACCCGAAGTTTGGCGATTACCAGTCCAACTCGCTCATCGCGTTGGCCAAGACGCGCGGCCGGAACCCGCGCCAGCTGGCCACCGAGGTCCAGGCCCGCCTGGACCTCTCCGCCTCGTGCGAGGCGGTCGACATCGCCGGCCCGGGTTTCCTCAACTTCCGCCTCAAGCCCGTGGCCCTCGCCGCCGCCCTGGACGCCGCCTCCCAAGGGGGCCCGCTCTTTTTCCGGCCGGCCGCGGTGCCCCGCGCCGTGGTGGTGGACTTCAGTTCGCCCAACGTGGCCAAGCCGATGCACGTGGGTCACATCCGTTCCACCTTCCTCGGCGACTGCCTGCAGCGCGTGCTGCGTCTGCTGGGGCACCGGGTGACCACGGACAACCACATCGGGGACTGGGGCACGCAGTTTGGCATGCTCATCCTTGGCTGGAAGGAACGGCTCGATCGGGCGGCGCTCGAGCAGGATCCCATGGGGGAACTGGAACGGCTCTACCGGGACGTCAGCCGGCAGTGTGACGAGGACAAGCCGGAGTTTGACGCCGCCACGCGGGAGCGTGCGCGGGCCGAGTTGGTCAAGCTGCAGGGGGGCGACCTCGAGAACCTGGCCATCTGGCGCGAGATGCAGCGCCTGTCCCAGGCGCAGTTCGACGCCGTCTATGGGCGGCTGGGCATCACGTTTGACCACACCCTGGGGGAAAGTTTCTACAATCCCTGGCTTCCGGCCGTGGTTTCCGGGTTGGCCGACCGGGGGGTGGCGCGGGAGAGCGACGGGGCGATGGCGGTCTTCAGCGACGGGTCGCTGCCGCCCAAGGAGGATCCGTTCCTGGTCAGCCGCGACGGGCAGTGGGTGCCGGACCCCGGCCTGGTGCGCAAGCGGGATGGCGGGTTCAATTACCTGACCACGGACCTGGCCACCATCGATTACCGGCTGAAGACATGGCAGCCGGCGGAGATTCTTTACGTGGTTGATGACCGGCAGGCCCCGCATTTCCGCAAGCTGTTCCTGGCCTTCGCGCGCTGGCAACCCGAGGCGGCCCGGGGCGTGCGCCTGCGGCACATCGGGTTTGGCAAGATCCTGGGCGACGACGGCAAGCCCTACAAGACCCGCAGCGGCGACACGGTCAAGCTGAAGGAGTTGTTGGACGAGGCCGAGGAACGCGCCTTTGCCCTGGTCAGCGAAAAGAACCGTGACCTGCCCGAGGCCGAGCGCCGCAACATCGCGCGCGTGGTGGGGCTGGGGGCGGTGAAATATGCCGACCTGCTGCCCAACCGGCAGAGCGATTACGTGTTCAGCTGGGAAAAAATGCTGTCGCTTCAGGGCAACACCGCTCCCTACCTGCAATACGCCTACGCGCGCATCCGCAGCATCTTCCGCAAGGGCGGAGCGGCGACCGGCCCGACGGCGGCGGCCGGCATCCAGTTGGCCGCGCCCGAGGAACTGGCCCTGGCCCGGCATCTCCTCAACTTCGGCCTGACCCTGGAGGCGGTGGCGGAGGAGGGGCGGCCCAATTTCCTCTGCAATTACCTCTACGACCTGGCCGGTCTCTTCGCCCGGTTCTACGAGGCCTGCCCGGTGCTCAAGTCGGAGGGCGCCATGCGGTCCAGCCGCCTGGCCCTGTGTGACCTGACGGGACGGGTCCTCCAGCAGGGGTTGGCCGCCCTCGGCATCGAGACCCTCGAGCAGATGTGATTCGCGTCCCGGCGGCCCGCGCCGGCCGAGCCCTGAGTGTTCGCCCATGACAATGCCGGGTCCATGCCTCCCGCACCTGGTCCTGTTCGAGGACCAACACCTGCTCGTCGTGCGCAAGCCGGCCGGATGGAACACGCATGCGCCGTCACCCCATGCCGGGGAAGGGGTCTACGACTGGCTCCGGCACCGGGAACCCCGGTGGGCCGGGTTGGCCATCATCCATCGGCTGGACAAGGAGACCAGCGGCGTCCTCGCCTTTGCCAACAGCCCCGAGGCCAACCGCTCCCTGTCCGCGCAGTTCGAGGGGCGCACCGTGCGGAAGACCTACCAACTCGTGACCGATCGGCCCGTGCGGCCGCCGGGTGGGCAGTCGCCGGCGGAATTCACCCTCGTCTCGACCCTGGAGCGGGTCGGGGATCGTTACGAAAGCCGGCCGATGCGTCCCGGGGCGGACCGGGCCGAGACCCGGTTCCGGGTGGTGGAGGCGGGGGAGGGGACCGGCCTGACGCGGTTGGAGGCGGAGCCGGTCACGGGGCGCACCCACCAGATTCGCGTGCACGCGGCCGCGGCCGGGTTTCCCATCCTGGGCGACACCCTCTATGGCGGAACGCCCTCCGGGCGGGTGCACCTGCATGCCGCCGCGCTGACCCTGCAGCACCCGGTCACCCATGAGGAAATGACCCTGGCCAGCCCGGCGGAGTTTGGCGCGGACCCGCGCCAGGCGTTGCGGCGGGCCTTGCAGGAATGGGCGCCCTCCGGGGAGAGCCTGACCACGGCGTGGCGCTGGGTGCACGGGGCGGCCGACGGTTGGCCGGGGTGGCAGGTGGAGGCGTTGGGGGAGTTCCTGCTCTCGCAGTCGGAACATCCGCTGACCGAGGTCCAGCGGCAGGCGTTGCAAGGCTGGCTGGGCGGTGACCCTGCCCGCCGGGGCGCCTACCACAAGGTGCTGAACCGGCAGGTGCGTCGAACCCAGCCCGGGGCCGCATCGCCCCAACACGTCCTGGGGGAGGCCGCCCCGCCGCGCTTTGCCATCCTTGAAAACGGCGTGCGCTTTGAACTGAGCTTCGAGGAGGGCTACAGCGTGGGGCTGTTCCTCGACCAGCGCGACAACCGGCGGCGGTTCCGCGTCGGGCATGTGGCGGCCGGGTTTCCGCTCTGGGCGGCCCCGGGGTCGGAGCCGCCCGAGGTGTTGAACACCTTCGCCTACACGTGCGGGTTCTCGGTCTGCGCGGCCCTCGGTGGCGCGCGCACGACCAGCCTGGATCTGTCGCGGAAGTATCTCGACTGGGGCCGGCGGAACTTTGCCCTGAACGGGCTGGACCCTGCGGCGCACGATTTCATTTACGGCGACGCCCTGGAGTGGCTGCGGCGGTTGGCGAGGAAGGGGCGGCGCTTCGACGCCGTGGTGCTGGATCCGCCGACCTTCTCCCAATCCAAGGAGGGCGGGCTGTTCCGGGCGGAGAAGGATTACGGGCGGCTGGCGGAACTGGCGCTGGGCGTGCTGAAGCCCGGCGGGGTGTTGCTGGCCTCGACCAACGCGGCCACGGTGGCGCCGGAGGACTTCCTGCAGGGGTTGGAGGAGGCCGTGCGGTCGGTGGGACGCCGGGTGGCGCAGCGGCACTACGTGCCGCAGCCGCCGGACTTTCCCATCACGCGCGAGGAACCCGCCCACCTCAAGACCGCGTGGCTGCGGGTGACCTGAGGCGCGGCCGGCCGCTGTCGGCCCGCAAGGGCCGGGCGCCGGCTAGAGGAGGTGGCTGAACATGGCGTCCCGGAGCTTGGGCTCAAACCAGGTGCTCTTGGGCGGCATGATGCCCCCGGCATCGGCGATGGTCATCAGGTCCTCGATGCTGGTGGGGAACATGGAGAAGGCGCAGGCGGCCTGCCCGCTTTGCACCAGGGTTTCCAGTTCGCCCGTGCCGCGGATGCCGCCCACAAACTGGATGCGCTTGCTGGTGCGCGGATCGTCGATGCCGAAGATCGGGGCGAGGACGTAGTTCTGGAGGAGGTTGACGTCGAGCTTCTCGAGCGGATCCGTGGTGCGGACGAAGTGCTCGCGGAAGGTCAGCGTGTGCCAGGCGCCCTCGAGCCGGAGGCCGAGATGGTGGCGGCGGGTGGGCTTGGCCTGGCCGGTGGCGCGCTGGATGACAAAGACCCCGTCGAGCTTCTCCAGCAACTGGGCGGGGGTGAGCCCGTTCAGGTCCTGCAACACCCGGTTGTAGGGCAGGATCTGCATCTGGGAGTGGGGGAAGATCACGGCCAGGAAACGCCCGCTGTGCCCGGCGCCCCGGCGTGACTGGAAGACCCGGGCGGCCGCGGCGCTGCGATGATGCCCGTCGGCGATGTAGAGGCACGGCAACCGGGCGAAGGCCGCCGTGATGGCCTCCACATCGGCAGGATCGGAGAGCGTCCAGGACGAGTGCCGGACGCCGTCCGGGGCGGTGAAGTCGATCTCGGGGGTGGCCGCGGTGCGCCGGGCGAAGAGCGCGTCGAGGTCCGGCACCGCCCGGTAGGTCAGGAAGACCGGCCCGGTCTGGGCGTTGAGCGTCTCGATGTGCCGGACGCGGTCGTCCTCCTTGTCGATGCGGGTCAGTTCATGCTTCTTGATGACGCCGTCGAGGTAATCCTGGCAGCCGGCCGCAGCGACCAACCCCACCTGCGCGTGGGAGCCCATGACCTGGCGGTAGAGGTAAAACCGCGGGGACGCATCCTGGCGCAGCGCGCCCTGCCGGATCAGGGCCTCGAAGTTCTCGCGGCCCTTGGCGTAGACGGCCGGGGAGTAAAGGTCGGTGCCGGGAGGCAGATCGATCTCGGGCTTGCTGACGTGCAGGAAGCTCAGCGGGTTGCCGGCCGCGATCTGGCGGGCTTCCTCGGAGGACATCACATCGTAGGGCAGTTCGCAGATGCGCGCGGCGAGTTCAGGCTGGGGACGAAGGGCGGCGAAGGGTTGAATCGAAGCCATGGCGGGTCAGGTTGCGGTCACAACAGTGCGGCCGAAAAGTAAGGGGAGCCACGCCGCAACGCACGACATTTGATCCAACCCGGGTGTCCCGGTCACGCGGCGCCCGGGGGAGGCGTGCCCCCCCCGGCCTTGTCGCCCACCCTTTGCGCTGGCCGCGAGGGCAGGGGTGGCTATGGTCGGGGCATGTCGTCCGTCGGCCCCGCCGAGGCGGGAATGCCCGCCGGATCATCCCCCGCGCTGCGCGCCCGCGCCATCCAGGTGCTGGTGCTGGCCACCGCCTTTTGGGGGTTGAGCTTTCCCGTCATGAAGACCCTCTCGGCCGCCCAGGTCGCCGATGGGGCGGCGGACAGTTGGTTCCTGGCGAGCACCTGCGTGGTGGTCCGCTTTGGCGTATCCGCGCTGGCCATGCTGGCGCTGGCGCTGGCGGCGGGATCGCTGCCCCGGTTCACGCGGCTGGAGTGGGAACAGGGGCTGGGGCTGGGGCTCTTCGGCGGACTGGGACTGCTCCTCCAGGTGGATGGCCTGCACTACACCACGGCTTCCACCTCGGCCTTCCTCACCCAGGGCTACTGCGTGCTCCTGCCGCTCTGGACCGCGCTCCGCGATCGGCGCTGGCCCAACCGCGGCGTCGTGCTCAGCTGCAGCATGGTCGTGGCCGGGGTCATGGTCCTGGCCGAGATGGACTGGCGCCGGTTTCACCTCGGGCGCGGCGAACTGGAAACCATCCTGGCCTCGGTCCTGTTCACCGGCCAGATTCTCTGGCTGGAACGGCCCCGCTACGCCGGCAACAACGTCACCCACTTCTCGCTGGCCATGTTCGCCATCATCGCGCTGGTCTGCCTGCCGGTCGCGCTCGCTTCCACGGCGGTCGCCGGTGATTGGCTCCGCGCCTACGACAGCGTCCCCGAATGGGGCCTGATGGGCATTTTGATTGGGCCCTGCACCCTGGGGGCCTACCTGATGATGAACCACTGGCAACGCCACGTGCCGGCCACCCATGCCGGGCTCATCTACTGCCTGGAACCGGTCTGCACCAGTGTCTATGCCCTCTTCCTCCCCGGCTGGCTTTCCCTGTGGGCGGGCGTGGCCTATGGCAACGAGCGCCTCACCCAAACGCTGTTGATCGGGGGCGGCCTGATCACCCTGGCCAACATCCTCCTGCACCTGCCGGCCCGGCGCCGGGATGAGACGGCCTGAGTCCGGCCGGTTCAGGGCGTGGGAGGACCGAAGTAAACCTGCCCGAGGTCGTTGGTCCCGGGGAAGAACCCCAGGCCGTAACCCCGCTGGGGCAGGACTACCCCCTTGAAACTCGCCACCCGATTGGTGCCGGGTTGGGTGCCCTTGCCGCTGAAAAGACCGGTGGTTTTCGTGATGGCCAGCGTGAGGGGGTTGGGGCTGAGGTTGGTGACCACGTTGGCGCTGGAGAGGGCGACCTGGTTGGTGAAGGCCGCCGTGAGATCGCCGCCGTCGAGTTCCACCACGCCGAGGCTGAAGTTGAGCACGCGGTTGGTGACCGGGGTGGGGTAACGGGAGCCGATGACGGCGGACAGGTTGGTGAAGGCGGTCGGGGCGGTGCGCGCGGCCGAGAGGGAGGTCGGCAGGGTGCCCTTCACCCAGGAGACCCGTCCGGTCAGGGTGTCGGTGCCGAAGGCCCCGAACTGCAGGCGGCCGAGCAACTGGCCGCGGCCGCCATAGAGCGGCAGAAAGAGCGGCCAGGACCCGTTGCCGTCCATGGCCATCTGCTGCGTGATGGAGGGGGTGTCAAACAGGCTGCCCGAGAGCTTGGTCAACCCGGCGGAGTTCACGGTCACCGAGGCCACCCAGCCGACGCGGCCGTCATCCCACAGCTGGGCCAGGGTGTGGCTGCCGACCTGGTTGGTGGCCGGGCGGGTGGTGGCGTTGAACGGGGCGAGGGTGGCCTCCAGCGACGCCGACCAGGCCCCGTCGGTCACGCGCCCGGCAAGGCGCCCGCTGCCGTCGAGCTGGAGGTGCAGTTCCACGGTCAGGGGAGTGGTGCCGGTGCGCGGCACGGTGTTGGTGGATCGGCCGACCGCGTTGAACTGGCCGGAGAGGGCCAACCGCTTGGTGGCGGTGCGCAGGGTGCCGCTGAAGGCGCCGAGGGTGGTGACGGTGAGATTGACGGCGCCGGATCGCTCCAGGCGGGTTTCGTCCGCCTCGCTGAAGAGTCCATTGTAGGCCCCGGCGGCGGGCGGGAAGGGGTTGGGGACAAACACGGCCTCGAGGTTGAGGTTGGAAGCCATGAGGAAGGCGAGGGTGGGGGATTCCGAGATGGGAGCGGCCTCGGGGAAGGTGCCGGCGCGCCAGTGGCGGAACACATAACCCGCGGCCGGGGTGGCCTGGACGGAGTAGCCCTTGCCGACTTCTAGAGCCAGGTTGTTGAGGTGGGGGAGGACGGTGCCCTGGCCGCTGAGGGTGATCTTCAGGCGGTTGCTGACGGCGTAGTAGACCGTGCGGGTCTGGGGCAGGGACTGGTTGTAGGCGCGGTCGGTGGCGACGACGGTGAAATGGTTGGTGCCGGGTTGGAGCGGGACGAGGGCGGACCAATTGGTGGCGCCGGAGGCCAGGATGGCGGCGGCGCCGGGTTGGGCTGGGGTGATGGAAACGCCGCCGATCCCGCTCACCGGCGTGGCGCGCGCGCCGACGGCCTGGAGGGCGGAGAGGTAGGTCCCGGCCGGGGTGGTGACCACGACCTGATACACGCCGGCGAGGGCGAGCGAGAAGTTGCTGATGGTGAGGGTGCGGTTCGTCCCCACGAGGTTGCCAAGGAAGAACCATTGGTAGTGGAAGGGGCCAACACCGACGGGTTGGGCCGTGAGGACGATGTTGGTGCCGGGGCCGGGGTTGACGATGTAGTAGGCGTCGGCCGTGGTGGTCAGCGAGTAGGGTGAGCCGACGAAGGAGTTGGCGTTGGAACCGGAGGCGTTGTTGCCCGAGATGGATGTGTTATGGAGTTGCGCGGATTGGGTGAGGTCGAACAGGCCGCCGCCGGCGCCGCTGCCGGCCTGGCCTGGGGCCGCGGGCGCGCCGAAAGGCAGGCCGGCGCCGCCTGCTCCGCCCACGCCGTTGGTGGCCCGATTGCCGCTAATCACGCAGTCGATAAGGAGCGCGTCGCCGCCGCGCACGAAGAGTCCGGCGCCCAAGCCGGCGCCGCCGCCACCACCGCCGGCGTAGGCGTTTGTGCCGTAGCCTCCCTGGCCGCCGAAGCTCCCGGCACCGCCCAGGCCGCCCATGGCATCAGGGGTTTGCCGGGTGGCCCCGGCCCCCGCCGC
>JBJOEZ010000008.1:0-132160 GCA_046048995.1 Verrucomicrobiota bacterium | reverse complement strand
TGGATGACCCATGCCAATAGCCCATAGCCAATGACCGATCGCTGGCGCGGTCTTTGATTGGTCATTGGCTATTGGCTATCCGAATTGGTCATCGGCCCATGCCACCACGCACCGCCTGCGCATCCTCCAGGGCCCAGGAACTGCTCCGGGCTTGGGATGCCCCCGAACCGCCAGCGGGTTGGTTTTCTGGAGGTAGGAAAGGGTGGATGACCCATGCCAATAGCCCATAGCCAATGACCGATCGCTGGCGCGGTCTTTGATTGGTCATTGGCTATTGGCTATCCGAATTGGTCATCTGCCCATACCACCACGCACCGCCTCCGCATCCTCCCGGGGCCCGGAACTGCTGCGGCCTCGGGATGCTCCGACCCGCCAGCGGGTGGGCTTCCAGGAGGTGGGAGAGGGGGAACGACCGCTCCCCGGCGCCCAGCGGAGAAAAACATTGTCACCTCCCGGACCGTTCCGGAAAGTGCGCCGTCCGGTGCGGCAACGGCGCCGGCGACCTCCTCCCGTGACACCCTCCAACATTGAAATCCTGGCCACGGTCCTGTTTGGGCTGGCCGTGCTGCACACCTTTTGCGTGAAGCAGTTTGCCCGGCTGGCCCATCGGTTCCCGGAAGGATCGGTGGCTGAGAACACGCTGCATTTCCTGGCGGAAACCGAGGTGGTGTTCGGGCTGTGGGCGACGGCGTTGTTCCTGGGCATCGCGGCCATGGCGGGATCGGTGGGGGCGGCGGTGCAGCACATCGAGAGCCTCAACTTTACGGAGCCCAAGTTTGTCCTGGTGGTCATGGTGGTGGCGGCCACCCGGCCGGTGGTGCGCCTGGCCGAGGCGCTGATCAGCGCGGCGGCGCGGTTGCTGCCGCTGCGCGAGAGCGTGTCCTTTTACGCGGCCTCACTCGTGCTCGGCCCGCTGCTGGGATCGTTCATCACCGAACCGGCGGCCATGACCCTGCTGGCGATGGTGCTCAAGCGCCGCTACTTCAACCAGGGCATCAGCACGCGCCTGGCCTACGCCACCCTTGGCCTGCTCTTCGTGAATGTGTCGATCGGCGGCACCCTGACCCACTTCGCGGCCCCGCCGGTCCTGATGGTGGCCGCCAAGTGGAACTGGGACATGGCCTTCATGTTCACGCACTTTGGCTGGCGGGCGGCGGCCAGTTGCCTGGTGTCCACGGTGGTGGTGACGCTGCTCTTCCGCCGCGAGCTGGCCTCCGTGCCGGTGGACCGGGGAACCCCGGCGCCCATCCCGGCCTGGCTGACCTTGCTGCACGTGATGTTCCTCGCCCTCATCGTGGCCTTCGCCCATCACGCGGACGTGTTCTTCGGCATCTTCGTGCTGTTTCTGGGCGTGGTGACGGCCACCTCGGAATACCAGGACTCCCTCAAGCTGCGCGAGGGGTTGCTGGTGGGCTTCTTCCTGGCCGGCCTCGTCACGCTGGGGTCGCTGCAGGCCTACTGGCTCAAGCCGCTGGTGCAAAGCCTGGGGGGCTCGGCCCTCTTCTATGGAGCCACCGGCCTGACCGCGCTGACCGACAACGCCGCCCTCACCTACCTGGGCTCGCTGGTGGAGGGCATCACGCCCGAACTGCAGTATGCGCTGGTGGCCGGCGCAGTGACGGGCGGCGGGCTGACCGTGATTGCCAACGCCCCCAACCCGGCGGGCGCGGGCATCCTGCAGGACGCCAAGGTCTTCGCCGGCGAGGGCATCAGCCCGCTGGGGCTGTTCCTCGGCGCCCTCGGGCCAACCCTGGCCGCCATTCTGTTTTTCTGGATCCTGCACTGACCCGGGCAGGAACGGCCGCCATCGCCGGGCTCAACGCAGGAAGACCGCCCCGGCCGCGTCGGCAAAACGCAGGCCCGACGGGGTCAACTGGAACCGGTGCTCATCCGCCCGACCCCAACCGCGCGCCACCAGGTCATCCATCTCCCTCCGCCAGCCGTCCCGCAAATCAAAGCCCGTCCGCCGACGGAACAGGTCGAACTCCCAGCCGGCGTTCATGCGCAGGCCAAACGCCGCGGTCTCCCCGGCCCGGCGAAGGGCCGGCAGTTCCTCGCTCGACTCAAACGCGCGCCGGCCGCGCTCCAGCTGATCGCAATAAATCTGCGTGTTGGACCAGTTGCGCGTCCGGCGCCCCCCCACGTAGCCCGAAGCGCTGGGCCCCAGCCCGTGGCAGTCGCCGCCCAGCCAATAGTTCACGTTGTGCCGGCAGGCCCGCGCCGGCACCCGCGCCACCAACCCGCCGGGCGTCCCCGGTCCGCCGCCCGGATCCTGCGCGAAGTTGGCCACCTCATACTGCCGGAACCCCGCCGCCCCCGCCCGCCCGACCAACTCGTCATACATCGCGCAGGCCAGGTCCTCGTCCACGTCGAACTCCCCCGCCCGGAGTTGCTCGTAGAGCGGGGTGTCCTCCTCGTAGATGACCTCGTAACACGAGAGATGCTCGCTGCCCAGCGCGATGGCCTCGTCCAGCGTGGACTGCCAGACGGCCAGGGTCTGGCCGGGGATGGCAAACATGAGGTCGAGGTTGACGTTGGCGAAGCCGCCCGCGCGCAGGAGATCGAACGACCGGAACACCATGTCCCGGCTGTGGACCCGCCCGAGCCGGTCCAACAATCCCTCGTCGAGCGATTGCACGCCCATGGACACCCGGTTCACCCCGTGCTCCCGCCAGAGCCGGGCCTTGTCGGCCGACACGGTGGCCGGGTTGCACTCGATGGTCCACTCCTCGGCCCCCAACAGGCCAAGGCGTTCCATGGCGGCAAACAGCGTGCGCCAATGGCCGAGGGTCAGCAGCGAGGGGGTGCCCCCCCCGAAAAACACCGTGCGCGGCCGAAGCTCCCCCGCCACCAGTTCCAGTTCCCGCACCAGCGCCGCCACGTAGCGCGTCATCAACTCCCCGTTGGAGACCTCCGAGAAAAAGGCGCAATACTCGCACTTGTGCGCGCAGAACGGCACATGAACGTAGAGGCTGGCAACGGGTTCCGGCGCAGTCATCGGCAGGGCTAGGCTAGGGCCGCCCGGCGCCGGGGCAACTGGATTCTCCGCCCGGCGGCGGTGTCCCAAACCGGGACACGGCCGGTTGCATTCCGGGACAAGACGCCCACCGGCGGGAGGGGGTTGGGCGGGCGCGGGCCGCGGGGACAGGGCCCGCCGCAGGCCGGGCACCCGCCCGGGTCGGGCGTGGCAAGGCTCCTGCTTGCCTCGCCGTGCCGACATCGGCGAACGACATGAAAATCCAGCTCCGCCGCAACACCCCGGGCCGCGCGCGCCGCGCGCTGGCCGCCTTCTCCGTGACCGAGGCCACGGTCGGACTGGGCGTCATTGGCATCTGCATCGGCGCCCTGTTCTCCGGGTTTTCCACCGGCTTCTTCACCATGCGCATGGCGCGCGAAAACCTGCGCGCCACCCAGATCCTGCTCCAGAAAACCGAGACCCTCCGGCTCTACAACTGGGAGCAGATCAACAACCCCGCCTTCGTGCCAGCCACCTTCGTGGAGCGCTACGACCCCAACGCGCCCGACAACCAGGGCCTGACCTACCACGGCACCGTGCAGGTGTCCCCCGCCCCGATCCGCTCCAGTTACAGCAACGATCTCCGCCAGGTCACCGTCACGCTCCAGTGGAAGACCGGCGGCATCAACCGCAACCGCACCTTCACCACCTTTGTCGCGCGCAATGGACTCCAGAGTTATGTCTACTAGGATCGCGGCCCCCCGCCGCCTCCAGTCCGGCGTCGTCCTCCTCGACGCCGTCATGGCCATCGGCCTGACCGGGCTCATCATGCTGGTGCTGGTGGCGGTCATGCAGTTCAGCGGGCGGAGCTTCCTGTGCCTGGCCAACTACGTGGAGCTGGACGACCGCAACCGCCTGGCCATCGACCAACTCACCCGGGATCTGCGCGAGTGCAACCGCATCGCCCAGTGCACGACCAACCTCCTGACCCTCGAAAGCGCCGACGGGCTCAAGATTTACTACCTGCACTCCCCGGAGCAGCAGACCCTGACGCGCCTGAAAACCCGCAGCCTGAAGGACTCGAAGCCGCAATTCACGGCGAACCTCGAGGAGGCGCCCATGGCGGAGGGGGACGTGGCGGGCGCGCCCGACGTCCTGCCTGAGCAGGGCAAGGAAAGCGTCACCCCGCAGGAATCGACGCGCGAGGTGCTGCTGACGGGATGCGAAAGCCTGTCCTTCCGGCTGTTCAAGCGGAACACCATGACGAACAGCTACGAGCAGTTCCCCGCCTCCCTCCCCGACGAGGCCAAGGTGGTGGACATCGCCTGGAAATGCTCCCGTTCCATCCTCGGCATCGCCGCCAACACCGAGGCCGTGCAGACGGCCAAGATTGTCATCCGCAAGCAAGGCTCATGAACACCCACCTCTTCCCCGGTGCCCGCCGCCCCCAGGCCAGGCGGGGCAATGTCATGCTGCTCACCGTCGTGGCGATGGGACTGATCAGCTTCCTGCTCGTCGCCTACCTGCGCCTGGTCCAGGGCCAGAACAGCACGGTCATGCGCTCCCAGGCGTGGAACGGCGCCATGCCCGTCATCGAGGCGGGCATCGAGGACGCCCTCACCCACATCAACACCCATGGATCGACCAACCTGGCCTGCGACGGCTGGGTCTACAACAGCCTCAACCGCACCTATTCGATGACCCGCTACGTGGGCAACAGCTTCTACGTGGCCACCATCACCAACTACGTCCCCGGCTCCAGCAACACCGTCCCCTTCATCGACTCCAAGGCCTACGTGGTGATGCCCACCCTGCTGGCCGGCGCCGCCTCCGGGCCGCTCCTCGCCCAGGCCAACACCCCCCCCCAGACCCTCAGCTACCTCGGCCGCGGCGTCCGCGTGTCCACCGGACGCGACCGCATCTTCGCCAAGGGCATGGTCGCGCGCGATTCCATCGACCTCAACGGCAACACCCTCCGCGTGGACAGCTTCGATTCGGGCAACCCCGCCCTCAGCACCAACGGCCTCTACACTTCGAAACGGTTCGGCGACAACGGGGACATCGCCGTCAACGGCTCCATCCTCAACCAGGGCACCCTCAGCCTCGGCAACGCCAAGATCTACGGCCGCGTCGCCACCGGCCCCGGCGGCCTGATCCAGGTCGGCGCCAACGGCCGCGCCGGCAGCACCGCCTGGCACGACGCCGGCCAGGGCGGCATCCAGCCAGGCTGGAGTTCCAGCGACATGAACGTCTCCTTCCCACCCGTGCCCGTCCCGTATCCCGGCGGCTTCACCCCCGCCGGCGGCCATGTGACCAACCTCCTCGCCTCCACCGTGGTGACCAATGCCGGCACCTCCGCCACCACCATCGAATACCCCGCCAACGCCATCGGCAGCGTCCGCACCAATTATCCCGTGCGCTCCGCCACCTACCCCACCAACTCCCCCGGCCCAATCACCTGGGCCCGCGTCACCAACACCACCCCCGCCACCACCCGCGCCAGCCTCGGTTACCCCGCCCCCGGCACGTTCGTCGGACTCATCCGCTCCAACAATGTGACCACGGGCAAACCTGCCGACCGCGGCTGGTACTACAGCTACGATTTCATCACCGGCTACACCACCAACTGGACCCACCCCACCTTCACCTGGACCAGCCCCGGCGGCCTCCAGACCAACCACACCGTCAGCACCACCTACTACGACTACGTCCTCCGCGGCGGCGATTACCGCCTGACCACGCTCATCGGCTCGGTCTACGTGGAAGAGAACAGCCGTCTCTACGTGGACGCCACCCTCCGGCTGACCGGCCTGACCATCAAGCCCGGCAAGCGCCTGGACCTCTATTGCAACGCCACCGAGGCCCAGGTCGGCGGCCAAACCCAGGTCAACAGCGACGGGCGCTCCACCAGCTTCTACTTCTGGGGCACCACCAACCTGGCCAGCCTCCAGCTCAACGGCAACGCCGGCCTCACCGGCGCGTTCTACGCCCCCAACGCCGCCGTCAGCCTCAATGGCGGCGGCCAGTCCAGCGCGGACTTCTCCGGGGCCCTCGTCGCCCGCTCGGTGACCATGAACGGCCACTTCAACTTCCACTATGACGAGGCCCTCGGCCGCATCGGGCCGGACCGCGGCTGGCATGTCACCCGGTGGACCGAACTCCACCCGGCCATGATCCCCAAGGCGGTCGTCCAAGCCAACGGCTCCATCACCTTCCGCTGAGCCGTCGCGGACCCTCCGGCCGCGCCCGCCGCCTTCCCCCACCCCGCCCAGCCCGGGGATTCCCCGGTCGTCCCCCCGGGGCCGCCCCGGGGGTCCCACACAGGCATTGCCCCGGGAACCGGCTTCTGATACACACTGGCGCGTTCCGCTTGGACAGACCGCCAATGAAGTTCCCCAGCCTCCAGTGCCTCGCCCCGCACCGCCTCGGGCGCCGGCAGCTATGCGGGCTTCTGCTCATGTCATGCCTCTGGCTGGGCAACCGCCCCGCCCTCGAGGCCGCCCCTTCCATCGCCCGCAACTGGAACGAGCAAATCCTGGCCGCCATCCGCCTCGACACCCCCCACCCGCCGGTCCAGGCCCGCAACCTGTTCAGCCTGTCCGCCTGCCTCTACGACGCCTGGGCCGCCTACGACACCAACGGGGCCGTCGGCTTCGCCTACCGGGCCAAGCACTCCGCCGCCGACCTCGCCGCCGCCCGGCGCGAGGCCATGAGCTACGCCGCCCTGCGCATCCTGCAGGAGCGCTACTCCTATTCCCGGAGCGCCGCCACCACCCTGGCCACCCTCAGCAGCTACATGATCAGCCTCGGCTACAGCCCCGGCGTCACCAACCGCAACCCCGCCACCCCCGCCGGGGTCGGCAACTCCGTCTATGACGCCGTCTCCGCCTGGTTCATCCAGGACGGCTGCCGCCAGACCGCCGGCAACACCTTCTCTCCCTACCCCGATTACCCCATCTCCGAGGGCGGCTACATCTACGTCAATGACCCCATGCCCGTCATCTACCCGGGCACGGTCGTCAACGACGTCAACCGCTGGCAACGCCTGCAAATCGTCAACGCCGTCGACCAAAACGGCTTCCCCCAGGGCCCCATCCAGACCTACCTCGGCGCCCAATGGCTCAAGGTCCGCCCCTTCGCCCTCACCCGCACCGACGCCTCCCGCCCCTGGATCGACCCCGGACCCCCGCCCCGCCTCGGCACCGACACCGACGCCGCCTTCCGCTCCAATGTCGTGGAGGTCATCCGCGCCAGCAGCCAACTCACCCCGGACGACAACGTCTTCCTCAACATCTCCCCCGGCGCCCTCGGCAACAACAGCCTCGGGACCAACGACGGGACCGGCCACCCGCTCAACCCCGCCACCGGCCAACCCTATGCCGCCAACATCGTGCGCCGCGGCGACTTCGTCCGCGTGCTGGCCGAGTTCTGGGCCGATGGCCCCAACTCGGAGACGCCCCCCGGACACTGGAACACCCTCGCCAACCAGGTGGCCGATCACCCCGCCGTCAGCAAACGCATCGGCGGCACCGGCCCGGTCGTCGAGGACCTCGAGTGGGACGTGAAAACCTACTTCAGCCTCAACGCCGCCGTCCATGAGGCCGCCTGCGCCGCCTGGTCCATCAAACGCTATTACGACGGCTGGCGCCCCATCACCGCCATCCGCTACATGGGCCAACTCGGCCAGTCCTCCAACCCCGCCCTGCCCTCCTACCATCCCCAGGGCCTGCCCCTCGTCTCCAACCTCATCGAACTCGTCACCACCACCACCGTCGCCAGCGGCCGCCATCCCGGCCTGAGCGCAGGCAAGATCGCCATCCTCGCCTGGCCCGGCCAACCCGCCGACCCCACCACCACCCACCAGGGCGTGCGCTGGATCCACGCCGATACCTGGGTTCCCTACCAGCGCACCAATTTTGTCTCCCCCGCCTTCCCCGGCTACGTCTCCGGCCACAGCACCTTCAGCCGCGCCGCCGCCGAGGTGCTCGCCCGCCTCACCGGTTCCCCCTTCTTCCCCGGCGGCCTCGCCACCCATACCGCCCCCGCCCACACCGGCCTCGGCTTCGAACGCGGCCCATCCACCCAGGTGCAACTCCAGTGGGCCACCTATTACGACGCCGCCGACCAAGCCGGCCTCTCGCGCATCTGGGGCGGCATCCACCCGCCCGCGGATGACGTCACCGGCCGCCGCGTCGGGTCCGAGTGCGGCCAGGCCGCCTGGGAACTCGCCCGCAAATACTGGGACGGGTCGATCCGGCAAACCCCCGTCACCCTGGCCACCCGCCGCCTCAATGGCAGCCAGGCGGAGTTCCGCTTCAACACGGTGCGCGGCTTCCATTACCGGCTCCAGTCCTCCACCAACCTCGCCCATGGCTTCGCCGACGAACCCGGCGGCTCCACCCTCGCCTACGAAGGTTCCCTCGCCCGCACCAATTCCACCTCCGGCCCGCAAAAGTTCTACCGCGTCGCCTCCTCCCTCACCCCGTAGCCGCGGACGTCTGCACGCCGGGTTGCAGCCCCCGCCCGCGGCGTTGCCTCCTACCCAGCGTTCCGCCGTCGCAAATGGCCCCGCCCCGCACCCCGCACTCTGCCCGTGGATGGAGTGGGCCAGGGGGCATGCGCTGGCCGCGCGGGCGCGCGGTGCCGTTTTTTCGTGCAATCGGGGACATCCGGCTGCCAAGAAAGGGCATGCGTTGCCTCCTGCTCCCCCTGCTGGCCGCCCTGGCCGCGCTTCACCCCCCGGACGCCGTCGCCGCGCCGGCCGGCCCGGCGCGCCCGAACCTCATTGTCATCCTCAGCGATGACGTGGGGTATTCGGACCTGGGCTGTTACGGCGGCGAAATCCCCACGCCGAACCTCGACGCGCTGGCGGCGGGGGGCCTGCGCTTCACGCAGTTCTACAACACCGCCCGGTGCTGCCCCACCCGGGCCTCCCTGCTCACGGGGTTGCACCCGCACCAGGCCGGCATCGGGCACATGATGGAGGACCGCGGCCATCCGGGTTACCGGGGCACCCTCAACCGGAGCTGCGTCACCATTGCCGAGGCCCTCAAGCCGGCCGGTTACCGCAGCTACGCAGTCGGCAAATGGCATGTCACGCCGGGGCACACGGCCAAGTCCCTCGAGGACCGCTCCAACTGGCCGCTGCAGCGCGGGTTTGAGCGCTATTACGGGACCATCCACGGCGCCGGCAGCTTTTTCGACCCCAGTTCGCTCCTGCGCGACAACACGCCCATCACGGTGGCCAATGACCCGGTCTACCGGCCGCGGGACTATTACTACACCGACGCCATCGCGGACCATGCGGTGACCTTCGTGCGCGAGCATGCGCGCGCGCACCGGGGCCAGCCGTTTTTTCTCTACACGGCCTTCACGGCGGCCCATTGGCCGATGCACGCGCGGGAGGCGGACATCGCGCGGCAGCGCGGGCGTTACCGGGAAGGCTACGCCGCGGTGGCCGCGGCCCGCTGGCGGCGCCAGAAGGAGATGGGGTTGGTCCACCCCGGCTGGATTCCCGCGCCCGTGGTGGGGGACTGGAGCCAGGTGCCGGACCGCGCCTTCGAGGAGCGCTGCATGGAGGTGTATGCAGCCATGCTCGAATCGATGGACCAGGGCATCGGGCGCCTGGTGGCCGAACTGAAGGCGCAAGGGATGCTGGACAACACCTTGATCCTCTATTTGCAGGACAACGGCGCCTGCGCCGAGAACACCGGGCGCGGCCCGAACGCGACGGCGCGGGCGGACAAGCCGACCCTGCCGCCGATGGGACCGGATGACCCGCAATACAGCAGCCAGCCCAAGCAGACCCGGGACGGCTGGCCGGTGCGGTCCGGGCGCGGCGTGATGCCGGGCGGGCCGGACACCTACGTGGCCTACGGCCGCGAGTGGGCCACCGTCAGCAACACCCCGTTCCGCGAGTACAAGCACTGGACCCACGAGGGCGGGATCAGCACGCCCCTGATTGCGCACTGGCCGGCCGGCATGGCGGCCGCTCGCCGCGGAAAGCTGGAAGCCCAACCGGGCCAGTTGGTGGACATCATGGCCACCTGCATGGACCTGGCGGGCGCGGCGTATCCCCAGCAGCACGCCGGGCAGGCCATCACCCCCCTGGAAGGCACCAGCCTGCGGCCGGCATTCGAGGGCAGGGACCTGGGCCGGACCCGGCCGCTGGTCTGGGAGCATGAAGGCAACCGGGCCATCCGGGACGGGCGCTGGAAGCTGGTGGCCATGGAGAACAAACCGTGGGAACTCTATGACCTCGAGGCCGACCGGGGCGAACAGCGCGACCTTTCGGCGGCCGAACCGGCGCGCGTGAAGGCCATGGCGGCGGCGTGGGAGGCATGGGCGGCCCGGGCCAACGTGCTGCCGTTGGGAACCTGGAAGGGCCGGCCGGCCGGGAACACCGCCGCGCCCAAGGGCGGCGCCGCCACCCGGTTCGAGTTGAAGGCGGGCGACCGCCTGGAGGCGGCCGAAGCCCCCGCGATCGCGGGGCGCGGCTTTCGTGCGACGGTGAACTTCGAGGCGGGACCGGCGGCGCAGGGCGTGCTGCTGGCCCAGGGCGGGTCCAACCTCGGCTACGCCCTTTACGCAGGCGGCGGCCGCCTGCATGCCGTGGTGCGCAACCGCCAGGGCAAGGCCGAGGCCAGCCTGCCCCTGGGCGCGGGCGCGCACAGGGCCGTGCTGCGGATGGAGGCGTCGGGGGCGCTGTCCCTCACCCTCGGGCCGGCAACCGAACCGGCGCGGGCCGCGTTGCCCGGCGGCATCGGCTCCATGCCAGCTGACGGGTTGAGCGTGGGCTCGGACGAGGGCGGCCGCGTGGGCCCCTACGGCGAGGAGAACCGGTTCAACGGGACGCTGGGGGCGGTGCGGGTGGAACTGGACGCGCCGTGAGCCGTCCCTCTCCCCTGGACGAGGGAAGGGTGCAACGCCAGCGACCCCCTCGGATTTCCCGTCGGACTTCGCGCGTCCGGGCCTTCGGCATTCCTAGTAGGTCGCCCTCCCCCCGGACAGGTCGAACGTCGCGCCGGTGCTGAACGAGCACTCGGCCGAGCACAGCCACGCCACCAGCGCGGCCGCCTCGTCCTTCAAGCCGAAGCGGCCCATCGGAATCTTCGCCAGCATGTAGTCAATGTGCTCCTGGGTAATCTGCTGGAGGATGTCGGTCTCGATCACGGCCGGGGTCACGCAGTTCACGATCACGCCCGCGCGCGCGGTTTCCTTGGCGAGGGACTTGGTCAGGGCCATCACGCCGGCCTTGGCGGCGCTGTAGTGCGAGGCGTTCGGGTTGCCTTCCTTGCCCGCAATGGACGCGATGTTGACGATGCGTCCGTAGCCGCGGTCCAGCATGTGCGGCACCACCGCCCGGCAGGTCAGGAACACGGCAAACAAATCGACCTGCAGCACCTGCTGCCATTCCTCGGGGCTGTATTCCCACAGTTTCCGGGTCATCCCGGCGATGCCGGCGTTGTTGACGAGGATGTCGATTTGCCCAAACGCCTGCAGGGTGGACGCCGTCGCGGCCTGCACGGAGTCCGGCTGGGTCAACTCCACCACCGCCGTGTGCACGCGGCCGGTCCCGGCCAGGGTGTGCGCCACGGACTCCAGCGCCGCGGCGTCGCGGTCCCACAGGCTGACGGCCGCCCCCGACGCCAGCAACCGGCTGACAATGGACAGGCCAATCCCGCGCGCGCCGCCGGTCACGATCGCGTGCCGGCCCTTCAGGTCGATTTGGTTCATTGGGAAAACAGGAGATGGATGACTCAGGGCGGGCCGGTAATCCGCCCGGGCACATCGATGCGCAGGCGCCACAGGGTGCCCCCGGCCGTGATAAACAGGGTCCGCAGATCCGGCCCGCCAAAGGCGCAATTCGTCACCTCGTCCCGCGGGACCGGCACGAAATCAATCCGCTCACCGTCGGTGGAAAGGATATAGATGCCCGCCGGATGGGGTTCGACGGTTTCATGGGGCGGGCTGGGGGCATTGAGGCCGGCGGCCACGTAGAGGCGGCCGCGGGTGTCCATTTTGAGGCCGTCCGGGCCCCGGCTGGTTTTCCAGTCAAAGAGCAGCTTCCGGCTGCCGGGCACCACCGCGCCATCGGGCTGGAGGTCAAACCGCCAGAGCTTCCGCGCCCCGCCCACGGTGTTGTTGTTGTTGTCGGCCACGAACAGGTGGCGGTCGCCGGGCGAGACAAGAATGCCGTTGGGCCGCTCGAGTTCGCGGCCCAGCACCCGGACCACGCGGCCCGGGGCATCGACGCGATAGACGCCCTCCACAAGCTGGCCGGAGGAATCGCGCATTTCCATGGTGTCACGCGGACCGTAGCGCGGGTCGGTGAAATAGATCCGCCCCCTGGAGTCGAGGGTGAGATCGTTGGGCGAGTTGAACCGGTGCCCCTCGTAGGCGTCGGCCAGGACGGTCAGCCGTCCGTCGGGTTCCGTGCGGGTGACGCGCCGGTTGGCCGCCTCGCAGGCCACCAGCCGGCCCTGCCCGTCGAAGAGCAGCCCGTTGGCGCCCCCGGCCGTCTGCACGCGGAAGGGGTGGCTGACGCCGTTGGAATCCAGCCGCGTGATGCGGCCGCCGCCCGTGAAATACAGGCTGCGCGTGGGCGCATGCCAGGCCGGGCCCTCCCCCGCATGCTCCGCCGCCACCTGCTCCGGCCGGGCGCCCGGGGCCAGGGGCGAGGGCAGGGTTGACGCGGCCGGCAAGGACAGCGGGACCACGCCGAAAACGAGCCACACCGCACCGGGCAGGAACCAAGGATGAACTTTCATGGGACGCCCGGAGACTGCCCCGGCCCCCGCCCGTCCGGCAAGCGGCAGGTTGACCGCGGGGATCCGTCGCCCGCCCTCCCCACGCCACCCGGCGCGCTCACGGCCGCCGCTGCCCTCATCGCATCCGCGCTTTCGCGCGTGACCGCGGCCCGCCCGCACGCCAATCTGGCGGGCGTCACCATGAAGCGGATTCCATTCCTTTGGCACCTTCCTGCCCGCCTCGGCCTCGGGGTCCTGCTCGCGGCCTGCCTCACGGCCGCGCCGGGCGCCACCACACAGCGGCCAAACGTCCTCATCCTGCTGGCCGACGACTCGGGCTGGGGCGACCTCAGCCACCATGGCAACACCAACCTGCGCACGCCGCACCTCGACTCGCTCGCCCGCGACGGCGCCGCGCTGGATCGGTTCTTCGTCTGCGCGGTCTGCGCGCCCACCCGGGCGGAGTTCCTGACCGGGCGCTACCATCCCCGCGGCGGCGTCCGGGGCGTGTCCACGGGACAGGAACGCCTGAACACGGACGAGACCACGCTGGCGGACGTGTTCCGGGCGGCCGGCTACGCCACGGGCGCCTTTGGGAAGTGGCACAACGGGAGCCAGGGCCCCTACCACCCCAACGCGCGCGGGTTCGAGGAATACGTCGGGTTCACCTCCGGGCACTGGGGCGAATACTTCGATCCCCCGCTCGAGCGCAACAACCAGCCCATCCGCGAGAAGGGCTACATCGCCGACGTCTTCACCCGGCACGCCCTCGGGTTCATCGAGAAGAACCGCGCGCGCCCCTTCCTCTGCTACGTGGCCTTCAACACCCCGCATTCCCCCTGGGCCGTCCCCGCCGACTACTGGCGACGGTTCGAGGAGAAGCCCCTCGGCCTGCGCGCCAGCGATCCCGGACGCGAGCAGCCGGACACCACCCGCTGCGCGCTGGCCATGATGGAGAACCTGGACGACTGCGTGGGCCGGCTGCTGGGCCGGCTCCGGGAACTCGGCCTGGCCGAGAACACCATCGTGGTCTATTTCACCGACAACGGCCCCAACACCCACCGCTGGAACGGCGGCATGAAGGGCACCAAGGGCACGCTCGACGAGGGCGGCCTGCGCTCGCCGCTGCTGCTGCGGTGGACGGCGGGGGGCATCCGCCCGGGCACCGTCGTGCGCGAGATCGCGGGCGCCATCGACCTGCTCCCCACCCTGGCCTCGCTGGCCGGCATCCCGCGCACCGGCGCCAAGCCGCTGGACGGGCGCGACCTCTCGCCGCTCCTGCGCCAGGACCGCGGCGCGCCCTGGCCGGAGCGCCTGCTCTTCTCGCACCAGAACGGCAACGTCAGCGCGCGCTCCCAACGCTACCGCCTGGACGCGCGCGGCGCGCTGTTCGACCTGGTCGAGGATCCCGGCCAGGCGCGGAACCTCGCCGCCGCCCGGCCGGAGATCGCGGCGCAGATGACCCGGGCGGTGGCGGCCTGGCGGGCGGACGTGTTGCCCGGAAGGAAGGATGACCGCCCCTACCCGGTCGGACACCCGGGCTTCGCCCGCACGCCCCTGCCGGCCCGCGACGGGGTGGCACGCGGCGAGGTGCGCCGCAGCGCGCCGGCCCCGAACTGTTCCTACTTCGTGAACTGGCAGAGCCCCGAGGACCGCATCACCTGGGACATCGAGGTGATGACGGCCGGGACCTACGCGGTGGAACTGCTCTACACCTGCCCGGAAGCCGACGCCGGCTCGACCATCGAGGTCGAGTTCCAGGGGCGCACCGTGGCCGGGAAAGTCACCCCCGGGTGGGACCCCCCGCTCTACGCCAACCAGGACACCCTGCCCCGCCCCCCGGCCGAGTCGAAGATGAAGGAATTCCGGCCCCTGGCCCTGGGCACCCTCCGCCTGGAGAAGGGCCGCGGGGCGCTCACCCTGCGCGCCTTGCAAATCCCCGGCGCGCGCGTCATGGATGTCCGCCAGTTGACCCTCACCCTCCAATAGCCCCACCCATGCGTGCCCTGCTCCGTCTCGTCCTCGCCGCCGCGCTCCCGCTGGCGCCTGCCGCCGCCGCGGCCGCCCCGGCTGCCAAGCCCAACGTCCTGCTGGTCTGCGTGGATGACCTCAAGCCCGTGCTCGGCTGCTACGGGGACAAGGCGATTCGCTCGCCCAACATCGACCGCCTGGCCGCCCGCGGCGTCGTGATGGAGCGGGCCTACTGCAACCAGGCGGTCTGCGCCCCGTCCCGCAACGCCCTCCTCACCGGCGTGCGGCCCACCCGCTCGGGCATCTACGATCTCGGCACCCACTTCCGCCTGGCCAACGCCGACACCGTCACCCTGCCCCAATACTTCATGCGGCACGGCTACCGCACGGAGGCGCTCGGGAAACTCTTCCACGTCGGGCACGGCAACCACGAGGATCCCGCCTCGTGGAGCGTCCCCCACTGGCAGGCCAACTCCATCGCCTACGCCCTGCCCCAGAGCGGCGCCGGCGCCGCCGGGGGCCTCACCCGCGAGGAGGCGCTCTTCGCCAACGCCAAGGCCGACATCGGCCGGTTGCCCCGCGGCGCCGCCTACGAATCGGCCGATGTGCCGGACGACGCCTACCCCGATGGCAGGATCGCCACCGAGGCCATCGCCCGCCTGCGCGCGGCCAAGGCGAAGCCGTCCGAGCCGTTCTTCCTGGCCGTCGGCTTCCTCAAGCCCCACCTGCCCTTCTGCGCGCCCAAAAAATACTGGGACCTCTACGACCGCGCCTCCTTCACCGTGCCCGCCCTGCGCCAGGCCCCGCAGGGCGCGCCCAGCTACGCCCCGAGCGGCTGGGGCGAACTGCGCCAATACCAGGAGATGCCCACCTCCGGCCCCGTGACCGATGACCAGGCCCGCGCGCTCATCCATGGCTACCACGCGGCGGTGAGCTTCATGGACGCGCAACTCGGGCGGGTCCTCGACGAACTCGACCGGCTCGGCCTCGCCGACCACACCCTCGTCGTGCTCTGGGGCGACCATGGCTGGCACCTCGGCGACCATGGCTGGTGGTGCAAGCACACCAACTTCGAGCAGGCCAACCGCATCCCCCTCATCGTGGCCGCCCCGGGCATCACCAAGCCGGGCGGACGCGCGACCCAGGCCATGGTCGAGTCCGTCGATGTCTACCCGACGCTCGTGGAACTGGCCGGGTTGCCCGCCCCCGCGGTGCCGCAGGGCCTGGATGGCCGCAGCTTCGCCGCCGTGCTCCGCCACCCCAGCGCGGCGGGCGAGGACCACGTGTTCCATGTCTATCCCCGCGGCAACCGCATCGGCCGCGCCGTGCGCACCGACCGTTACCGGCTGGTGGAATGGAAGGTGCCCGGGGACCCGGCCGAGAGCGCCGAACTGGAGCTTTACGACTACGAGAAGGATCCCCTCGAAACCCGCAACCTGGCGTCCACGCAGCCCGACGTCGTCCGCCGCCTGCGGGCGCGGCTGGCGGAGTTGCCGGAGGCCAGGCCACAACTCCGCCGCCGGGCCGCCGACACCGCCAGCCAGCCCCGCGGCACCAACCGCACCGCCCTCTTCGCGCAGAAGGACGCCAATGGCGACGGCCAACTGACCCGGGACGAGTTCCTCTCCGGCCAGCCCGATCCCGCCGAGGCGGCCAAGCGCTTCCCCCGCTTCGACACCAACCGGGACGGCGTCCTCAGCCGCGATGAGTTCATCCACCAAGGCGCCCCCGCCAAGCCCTGAACCACACCCCATGCGAAACCAAATCCGCCGCCGTTCCACTGCTGTCGTGGCCACTCGTCCCACCCTCCCCCCTCAGCGGGAAGCGGGTGGAATGAGGGGGGGACCCTCCTCCCACGCCCGCCCCTCGCACCACGTCGCCACTCTGCTCCTCCTCGCCCTCGCCCTCGCCCTGCCCGCCGCCGCGGCCGAGCCGGTGCGGCCGAACATCCTGTTCGTCGTCCCGGACCAATGGCGGGCCCAGGCTTTCGGGTTCGCCGGGGATCCGAATGTGAAGACCCCGCACCTCGACCGGTTCGAGCGCCAGTGCGTCCACTTCACCCAGGCAGTGGCCGGCATGCCGGTTTGCTCCCCCACCCGGGCCTCGCTCCTGACCGGCCAGCGCCCCCAGACCCACGGCATTTTCCTCAACGACGTGCCCCTGAGCACCAACGCCGTCACCCTGCCCAAGGTCCTGAAGGCGGCGGGCTATGACACGGCCTGCATCGGCAAGTGGCACGTGGACGGCCATGGCAGCCGCTCGGCCTTCATCCCGCGCGAGCGCCGGCAGGGCTTCGATTACTGGAAGGTTCTCGAGTGCACCCATGCCTACAACAACTCGTTCTACTACGCGGACGGGCCGGAGAAGCTGAAGTGGGAGGGCTACGACGCCATTGCCCAGACGCGGGACGCGCAGGCCTACCTCCGCGCGCGCGCGCAGTCGGGGAAGCCCTTCCTCCTGTGGCTGGCCTGGGGGCCGCCGCACAATCCCTACGAGACGGCGCCCCCGCGCTACCGCGCCCTCTACAAGCCCGAGAACATCCGCCTGCACCCGAACGTGCCGCCCGCGGCGGCCGCCAAGGCGCGGCAGGAACTGGCCGGCTACTACGCCCACTGCACCGCGTTGGATGACTGCTTCCGGGACCTGCTCCAGACCCTCGACGAAACCGGGCTGGCCACCAACACCATCGTGGTCCTGACCTCCGACCATGGCGACATGCTCTGGTCGCAGAACCAGGAGCGCAAGCAGCGGCCCTGGGAGGAATCGGCCCGCGTGCCCATGCTCTTCCGCCTGCCCGCCTCGCTGGGCATCGCCCCGCGCCGCACGCCCGCGACCCTGAACACCGAGGATGTCATGCCCACCCTGCTCTCCCTCTGCGGACTGCCCATCCCCAAGTCGGTCGAGGGTTACGACTTCACCGGGGCCATGCGGGGCGGACCCGATCCCTCCGGCGGCGCCACCATCGTCCGCTGCATCTCGCCCTTCGGCGAGTTCACCCGGCGCCGCGGCGGCAAGGAGTACCGGTCCGTTCGCACGGCCGGCCACACCTACGTGCGCGACCTCAACGGGCCCTGGCTGCTCTACGACAACGCCGCCGACCCCTACCAGACCAACAACCTCGTCAACCAACCCGGCTCAGCCGCCCTCCAGCGCGAACTCGATGCCCTCCTGCAGCGCAAGCTGGCCGAGCAGAAGGACCAGTTCCGGCCCGGCCCCGAATACATCCGGCAATGGGGCTACCTCGTCGATTCCAACGAAACCGTCCGTTACCTGCCCTGACCGGCCATGAAGCCGACCCACGCCCTCCTGGCCCTGGCGGGCCTTCTGGCTGCCCTGCCGGCCGTCCCCGCGGCGCACGCCGCCCCTGCCGTCCGGCCGAACATCATCATCATTTATGCCGATGACCTCGGCTACGGCGACCTTGGCTGCTACGGACATCCGACCATCCGGACGCCCCACCTGGACCGGATGGCGGCCGAGGGCATGCGTTTCACGGAGTTTTATTCCGCCGCAGAGGTCTGTACGCCCAGCCGGGCTGCGCTCCTGACCGGGCGCTACGCCGTGCGCAGCGGCATGGCCCATGACCGGTTCCGCGTCCTGCGCAACCGCTCGACCGGCCGCCTGCCGGACAGCGAGATCACCCTGGCCGAGGCCCTGCGCGACGCCGGCTACGCCACCGGCCTGGTCGGCAAGTGGCACCTGGGCGTGTGGTCCATCGACCCCGCCGGCCACCCGCTCCGCCACGGGTTCCAGTTCTACCTTGGCCTGCCCCATTCCAATGACATGGACCCCGTCCCGGGCGCGGGCCCGCGCGGCAACGCGCTGGCCAACCAGAAGGCGGAGTGGTGGAACGGCGCCCTTTACCGCAACGAAACCCTTGTCGAACGCCCGGTGGACCAGGCCAACCTCACCCGCCGCTACACCGAGGAGGCCCAGCGGTTCATCCGCGAGAACCGCGCCAAACCCTTCTTCCTCTACCTGGCCCACACCTTCCCGCACACGCCGCTGTTCGCGTCCGAGGCCTTCCGCGGCAAGAGCCGCCGCGGGCTCTATGGGGACGTGGTCGAGGAACTGGACTGGAGCGTCGGGCAGGTGCTGGAGACCCTCCGGCGCGAGCAACTCGACACCAACACCCTGGTCTTCTTCAGCAGCGACAACGGCCCGTGGCTGACCATGAACCAGCAGGGGGGCTCGGCCGGCCTCCTGCGCGACGGCAAGGGCAGCACCTGGGAGGGCGGCCTGCGCGTGCCCGGCCTGGCCTGGTGGCCCGGCAAAATCAAGGCCGGCACCGTGCAGCAGGGGCTGGCCAGCACGCTCGATCTCTTCCCCACCTCCCTCAGCCTGGCCGGCGTGCCGCTGCCGAAGGATCGCGCCATCGACGGGTTCGACCTCTCCGGCCTGCTCCTGCGCGGCGAACCCAGCCCGCGGCACAACCTGTTCTACTACCGCGGCACCCGCCTGTTCGCCGCCCGCGTCGAGCAATGGAAGCTGCATTTGCAGACCCAGAAGGGCTACGGTCAGCCGCAACCCGAACGCCACGACCCGCCCCTCCTCTTCAACCTCGCCATCGACCCCGGCGAAACCTTCAACCTCGCCTCCAACCAGCCCGCCATCGTCACCTGGCTCCAGCAGGCGATCACCAACCACCTGGCCACGGTCACGCCGGCGCCATCGCAGCTCGAAAACCTCGCCCCCGCACCCGAACCCGCCCAGCCCGGGCCGCGCAAGGTCGCCAACCCATGACCGGCAGCCGGGCAACCCACCGCGACCGGCGCGCCGCAGGGCTGGCCCTGGCCCTCGCCCTCGCCCTGGTGCTGGCGCCGGGCATCATGGCCCCCGTTGGCGGCCTCGCCGCCGAACCCGCCGCCCTGGCCCCGCCCGGCCTCACCCTGGTCCGCACCAACCACCTGCTCCTCATCCGGGGCCCGCGGTTGCCCGGGGAGATTCGCATCAATTATCTCGAGGCCTACTGCCGGGCGGGGTCCACCGACGCCGACTGGGGTCGCCACACCGTCATCCCCCATACCAACATCCTCGTCTCGCAGGAGGCCGACGGCCGCGTGCTGCGCCTGCGGGACACCCTGGCGGACGGCGTCACGGTGGAGCACACCATCACGGCGGGGGTGGACGAGGTGGATTTCCGGCTGGTCGCGCACAACCCCGGAACCCGGCGCAGCGAGGCCCACTGGGCCCAGCCCTGCGTGCGCCTGAGCGCGTTCCTCGGCTATGACGAGCGCACCGGCGGCAACGCCACCGATTACCTGCCGCACTGCTTCATCTTCCTCGACGGGCAACTGGCCCGGATGCCCACGCGCGACTGGGCCACCCGGGCCCGCTATGTGCCGGGCCAGACCTGGTGCCCGGCCCATGTGCCGCGCACGGACGTCAACCCGCGCCCCCTTAGCCCGCTCGTGCCCTCCCACGGGCTGATCGGGGCCTTCAGCCGGGATGAGCGGCTGATCTTCGCCACCGCGTGGGAACCCTACCAGGAGCTGTTCCAGGGCGTGCTCCGCTGCCTGCATTCGGACTTCCGCCTGGGCGGCCTGGGACCGGGGGAACGGAAGGAGATCCGCGGGAAGATTTATCTGGTGCCGGCGGATGTGCCCGCGCTGCTGCGCCGTTACCAGGCGGATTTCCCGGAGCACGGGGGAAGGACGACGCCGAACAGCGAACGCCCGAACTCCGGAGCAAAGGCCACCGACCCGCAACCCGCGGGCCGGCGCTGAGGCCGGCGCGTCGTCACTGCGGATTCGGGACCGTTCCCCGGCGCGGGCTTTCCCCTCCTTGACGCCTCCGTGTCCACACCGAACAGTTCGCCCATGACTCGTCGCTTCCGCGCGGCCCTGGGGCTCGCCCTGCTCACGGGCTCGGCCGGCCCACTCGCCGCCCAGACTGCCCCGGCGCCTCCGCCCCTCGCCCCGCCCACCAATGCCATCACGCCCACGGTGACAGCGGCCCAGGGGGATCCGGGGGGGACGTTTTTCGGGACCAGGCCCGACCCGGCGCGCGTGCGGCGCTATTATGTGGCGATTGAGCCGGAGCTATGGGATTTCGCGCCGCAGGGGCAGGACCCGATTTGCGGCAAGCCGTTCCCGCCGCCGGTGGTGCAACAGCGCCGTTCCGGCAAGCTGCGCTACGTGGAGTACACGGACGAGAGCTTTGGGGCCAAGGCCATCCCGACGGCCCGCCTGGGCATCCTGGGCCCGGTGCTGCGGGGCGTGGTGGGGGATTACCTTGTGGTGACGCTCTACAACCGGACGAGTCGCCCGCTTTCGATGCATCCGCATGGGGTCAGGTATGACAAGGACAGCGAGGGTTCCTACTACGAGCCGCGCCCGGGCCGCGGCGCGGCGGTGGGGCCGGGGGCCAAGTTCACCTACGTGTGGCACCTGGACGCCGAGTCCGGTCCGCTGCCGGACGAGCCGAGTTCCAAGGCCTGGCTTTACCACAGCCACGTCAATGGCGACGAGGAGGCCAACCTGGGCCTCATTGGCTTCATTGTGGTGACCGATCCCGCGCGGGCGCGCCCGGACGGGACGCCCTCGGACATCGAACGGGAGCACGCCGCCCTGTTCATGATGTTCGACGAGAGCGGCCTGGGGGAGGCGGAGCGCGAGGCGGCCGAGTACGCGGCGCTGGGGAACGGGCCGCCGCCCAAGACCTGGTCGGAGGTGCAGGAAATCCTGGAGCAGGGCAGCCGGGCGGCCATCAACGGGATGATTTTCGGGAACCTGCCCGGGCTGGAGATGAACGAGGGGGAACGGGTGCGGTGGTATTTGTTCGGGCTGGGATCGGTGGAGGACTTTCACACGGCGCACTGGCATGGCCTGCGGGTGACCGAGGAGGGCCGGCGCCGGACGGACGTGGTGGAACTCCTGCCGGCCTCCATGAAGGTGGCCGACATGCTGGCGGACAACCCCGGTTCGTGGCTGTTCCACTGCCATGTGGCCGAGCACATGCAGGAGGGGATGTTTGCGCGCGTGACGGTGCATCCCCGCACCACCAACGGGCCGGGCCGGGCGGCGGGCCCCGCCTTCTTCGGGCTGCGCGGCGCGATGGAATCCCTGCGGCTGCAGCGGGCGGAAGTGACCCTGGGCGCCGCCCAGGCCTGCACCCTGCGCGTCGAGGGATCCGTGACGGTCTTCGAGGCCTTCTCCGTCTTCACCCAGCCGGTCGAACTGCAACTGGGCGAGACCAAGGTGAGTTTCCGTCCCGACCGCCGCAACCAGGCCACCGTGGCCGGCCCCGCCGGCGGCACCTGGCGGGTGCGCAACGCCAGCCAGTTTGGCGTGGTTTACGGGGGCATGATGGAGTTCGAGGCCGTGCTCACCGGGAGCGCCTGGCTGGAACAACTGCAGCGCCTCAACCTCACCCGCGGCGGCCCCGCCCGCTTCACCCTCAAGGTCGGCGACGCCCGCCACACCGGCTCCATCGCCCTCCAACCCCGCTGACTCTTGTGCGGGCACCCGCTCACTCGTTCACTCGCTGACTACCCTTCATTCCTGGGGGTAGACGAGGATGCGATCGTGCACGAGGACGACGAGGTCGTTCCTGCCGTCGCCGGTGACGTCCGCGATCAGGGCCTCGCGGGGCTCGGGTTGGTCGCTGCGGCGGGCGCGGAAGGAGCGTTCCTCAAAGACGGGCCAGCGCGTGGCGGGCTGGAGCTGGTGGGGGGCGTCGTAGGTGACCACGTCGAGGTGATTCTTGCCGGTCTCGAGGAAGACCAGTTCCTGGCGGCGGTCCTGGTTGAGGTCTCCCGAGATGACGTCGCCGAGGCGACCCTCCTTGATGGGGGTCTCATAGCCGTCCAGTTCGGTGAGATCCCACGCATCGCCGGAGAGGGCAAGCCAGGCGGCGGCGTTGACGCCGAGGAGGGCGACGCTGTTGGGGGCGGGCCCGCCGAGGCCCAGGGGGCGCAGTTCGGTGAAGTCGGTGAAGGGCAGCGGCCGGCTGCGGACAACCTGCCAGACGCCGTTGGAATCACGCTCGGAAAGCGAGATGGCCTTGCGCTCGGCGTCGAGGAGGAAGAGTGAGGCCACGGCATTGGTGCCGTTGCGGAGGGGGGCGGCGCCGATGATGCGGGAATTGCCGGCCGCGCCGTTGACCTGGTCCTTGACCGTGAAACTCCAGGCCTTCGCGTCGGCGCCCGGCGTGAGGACGACACCGCGCAGGAAGTTCTTCTGGGCCAGCAACAGCTCCTCCCTGCCGTCGCCGTCCACGTCGGCCGTGCTCATCCAGGGCTGCTCGGCGGTTCCCCCGGGCGAGGCCACGTCCACCTCGTCAAAATCCCCGGCGGCCGTCTGCACGAGCACCTTGATCTTCTCGTAGGGAATCAGGATGACCAGGTCGGCGCGGCCGTCCTGGTTGGCGTCATGGAAGGCGCAGGAGGCGGGGTTGGACTTGAAGCTCTCGGCCAGCTTGCGCGTGCGGACCTGCCCGTCGGGGCCGCGCAGGAACAGGGCGCGCTTGCCGTCCTGATCGATGATGACGGCCAGGGAGGGCTTCTCGCCGGGCTTGAGCGGGCCGAGCGCCATGGCCAGGGGCTTGCCGTCGGTGGGAATGACGGTGGGGAACGGCAGCCGGCCCTGCTGATCGTAGCGCGTCACGCCCACCTGGCGCTCGTCGGGACTGAGCAGGTAGACATCGGCCCCCTGCCCGGACGGGGCCACGGCGAGTTCACTCACGCCGGTGAAGGTGGAGAACGTGCGCCCGGCCGGCAGGGACCCATCCGCCTGCTGCAGGTGGAGCGTCACCTGGCCGCTGTCCGGCTCGGCCACCAGCAGGTCGGCGCGCTGATCGCCATTCACGTCGGCCCAGGTCATGCCGCGGCGGGACTTGCCGGTGCGGTTGAGCGGCAGGATCTCCAGTTGCCCGGCCTTGAACGCCCCGGCCATGGCCTCGGCCGGCTTGCGCGTGAAATGCGAGACGGCCGCCCGGCCGGAGCTTTGGGCGATGGTGATCACCTCGGGCCGGCCGTCGGCATCGAGGTCGTCGGCCCAGTAGGACCGGATGGGCGGCAGGGCAAAGTGCAACTCGGGGCCCAACTGGCCCCCGGGGCCCTGCCGGCGAAACCGGAACGGCGTCGGATTGTCCCAGTTGGCCAGGAGCAGGTCGTCACGCCGGTCGCCATCGAGATCAATGGCCTGCACGGACTTGACCGACCCGGTGAAGGCGATCTTCTCGGGTTCCTTGAGCGTATGGTCGGGATTCTGGGCCAGCCAGTAGAGGTGGTTCTCCGCCAGCAGGAGGAGGCCGGGCCGCCCGGTGCCGGCGAGGTCGGCGGTGAGCAGCGCATTGGGGGTGGTCTGGCCGTCCTCAATGGGGAAACGCCGCGGGGAACTCCAGCCGTTGGTGCCCTCGTTGTATTGCACCACCAGTTCCTTGGGCTCGCCGTAGTAGGCCAGGTCGGGGCGGCGGTCGCCGTTGAGATCCGTGACCACCAGGGCGGCGATGCGCTTCTCGCTGGCGATGGAATCGATGCGGAACCGGGCGTCCGCGGGCAACTCGTTGAGCTCACGCCCGGCCTTCCCGGCCCGGGCCGCCGCCGCGAGGTTCGTGCGGCCGGTCTGGTTGTAAAGCAGGGTCAGCTTGGACCGCGAATTGTTGGCCACCACGAGGTCCAGGAGGCCGTCCCCGTCGAGGTCGGCGTGCCGCAGGTGGGCCACGAAGGGATCAATGGGAAAGTTCTCCGGGCCGGTGAAGCCAAAGCCCGGGCGGGCGGCGGGAGCGGCGGCCGGGGCGGCCCCGGCAGCGAGGACCAGGGCGGCGAGGGCGGGGAGAAAAAAGGGCGTGGAGCGCATGGTGCGTGGGCGGGCAGCATGCCCCCGGCGACCGCGCCAAGGCGAGCGGTTAATTGGCCGCCAGGCCGCCGCCAAGCGGCCGTTCATTGGCGGCGAACCCTGCGGCCGCGGACCGGGGGGCGGGCCGCCTTTCGCATTGACCGGAGGCGGGCATGACCTACGGTGGCCGCCATGATCCAGCGCCGCCTCTGCCTGCTTGTCCTGCCCTTGTTCCTGGCCCTGCGCGCCGCCGGGGCCGACGCCTCCGGGGTGAAGTTCACGGAGTTGCCGGACCGGGTGCGGGTGGAAATCAACGGGGAACTCTTCACCGAGTACCGGTTCAAGGGGGCGCCCCATGTGTATTTCCATCCGGTGCTGGGGCCGGGCGGGGTGCGCATGACCCGGGCGTGGCCGATGGAGGAGGTGGCCGGGGAGGAGCGCGACCACAAGCATCATCGCGGCCTGTGGTTCAGCCACGGGGCGGTGAACGGGGTGGATTTCTGGGCGGAGACGGCCAAGAGCGGCTCCATTGTCCATGACAAGTTCCTCGAGGTGAAGGGCGGGCCGGAGAGCGGCGTGCTGCGGGCGGCCGCCAAGTGGGTGGCGCCGGGCGGCGAGGTGATGCTGCGCAGCGAGATGACCTTCCGGGTGCACGCCCGGCCGGCCGCCGAACGGCTCTTTGACGTGGAGATGACCCTGCTGGCCGGGGACAAGGAAGTGGTGCTGGGGGACACCAAGGAAGGCACCATGGCGGTGCGGGTGAATGAATCGATGCGGGGAGTGCTGGCGAAGAAGGAGGGGGAGAAGAAGGGCGGGCCCGGGCCCGGGCGGATTGTGCTGGCCAGCGGGGACCGCAGCAGCGGCAAGGGCGACGAGAAGGCGTGGGGCAAACGGGCGGCCTGGTGCGATTACTCAGGACCGGTGCAGGGCAAAACCGTGGGCATCGCCATCTTCGACCATCCCTCCAACCCGCGCCATCCCACCTGGTGGCACGTGCGCGAGTACGGCCTGTTTGCCGCCAATCCCTTCGGGGTGCATGACTTCGAGAAGAAACCGCCCGGCACCGGCAACCTCGTCCTGCCACCCAAGGGCACCGTCACCTTCAAGTACCGCTTCTACATCCACGAAGGGGACGAAACCCAGGCCAGGGTGGCCGAGCGTTACGCGGAATACATCCGCTGACGCGCGGACTCAGCCGCGCGGGCCGGCGTAGATCGCCTCCACGACGCGGAGGGCGGCGCGGGCCTCCTGGAGGCCGGGCACGGGGGTGCGGCGCAGCCGGATGTCCCCGAAGAACTCGGTCATCTCGATTTTCCAGGATTCATCCCCGCGCGGGTATTCCCACGCGGTCGTCTCCGGCGGCCCCATCTCGGGCAGCATGCGGTAATGGGTGAGGCGCTCGAGCCCGTAGCTGCCGCCCAGGCCCTCCCAGTGCAGCTTCCCGACGCGACCGTAGATCTCGAGGCTGAAGAGGTTCTTCCACTCCGAGCAACTGGCGTGCAGCCAGGCGGTCTGGCCGGAGGCGGTGCGGAGGCTGAGGAAGGCGTTGTCATCCACCGGCATGTTCCAGAAGAACGTGGCGGCGTGGCCCTCCACGCGGGTGAACTCGCCGAGGAACAGGCCGGCCAGGTCGATGAGGTGGACCCCCTGGTCGATCAGCTCGCCGCCGCCGGAGAGCTTGGGGTCGGCGCGCCATTCCTTGTCGTAGCCGACGCGACCGCCCTGGCCGTAGCGGCCGCGGACGAACATGAGGGGGCCGAGGGCGCCGCTGCGGACGATCTCGAGGGCCTTGAGGCAGGCGGGGTGGAAGCGGTGGTTGTAGCCGACGCGGACGAGGGCGCCGTGGCGGGCGGAGAGTTCGGCCAACTCGTCCAGTTCGCGGACGGAGATGGCGGCCGGCTTCTCGACGAGGACGTGTTTGCCGGCGCGCAGGGCCTGGGCGGCGATGGGGGCGAGGGACGCGTTGAGGGTGGCGATGAAGACGGCGTCGACGGAGGGGTGGGAGACGGCCTGCTCGACGGAGTCGGTGGCGAGGCAGCCGGGGCTGAGGGCGGCGAGTTTCTGGGCGCGGGCGAGTTGGAGATCGCAGGCGACGGTGACCGTGCCGGGCGGCAGGAGGTTCATCCGTTTCTGGCCGACGAGGCCGCAGCCGACGAGGGCGACACGGGGGGTGGCAGGAGGGTTGGCCATGCTGTGGGGATGACGTTAGGGGGCGGCTGTCCGGGGGCGGAAGCCCAAAATGCACCGCGGCCCGGCGCCCCCCAGAGGGGGCCCGGGCCGGGCGACGGAAGGAGTCGGGGCGGGGCTTACCAGCAGAACCCCTCGTACTTGGCGGGCAGCGAGCGGAGCTCGCTCCAGCCGTTCACATCGATGATGTGATGCTGGGGGGTAAGGATCTTCTGGAGCTCGGCGATGGGGGCGCACTTCTGGGCGGCCAGGATGAGGCCCTTGGAGCCGATGGCGCTGGCGAGATCCGTGTGCAGGAGCGTGGCCAGGTGGGGCATCTGGACGTCGATGACGCGCTTGTTGGCGCCGGTGAGGGCGGCCAGGTTCAGGGCGGGGTCATAGATGCGCAGCTTGTAGCCGCGGCCAAGGAGCGTCTGGGCCACGTCGACCATCGGGCTCTCGCGCAGGTCGTCCGTGTTGGACTTGAACGAGAGGCCGAGGATGCAGACCTCGGGCTGGCCGGACTCAGTGATGAGGCCGAGGAGGCTCTGCAGGTGCCGGTCGTTGCTGGGGAGGAGGTTCTCCAGCATGGGCAGGCTGACGCCGTGCTGGCGGGCGTGGTTGGTGATGGCGCGGACGTCCTTGGGCAGGCAGGAGCCGCCGAACGGGTTGCCCGGGCGCATGTAATAGGGGGACAGGTTGAGCTTGGTGTCCTGGCAGATGAGTTCCATGACCGTGCGGGAATCGATGCCCATCTGCTTGCCGATGCGGCCGACTTCGTTGGCGAAGGACACCTTCGTGGCGTGGAAGGCGTTGCAGGCGTACTTGACCATCTCGGCGGTGTTCCAGTTCACCACGGCGGCCTTCTCGCCGAACAGGCCGGCCATGAGCTCGGCGGGCGGGCGGGAGCCGTCGCGGGTGCCGACCACGGCGAGGGACGGGTTGTCAAAGTCGGCCACGGCCGTGCTTTCGCGGAGGAACTCGGGGTAATAGTAGACGTTGAGCATCCGCGTGGCGGTGAGGTCGGACAGGAAGTCCTGCACCAGGGTGGCCGTGCTGCCGGGCAGCATGGTGCTGCGCATGACCAGCGAGTGGGGCGCGGACTTCTTGCGGATGGCGTCGCCGATCTGCTGCACGACGCCGCGCACGTAGCCCAGGTCGAGGGCGCCGGTCACCTTGGAAGGGGTGCCCACGCAGACGATGGAAAGCTCGGTCTCCAGGATGGCCTCCTTGCAGCTGACGGTCGCGCGGAGCAGGCCCTTGGACTTGGCCGTCTTGAGGAGGTCCTCCAACCCGGGCTCGACGATGGGCGGGATGCCGGCGTTGAAGGATTCCACCTTGCCGGGGTGCACATCCACGCCAGTGACGCTGTGGCCCTGGCGGGCCAGGCAGCCCGCGGTGACCGCGCCAACATAGCCGAGTCCAAAAATGCTGATTTTCATACCGGTTCCTTGTTTCCTGTCCGAGTCGATGAGGTGATGGAGGGGTGGTTTGTGTGCGCCTTCAACGGGAGCCCGGCGCGCCGGGGCGGAACAAGGACCGGGAACCTGCCACCAACCACCGGGACAGGGCCGCCTGACGGGACTGTCCCGCGGCAACCCCCTGCCTCTCCGATGCTTTGATCAAGGTCATGTGTTTTCGGTCCGTTTCCGGGGTGACTAAAGCCCGGATCGACACCGGGCGCCACCCGGGCAGGTCAGGCTGGGGAGACCGGGGAAACCACGGTGCGCCCCGTCCGGATGGCCCCCTGCCCCGCCGACCGCAGGAGCAGGAAGGGCGCCCGATCCACCGCGCGAAATGCCGGGGAAACCACGCCGGACAAGGCTTCCTGACCACTCCCGGCCACCGGCCGTTCAACCAGCGTGGCTGTCGCCCAGCCGTCGGCGGCCTCCACGGCCAAGGCGGCCGCGCCACGCGTCACCACCCAGCGCCGATCCGCCACCTGCCGCACCCGGCTGCCCGGGGCAAACTGCCAGCGCACCGTGAAGGGCATCGCGGCCCCGCCCGGCCCCTCACAGGCATCCTCGACCACCCACTCCGGCCCGGCCCCCGCCAAGGTCACCTGCCGCCGCACGGTCGCACCCGGCAGCCGAAGACGGGCCTCCAGCCGCGACCCCTCGCCGGAAAGCACCGGTGCCGCATGCCGGGCCGACCAGAGAAACGGCCCGAGCCGCCGCGGGAAATCGATTCCCTCCGGGCAGGGCCCGTTGTGCGCTGCGCGCGAGGCCAGCCAGGCGCGCAGGGCCGGGTCCGCGTAATAGGCGCCGGTCCCCGGATCAATAATCAGCGCCACCCCGTCTCGCCAAATCGACAGGTGCAGGGCGTCAAGATGTCCATGGGCGGCCGTGCGGAGGTAGCCCAGCGGGGAGACATCCCAGCGCAGGCCCCATCCGGGCGAATCCCAGACGGCCAGGCCGGACTCCGGGAACACCCGCCAACCGGGGCCGCGGCGAACCGCCGCCGGGGCCTGCACCGCGGGGGCCTCGCCCAGCCAGTGGCCGATGGCGCCATCCTGCGCAGCCGGCGCCCGCCCCAGCCAGGCCCGCCACTCGGCCAGCAGCGTGGCCTCACCGGCGGCCACCGGCAACGCCACCGCATCATCGCCGTCGCCGTAGTTCCAAGGTTCCGCATCGCGCTGCACGGCCACCGCGAAGGCGGCCGCGGCCCGCAGGCGTTCCTCGACGGCGTCCGCCATGGGCCGCCCGGCCGCGCGCAGCGCCAGACGGGCCTGCCAGGCCAGTTCCCAGGAAAACAACTGGTAGCCCAGCGCCTGTTCCCGGTTGCCGCCGTCGGGCGCGAACTGGGCCAGCACCTCCCGCTCCAGTTCCCGCTGCAGGTCCGCCCAGGGAGCGCCCCAGCGCTGCAGGCCGGGCCAGCGCGCGGTCGCCACGATGAGTCCGGCCAGTTCGCCGAGCAGGTGGTTGTTGGCGGAGGAACCGAACGACCGATGACGCCAGGCGTACCAGACATGGGGCACCAGCACGGCCGGCCGCAGGGCGGCCAGGCGGGGGGCCAGGGCGGCATCCGACCCGGGCCCGGACAGCAGGGCATCAATCCACGTGAACTGGATCAAGCGCATCCCGACCTCCAGCGCGCTGGTCCAGTTCCAACCGCGGTAGGGCGGGTTGTGGCGGACCCAATCCTCCAGCCACCCCACGCACCGGGCGCCGGCGTCCCGGTGCCCGAGCACCTGGGCCGCCATGGCCAGCCGGGTCAGGGCCTGCCAGCGGCTGAGTTCCCAGACCAGCTTGATGTCGGCGCCCCCCGGCAGCGCACGGTGATTCAACTGGAAGGCGGAGCGGTCCCCCGGCACATCACAACCCGCGAGATAATCCCGGTTCCAGCGTGGCGGATCCTCAACCTGGATGGGCAGGTGCCCGAAGGCGCGCCAGCGGCCGGCGAGGAGTTCCACGGTGTCGCGGGCGAGGGAATCGCGCAGGGCCTGCGGGGCGCGCGCGGCTTCCGGCACGACGGGGAAGGCGCCAGCCGGGCCGGGGTCCCAGCCCTTCCCGTCAGGGGGCCGGCGCGCATCGGCCGCCTGGCGCAGGCGGCGCCGGGCATGCAGGACCATCTCCGCGGGGCTCATGGCCCGCAGGCGATGCCAATACCAGGAAGCTCGCGACATGGTGGAGGCGTCAGTCGTCGTCCTCGTCCTCCCCGGCCGGGGTGAAGACGAAGCCGGCCCGGACCGGGGCCGGCATGGGATGGTGGGCGCCGCGCACCGAGCGCCAGACAATCTCGTTGAGGCGGATGTCGTCGGCGGCATCCTCGCGGGTGAAGTCCATGCGCGCAGACTCCTTCGCGCCCCAGGCGGTCTTCTGGTTGCGCTCGTAGAGATCAACCCCGGCCGGGCGGGCCCGGTAGGGCCGAAGGTCGGGCTTGGCCTGGAAGCTGTGGAACATGGGCGCGGCCACCGCATCGAACTGGGACATTGGCTTGAGGCCCAGGATGAGTTCCATGGTGCGGAGCATGCTGGCGGTGGAATAGAGGGTGGAATCGACCTGGGCCCGCCGGGCATAGGGACTGATGACGTAGGCGATGGTCCGATGGGCATCGACGTGGTCGGGCCCGTTCTGGGCGTCGTCCTCGACGACAAAGATGGCGGTCTGCGCCCAGAACCGGGACTGGCTGACCGCCTCGACCAGGCGCCCGAAGGCGAGATCATTGTCGGCCACGGCGGCCGTGGGGGTGAATTTGCCCGCGGTGGTCCCGCTCGTGTGGTCGTTGGGCAGGCGGACGATCTGGAGCCGGGGCATCTCGCCCTCGCGCTCGTAGCGGCGCAACTCGGCGATGAAACGATCCGCCCGCCAGATGTCCATGTAGTCCATGTCAAAGCCGCGGAACCCGGGATCGAAGTGGTCCCTGAGCGCGGCGACCTTGGTCGTGCAGGGGTCGTTGGTGGTCTTGCCGTTGCGGACAAACTCGCCGTAGCTGCGGTAGCTCACGCCCGCCTCGCGGGCCCGGTCCCAGAGATAGCCCCCGGCCGGGCGCGCGATGGCAAAGTTGCCCTCCGAGGGATAGGGAAACTTGTTGTGCCGGTTGTGGCCGTAGCTGAGCGGCCACATCTTCTCCACGAAGTCGGAGGCATAGGCCCCCATGGTCCATTCGTGGCCGTCCGCGCTGACCTCGCTTTCCACGTAGAAGTTGTCCAGCAGGACAAACTCGCGGGCCAGGGCGTGGTGGTTGGGGGTGACCTTCTCCGGGAACAGGCACAGGTTCGGATCGCCGTTGCCCTGCGGGAGATCGCCGAGGATCTGGTCGTAGGTGCGGTTCTCCTTGATGAGGTAGATGCAGTAGCGGATGGGCGAAGGCTGCCCGGGCGAGCGCGGCACGGGATTGTCCTGCCGGCTGGCCTCGACGGTCTGCGGCTCGGGCGTGGGCAGGCAGCGATACATCTGGGCGGTGTGCCGGGCCATGGCCTCCTCGAACTTCGCGCCCGCAGGCAGGTCAATGACGCTGACCGTGCCCTGCAGGAGGCCGGCGATGTACTCCGAGGTGGTGGCGGGGGCGGTGCGGCCGGGCTGCGGGCCGTGGGGGTTGGCCCTCGAGATCAGGCCCTTGCCGTTGGCGACCAGCAGCTTTTTCCCGTCCGGGGTCACCCGCACGGAGGTGGGATACCACCCGACCGGGATGAAACCCAGCGACCGGCTCTTGCCGGGGGTGCCCACGTCGAACACGGCCACCGCGTTGAGGTTGGCATTGGCGATGAACAGGTGACGGCCGTCGGGGGACAGGGCGAGGCTGTTGGGGGTGTTGCCGGGCTGGGCCCCGGGCTTGAGCTCGGCCGTGAGCGTCTCGAGGACCTGGCCGGTCGCCACGTCGAGGATGGAGACGGTGTTGCGATTGGCGTTGGCCACGAACAGGTGGCGTCCGGACCGGGCCAACAGCATCTCGTTGGGGTGCTCCTGCGCGGGCCAGCGGGCCGTGACGGTGCGGGTCTTCAGGTCGACCACGGCCACGGCGGCCTGGGCCCAGAGGCTGACGTAGGCGCGCTGGCGCTTCTCGTCGAGGACCACGCCATAGGGATAGGGGTCGGCCTCCGTGCTGTCGTCGAGGAGGGCCTCGGCCCGCTTGCGGATGGCGGCCTCCTCCTCGGTGGACGCGGCCGCGGGCCGGGCCGCGCCGGCGGCCAGCGCGGCGTTGGTCCCCAGGGCGATCTCCACGGTCGCCCCCGTCAACCGGTCATGCACCGAGAGGGTGTGGCCCCACACGTTGGCGGCGTAAAGGATGTTGCCATCGGCGCTGACAGCCACCCCGGCCGGCACCCCCCGCTGCTTGGCGTCGCGCAACCGGTGCTCCTGCGCCCCGGACAGGTAGCCGTCCGCGAAACTGAACCCATGCAGCACCTCGCCGCCCGCCCCGCTGCAGTAAAGCCGCGAACCGTCGGCGTTGAAGGCCAGGCCATAAAAGGACTCCTCGATCACCGCGCGCGAGACGACACGATCGCGCGCGACGTCCAGGATGACCACCTCATGCCGGCCGTAGCCGCTGTGCAGGATGGCGGCGAACTTCCCGCCCGGATGCAGCACGACATGCACCGGGAAATCCCCGACCGCCACCTGGCGGCCGGCCGGGCGCAGCAGCCATTGGTTGGGCAGGCGCACCGCCCCGTCGCCGGCCGGGCCGGGCACGCGCGTCCCGGCGGTCGCGGCGGACGGGTCCGCGGCGGGGGGGGTGGAGGTGCAACCGACGAAGGCCAGCAGGAGAGCCAGGCAGGACAGGACGGGACGAGGCAACGAGCGGTTCATGCGGGTGGGCGGGTTATGACAGCAGAGCAAGCGGGGCGAAAAGGCCAAAGTTGGCCGGGGCGGGGCCGGCCCGGAGGGCGGTCCAACCCGGTTGCAGTTGAAATCCGGGCGGTGCAGGCCCAAGCTGGTGCCCGGTCCTGACGCCCCCCCCGGCGCGGGACTCCTGCCATGCGCCTCTTTGAAGCCATCCTTGACGCCAACCAGCGCGCCCTCGCGGGCGACGGCACGGCCGCGCTGGCCCCCGCGGATTTGGCGGGCTCGCTCCCGGTGGTGGCTTTGACGTGCGTGGACCCGCGCCTGAACCCGCTGATTCCGGAGGTGCTGGGCATCCGGGAGGCGGATTTCATCTGGCTGCGCAACGCGGGCAACATCATCACGGGACCGCTCAGCAGCACGATGCGCTCGCTGGCGCTGGCCTGCGCGCTCAAGGGCGGGCGGGAGATTGCCGTGATTGGGCACACCGATTGCCAGGTCGGGCGGACTTCCGTGCTGGAGTTGACGGAACGGCTGAAGGCGATCGGGATCGGGCGGCCCCAGCTCCCGGACAACCTGGCGGAGTTCTTCGGCCTGTTCGGCAGCGAACGGCAAAATGTGCTGAAGGCGGTGGAGTTCATTCGGTCCAGCCCGTTGATTGGGCCGCACATCCCGGTGCACGGGCTGCTGGTGGACACGCGCAGCGGCCGGCTCGAGTGGCTGGCCAATGGCTACGAGGCGCCGGCCCGGGGAACCGCCCATCCGCTGGCGCCAGGCCCGGCCTGGCCGGCCCTGGAGCAGGCGCTGCAACTGGCGCCGCTCGAACTGGACCCGGCGCGCCTGGAAGCCGCCCGGGCGCGCCTGGGCGAAACCGCCTCCCGCGTGGAGCAGGCCGCCGGCGTGATGAGTGACGTCGCCGCGCGGTTGGGCGATGTCCTGCCCGGCCCCAACCCGGGATTGGAACGGATCGGCCAGGTGGCCGGGAAGGCCGGCCAAGCCGCCGCCACGGTGGAGGCATGGACCGACCGCCCCCCGCCGCAGCCCCCTCCCCTGCCCTCCCTGCCCATCCCGCCCCGCCTGCCCAGTGGTGCGCGGCGCCCGCGCACCGAACGCGAGGATTAGGCAGCAGGTTAAAACGGGGAATGGCGGATCCCGACCGAGTGCCGGCCGCAGCTCACCAGCCGTGCATGGAAAGGGCGAGGTTCTTGCGGATGCGCTCGCGGTTGGCAGCGTCGCGGAACTCCACCGGATTGTAGTCGTCGGTCAGCACCCGCCCATGGGTGGGGTCGGTTTCCAGAAGGCTGGCGAAGGCACTCTCCACGTCGGCCCGCGCCATGGGATGGATGTCATCAAAGCGGGGCGGCCGCAGGATGGCGAGATCCCGCCGCGGGGACGCCACAAAGATTGTGTTCCCGCGTCCGGGCACATGGTGGATACGCACGCTGGGGAAGACGGCCGAGAGGGTCTTGAGGAGCGAGGCGCCAAAGAAGTCGTTGCCATACTCCACCTCGGCAAAGGTGTTGATGACGAGCACCCCGTCGGGCTTCAACCGCTGCGCCATCGCGGCAAACGCCTCGCGGGTCATCAGGTGGGACGGGCAGGAATCCCCCAGGAACGCATCGAGGCAGATGGCGTCATATTGCCTGCGGGTCTGGTGCACGAAATAACGCCCGTCCACCAGGGCCAGGTTCAGCCTGGCCGGATCCAGCCCGAAAAAATCCCGCGCCACCGGGATGACGTCCGGGTTAATCTCCACCGCGTCCACCCGCGCCCCCTCGCGGGCGAAGTCCATCGGCACAATGCCCACGCCCACCCCGATGCACAACACGTCGTCGGTCCGCGGCGTGTAGGCCTTGGCCAACCGGTGCAACATGTAGGTGAACATGGACACGCTCTGCCCGGTGTTCGTGTCGTAGGTGTTCTGGGTCAGGTAGTCGTTCAGGTAATACCGCAGCGGGCTGTTGGTCATCTGCACCACCTGCAGCAGCCCGAAGTTGGAGTTGCCGCGGAACAACTCCACCGCGGACTGGCCCTGCCAGGTCTCCCCCCGCACGCCCGGCCAGCCCACGCCCGCAGCCAGGGCCACCAATCCCACCGCCGCCGCGCGCCCTCCCCCCGCGCGCCGCTGCCAGAGCAGGAACCCCAGCGACACCGCCATCAATACGGCCGCCGTCAGGTACATCGTCACCGAGTTGGGCAGGAGCGGGATGAGGACATACCCAATCAGGAGCGTGCCCACAAAGCTGCCGAGCGTGCTGATGGCCGAGAGCCGGCCCACGTTCCCCCCCATGCCGCTGAGGTTGACCGTAAACACCCGGATCAGGAACGGCCCCACCATGGCCAGCAGGCCCAGGGGCACCAGGAAAAGAAATGCGGACGCCAGCAGCGAACCCGCCGCCAAGTCAAACTTCAGGCAGGCCTCCGCCACCGGACGGGTCAGCGGGACCGACAACGCCAGGTAAATCCCCGCCGCCAGTATGGCCCAATACAGGCGATTCAGCTCCGCCGACCGGTCCACAAAACGACCCCCCGCATAGTAGCCAATCGCCAGGGCCACCATCGTCACCGCAATCTGCGCCGTCCACACAAAGTGAGAAGTTCCCAAAAACGGCGCCATCATCTTCGCCCCCAGAATCTCCACAATCATGATGGCCGCCCCGGTCATCATCGCCGTCCCATATAAAAACGGACGCAGGGCCGCCGACACCGGCACTCCGGAAACAGGGGGTTTTTGCACGGCGCTGTTCTAAGGGCAGACCCCCGCCCCGGTAAACCCAGAAGTCAGGCTCCACCCACCCGACTCCCAGCAATTACCCAGGCCAAAAACCGGGGATTTCCGGATTGCACCCGGCCAGGTTTCCTAGGTAAATAGCCTACGTTCCTAAATCCCACGCCTGGTTGGTTTCCACTTATCAGGCCTCCCGCAGGGGAGTTCCCTGCCTTGGTTTCCCGACAAAGCCTGTCCGCAGTATGCAGCGCGCCTTGATCCGCCTTGTGGTGATGGTGGCTGGCTGGCTGGGCATGGGGGCGATGGCGCTCCCGGCCCAGGTGAGCCTGGTCTCCCTGGGTGCGTCCTGGCGGTATTACGACCGGGGCCCGGTGCCGGCCGACTGGACGCAGCGCGGGTTCGACGACTCCGGGTGGGCCCTGGGGACGGCCGCCTTCAGCGTCGGCGCGACCTCCAACCCCGCCGGGGATGGCACGATTGTGCGACGCACCAACGACGCCGGGGCCTCCGTCATCACCTTTTATTTCCGGCATGCCTTCGTGATGTCCGACCCTTCCCCGCTGACCAACCTGCTGGTGCGCCTTCGCCGGGATGACGGTGCCATCGTTCACCTCAACGGCACGGAGGTGTTCCGGAGCAACCTGCCGCCCGGGCCGGCGGACTACGCGCTGCTGGCCAGTCAATCCGCCCCGGACGACGGCTGGCTATTCCACGCCGCCACCCTGCCTCCCCAACTGCTGGCCGCGGGAACCAACCTGATCGCGGTCGAGGTTCACCAATCCAGCCTCGACAACCCGGACATGCGTTTTGACCTGAGCCTGTCGGCCAACGAGGAGGTGCGCCCCCCCGAAGTCCGCCTGGTCCGTCCCACGGCCAACGACATGGTGGGCGGCACCCAGGTCCAACTCGCCGCCCTGGCGAACGCGCCGGCCGGCCTCGTGGCCATGGTGGAGTTCCTGCTGGGGGAATCCCCGCTGGGTTTCAGCCTGGCCCCGACCCAGGGCGTCTTTGCCCTCACCTGGACCAATGCCCCGATCGGGCGGCACACGCTGCGCGCGGTGGCTCTCGACCACACCGGACTGTCGGCCACGTCGGCACCGGTCGTGATGGAAGTGGTCCCGGCCTTGGTTCCGCGCGGGGCCACGTGGAGCTACCTCGACGACGGTTCCGACCCCGCCGCGTGGAGCGCGCCCGGTTTCGATGACACGGGGTGGGCGAGCGGACCGGCCGAACTGGGTTATGGCGACGGGGACGAAGCCACCCGCCTGGCCAGCGGACCGGCCGGCGGCACCTTCATCACCTCCTATTTCCGGCACGCCTTCACGGTGGCGGATCCCGGTGCTGTCACCAGCCTTGTCCTGCGGGTACTCCGCGATGACGGCGCGATTGCCTACCTCAACGGCACGGAAATCTATCGCAACAACCTGCCGGAGGGCCCAATCACCGCGTTGACCCCCTCCGTGGCCGCCGTGGATGACCCCAGCTTCCATGGGAGTCGGGTGTCTCCCGCCCTCCTGCTGCCCGGCCGCAATGTCCTGGCGGTTGCCGTCCACCAGTCAGGACCCGGCAGCAGCGACCTCAGCTTCGATGCGGAACTTCTTCCCGGCCTGCCGACCCAGGCCCCGCGTGTCGCCTGGGTCCGCCCGGAGGACGGCACTCAACTGGAGGGCCCCGTCAGCCTGGAGGCTGAGGCCAGGGTCTGGGACCCGGACAACGCCGTCACCAACGTCACCCTGTATTCCGGAACCAGCCCCCTGGGCCAGGCCCCGCCCGGCCCCGACGGGGTGGCCCGCCCCAGCGGCCTGCTGGTCCCCGGGACGCACGTCCTCCACGCCGTGGCCACCGATGACACTGGATTGAGCGCCACGTCGGCTCCCGTCACCATCACCGTCACCGCCGCCCCGCAGCTCACCACCCTTGTCGCCACTGGTTCGGTGTGGCGCTTCCTCGACACGCCGTCCGCGCCCGCTCCCGGTTGGCGCGAAGCCGGCTTCGACGACGCCACCTGGGGCGCCGGCCCCGGCATCCTCGGGTTCGGGGGACTCGGACCGGCCAACGCGCTGCCGGCCACCGTGATTAATGGCGGCCTGGCCGGCAACCGCCACCTGACCGCCTACTTCCGGCACCACTTCGACGCCACCAACGTGGCCGCTGTCACGAGCCTCGCCTTCCGCATCGTGCGCGATGACGGCGCGGTCGCCTACCTGAACGGCCTCGAGGTGTTCCGCGTCAACATGCCCGCCGGCCCCGTCACCTCCACCACCCCGGCCAATGCCAATGTCGCCGGCACGAACGAACTGTTCTACGCCCCCATCGTCGTCCCGGTGTCACCCGGCCTCCTGCGCGAGGGCGCCAACCTCCTGGCCGTGGAACTCCACCAGGACAGCCTTAACACGCCGGACGCCGCCTTCGACCTGTCCCTTGTCGCCGTGTCCATGCCGGCCATCCCGGCCCGCCTGGATGTCCGGCTGCAGGACACCCACGTCATCCTCTCTTGGGACGCCCCGGGCCAACGCCTCCAGCAGGCCGCCCGCCCCGACGGTCCCTACACCGACCTGCCCCCGGCCGCCAGCCCCCAAGTCCTCCCCGCCACCAACGGCGCCGGCTTCTTCCGCCTCCGCCAAGCGCCCTGAATCCGGGGCGCGGCACCACCGACCCATCGACTCGCCGCTTGCCCGGCCACCCGGCCGCTGCGTAAGCTCCCGGCCGCGTTCCGACACTCCACGCCGCCCCCCGGGGCCGCCGCATGAAGAACATTGTCTATTTCGACCTGGAAACCCAGAAGTCGGCCGACGAAGTCGGCGGCTGGGGCAACATCCGGGACATGAAAATGAGCGTGGGGGTCACCTACAGCACCGTGCGGGGCGGCTATCACGTTTACGGGGAGAAACAGGTCGATGACCTGGTCGAGGAACTTCGCCGGGCCGACTTGGTGGTCGGGTTCAACAACCTCGGCTTCGACTACGAGGTCCTGCACGGCTACACCATCCTCGACCTCACCCAACTGCCCACCCTCGACATGATGGTGGAACTGCGGCGAACCATCCCCCACCGGCTTTCCCTCGATTCCATCGCGCACGGCACCATGGGCCTGGGCAAGACCTCGGACGGCCTCCAGGCCCTGCGGTGGTTCAAGGAGGGCCGCATGCTGGATATCGCCGAATACTGCTGCTTCGACGTCAAGATCACCCGGATGGTCCATGAGTATGGCGCCCGGCACCGGCAGCTGTTTTACACCAACAAATTCGGGGCGAAACAGTCGGTCCCGGTCACCTGGGACCCGCTGCCATGAGCCGCCAGCACCTGCAGGTCCTCTACTCGGGGCGCGTCCAGGGCGTCGGCTTCCGCTACACCGTCAAGCGTTTGGCCAACGGCTTTGAGCTCACCGGCACCGTCCGCAACCTCCCCGACGGCCGCGTGGCCCTGGAGGCCGAGGGGGATCCCGCCGAACTCGAGGCGTTCCGCACCGCCATCCGCGAATCCGAGGTCGGCCGCTTCATCGAGGACGAGAACCTCCAGCGCAGTCCCGCGAAAAATGAGTTTCGCGGATTCGCCATCCTCGCTTAGAGTCCACCCCAGCAATGAGATACGCGGTCATCGCCGATATTCACGCCAACCTCGAGGCCTTTCAGGTCGTCCTGCAGGATGCGAAGGAACAGCGTTGCACCCACTATTGCTGCGTCGGCGACGTCGTCGGCTACAACGCCAACCCCAAGGAATGCCTGGACATCGTCCGCTCCATGGGCATGCCCTGCGTCAAGGGCAACCACGACGAGTACTGCTCCATCGAGGGGGACCTTGAGGGCTTTAACCCCCACGCCGCGGAGGCGGTCAACTGGACCCGCAAACAACTCACCGACGACGACCGCAAATGGCTGCGCGAACTCAAGTACGTGCGCCTGGTTGCCAGCTTCACGGTCGTGCACGCGACCCTCGACGGCCCCCAGCGCTGGGGCTACGTCTTCGATCGCCTCGCCGCCGCCGCCAGCCTGACCTACCAGAACACCGGGGTCTGCTTTTTCGGTCACACCCACGTGCCCCTTGCCTTCATCCGGGACAGCGCCGTCCGCGGCGGCACCTACTCCAAGTTCCATGTCGAGCCCGGCAAGAAATACTTCGTCAATGTCGGCGCCGTCGGGCAACCGCGTGACGGCGACCCCCGCGCAGGCTACGTGGTCTACGACATGAACGAGCAGACCATCGAACTGCGCCGGCTCGAGTACGATATCGCCGCCGCGCAGAAGAAAATCATCGAGGCCGGCCTCCCCCAGCGCCTGGCCGACCGCCTGGCCGTCGGGAAATAAGCCCGCCCAGCCCCGCCCACCACAGCGGCCCCTGCGTGCCCGGAAACAGCGGCGGCCCGGCCCTGCGATTCCACCCCTTGCGGTGCGCCCCGTGAAGACGCTCATCCTCAAGCCCAGTTCCCTCGGGGATGTCATCCAAGCCCTGCCGGTCCTGCGCCTGATCCGGCTTCACGACCCGGGCGCCGAGGTCTGGTGGTGGCTGGAAAGCAGCCTGACCCCCCTGCTGGAGGGGGACCCGGATCTTGCCGGTGTCATCCCCTTCGACCGCCGACGCTGGCGCCATCCGCGGCACTGGCCCGAGGCTTGGCGCAGCCTGCGCCGCATGCGGGAACTCGGCTTCGACCGCGTGATCGACCTGCAAAGCCTGGCCCGCAGCGGGTTGGTGGCCTGGCTGGCCGGCGGGTCGTTCACCATCGGGTTGGATGACCGGCGGGAGGCGGCGGCCGGATTCTACGACCTCGCGGTGCCGCGGCCAGGCCCTCTCGCCCATGCCGTGGATTGGTATCTTTCCGTGCTCCCGCCCCTGGGCGTGCCGGTCCACCGCAACTTCACCTGGCTGCCCGAGCGGCCGGCCATGGCTGCCGCCCTCCGCGAGAAGTGGGACGCGGCGGGGAGCCGGTGGGTGGCCCTGCAACCCGGCGCGCGCTGGACCAACAAACGGTGGCCGGCGGAGCACTTTGCGGCTCTCGTCCGCCACGGGGCAGCCGCCTGGCCCGATGTCCGCTTCGCCATCCTCGGCGGCCCGGGCGAGCGCAGCCTCGCCGCCACCATCGCCGCCGCCGCCCCCTCCCGCACCCTCAACCTCGCCGGCGGCACCTCCCTCCCGGAAATGGTCGAGTGGCTCCGGTTGAGCGACCTGCTGGTGTCCAACGACACCGGCCCGCTCCACATCGCCGCCGCCCTCGGCCGGCCCGTCATCGCCCTCTTCGGCCCCACCGAACCCCGCCGCACCGGGCCCTACGGACAACTCGAGCACACCCTCCGCCATCCCCTGCCCTGCGCCCCGTGTCTCAAGGACACCTGCCGCCACTCCCGCCCCCTCGAATGCCTCGAGGCAATCACTCCCGCCATCGTCGCCGCCCGCCTCGACGCCATGCTCCAGGCCCGGCGGCCCTGAATAGGATCCCCGGCGCCCCCGTCGATCCCGCCGGACAACGGGGGCTTGCAGTCCCCCCACCCCCTCCTAGAGTCACCTGATGCGAGTCCTCCTGGGCAGCCTGACCCTCCTCCTGGCCGCCGCCATCTGCGCCAACGCACAAGTCTCCGTGGACCTGCTGCTCGATGAACCGGAGTTCCTCCGTGATGAATCGATGACGGTGCGGGTCCGCATCACCAACCGATCCGGACGTCCACTTCAACTCGGCCAGTCCAACGACTGGCTGTCCTTCTCCATCCAGGCCAGCGATGGCACCACCGTCCCCCGCGTGGCCGACCCGGCCGTGGCCGGCACGTTCACCGTCGCCTCCGCCCAAGCCGCCACCAAGACGGTCAACCTCATGCCCTGCTACGAGTTCCCAGGGCCTGGCCGCTACGTCGTCTCCGCCACGGTCCGCATCCCGCAGTGGGACGGCGAGGCCCCCAGCGCCCCGGTGCCTTTCCACATCATCAAGGGCTCCAAACTGCTCGAGGAGGAGTTCGGCGTGCCCGGCCCGGACGGGGCCCCGGAAATGCGCAAGGTCGCCCTCATCCGCGCCAACGGCCTCAAACAGCAGCGGCTCTATGCCCGCATCACCGACGACGCAGACCAGAGGGTGTTCCGCGTCATGCCCCTGGGCCCCATGGTCTCCTTCGGCCGGCCGGAGTTGCGCATCGATGGCTCCAACACCCTGCACCTGCTTTTCCAGAACGGCCCGCGCTCCTTTCTCTACGGGGCCATCAGCCCGGAGGGCGCCTGGAGAGCCCGCCTGACCTACGACTACGGGGAAACCCGGCCCGGCCTGAGGGTCAACGAACAAGGCCGGGTGCTGGTCCAAGGCGGCCTGCGCCGGGTCACCGCCGGCGACCTCCCCGCGCCGGGTGCCCCCTCCCCCGTCGGCGAAAATCCCCGCCCCCCCGCCGCCCTCCCCACCCCTGCCCCGCCCACGGATGCCGCGCCGGCCAAACCCTAAGCCCCGCCACCGGCCCGGCCTGCTCCTCGCCGGCCTTGCCTGCCTTGGCCTGCTGCCCCACCTGCAGGCCGACACCCAGATCCTGCTCCGCAACGGCGACCGCCTCAGCGGACGAATCCTGCGCGAGGACACCAACGGATTCACCCTCACCAACAGCCTCCTGGGCCTCGTGTCCCTGCCCCACTCCGCCGTCGTGGAACGAAGGGAATCCCCAGCCACCCCCGCCCCGCCCGCGCCTGACCCGGGGACGGAGCAGGACGCCGCCCGGCGAAAGCTGGAGCAGGCCCGGGCCGCCTTTGTGACCGGCCAGCTTTCCGCCACGGAATACCACCGCCTGCTGGCCCGCGCAGCCTCCACCACCGCCCGTCCGGAAAGCCCCGGCCCACTCTCCCCAGGGCACCCCACCCTGCGGCTCTCGGGCGAGGTGCAGGCCGGGTTGGACCTCGCCCTGGCCACCAAGGACCGCCAACTCTACTCGGGCCGGGTCAAGCTCCAGCACGGTTGGCGTCAACTCCGCAACACCGCCGACTATCTCTTCACCTACGGGCGCGCCGACGGCGAACTCAACGCCAACCGCATGGACGGGACCATCAAGAGCGACCACGACCTGACGGAACGCCTGTATGTCTACAACCAGGCCAATGGGGGCTACGACGAGGTCCGCCAGCTGGACAACTACTGGCAACTGGGTCCCGGCGCCGGTTGGAGGGCCGTGCGCAGCCCCGCGGTTGCCGTGCAACTGGAGGCTGGCATCAATTTCCAGGAGCAACACTGGGGGGATGGCACCTCGACGGACGTTTTTTATTACCGGCTGGGCCAGCAGGCCCGGTGGGCCCTGACCGACCGGCTCACCCTCGACCAGAAACTGGAGTTCTTCCCCGAATGGGATGACCCGACGGAGTTCAAGCTGCGCGCCGAGGGCAACCTGCGCCTGTGGCTTTACGGGAACCTCTCGCTGAACCTCACCGTGATCGATTTTTACGACACCATGACCGCCCGGGGCGTGGAACCCAACGACCTGCAGGTCCGCTCAACCCTCGGGGTGACGTTCTGACCCTGGATCAGCGGCTTTTCCGGAAGACAAGGATGTGCTGCCAGGGCAGCACCCCGATGGTCTCCACCCATTCCAGCGGCACGGCCGCCATCTCCCGCCGGGCCTGGGTCTCCGCCATCCGGTGCAACCGCTTGATGGGCACGTTGGGATCCTCCGCGCGGAACTCCACCAGCACCACCCGCCCGCCCGGCTTCAGCGCCCGCCGGATGGCCAGCATCATCTCCCGCGGATACTCCAGTTCGTGGTAGACATCGACCAGCAGCGCCAGGTCGATTGACTCCGGCTGCAGCTTGGGATCGGAAATCGTCCCCAGCACCGGCACCACATTGGTCACGCCGGCCGCACGGTTGCTGCGCACCAGCATGTCCAGCATCTCGGGCTGGATATCCACCCCCAGCACGCGCCCGCCCGGGCCGACAAGCCGTGCCATGCGCCGGGCGTGGTAACCCGTGCCGCAACCAATGTCCGCCACCACGTCCCCCGGCCGCAGGCCCAGTTGCTCCAGCATCCGCGTGACATGCTCCTCCGCCTCGCGCTCGGGCCGCTCCAGCCAGTCCGCTGCCTGGTGCCCCATGACCCGCGAAATCTCGCGGCCCAGGTAGGCCTTGCCAATGCCGTCCGGATCCGGCCGGGCCAGCCGCTCGTAGTGGTTTGTCGCGACGGCGGTCGAAACCGGCGCGGCCAGCGTCGGCCGGTCCGCGGCCGGCGCGGCGGCCATGCTCAGGGCCAGGACAAGCCATGAACCCAGCATGGCGGTTGGAAAACAGCGACAGCGCATGCCGCAGGATGGCCGGGCCGGCTGAAAAAACCAAACCGGAAGCGACCACAGCCGGGGCGACCCGGCATGCGGGCACACCGCCGGCCTGGCGGGACAATCGGACGAGGGGGGGGAAGCGGCGACGTCAGTGAAGTGACGCGCGGAAGGAAGGAAGGAAGGGAGGGGAGCTCGCGGGGCGGATGCCCAATGGCCTAGGGGTAGGAAGTGGCCGTGGGAGGCATCTTTAACGAACGATGACCCTGCAACACAGCAGTACGACGATGCAGGGTCGTCGCTCGCGCCCCGCGAGCAGTTGTTCTTTTTGTTCCACTCTCCTTGTTGGGAAAACGGGTGGCCGGGCCGGCCGGGGTGAACCCCGCCGGAGGGAGGCAGGCTCAGTTGAGCGCCACGCCCCGGCGAATGTAGGTCGGCAGATCCAGGTCCTGGCCCTGATGGATGGTGGGTTCGCTTTTCTCGAACCGGCCCTTGGAAAGGAGCTCGAGCGCCAACTGCCCTTGGCGCAGGCGCGGGCCGCCCTTGGCCCGCCGGCTGGAGCCGAGGCCGGGCGCAGGGACGGGTTCGGTCTCCGGACGCACATCCGGGACCAACTGGGAACTCGTGGGCAGCAGCATCGGCGCCGCGGGCGGGGCCGGGTTGGCGGCCGGTGCCAGCACCGCCGGGGCCGGGGCCATGACCGGCAGGGAGGCGGGCAGAGGGGGAGCCGACTTGGCCGCCAGCAGGGTGACGCTCAGCCCGTCCCCCATGGAATCGTCAATCGCCGCGCCCAGGATGAGGTGGGCCCCCTCGCACTGGCGCCGGACCTGCTCCGTCAGGTGGTTCACCTCGGCCAGCGACAACCCGGGACCGCCGCGCAGGCAGACCAGCACCCCCGTGGCATCGGCCAGGGCGGCTCCGCCCTCCATCAGGGGATGGGCCAGCAACCGCTCCATGACCTCGCGCGAGCGGTGTTCACCGCGCGCCTCGGCCGTGGCCAGCGCGCTCTCGGTATGGCGCCCCTGGGTGACCGAGCACAGGTCGGCAAAATCGACGTTGATGAGGCCGGGCCGGGACAGGAGGCTCCAGATGCCGCGCACACCCTGGGCAATCAGGTCGTTGGTGATCTGGAAGGCCTCGAGCACGCTGGTCTTCTCGTCCACGAGCTTGAACATCCGTTGGTTGGGCAGGCAGATGACCCCGTCCGCCGCCTCCTTGAGTTCCTCGAGGCCGCGCTGCGCCTGCTGGGCGCGCTTGGTCCCCTCGCACTCGAAGGGGAGCAGGGCAATGCCCAGGACCAGGGCGCCGCATTCCTTGGCCAACCGGGCCACCACCGGCCCGGCCCCGGTGCCGGTGCCGCCGCCGAGACCGGCCACGACAAAAACCACCTGGGCACCCTGGCAAAGGGAACGGATGGCGGCAGCCTCCTCCTCGGCCGCGGCGCGCCCGCGCGCGGGATCCCCGCCCGAGCCGAGCCCGCGCATGCTGCGCGCTCCCAGGCTCAGCCGCGTCGGCACGGTGGCGTGGGCCAGGGCCACGGCATCGGTGTTGAGCGCGGCAAAATCGACCCCGGCAAAGGACTGGCGGGCCATGTGGCCCACCGCATTGCCGCCGGCCCCGCCGACGCCGAGGACCTTGATGGAGGCCACGCCGGGAACGGGCCCGGCGGACGGAGGATGAAGTTCGGAGTGGCTCATGCGGGTGAGAAGTGGGCGGGATGTATTAGCGGCGGATGAATCCCCCGAAGGTCTCCATGACCTTGCGGGCGAAGAAGCCGCCCGGGCGGCGCTTTTGCTGGAACGACCCGTATTTCACAAGCCCGATGGCGGTGGCGAACTCGGGTTGGTCGAGGGCCGACTTGAGCCCGCTGATGGAACTCGCCCGCCCGGCCTGGACCGGCAGTTGGAAAATGTCGCCCGCCAGCGCCTCGATGCCGGGCACGCGCGATCCACCGCCGCAGAGGAAGACCCCGGCGCGCAGGTAATCGAGCAGGCCGGCCTGGGCCAACTGGGCCTCGATCAGCTCGAAGGTCTCCTCCAGGCGCAGGGACATGATGCGCCGCAGGTGTTCCAGGTTGACCGGCTTCTGCAGGAGGCCCGGGTCGCCCTTCTCCGTCACGCTCTGCCCGCGGTCGCCCCCGATTGCCTGGGCGCCGCCATGCTGGACCTTGAGTTCCTCGGCCCGCCCAAGCGGCACCTTCAGGCCAAAGGCGAGGTCGTTGGAGACATGGTCCCCGCCCACGGCCAGCACCCCGGCGTGCTTGATGATGCCCCCGCTGTAAACGACGAACTCCGTGGTGCCGCCCCCCAGGTCGATGACCAGCGCCCCCAGTTCCTTCTGTTCCGGCGTGAGCAGGGCGAGGGAGGAAGCCAGGCCGTTGAACACGATGGATTCCACCTCCAACTGCAGGCCCTTGACGGCCCGGATGGGGTTCTGCAGCCGGTTGAAGTTGCCGTGGATGACGTGCATGTCCACCTCCACGCGGGAGCCAAACATGCCCACGGGACTGATGATCCCGTCCTGTCCATCCACCAGGAAATGCTGGCGCACGGCGTGCACGACGTAGTTCTCCGCCGGCAGGTTGATGGCCTTGGCATTGCGGATGACGTCCTCGACATCCTGGGTGGAAATCTCGCGATCCGCCGAGGCCACCGGATGGACGCCCCGGTTGGTGAAGCCCCGGACATGACCGCCGGTCACCCCCAGGTAGACGCTCCGGATCTCGACGTCAGCCATCTGCTCGGCCTCGACGATCGCGTTGCGGACATCCTCGGCCACGGTGGCCGGGTCGGCCACCTCACCCTTGCGCACCCCGCGGGAGCGGGCCTGGCCCAGGCCCACGATGGTCAGGCCGGAGGAATCCGGATGCACCTCGCCGACCACGGCACACACCTTGGAGGTGCCGATCTCGAGGCCGACAATAATGTTGGGGTCGTCAAACATGCTTCTTTCGGTAGGGGGAAGGCCGCAGCGGACGGGTCGGGGCCGGGCTCAGGCCCGCGGAATCCACCCACTGCATGGGATTGTTGTTCGAAACCACCAGGTCCAGCCGTTCAATGTGCCGGCTGAAGCGGCGGGCATGGTCATGGACCAGCCGCCAGCGCCGCATGTGCTCGTCAAACTGGTTCAGGCCGAAGGTCACCTCGCTGCCCTGCGCCGTCGTGACCACCAGCACTCCGGGTTGGCCGACGTCCACCCGCCGGAGATCCACCGTGCCCGCCATCGCCGACGCGTTGAAGGCGCGCACCAATTCCAGGGCGGCCAGCACCTGCGGCACCTCGCACTGGCGGCCGGGCCGGATGTCCGGCGGCGCCACCCCCGTCAACTGGGGCAGGAACTCCACCGTCACCGCGGCCGGCGCGGCACGCTGGGGTGACTCGACCGGATACATGAAGATGCCCCGGGCATCCAGGGTGTAGCGCGCCGCATGGGTGCCCCCGGGACCGGCCAGCACCACCTGGGCGATGGGCTCGCGCTCCACCACCCGCAGCCGCAGCGTGCCCGGCAACACCCGCTCCACCGACACCGACTCAATCGCCGGGAACATCTCCAGGTCCCGCTTCACCCGGGCCAGGTCCAGCCGCATCAGGTTCGCCCCGGGCCGCACCCCCGCCCAACTCCGCAACTGCTCAGGCGACAACACCCCGTCGGTCTCCACCTGCACCCGGCTGATGGCAAAGTGCTCGTTGTTGAACACCCAACGGCCCAACAGGTGTTCCCCGCCCCGCCACCCCCCGTAAAACAGCGCCGCCAGGCCCAGCGTCGTCACCAGCGTCCACTTGAACCGCCGAAACTGGATCCGGCGCCGCTGCTGCGTGCTGAGCTTGACCTCCAGCACGTGCCCACGCGAATGGCGGCGGTTGCGCGGCCGGCGCTTGAACCAGGGTAAACTCATGAAAATCACCCCGGCGCCTCAGCGCCGGGCCAGGGCCAGGTCAATCATCCGCTGACAAAGCCCCCCGTAATCCAGCCCGGCGGCAGCCGCCGCCTTGGGCAGCAGGCTGGTCTCGGTCATCCCCGGCAGCGTGTTCACCTCCAGGACCACCGGCTCGCCGGACGCGCTCACCATCACGTCCACCCGCGCATAGTCCCGTCCCCCCACCGCCCGGAACGCCCCCAGCCCCGCCTCCTGAATCCGCCCCGTCACGACCGCGGGAAACGGAGCCGGACACAAATACTCCGCCGCGCCCGCCGTGTACTTGGTCGCGTAATCATACGCGCCCTGCCGCGGCCGCACCTCGACCACCGGCAGGGGTTGGTCCTCCAGGATCCCGACCGTGGTCTCCCGCCCCAGGATCCGCTCCTCCAGCAAGACCTCGGTGTCATGCCGAAGCGACTCGGCCAGGGCGGCCGGCCATTCCTCCACGCGATTCACAAATTGCAGCCCCACGCTGGAACCCTGCCGCACCGGCTTGAGCACCACGGGCGGCTCCCAGCCCCCCGGCCATCCGGCGCCCGCATCATCGAGCACCAGGAACCGCGCGGTCGGGACGCCCGCCGCCAGGCAGCGCTGCTTGGTCAGCACCTTGTCAAACGCCACCCGGCTGGCCTCCGGACCGCAGCCGGTGTAGGGCAGGCCCAGTTCCTCCAACCGCCGTTGCACCTGTCCGTCCTCGCCATACGCCCCGTGCAGGGCCAGGAAAACCACATCGACCCGCGGGCCGGGCTTCCAGTCCGGCCCGGTCACGTCCAGTTCCGTCACCTGGTGGCCCCGCGCACGCAGCGCCGCAGCCACCGCCGCCCCCGTGCGGAGGGAAACCGCCCGCTCGGCGGAAAACCCGCCCAGCAGCACGGTGATGTGCAACGGCGCGCCCATCAGCCGCCGGACTCCGGCCCGGCCGAAGCCGGTTCAGGGGGAAGCCGCCGGAAGAAATCCCCCTGGCCCCGGCGCCAAGCCAGGCCCAGCAGGCCGACAACCAACCCCAGCAAAAGCATCCGCTGCCACCTCATGCGTCCTCCCCCAGGATCTCCACCTCGGTCTCCAGTTCGACGCCACGGGCGACGCGCACCCGCTGCCGGACCACCTCGATGAGATCGAGCACCTGGCGCGCGGTGGCCCCGCCCTCGTTGACAATGAAGTTGCCGTGCACATCCGAGACCACGGCCGCCCCCACCCGGGTGCCCTTGAGGCCCAGTTCATCGATGAGCTTCCCGGCGGGAATGGCGGCGGGATTCTTGAAGATGCACCCGGCGCTCGGCGCCGCGGGCTGGGAATCCCACCGCTTCTGGCTGTACTGCGCCATGCGGGCAGCAATGGTCTCCGGGGTGGATGGCTGGCCCTTGAGCACGGCGCCCAGCGCAATATGGGTCCTGAAGAGGGGACACCCGCGGTATTGCACCGGCACCTCCCCGGCCGGCTGCTCATGCACACGCCCCTCGGGATCCATGTAACGGACCTGTTCCAGCACATCGAACAGCCACGACCCCATGGCCCCGGCGTTCATGCGCATGGATCCCCCGAGGCTGCCCGGGATGCCCTCGAGGAACTCCAGGCCGGCCAGGCCGGCCCGGCGCGCCTCCACCGAGATTTGCTTGAGCTTGACCCCCGCCCCGCAATGCAGGCGCCCCTCCACGCACTCGAGGCGGCTGAAGTGCGGATGGGCCAGGCAAATGACGATCCCACGGATGCCGCCGTCGCGGATGAGCAGGTTCGAGCCGCGCCCGAGCATCGTGCATGCTAGCCCCCGCGCGCGGCCGAACCGCAGCACGGCGGCCAGATCCTCCTCCGAGGCCGGCTCCACATACAGGTCCGCCGGGCCGCCCACCCGCAGGGTGGTCCGGCGCACCAGCGGTTCATCCGCCCGCACCAGGGTGCCGGGCGTCAGCTGCGCCGCCAGCTCGGCGGCCAAGGTCGCATGGGAAGTCACAGGCTCGGGGACCAACCGGGAGAGACCGGGGAACCCGCCATCCCCCCCGGGGCGGAAGCGCGCGGGCGACGCCACGCGCGCTCCCACCACGAGGTTTGGGTTGGCAGACAAAGCAAGGGAATGAACAGGCCAATGGCTCCCGGCTGCCTCACGAGCCGGCGCCCACCGGGGCCGCCTGCGCCGACAGTCGCAGGGTGCCGGTCTCGGGCGACGACGCTGGCGAGGAGGGTTGCCAACGTCCCCCGCCGAGCGCCTCCACGGCCCGGACGATCCGGTCTGCAATGCGCGCGGCGGCATCCGGCACATCCCATGCCGCCAAGGCCCCGGCCATGGCCGCCCGCGCCTCCGCATCCGCCACCAACCGCCGGACCAGCGCCGCCAACTGGGGGCCGTCCGCGCCCCGCTGCTCAAGCACGCAGGCCGCCCCGGCGTCCGCCAAGGCCCGGGCATTGTGCCACTGGTGGTTGTCCGCGGCGGCCGGGTAGGGAATGAGGACAGCCGGGAGGCGCATCACCGCCAGTTCGGCCAGCGAGGAGGCCCCGGCCCGGCTCACGGCCGCCGTGGCCGCGCCCAGTGCCAGTTCCATTTCACTGAGGAAGGGCCGCACCACTGCCCGGAGACCCTGCGCCGCATAGGCCGCGCGAACCTTGTCCACTTCAGCCGGCCCGGTCAGATGCAGGTATTGGAGATCTGGCAACGCCGCGGCGAGGGCAGGCAGCGCCGCGACGACGAGGTCATTGACCCCGCTGGCCCCCTGGCTGCCGCCGGTGACCAGCAGCACGGGACGCCCGGGGTCCAGTCCCAAGGCCATGCGGTGCGACGGGGCGTCCCCGGGCCGGAACTGCGGGCGAACCGGCGTGCCGGTGTGGACCACATCGGAATGACGCAGGTGCCGGGCGGCACCCGGGAACCCGACGAACGCCTGGGTGACCACATGGGCCAGCCAACGGTTGGCCTTGCCCGGGATGGTGTTCGACTCGTGCAGGAAGGTGGCGGCCCCGGCGGCCCGGCCGGCGAGGATCGGCGGCGCGCTGGTGAACCCGCCCATGGCCAGCACGGCCTGGGGCGGCTCGCGCCGAAACAGTTGCCGGGCGGCGCGGTAGGAGCGCAGGAACCCGGCCAGGAAAGGCCCGACCTGGCCGCGCACGAGCCCGACGGCCGGCAGCGTCACGACCGCCATGCCGCGGACGGACTGGACGGCCTGCTGGTCCACCTCCTTCGGGGACACAATCAGGGTGACTTCGCAGCCCCGCTGCAGCAGTTGCTCGCCGACGGCGAGGCCCGGGAACAGGTGGCCGCCGGTGCCACCGCAGGCGATGGCGATCCGGGGACGCTGGACAGGAGCGGGCTTCATGCGAGGCCGGGCTCGGCGGCGGCGTCCGGGTTCAGTTCGCGCACGCGCGCCGGGACGGCGGCAAGCCGTCCCACGCTGAGCAGGAGGCCGACACAGCCCAGCATGACGACGAGGTTGGAACCGCCATAACTGAGGAACGGCAGGGCGATCCCCTTGTTGGGGAAGGCGCCGGTCACGACGCCGATATTGATGGTGGCCTGCAGCCCGATGAGGAAGGTGATCCCGGAGGCCAGCAGCATGCCGAAGGTGTCGGCGGCATGCCACGCGATGTAGACCCCGCAGGTGAGGATGGTCAGGTAGGCGGCAATGACGGAAAGGGTGGCGGCCAGGCCCAGTTCCTCGCCGATGACGGAGAGGATGAAGTCCGTGTGATTCTCGGGCACGAAGCCAAGCTTCTGGCGGCCCTCGCCGAGGCCCACCCCGCGCACACCGCCGGAGCCGAGGGCGGCCATGGACTGCCAGGCCTGCAGGCCGGTGTCGAGGCGGGTTTCATAGGGGTGCAGCCATGCATAGATGCGGTCGGAACGCATGGGGTTGTTCGCAATGAAGGTCGCCAGGGCCGCGCAGGCCAACGCCACCGGCAGCCCCACATGGAACCAGCGGGCGCCGGCGATGAGCAGGAGGAGGCAGGTGAGGGCCCCGAGCAGGGCGGTGGTGCCCACATCGGGTTCCTTGAAGATGAGGCCGAGGACCACGGCTGCGCCCGCGCCGGGGATGACCGCACCGCGGAGGAACTGGGACATGAACCGCTGGTAGCGCTCCCCATACCAGGCGAGTGCGACAATGAGGGCCACCTTGGCCAGTTCCGAGGGCTGGATGCCGAAGCTGCCCACCCCGATCCAGCGGGAAGCGCCGTTCCGGCGCACGCCCAGGCCGGGGATCCAGACGCAAACCAGGAGGACGATGGCCAGCAGCAGCAGGACCCACCAGGCCGAGCGGAGCCAGCGGTAATTGATGGCGGCGCCAGCAAGGCAGGCCAGGAGTCCGAGGCCGGCCCAGATCGGCTGCATGACCAGGAAGCGCGCCTCGGGTTGGCTCATGCTGGCGCTGACCAGGGTGACGATGCCAAAGACGAGGAGACCGACGACGCTGAAGAGGAGCAGGCTGGTGGCGGCTTTCATGGATGAGCCGGGCGGAGGCGGCGCGGAGGCCGACGACGGCGGCGGTTGGGGGCGGGATGCGGGGAAAACACCCCCCTCACACTGTGCTGTTCCGGGAACCAGGACGGCAGGAACCTGCGCCGCCGCGAACAGCGCGGCGACCCGAGTCGCGCGTGGGTTTGGCAGGCACTGCTCCTTGGCGCCCGGAATGGGAGCCCAGGTGAGGGGATAAAGGGAACGGGACGGCGGCCGCGAGGCGGGCGCGGGAAGGAAACTGTGTCGGCGGGCCGCGCGCCAGGCACGGCCCGCCGACGGGGCAAATCGGGACTTACTGAGGCGTGAGCGGCACGGCGCCGCCGGGGGCCGGGGCCGCCGGGGCCGCCGGGATGGGCGGCAGGGCGGGGACAGGCGGGGCGGCGGGGACGGCGGGCGCCGTTTCCACGGGCGGGGCCACCGGGGCGGCCTTGCCGGGGATCTTCAGCTTCTGGCCGACCACGAGCCGGGAGGTGCGCAGGTTGTTGGCCGACCGGATGGCGCTCTCCTTGACCCCGTATTTGCGGGACAGGCTCCAGAGGTTGTCGCCCGACTTGACGGTGTGGGTCACATCCCCGGAAGGAGCGGACAACCCGGCATCGGCCGGCGCCCCGACGGCGGCGGCGGCGGGGGCCGCGGCACCCGCGGTCTTGGACGGCGGGATCTTGACCTTCTGCCCGATCTTGAGCTTGGCCGAATCCACGCCGGGATTCGCCTCGGCGATGGCCTTGAAGCCGACCTTGTACTTCTTGCCCAGCGTGTAGAAGGAATCCCCGCGGACGATGGTGTGCTCGGTGAAGGCGGGCGCCGGCGGAATCTCAGGCTGCGGGATGGGCGGCAGCACCACCTCGGCCAGCGTGTTGGACGGCGTCACCGGGGGCGCGCCAACGGGGGCGGCGCCAACCGGGGTCGTCGGGGTCGCATGCGCCCCGGCGGTCGACAACTCGTTGGTGGGCGCCGCGGGCGGGAGATCGGTGGGAACCGGCGGCGGTTCGGGGGGCAGGTTGACCGCCGTGGGGTCGACCGGGGGTTGCTCCGCGGAGGGCTCCGCGCCCTTGTTGCAACCGGCGATCAGCAGCACACCCAACAGCACCAGGTGCACGCCGAGGATGGCGAAAACAGTCAGTCGGACATTGCCTTGGCCTTGGTCGGCAAAGGAGCCTTGCGGCACGAGGGGATTCGGTTTGTTCATGTTCAAAAGGTGCGCTCTTGGAGCGTCCGTTCTCGAGGGTGGGTTCAGTGAGTTGATTGTTCGCGCCGGGCCGATTCCCTCGTATCGGCCGTCGCGCCTTAAATTCAATGATTCAATGGCGGGGGGGTGCTTTCGGCTGGTCGGCGGCGCCCTCCGCACCCCGCAACCCCAGCACCGCCTGGCGAAACACCTCGCCCCGATGCTGGTAGTCGTGAAACTGATCGAAGCTCGAACACGCCGGGGACAACAGCACCACGTCCCCAGGCACCGCCTGCCGGGCGGCTTCGGACACGGCTTCTACCAACGTGTCCACCAGGGTGCAAGGAGTAAAAAGGCTCCACGCCGCCCGCAACTGCTCGCGCGTCTCGCCGACCAGGAAGGCCCCCTTGACGCGCTGCGAGAGGAGCGGGCCCAGTTCGTAATACTCGCGGGCCTTGTCGCGCCCGCCCGCGATCAGCCACACGTTCGGTTCCCCCGGGGCGGCCGCCGGCATGGCGTCCAGCGCCTTCTGCACGGCCCCAAGGTTGGTCGCCTTCGAGTCATTCACGTAGCGGACCCCGCCCACCTCGGCCACCAACTCGCACCGATGCGGCGCCGGGGCAAACTCCTGGAGCGTGGCCGCCATGAGTTCCAAGGGGATGCGCAGCACCCGGCCGACAGCCAGGGCGGCCATCATGTTCTCCGCCTGGTGCGGGCCGCTCAGGCGGCACTGGTCCAGGTTGAGCAGCGGCCCCGTCCAATCGTCGCGCCGGCTGATGATGAGGCTCCGGTCCAGGTAAAGGTCCGCCCGCCGGTTGCGCGCGCTGAAGGTAATCACCTTGGAGGGAATGGACACCCCGTGGGCCCGCAGCAGGGCCAGCGCCTCGCTCTGGATGATGGCCCAGTCGAACACCTGCTGGTTCTCGAAAATCCGCGCCTTGGCCCTCGCATACGCCGCCATGCTGCCGTAGCGGTCCAGGTGATCGGGCGTGAGGTTCAACAGCACGGCGACGACGGGGCGGAAAAACTCGATGGTCTCCAACTGGAAGGCGCTGGCTTCCAGGGTGAGAAAATCCAGATCCCGGCTGGCCTCGGCCACGTCGCAGACCGGCGTGCCAATGTTGCCGGCCGTCACGGTCTGCAGGCGGTGCGCGGACATCATCTGCGCCACCATGCGGGACGTGGTGCTCTTCCCGTTGGTGCCGGTGATGGCCACGGACAGGCAGCGCGCCTGCTGGGCACCCAACTCAAACTCGCCCAGGACCGGCACGCCCAGTTGCCGGCACTCGGCCAGAACCGGATGCGCCGGCGGGAGGCCGGGGCTCACCACCACCAGGTCAGGCCGCGCGGCACCCAACCCGCCCGGCCCCAACTGCACCGTGGCGCCTGCCTCGCGCAGGGCCGCAGCGGCCTCGCGCAGGGGCGGCGTGTCGGCATCGTCCTGCACCCGCACCCGGGCGCCCTGGCGCAACAACAACCCCGCGGCCGCCCGACCGCTGCGGCCCAACCCCAGGACAAGGACCTGGCGGCCGGCCAGGGCGGTCACGCCCTGGGGAAACCCCTCCGGCGCGTTCACCGGAGCTTGAGGGTGCCCAGCGCCACCACGGCACAGAGCAGGCCGAGGATGTAGAAGCGGATGACCACCTTGGACTCGTGCCAGCCCAGCCGCTCAAAATGATGGTGCAGGGGGGCCATCTTGAAGATCCGGCGCCCCTCGCCGAACCGGCGCTTGGTGTACTTGAAATAGCCCGTCTGCAGGATGACCGACACCGCCTCGGCCACAAACACCCCGCCCGCAATGACCAGCACCAGCGGTTGATGGATGAGCACGGCAATGATGCCGAGCGCCCCGCCCAGCGCCAGCGAACCCGTGTCGCCCATGAACACCTGCGCGGGATGACAGTTGTACCACAGGAACCCGAGCCCGGCCCCAATCATGGCCGCGCAGCACACCGTCAGTTCCCCGGCTCCCTCCACGTAGGGCACCTGCAGGTAGAGGGCCATGCGGAAATTCCCGGCCACATACGTCAGCACGGTGAACACCAGCGAGACAATGATCGTGCAGCCGATGGCCAACCCGTCCAGACCGTCGGTCAGGTTCACCGCGTTGCTGCTGCCCACGATGGTCAGGGCGGCCAGGGCCAACCCCGCCACCAAGCCCGCCAACCCGGTCAGCACGGGATACTTGACGAAGGGCACCATCACCTCGCTGACCAGCTTTTCCGTGCGCGGATCCATCCAGAGATACACCGCAATCAGGAGCGCGAGGGCACCCTGCACCCAGAGCTTGATCGCCGGCGGCGCGCCCTTGCTCCCGCTCTGGTGCGTGATCTTCGCGTAGTCGTCGTAAAAACCCAGCCCGGCCAGCACCAGCACGGAAATGAGCGTGAGCACGACCAGCGTGTTCGGCTGGGCCCACAAGAGCGCGGTGGCATCCATCACCGCCACGATGAGGAATCCCCCCATGGTCGGCGTGCCCCGCTTGGAGATGACCCGCGTGCCCAGGGTGCCCGTGGCCTCGGCGCGATCGTCGTATTCCTGCCCGAACTTCAGCCGCTTCAGCCACCGGATGACCTTGGGGCCCAGCCACCAACTGAGCAGCAGCGCCGTGATCAAGGCCGCCGCGCTGCGGAAGGTGATATAACGGAACACCCGCAGGAAGGAGAACTGATCCTCCCACGCCGTGTTCTTGACCGAGGCCAGCAGCCATTGCGCAAACTCCGGAATCATTCGGCGCGAACCCCTTCCCCGCCCCGCAAGGCCGCCCCCAGCCGTTCGAGCCCCACCGCGCGGGAGGCCTTGAGCAGGACCACGTCGCCTGGCTCGGCAATGCGGTCCGCCCCCGCCGCCGCCGCGATCACCCCGTCAAATTCCAGCACCTCGCGCACCCCGGCGTCGCGCGCCGCCCGTGCCGTCTCGCCGGCCCAGCGCCCCACCGCCACCAGCCGATCCACCCCGGCCGTGCCGCAGCGCCGGCCCACCTCGCGATGCGCCGCCTCCGTCTGCCCGCCCAGCTCGGCCATGTCGCCCAGCACGGCCACCCGGCGGCCCCGGCACGGGTATTCGCGCAGCACCTCCAGCGCCGCCAGCATCGAATCCGCGTTCGCGTTGTAGGCGTCGTCCAGCACGCGCACCCCGCGGGCCTCCCAGACCTGCAGCCGCATCTTCGGCGGGGCGCACGCGGCCAGGCCGCGCCGCGCCTGCTCCGGGCCAACCCCCAGGGCGGCCCCCGCCGCCAACGCCAGCAGGGCATTGGTCACCTGGTGCCGCCCCAGCAACCGCACGGAATAGCTGCCCGCGTAGGCCGCCTGCGGCGCGCTCACCTCAAATTGCACCCCGTCCGCCGCCACCTCCACCCGGCCGGCCCGCCACTCGTTGTGCGCCCCCAGGCCCACCTGCACGGCCCGCGCCCGCGTCCGACGCACGATGCCCGGCGCGCTCTCCATGTCCCCGTTGATGAACAGCATGCCGTCCGCACCCAGCGCCTCCGCCAGGGCCCCCTCCTCGCGCGCCACGCCGTCCAGATCGCCAAAAAACTCCAGGTGCTCGCGGCCAATGCTGGTCAACACCCCGTGCCGGGGCTGGATCAACCGCAACAGCGGCGCCAGTTCCCCGGGATGATTGGTGCCCGCCTCCAGCACCGCCGCCGTATGACGGCGCTCCAGGTTCAACAGGGTCAGCGGCACACCAATGTCGTTGTTGAAACTGGCCTCGCTCCAGAGCGGTTGCCCCGCCTCCCGCAGCACCGACGCCAAAAGTTCCTTCGTGGTTGTCTTGCCGTTGGAGCCCCCCACGGCCACCACCGGCAGGTCAAAGTCCGCCCGATACCGCGCCGCCAGTTGACCCAGCGCGCGGCGCGTGTCCTCGACTGTGACAAGGCCCAGGCCCGGCAAACCGACCTGCCCCGCCCGCCCCCACCACGCCCGGCTGACCAACGCCGCCACCGCCCCCTGCGCCGCGACCTGGGGGAGGAAATCGTGCCCGTCAAACCGCTCGCCCGCCAACGGGATGAACAAATCCCCGGGCTGCACCCGGCGGGAATCAGTGGTGACCCGGACCACTTGCAGGACCGGCGCACCGGCCCGGCGTTCCCCGCCACAAGCTTCGGCAATCCACTGGAGGGAGCGCGCTTCCATGCAACGGGAACCACCGCCCACCCGGGTCAGCAGGCGCGCGCCGGGGCGAAACCCAGGCCGGCCAGGGCCGCCACGGCCTCCGCGCGGTCGTCAAACGGCACAATCGTGCCCTCGATTTCCTGGCGCGCCGCGTGCCCCTTGCCCGCCACCAGCACCACATCGCCGGCCCGCGCCAGCCCCAACGCCCGCGCGATGGCCCGGGCACGATCAAGTTCAACCGCGTGCGCCGCCCCAGGCACCCCGCGCAACCCGTCCACCAGGTGCGCCACAATGCCGGAGGGATCCTCGTGACGCGGATTGTCGGTGGTGAACACGGTGATGTCCGCCAACTCGCCCGCCACGCGGCCGAGCCGGGCGCGACGGGCCGGCGACGTCCCCGCCTCATCCCCCAGCACGAGCAGAATGCGGCCCGTGGCCAGTTCACGCAGGTCGTGCAGCGCGGCGGCCAGGGCGGCCTCCGTGCGGGCGCCATCCACGAACACTCCAAAGGGCTGCCCCGCCTCGACCCGCTCCAGGCGGCCGGGCACCGCCGGGAGGCGCAGCAGGGCCCGCTGAATGCGGGCCGGGGCGACCTCGAGGGCCAGCCCGACCCCCACGGCAGCCAGGGCATGCCGCAGGTGGCTGCGCCCGGCCAACGGCAGCCGGACGGCAAACCGGCGACCCGGCGCCTCCACCACAAACCTCGAGCCGCCGGGCCCGAGTTCAATCCGCGTGGCGCGCAACCTGGCGGACTGCCTTAACCCGAAGTTGAGTTCCACTTCAACCTTGGTAGTACCAGCCAGGTGCGCGCCAAAATCATCGTCAATCCGCAGCACGGTGCCGCCGAGCTTGGCCCCGCGCCCCAGGGCCGCCTCCCAGCGCTCGCGGGCGACCGTCGCATCGCCGGGGGTGCCCGGCGCTTCCATCCCATCCCGGGTGAGGTTCACCGCGATGGCGACATCAAAGCCCACGCCCAGCAGGTGGGGCGGCTGGAGGAAGCGCGGGTCGATTTCCAGCACGCAGGCGGAGCAGTTCGCCCGCAGCATCTCCGCCAGGGACTGCTGAATCTCGGTGGATTCCGGCGCCGGGCCGCCGGCCGGGAGCACCCGGTCGCCGCATTCCAACCGGAGGCTGCTCAGCAGCCCGGTGCCCATCCCGGCCTCCTCGAGGATGGCCTTGAGCAGGAACGCCAGCGTGGTGCGGCCGCGGGTGCCGGTGATGCCCACCATTTTGAGGTGGTCGGCGGGCTGCCGGTAATAGTAGCGCGCCGCGCACGCCATGGCTTCCCGGACATCGGGCACCCGGATGCGGGTCGCGCGGGGTGGCACCAGCCGCTGGCGATCACAGATGACAGCCGCCGCCCCGCGATCGAGGGCCGAGCCAATGAGCTCGTGGCCCTCGGGTTGCTGGCCGGGGATGGCGACAAACACCATGCCGGGCCGCACCCGGCGTGAGTCGTGGGTGATGCCCTGGATGGGCTGGTCGAGCGGCCCCTCCACCTGGGCCGCCGGGAGCTGCTGCACCAGGTGACGGAGCAGCAGGCCACGGTCCTGGCCCGCGCCGGAGGCGCGGCCCGCGGCCCGGGCGGGCGTTGGCAGGGTGGCAAAGGGAGGCATGGGACCGGGTCAGCGGCGGGCGGCCGTGTTGACGACGTTGGTGGTGCTGGCCGCCAGGACATCGTCCTTGTCCGGGCGGATTTGCAGGTAGTTGGCGACCTGCTCGGCCACGGCCTTGAAATAGGGGGCGGCGATTTGGCCGCCGTAGTAACCCTTCCGCACATCCGGCTCCTCCACGACGATGGAGATGCAGACCTCGGGATTCTCCGCCGGGAAAAATCCGATGAACGAGGCAACATACCGGCCGGGCGCATAACCGCCGCGGTCGGCCACCTGCGCCGTGCCGGTCTTGCCCGCCACCGTGTGATGGTCGAGCGCGGCCTTGGGGGCGGTGCCTTCCGCCGTGGTCACCGTCTTCAGGGCCAGGGTCATGTCGCGGGCGGCGCGCGGGCTGATGACCTGTCGCACCACCTGCGGCTGGAAACGCTGCACCCACCGCCCGTCCGCATCCTGGAATCCCTGGATCAGCATGGGGCGCATCAGGCGGCCCTCGTTGGCGATGGCGGCCATGGCCATGGCCATCTGGATGGGCGTGGAGGCGACGGCCTGGCCCATGGGAATGCGCGTGATGGTGAGGCCGTCCCACTTGCTGACCGGACGCAGGATGCCGGGGGCCTCCCCGGTCAGCGGGATGCCGGTGCGGGTGCCAAAGCCAAAGGCGGCCACGTAATCGTGCAGCTTGTGGTCGCCCAACCGCTGCACGGCCAGCTTGGCCGACCCGATGTTGGAGGACTTGGTGATGATCTGCTCGACGGTCAGGTCCTTGTACTGGCCATGGTCACGGAGCGGCTTGCCGCGGTAGAGCCAGGAACCGTTCTCGCAGTAGATGACCTCCTTCAGATGGGTCTTCTGCTCATGCAGCGAGGCCGAGACCACCACGATTTTAAAGGTGGATCCCGGCTCGTGCATGTCGGCGATCAGGCGGTTGCGGCGGGACGACTCGTCCGAAAGCCCGGGTGTGTTGGGATCGAAGTCGGGCAGGCTGGCCATGGCCAGGATTTCCCCGGTGCGCGGCCGGATGACCATGCCGCAGGCGCTTTTCGGGAGGTACTTGCGCACCGCCTCGCCCAACTGCGTCTCGAGGGTGTCCTGGATGAAGCTGTCGAGGGTCAGCACCGCCGTCAGGCCCGCCTTGGGCGGGATGTCCTGCGTGCGGTGGATGACCACCTCGCGCTGGCGACGGTCCGTTTCGGTGACCTGCCATCCGCCGGACCCCTTCAGCTTGGCATCCACGGAATGCTCGATGCCATAGATGCCGACAATGTCCTTGGCCGAGACGCGGGTGGCCGAGTTGGTGAAGAGCCGCTCCACCTCCTGCACGAACCCCAGGACATGGGCGGCCAGGCGGCCGCCGGGATACACACGGCGATAGTCCTCCTCGGCGAACACGCCGCGGCGGGCCACGGCGCGCAGGGCATTGCGCTCCTTGCGGTTGAGGCCGGGGTGCATGAGGTCGGCCACGACCCGGTCCAGCGCCTGCGTGGCCTGGCCCCACTGGTCCAGCGACAGCTTGCGCTTCAGATCGACAAAGCGGTTGGTGACCACCCGGCCAAGCTCGTTGGTGCGGGTCAGGCGCAGGGCATGAAGCAGTTCGCCTTCGGGCAGGGACAGGAGGGGAGCCAGGGCCCGGGCCACCTCGGCCTGGTGGGGATGGATGAGGCTCGGGTCGGCCAGGACGCGCTTGACCGGCTCGCAGGTGGCAAGCTTGTGGCCCCGCACATCCAGGATGTCCCCGCGCCGCGGCTGTTTGAGGACCACCCGCTGGGTCTGATCGGCCACGACGTCACGGAAACGGCCATGGAGCACGACCTGCAACACATACAGCCAGGCGCCCAGCAACACCAGGGCACAGGCCGTGACCACGGCAAAGCCGAGCAGGCGCCGGAGATGCGTGGGCCGGACTCCCTCGGTGAGCCGGCGCCGTTGCCGCGGGCGGCCCGCCCGCCCCGGGGGCGGCGTCGGATCCGGCGGGGCAAAGGGACTGGAGCCTCGGCTCATGGAGTGGGCGCCGGCACAGGCCCCTTGCGGCCCTGCTGGACGTAGAAACGGCCGGCGTGGTTGGTCGCCCGCACGATGGCGGGGGTTTCGGTCATCCAGATCACCTGGCTGGGCTGGGGCGGCAACAGTCCCAGGCGCAGCGTGGCCACACGCTCGGCCAGGCGGTGCGGCAGTTGCATGGCGGCCAGGCGATCGGACAGCAGTTGGTTCTCCTGGCGCAACCGCTTCAACCGCGCCTCGCGCTGCCCCTTCTGCTGGCCCAGTTCGTAGATTTGGTTCTTTTGCAGGACATAGCCCACGCAAAGCCCCCCGATGAGGGTGCAAAGCAGGACGGCCTTGACGGCCGGCACAAGGCGCACGGCGCCGGATTGCTGGCGGCGGGAAGCGGGCATGGGAAAGCTCGCGGGGGAGAAACGCGGGGTGGGACCTACAGTTTTTCCAGCACGCGCAGCTGGGCGCTGCGCGCGCGGGGGTTGTCGGCGACTTCCGCCTCCGTGGGCAGGATGGCCTTGCGCTGCACCCACTGCAGGAGCGGCACGCGCGGTTGGCGCAACTCGGGCACGTCCACCCCGCCGGGGCAGGTGTAATCGCGGGACATTTCGCGGCCGTAGGCTTTCACGAGGCGATCCTCAAAGCTGTGGAAGGTGATCACCGCCAGCCGCCCTTGGCGCTTGAGCAGCGGGCAGGCTGCCGCCAGTGCCTTTTGCAAGGCCCCTTCTTCGTTGTTGACTGTCATCCGCACTGCCTGGAACACCCGGGTGGCCGGATGCCTGGGTTGGCCGCGCCGCGGCACGCACCGCTCCACCAACGCCGCCAACTGCCCCGTCGTCTCGATCCGCCGCACCGCCCGCTCGCGGACAATCGCCCGCGCAATCCGCCCGGCCTGCGGCTCGTCACCGTATTCCCGGAAGAGCCGGACCAGCTCCGCCTCATCCCACGTGTTGACCACTGCCGCCGCCGTCAGCGCCTGCCGCACATCCATCCGCATGTCCAGCGGGCCATCCCGCTGGAAACTGAATCCCCGGCCGGCCTCGTCCAACTGCATCGAGCTGACCCCAAGGTCCAGCAGGATGCCGTCACAACTGCCCGGCGGGGCGCACTGCGCCAGTTCGGAGAAATCCAGGCGCCGGAGCTCAAAGCGTCCGGCAAATCCCGCGTCGGTCAGCCGACGCGTGGCGGCCTCAATGGCCGCGCCATCGCGATCGCAACCAAGTACGAATCCATCCGGGCTGCTCGCGCTCAGGATGGCCGCCGCATGCCCCCCCAGCCCCACCGTGCCGTCCAGGTAGCGGCCGCCGGGCCTTGGCCTCAGCGCCGCCAAGACCTCCGCGGTCATCACCGGCTTGTGACTGAAGTGTTCTGGCACTGCGCATGGGGGACCAGCCGCCTCAGGGCTGTCGTTCACGCCTCAGGACCCGGTCCAGGCCGCGGCGCCACACGCGCCGCAGGAACCCCGCGGCCGCCGGCCGCCCTTCCCCTTCCTGGGGAGGGGCCGCCACCACCGCCTCGGGACGTCCAACCAAATCCAAGTCATTCTCAGCAAACTGATTGCGCACGGGCGCCACGGCCTCCAGGAGGAACTCCTCCTGCACCAGACCCGCCCCGTTCGCCCCGCCTCGCGAGGCAAACGGATTCGACCAACGACGCCACCAAGGGCCCCGCCGGACCCCTGCGCTGCGCGGTTGAAACGCCGGCGCCGGGGCCTTCCCCTCGACCGCCGGTCCCACCGGCGCGCGCCCCGCGCGGAACCGGGCCTCCGCCCGGCCTTCCAACACCACGCGGGCGTGGCCGGCATCCAGCGACTCCCGTTCCGCACCAAACCGGGGCAAGAGGTTGGCCTGGGTCATCTTGTAGCGGGACGGGCCATTCCGGATGTTGCGCAGGCTCCGATTGGCGGCCAGTAGTTGCGGGAATCCCATGGCTTCAAATCAGTTTCATGGCCTCCTGCGCCAGGGCATCGTCCCCATCCATCACCGGCGTGAACCGCTCCGGCGCCCAAATCTGGAACCGATCAAACATGCCCACGAGGACGGCCTTCTTCTCCGCCTCCAAACCCACCGCCCGGGCCATGTGATCCGGCAGCGTCATGCGCCCCGCCTTGTCCGCCGTCACCATGGCGGACTTGCGCCCGAGATAACGCCGCAACGCCTCCGCCTGCGAATCGCCAAAGGGCATCGCCGTGATGCGCTCGGTCAGCTTCCGCGCCGCCGCCGGCGGCAGGACCATCAGGCAGGCATCCTTCTGCCCGCCATTGGGCCAGAGCAGCAGCATGAACTCCGACTCGCCCTGCCCCGACCGCCACGCCGACGGGATCTGCAAACGCCGCTTGTCGTCCACGATCGGCTCGTAGAACGAGTTGTAGCAGGTGGCGTTGAATTCGGGCGCAGACATGCGGTTTGGGGAACAAATCCATCGTTCCCCACAACGCCCCCCGTTAAACCATTCTGCCCCACTGAGCGTCAACAAAAAATCCGGTCACTATTGTTCACAGCTTATCCACAACCGCGCACGCTCCTCTGCCGCAAGGAACTAGGCCGGATTTCAGGGTGAATTATTCCCATGCCCGCGCTAAAAAGCCTCATGCGCGCCGCTGACTTCGATTACGACCTGCCGCCCGGGTCCATCGCCCAGACCCCGCCGCCGGAGCGTCAGCAGTCGCGGTTGCTGGTTCTCGATCGGGCCACCGGGACGTGGGCGCACCGGCAGTTCCCCGACCTGGCCGCGTTATTGCGCCCGGGAGATGTCCTCGTGCTCAATGATTCCCGGGTCATCCCCGCCCGCCTGCGCGCCCTGAATCCCGTCACCGGCGGACGTTTCGAGATTCTGCTGCTGGAGGAAACCGCCCCCAACGACTGGTGGGCCATGCTGCGTCCGGGCAAGCGGGCCCGCGTGGGCACGCGCCTCGAATTGCTCGCCCCGGGCACCGCGCCGGGTTCGCCCACCCCGTCCGGCTTGCAGGCCATGGTCTGCGAGGTCAATGCGGAGGGACATCGGCGGCTGCAGTTTACCGGCACTGACGACGTGCGCGCCGAACTGGATCGGCTGGGCGAAATCCCGCTGCCGCCCTACATCGATCGCGCCGCCGGCGGCCTCGACCGCGAGCGCTACCAGACGGTGTTCGCGCGCGAACCCGGCTCGGTCGCCGCGCCCACGGCGGGTCTGCATTTCACCCCGGGCCTGCTCGACACGCTGCGGCACGCGGGCGTGGAAGTCTGCACGGTCACGCTCCATGTCGGCCCCGGCACCTTCGCGCCGGTGAAGGCGGACGACGTGTCCGCGCACGTCATGCACGAGGAACGCTACGCCGTGCCCGCGGCCACCGCGGACCGCCTCAACGCGGCGCGCCGCGAGGGCCGCCGCATCGTGGCCGCCGGCACCACCACGCTGCGTGTGCTCGAAACCGTGGCCGCCGCGCACCAGGGCGGCATCGTCCCCGGCCCCGGCCGCACGCGCCTCTTCATCCATCCGCCCCACCCCTTCCGGGCCGTCGATGCCCTGCTCACCAACTTCCACCTGCCGCGCTCCACGCTGCTCATGCTGGTCAGCGCCTTCGCCGCGCCCGGCGCCACGCGCGGCCGCGAGCAGGTGCTGGCCGCCTACCGGGAGGCCATCCGCGCCGGCTACCGCTTCTTCAGCTACGGCGACGCCATGTTCCTCGCATGAATGCCTCCACCCCCCGCCCGCGGCCACCCGGCGCCACCCGGCCCTTCGTGCTCGTCAACATGGCCATGAGCGCCGACGGGAAAATCGCCACCGCCAACCGCGCCGTCACCACCTTCGGCAGCCCGCGCGACCTGGCCCATCTCTACGAACTGCGCGCCACCGCCGACGCCATCCTGTCCGGCGCGCGCACGATCGAGGACACCGGCGCCACGCTCGGGCCCGGCGGCGCGCGTTACCAACGCCAGCGCCGGCGGCACGGCCTCGCGGAGTTCCCCCTGCGCATCATCGCCAGCGGACGCGCCTCCATCGATCCCGCCTCCCCCATCTTCCATCGCGGCCAGGCGCCCATCGTCCTCCTCACCACGCGCCGGGCGCCCGCCGCCCGGCTGCGCCGCCTGGCCCCGCACCTGGCCGGCGTGATCGCCCGCGGCGGGGACTCCATCGATTTCCCGGCCGCCCTCGCCGAGTTGCGGCGCGCCTGGGGCGTGCGGCGCCTCCTGTGCGAAGGGGGCGGCGAGTTGAATGACGCGCTCTTCCGCGCCGGACTCGTCGATGAACTGAACCTCACCGTCTGCCCCGTCCTCATCGGCGGCCGGGAAGCGCCCACCCTCGCCGATGGCGCGGGCTGCGCCCGCCTCGCCGACGCCGCCGCCTTCCGCCTGCACCGCGCCCGCCGCGTGGGCGATGAGATGTTCTTCACCTGGCGGGCCGCCCGGCGCTGACCGCGCCGCGCCCCGCTCAGCCCGCCCCCTGCCGGATCAGGCGCAGGATGGCCGTGGCGTTCAGCGCCGCCTTGGGCACAAAGGAGGACACCTCCACATACTCGGGCACCTTGCTGCCGTCGGCGCTGCGCTCACTGCAGTGGTCGTTGTCACCCCACGGCCCAAGCCCGTCGAGGGTCGGCACCGCGTCCCAGATCAGGTTGCCGTCGCTCAACCCGCCGCGTTCCTCCACGCCCACCCGCTGGCCCAGCGCCGCCCCCGCCTCCGTCCAGACGGCGGCCAACCGGTCGGTGCCGGCGTTGCGCGGCCACGGCCGGCTCTCGTGCAGGATCTCCACGCGCACCGTGCACGGGAAGCGATCCGCCACCGCGCGCACCTCGCCCGGCCCCGCCAGGGCGAGCAGGCGCGCCTTCGCCTCGTTGAAGACGTCCGGCGTGAAGGCCCGAAACTCCCCCTCGGCCACCGCCTCGTGCGGCACCCGGTTCAGGACCGTGCCGCCCGCGACGGTGCCCACGTTGAAGGTCAGGTGCCGCCGCGCATCCGTCAGGGCGGCAATCTGCTGCAGGGTCAAACCCAGCTGCACCGCGGCATTGGCGCCCTGGTGATGGCGCGAACCGGCATGCGCACCCCGCCCCAGCACGGTGGCCCGCCACGTGGCGCGACCCTTGCGGGCGCTCACCATCAACCGCTCGTCGCCCAGCCGCCCCTCGGCCTCAAAGACCAGCGCGGCCAGCGTCCCCGCGTCAAAGTGCGCCCGGCACAGGTCGCCAAAATCATGCGACAGGGTTTCCTCGCTGGAGTTCCACAGGAGCTTCCAGGTGATGGATTCAAACTCCCGCGGCGCCAGCGCGCGCAGCGCCTCCAGCACCAGCCACATCATGGCCGTCCCCCCCTTGATGTCATGCGTGCCCGGGCCATAGATGCGGTCGCCCTCGGGCTGCCAGCGGAACTGGTTGCGCTCCTCCTCCTCCGGCGGGAAGACGGTGTCCAGGTGGGAAATGAGCGCCAGGCTGCGGCCGGAGGTGCCGCGGCGGGTCAGCACCAGGTGGTCGCCGTAGGCGGGATTGACGGAGGGAACGCTTTCCGCCGTGAACCCCAGCGGGGCAAAACCCTCCGCGGTGAACCGGGCCAGCCGGTTCACGCCCTCGCGGTTGGCCGTGAAGCTGTTCATCCCCACCATCCGCCGCAGCAACTCCAGCGCGGCGGGAAAGCGGTCTTGGAGGCAGGCCTGCAGGTCGGCGTCGGTCATGCCTCCCAGCTTGGCCGGGCCGGGCCCGGCCGGCAACCCGGCGGAATGCCTTTCCTTCGCGGCCCGCTTGGCCTAAAACGCCGGGCGTGGAAACCCTGGAAGCCCTCCAAGCCCGCCTCACGGCCGCCGTCCCCGGCGCCCGCGTGGACCTGGTCCGCAACGACGCCCCCTCGGCCCAGCACTCCCTGCTCGTTGATGCCGCCCATGGCCTCGCCGCCGCCCGCTTCCTGCGCGACGACCCCGAACTGGCCCTCGACTACTGCTCCAACGTCACCGGCATCGACTGGCCCGAGGCCGAGGTCAGCGAAAAGGTGAAGGTCAGGAAGACCGTCGATGGCGTGGAAAAGGAAGTCGAGGAGGTCCGCAAATCCAGGCGCGGCGGCTACCTCGAGGTCGTCTACCACCTCTATTCCATGGCGAAGAAACAGGGGCCCGTCATCCTGCGGCTGCGCACGGGCAACCGGGCCGGGGATGTTCACCTGCCCTCCTTCACCCCCCTCTGGCGCTCGGCGGAATTCCAGGAGCGCGAAATCTACGACCTCTACGGCGTCATCTTCGACGGCCACCCCGACCTGCGCCGCATCCTCATGTGGGATGGTTTCAAGGATCATCCCATGCGGAAGGACTACGTGGAGCCGGATGACTACGAGTACGAGCCGACGCCCCACGACGACGTCGTCGCCAAGGCCAAGCGGCACCACCCCGCCTAGGGCGGCCGGCGTCCCGCCCCCCCGGCCGGCTCACGCCCCCGCCCCGCCCCGCGCCGGCGGAGCGCAGGCGGGGCGGGCAAAATCCCCGTTGCCCCTGCCCTGCCCTTCACCCAAACTCCCGCCCCTATGTCGATTCGCCGGCAGTATCCCTTTCATTTGATTGAGCCCAAGTGGCAGCAGCGCTGGGGAGCCCAGGAGACCTTCCGGGCGTGGAACCCGGGCGAGAACATTCCCGCCGCGCATCCGTTCGCCCGGCGCCATCAGTTGTCCGGCCCCACCCCGGCCGATCGCCTGCCGCCCAAGTGCTACATCCTCGACATGTTCCCCTACCCCAGCGGCGCGGGCCTGCACGTCGGGCATCCGGAAGGCTACACGGCCACCGACATCCTCGCCCGCTACCGCCGGGCGCGCGGCCACAACGTGCTGCACCCGATGGGCTGGGACGCCTTCGGACTGCCGGCCGAGCAGTATGCGATCAAGACCGGGCAGCACCCGCGGGTGACCACGGAGACGAACGTCACCAACTTCCGGCGCCAGATCCAGAGCCTCGGGTTCAGCTACGACTGGTCGCGCGAGGTGGACACCACCGACCCCGGTTACTTCCGCTGGACGCAGTGGATTTTCCTCCAGCTCTACCATGCGTGGTTCAACCCGGCCACGAACCGGGCCGAACCGATCGACACCCTGCCCTACCCCGCCGACTGCGTGAGCGAGGAGCAGCGCCGGGCCCATCGCGACGCGCGCCGACTGGCCTACGTGAGCGAGGCGCCCGTCAACTGGTGCCCGGAACTGGGCACCGTGCTGGCCAACGAGGAGGTCATCGACGGCAAGAGCGAGGTGGGCGGCTTCCCTGTCATCCGCCGGCCCATGCGCCAATGGATGCTGCGCATCACCGCCTACGCCCAGCGCCTGCTGGAGGATCTCGACGGCATCGACTGGAGCGATTCCCTCAAGGAGATGCAGCGCAACTGGATTGGCCGCAGCGAGGGCGCCGAGGTGCACTTCGCCATCGCCGGCCACGACGCGCGCCTCACGGTGTTCACCACCCGGCCGGACACGCTCTTCGGGGCCACCTACATGGTGCTCTCCCCGGAGCACCGCCTGGTCGACGCCATCACCACGCCGGCCCAGCGGGCCGCGGTGGCGGCCTACCAGGCCTTCGCCGCCACCCGCAGCGACCTCGAGCGCACCGAACTGGCCAAGGAAAAGACCGGCGTGTTCACGGGCGCTCATGCCATCAACCCGGTCAACCAGGAGCGCATCCCCATCTGGATCGCCGACTATGTCCTGGCCAGCTACGGGACCGGCGCCATCATGGCCGTGCCCGCCCACGACACGCGCGACCATGAGTTCGCGGTCAAGTTCCAGCTCCCCATCGTCCAGGTCGTGCAGCCGCCGGACCCCAAGGCGGACTGGCGCGGGTTCACCGACCCCGGCACCGCCGTGAACTCGGCCCACGCCGGCCTGAGCCTCAACGGCCTGCCCACGGCCGAGGCCAAGCGCCACATCACCGGCTGGCTGGAGGCCGGGGGCCTGGGCCGCCGCACCATCAACTACAAGCTGCGCGACTGGCTGTTCAGCCGGCAGCGCTACTGGGGCGAGCCCTTCCCCATCGTCTGGCGCGCCGGCCACCACGAGGGCCTGCCCGCGGAAGCCCTGCCCCTGCAGCCGCCCGCCCTCAGCGACTTCAAGCCGACCGCCGCGGGCGACCCGCCCCTCGCCCGGGCCCGCGACTGGGTCCAGCTGCCGGACGGCGCCCTGCGCGAGACCAACACCATGCCGCAGTGGGCCGGCAGCTGCTGGTATTACCTGCGCTACCTCGACGCGCGGAATGCCGTCGCCTTCTGCAGCCCGGAAGCCGAGCGCTACTGGATGGGCGGCCAGGCCGCCGGCGGCGCGGCGGACATCCGCCGGCCCGGCGTGGACCTCTACGTCGGCGGCACCGAGCACGCCGTGCTGCACCTGCTCTATGCCCGCTTCTGGCACAAGGTGCTGTTCGACCTCGGCCATGTCTCCACGCCCGAGCCCTTCTTCCGCCTGGTCAACCAGGGCCTCATCCTGGGCGAACTGGAGTTCACCGTCTTTGCCGCCGAGGCCGAGGCAGGCCGGCTCATCACCGCCGCCCACGTGAAACAAATCACCGAGGAAGCCTCGCCCCAGGGCGCCCGCCTGGTCGGCGTCCACACCGCCACCGGCGAGAGGGCGGTCGGCCGGCGCGTCACCGAGGAGGAGGTCGAGAAAAGCGGCGACGGCTACGTCCTCAAGGCCCAGCCCGCCATCCGCGTGGATGCGCGCAGCTTCAAGATGAGCAAGAGCCGCGGCAACGTCATCAACCCGGACATCATCCTGGCCGAGTATGGCGCCGACGCCTTCCGCCTCTACGAGATGTTCATGGGGCCGCTCGAGATGGTGAAGCCGTGGAGCACCAAGGGCGTGAGCGGGGTCTACAAGTTCCTCGGCCGCGTCTGGCGTCTCTTCATCGATGAGGCCAGCGAGACGGACTTCGAGCAGGCCGCGGCCACCGCCCCGGCCGGCCCCGCCGCCGGCGCCCTGCTCGGCCTGCTCCGGCTCAAGGCCGACATCCAGGAGGTCACCCCGGCGCCCGCCCAGCTCAAGACCCTGCACGGGTGCATCCGCAAGGTCACCGAGGACCTCGACGGCCTGCGCTTCAACACCGCCATCTCCGAGATGATGGTCTTCGTCAACGAGGCCATGACCTGGCCAATCAAGCCGCGCGCCGTGCTGCGGGAGTTCCTCCTGCTGCTGCAGCCCTTTGCCCCGCACCTCGCCGAGGAACTGGGCGAGAAACTGCGCGCGGCCGGCCCGGCCACCGGCGAGGACACCCTGGCCTACGCGCCCTGGCCGCGCTTCGACCCCGCCCTGCTCGTGGAGGACTCCTTCGAGATCCCCGTGCAGGTCAACGGCAAGCTGCGCGACGTCATCCGCGTCCCCACCGCCGCCACCGACGCCGAGATCGAGGCGGCCGCGCTGGCCGCCGACAAGGTCAAGCCCGAGCTGGCCGGCAGGACGGTCAAGAAGGTCCTCATCCCCAAGCGCAAGATCGTGAACATCCTCGTCGGATGACCCCCCGCGAGTTCTGCGCCATCGCCCGCCGGCTGATGACCTGCCCGGCGGCCCCCTACCACGAGCACGGGGTGCGGGACGCCGTGGAAGCCCTCTGCGCCGAGCACGGCCTGGACTGCCGCCGGGACCGGTTCGGGAACGTGCTCGTCGAACTCCGCCAGCGCCCCCCGCGCGGCACCCGGCCCCTGGCCCTCGCGGCCCACCTCGACCATCCCGGCTTCGTGGTCCGCGCCCGCCATGGCCGCCAGGGCTGGGCGGCCGAGTTCCTGGGCGGCGTGCCGGAGGATTACTTTCGCCCGGGCATCCCGGTGCGGCTGCTGCCAGGCGGCCAACCCGCCCGGCTGGGCCGGCGCCTGCCGGGCGCGCGGCGCCATGAACTCCGCCCCGACCGGGCCACCCCGGGACAACCGCCGGCCCCGCCCCGCTTCGCTGTGTGGGAACTGGAGGACTTCGCGGTGCGCGGCGGCCGCATCCATGGCCGGGCCTGCGACGACCTGATCGGGGTGGCGGCCATCCTCGCCACCCTGATCGAGTTGAAGCGCCAGCGCGCGCGGGTGCACGTGACGGGCATCCTGGCCCGGGCGGAGGAGGTTGGCTTCCAGGGAGCGCTGACCGTGGCGGCCGCCCGCGGCGTGCCGCCGGACAGCCTCATCGTGTCCCTCGAAACCAGCCGCGAACTGCCCCCCGTGCGCATGGGCCGGGGCATGATTGTGCGGGTGGGGGATCGGGCCTCGACCTTCAGCTCGGCGGCCACCCGTTTCCTGGCCGAGGTGGCGGCGGCGCTGGCGGCGGAGCAGCCGGGCTTCCTGCACCAGCGGGCCCTGATGTCCGGGGGCACCTGCGAGGCCACCGCCTACCAGGAGTTCGGCTACGAGGTGGCGGCCGTGTGCGTCGCGCTCGGCCATTACCACAACTGCGGCCCGCGTGGACGGATCGCCGCGGAGTTCGTCAGCGTGGCGGACGCCCTGGGCATGGTCCGCCTGCTCACGGCGGCGGCCGGCCGGATGGGCGACTACCGGCGGTTGGCGGGGCGCCTGCCCGCCCGCCTGCGGGGATTGCTGGCCGAGGGCCGGCGACGGCTGCGGCCGGGGGCGCGGGCCTGAGGGACGCCGGACGGCGGGGGCGGTTGCCGAATCCGGCCCGCATGGCAGAATGCAGGTGTTTTTAGGCTGTTCGCCGGTGGATGCCGCCGGCATAGTGACGAGACATCATGCGACGCTTTGCCTTGCCCCAACTTTGGATGCCTGCGCTGGCCCTGGCCCTGCTTTTGCCCGGGAACGGGTGGGCGGCGGAGGGGACCCAGGCGGTCTCGACCCGGCATACCGATGGCATCCCCGAACCCACCCCGCTGGTGGCTTCCCCCGGCGAGGCCAACATCCTGCGGGTGGTGGGGTTGCTGCTCCCCCGGCAGCATTACCTGCGCAAGCCGTTCAACGACAGCCTTTCCACGGACTTCTTCGAGCGCTACCTCGACTCGCTGGACAACCAGCATATCTATTTCACGCAGGAGGACCTGGCCGAGTTCGAGCGCTACCGGACCAAGCTCGACGAGATGACGGTCCAGATGGGCGACGGCACCCCGGCACGGGTCATCTTCACCCGGTTCCGGGAACGGCTCCGCCAGCAGTTTGACTACGCCACCGGCCTGCTCAAGTCCGGTCCCCTCGAGTTCAAGACGGACGAACGCTACATGGTGGACCGCAAGAAGCTGCCCCGGCCGGCCAACCTCGACGAGGCGCGGCGGCTGTGGCGCGACCGGTTGCGCTTCGAATACCTGCAGGAGAAACTCAACAAGGAGACCCACAGCCAGATCGTCAGCAACCTGACCCGCCGCTACGTCCGCGTCCTCCGCAACATCAACGAGTTCGACAACGACGACGTCATCCAGATTTACCTGACTTCGCTGGCCCACATGTATGACCCGCACTCCGACTACATGGGCAGGAGTGAGCGGGAGAACTTCGGCATCAGCATGAAGCTGTCCCTCTTCGGCATCGGGGCCAAGCTCCAGAGCGAGGACGGCATCTGCAAGATTGTCGAACTGACCCCGGCCAGCCCCGCCGAGAAAAGCGGCAAACTCAAGCCGGGCGACAAAATCATCGCCGTCGCCCAGGGCAACGCCCCGGCGGTCGATGTCATCGACATGAAGCTCGCCAAGGTGGTCGAGCTCATCCGCGGCCCCAAGGACTCCGAGGTCCGGCTCACCGTCATCCCGGCCGCCGCCACCGATTCCGCAGCCCGCAAAATCGTCACCCTCATCCGCGACGTCATCCCCCTCGAGGAACAGGCGGCCAAGGCCCGGCTCTATTCCATGCCCGGCACGGCCGGCCCGGACGGCCGCGCCCGCGACATCCGCCTCGGCGTCATCGACCTGCCCTCCTTCTATTCCAGCGATGTCGATCGCCGCGGCGCCGCGGAGTCCAAGAGCACCACCACCGACGTCAAGAAGCTGATCCGCAAGCTCAAGGAGGAAAACGTCGCCGGCCTCATCCTCGACCTGCGCCGCAACGGCGGCGGTTCCCTCGAGGAGGCCATCAACCTGACCGGCCTCTTCATCAAGGAAGGCACCGTCGTGCAGGTGCGCGACGCCGACGGCCGCGTCTTCGAGGACGTCGACCCCGACCCCTCGGTCTTCTACGACGGGCCCCTCATCATCCTGACCAGCCGCTTCAGCGCCTCCGCCTCCGAGATTCTGGCCGCCGCCCTGCAGGACCACGGCCGCGCCCTCGTCGTCGGCGATTCCACCACCCACGGCAAGGGCACCGTCCAGTCCCTGCTCGACCTCCGCGACACCATGCGCCGCCTCGGGCTCTCCGTGACCAACGAACCCGGCGCCCTCAAGTACACCATCCGCACCTTCTACCGCGCCAACGGCAACACCACCCAGAAACTCGGCGTCAACCCCGACCTCGTCCTCCCCTCCGTCAACAACCTGCTCGAGGTCGGCGAGGGCTCGCTCGAAAACGCCCTCGAGGTCAAGCCCATCGCCCCCGCCAGCTACGAGAAGCTCAACCGCGTCGAACCGCACCTGGCCGAACTCAAGCGGCGGTCCGACCGCCGCCTCGAGAGCGACCGCGACTTCGCCTGGGTGCGCACGGAGATGGAACGCTACCGCAAGACGCAGCTGGACAAGAGCGTGTCCCTCAACGAGGCCACCCGCCTGCGCGAGAAGCAGGAGGCCGACGACCGCGCCAAGGCCCGCAAGCGCGACGTGGCCCTGCGCCCCGAGCCCGCGGATGCCATCCATGAAATCTGGCTCAAGCACGCCGACCAGCCCGGCCTGCCCCCACGCTGGTATCAGACCAACAAGACCCCCCTGCTGACCTTCACCAACGCCACCGGCCAGTCCATCGTGCTCAACCGCTGGACCAACTACCATCCCGTGGCCTGGTTCACCAACCAGGCCGGGGCCAAAACCACCGCCGCCAGCTTCGTCCTGCAGGAGAACCGCATCTCCACCGCCACCTTCACCAACCTCCAGGGCGAAAGCCTCCTCTTCGACTGGCGCGGATCCGGCCTGCCGAAGGCCTACCAGGCCCCCGCCGGCAAGCCCCTCACCCCGGCCACCGTGGCCGGCCTCAAGGACGGCAAGCGCATCTTCACCGCCACCCGCGAGGAGAAGGAGGAGGAGGACGCCCTCGCCAAGGCCGCGCGCGAGGAGGACGACGAGGAAGTCATCGACGACCTCGTCCCCGGCGTCGACATCACCCTCGACGAGACCCGCCGCATCCTCGCCGACTACATCCAACTCTTGAACCAGGGCCCGGGTGTCGCCGTCCGCGGGGCTGACGCCGGCCGCAGCCGCCCCCTGCCCAAGTAACCGGTCGGGGCTCCCCCCGCCCCGGCCCAAGCCTGCGTCATGGACACCGAGCTCCTGCCCGCCCCCGTCACCCGGCCCGGGGAAAAGGTGCAGGACGAGCTCGACCGGGGCTGGAACGTCATCGTCTGGAACGACCCCGTGAACCTCATGAGCTACGTGGTCCATGTGTTCATGCGCGTGCTCGGGTTCAACAAGGAAAAGGCCACCCGCCACATGCGCGAGGTCCACGAGAAGGGGCGCAGCATCGTGGCCACCGAGGCCCGCGAGCGGGCCGAGCTCTATCACCAGCAAATCCAGGCCTGCGGCCTGCAGGTCACCCTGGAACAGGCTTCCTAGGCATGGACCTGCGACGGGAACCCGGCGGCCTCGCCATCCAGCTCAACCCGGTGGAGGTCTCCCTGCTGCGGCATGCCCTTGAGGGCCTGGCCGGGCACTATCACATCCCACCGGCGGAACTGGACGAGGCCGCCGCCGAGGCCTGGTATTCCACGCGCGGATGCCCCAGCGCGGGATCCTCCCCCGAGGACACCGCCCTGTGGGTGGCCTCCCTGCACGAGATCCGGCGCGCCCAAATCGGGCCGCTGGAGAAGTGGCTCGCGCCCCTGGAGGCGGCCGGCGGCCGGGGCGCCACCCTCCGGTTGGCCGCGGAATCCCTCGAGGACTTTGTCCGCGCCATCAACGATTACCGCCTCCTGCAGGCCGCCCGCGCCGACGTGGGCGAAGCCGAGATGGCGCTCGACCTCGATGAGGCGGGCCACCTGCCGGCGGCCCAGCGCGCCGCCCTGCTGGAGATCCACTTTCTCGGCTGGGTGATGGAGGAGATCCTGCGGCGCATGGAGCCGGGCTGAGGGCCGCCGCCGGGGCCGATCCCGCGACCGGCCGATTGCGCACCCCCCGGCCCCGCCCCATACTCCCGCCCATGAGTCTTTGCCTTCCCTGCGGACGCCGGGCGCGGCCGCTGCTCCTGTCGCTGCTTGTCCTGCCCGGGCTGATGGCCGCCGCCGGGGCGGCCCCCGCCCCTGCCGAGGCGGACTTTCTCGCCAACGTCCGCCAGCTCACCTTCGAGGGACGGCGGGCCGGCGAGGGATACTTCTCCCCCGACGGCCGGGCGCTCGTCTTCCAAAGCGAGCGCGAGGCGGACAACCCCTTCTACCAGATCTACCTGCTCGACCTGACCAGCGGGGACTCGCGTCGGCTTTCGCCGGGACACGGCAAGACCACCTGCGCCTTCTTCCAGCCAGGCACGGACCGCGTGCTCTTCGCCTCCACCCACCTCGACCCGGCCGCGCGCACCCGCCAGCAGGAGGAACTGGAGTTCCGCGCCTCCGGCAGGCAGCGGCGCTACGCGTGGGATTACGACGAGCACATGGACCTCTTCACCGTCCGGCGCGACGGCACGGAGGCGCGGCGCCTGACCGACGCGCCCGGCTACGATGCCGAGGGGGCCTTTTCCCCGGACGGGCGACGGATTGTCTTTTGTTCCCTGCGCGCCGCCTATCCCACCAACCGCCTTGCGGGCGCCGACCTGAAGCGGCTGGAGACCGACCCGGCCTGGTTCGGGGACATTTATGTGATGGACGCCGACGGCGGCAACGTGCGGCGGTTGACCGACACGCCGGGCTACGACGGGGGCCCGTTTTTCTCGGCCGACGGGCGGCGCATCATCTGGCGGCGGTTCGCCGAGGACGGCAAGACGGCGGACATTTACACGATGCTCACCGATGGCAGCGACGTGCGGCGGCTCACGTCGTTCGGGGCGATGTCGTGGGCGCCGTATTTCCATCCGTCGGGCGAGTATGCGATCTTCACGGCCAACAAGCTGGGGTTTGGGAACTTCGAGCTCTACGTGGTGGACGCGGCCGGGGAGCGGGAGCCGGTGCGGGTGACCTTCACGGACGGCTTTGACGGTCTGCCGGTGTTTTCCCCGGATGGGCGGCAGCTCTGCTGGACCTCGGCCCGCACACCGGACGGGAAGTCACAGCTGTTCCTGGCCGACTGGAGCGACGCGGCGGCGCGGCGGGCCATGGCCATGGCGCCGGCGCGCGGGACCGCCGCGGTGGCGGCGGCGCCGGCCAACGGGCAGACCCCGGCGGCGGGTGGTTCCGCGGACATCCGCGTGGACGACCTGCGCGCGCAGGTGGAGTTCCTGGCCAGCGACGCCCTGGAGGGACGGGCCGCGGGCAGCGAGGGTTCCCGCCGGGCCGCCGAATACCTGGCCGCCCGCCTGCGGGAAGCCGGCACCGAGGCGCTGCCCGGCCAGCCCGCCTGGCTGCAGCCATTTGAGTTCACCGCCGGCGCCCGCGTGTTGACCCAGTCCTGCCGCCTCGCACTCCAGCCCGTCCCGGGCGCCGGCACCGGCGCCGGCCGCGCCTTCGCCGTGGAAACCGACTTCCGCCCGCTCTCCTTCAGCGCCAACGGCAGCGTGACCGGCCAGGTGGTGTTCGCGGGCTATGGACTCTCCGTGCCGGGCAAGCCCGGCGAAGGCTACGACTCGTATGCCGGCCTCGACGTCAGCAACCGCATCGTCCTCGCGCTGCGTTACGTGCCGGAGGATGTCCCCCCGCGCCGCCGCCAGGAACTCAACCGCTACGCCGGACTCCGTTACAAGGCCATGCTCGCCCGCGAACGCGGCGCCCGGGCCATCCTCTTCGTCACCGGCCCCACCTCCCCCAACGCCGGGGAACTGGCCGGGCTCTCCTCCGACGGCGCCATGGCCGGCAGCGGCATCATCGCGGCCTCCATCACCACCAACGTCGCCCACGCCCTCCTGGCCGGCTCCGGCCGCGACCTGCGCTCCCTCCAGGCCGCCCTCGACCAGGAAAACCCCCACGCCGAGGGCAGCTTCACCCTCACCAACCTCTCCGTGGAGCTCGCCACCGGCATCGAGCCGCTCAAGAAGGCCGACCGCAATGTCCTTGCCCTGATCCCCCCCGCCGAGCCCGGGCCGGGCGCGGAATACGTGCTGGTCGGCGCGCATTACGATCACCTTGGCCACGGGGAAACGGGGGCCATGCGCCGGGCGGGCGAGGAACACGCCATCCACCCGGGCGCGGATGACAACGCCTCCGGCACCGCCGCGGTCCTCGAGTTGGCCGCCAGCCTGGCCCGCCGCCGAGCCGCCGAGCCTGCGGCCTTCCAACGGGGCGTCCTCCTCGCCTTCTGGTCGGCCGAGGAAACCGGCCTGCTCGGATCCGCCCACTTCGCCGAGCACCCGCCCATCCCCCTGAGCAACATCACCGCCTACGTGAACTTCGACATGGTCGGCCGCCTGCGGGAGAACCGCCTCAACCTGCAGGGGGTCGGCTCCAGCGACTCCTGGCGGCGCCGGATCGAGAAACGCAACGTGGCCGCCGGGTTCCAGCTCGTCCTGCAGGACGACCCCTACCTCCCCACCGACACCACCTCCTTCTATCCCAAGGGCATCCCCGTGCTGAATTTCTTCACCGGCAGCCATGACGATTACCACCGCCCCACGGACAAGCCGGAGACGGTGAACTTCGAGGGACTGGAACGCATCACGCGCTTTGCCGAGGGGCTCCTCCTCGACCTCCTCGTGGCCGGGCCGCGCCCGGCCCATGTCGCGGTCGCCCGCAGCGAGGCGGGCGGCGGACGCGAGAGCCTCCGCGCCTACCTCGGCACCATCCCGGACTACGCCACCGAGGTGCCCGGCGTGAAGCTGTCCGGGGTCCGCGCCGGCGGTCCGGCCGACAAGGGCGGGCTCAAGGGGGGCGACGTCATCGTGGAGTTCGCCGGCCAGAAGATCGCCAACATCTACGATTACACCTACGCCATGGACGCGGTGAAGATCGGACAACCGGTCCAGGTCACCGTCCTGCGCAGCGGCCAGCGCGTCACGGTCACGCTCGTGCCCGAGGCGCGGAAGTGACGCCACCCGGGGCGCCTCACACCGCCCACGCGGGGGGATTCTTGAGGCGATACAGCATCTCGCCCGCCTTGGGCACATGCAGGATGCCCTCGGCCTCCCGGTTCTGGAACTCCTCGACCCGGAGGCCGCGCCAGTCGCGGTAGCCCAGGTTGATTTCCCGGCAAACCGCCTCCGGGATGCCGGTGGCCAGCGTGACCCGCACCCGCGGCGTCTCCACCCCGTTCTCGTAGGTGCCGAGCCCATAGACATGGGTGCAATGCGCCAGCACCCCCCACGGCTGGCCCTGGAACCGGTCCCATTGCTTCAGGAAATAGTCCCGGCAATGGTAGCCGACCTCCCGGATGGCGCGCCCATGGGTGACGCACACCTCGTGGATGTGCGGGGCGTAAATGATGAGTTCGCCGCCGTCGGCCACCACGGGTTCCAGCTTGTACATGCATTTGCCCCCCACCCACAGTTCGTCATACATGGGCGGGGCGCAGGACAGCACCGTATGGAAGGGCCGGTCCTGATAGAGGATATGGACCTGGCGGGAAACCTGCACGGCCGCGTCCCACGCCGCCTCCGGGGTCCCGATGGACAGCGCGGCCAGCGACTTGTCGGGACGCACCACCATGGCCAGCAGCACCTTGTCGAGCGGCACGAGCGAACCCGCCTTGTCCACCACGCGCCGCACCGGGGTCCATTGGTTGCCAATGATGCGCGGGTTGGTGATCACCGCGGCCAGCCAATGGAAAAAATTCAGGATCTGCGGCCCGCCAATGCCGGGGAAGAGATACTTGTTACCCCCGCTGAACCCCACCACCTCGTGGGGAAACACCGGGCCAAGGATGAACAACTGGTCGTAGTCAAACACCCGGGCGTTCACCTCCACCGGCACTTCCATGGCAAACCGCCCCTCCGTGAGGGCCGCAATCTCGTCCTTGGAAATTGTCCCCACCCGGCGCAACGCCTGCGGGTTGTCCCACTCATGGTTGAAGAATCGCACCCGCCCGTAGACCCCGCGGCGCTCCTCCGCCGTGATCTCCAGCCGCGCACAGAACTGCTCCTCGCTCATCGGCTGGTGCGTGCCCAGGGCGGCAATCACGTCAAGGCCCCGGGCCACCGGGCCCAGGTGCGCGTGCAGGGCCCGAAAGAGCATCCCCACCGGCGCCGTCCGGGTGCCGTCCGGGATGATGAGCAGGACGCGCCGGTTGCGGCTGGCTTCCTGCGGACAGGCACGGGCAATGAGGTCGGCAACCTGCCCCGCGGACAGCTCGGACCCCGCGGGGGCGGTGAGGGAAACAGGCGGCGTCATGACGGCCCGAGTGTGGGCCAACCTCCCGGTCAAGGCAAACGGTTCCCCCAGTCCACAGGGGGCACTTGCCGCTCCGGGAAGCGCCCCTTAATGTCCCCGTCATGCACATTCCGGCTTTGGCTCAGATCCCAGGCCTGACCACCGGTTGGCTGCTCGCCCAGGCCAACCCCGCCGAACCGGCCACGCCGCAAGCATCCGGGGCCGCCACCACCCCCATCATCATGGGCGCTCTCTTCGGCGCGTTCGCCGGCCTGCTCGCCGGCCTGCTTCTCGTCCGCCTGGTGCAGTTCGGCGCCTACCTCGCCGGGCGCCACACCGAGGGCCGCGGCATCATCATATTCAGCGTTGCCGCCGGCACCGCCCTCGGCGCCTGGCTGGCCGTGCCCCGCTGACGCCCGTCGCGCCGGCGCCCCCCTTAATACCCCCCCTGCCCGAGGCCGCCGGTGCCTCCCCCCGCGGCGGCTTCCCCGGCCTCGCGCCGACGATATTCGTCCAGCATGGCCGCCGTGGCCGTGGCGCCACACCGGGTTCCCCCCAGCTCCCGCACCCGGATCAAACCGTCGAGGTCACGCACTCCGCCAGCCGCCTTCACCTGCACCCGCGGCGAACACGCCGCGCGCATCAGCCGCAAATCCGCCTCGGTCGCGCCACGGTAGGAGTAGCTGCCATCCGGTTGCTTCACAAATCCATAGCCGCTCGAGGTCTTGACCCAGTCCGCCCCGGCCCGCTCGGCCACCTGGCAAAGGCGCCGCTTGAGGTCGTCCCCGGACAACCCCGCCCCGCCGTGGCCGAGATAATCGTTCTCCAGGATCACCTTCACCCGCGCCCCGTGCCGGTTCGCCTCCTCGCAGACGGCCCGGATGTCCTGCTCCACGTAGTCCCAGTCGCCCCCCAGCGCCTTGCCCACATTGATGACCATGTCCACCTCGCGGGCGCCATCGCGACAGGCCACCGCCGCCTCAAACCGCTTCACCTCCGTGGCCGCGCTCCCATGGGGGAAGCCAATCACCGTGGTCACCAACACCCCGGACCCCTCCAGCCACCCCGCCGCCTGCCGGACCGCATGCGGCTTCACACAGACGCTGGCCACGCGGTAACGCGCAGCCAGCCGGCAACCCGCCTCCAGTTCCGCATCGGTCAGCGTGGGATGCAGCAGGGAGTGGTCAATCATCCCCGCCAGTTCCTCGTAGGTGTAGCGCATGCCGGACAGTCTCCGGCCCCGGGCCCGAACGCGCCAGCGAATTGGCAGGCGCTCCGCCCCGCCCCGCCGCGCACAATTTGAGGCTCGTCAGGCGCGCCCGGGGCTGGCACGTTGTGCGCGGCCGTTCGCCCATGCAACCACGTCCCCTCAGCCCCACCCTGCTGGCCCTGAACATCGGCCTCGCTGCGGCCCTGGCCTATGTGCTTTTCGTCCCGCGGGGCCCCCGGAGGGAGGAGCGCCCCGAACGCACCACCATCCTCACCAACACCGTCCGCGAGATCGCCGTCCGCAAGGTGGGTACCGGCACCAACAACCTCCTCGCCGCCCTGGGCAACCGGCCGCTCAGCTGGGGGGCCCTCGAGTCCACCAACTACGCCATTTACATCCGCAACCTCCAGGACTTCGGCTGCCCCGACGAGACCATCCAGGACATCATCCTCACCGACATCGCCCGCGTCTTCGCCCGCCGACGCGCCGCCATCCTCGCCCAGGCTCCGCCCCCCAATTTCTGGGAACCCGGCCCCGTGGGCGGCGGCACGCCCCCGCTGCCAGCAGTCATCCGGCAGCAACTCCAGCAACTCGAGCAGGAACAGGAGAGCCTCGTGCGGGGCCTGCTCGGCGTCGGTTTCCGCGCGGAACTGGCCAAATACTGGGGCGCGGAGGAGACAACCGCCGCCCAACTCGCCTTCCTGCCCGCCGCCAAGCAGCAACCCGTGGCCGCGCTGCAGTCCAAATACGCCGCCCTCGAATCCGCCATCTATGGCCGCGCCCGCGGACTGCTGCTGGCCGAGGATTCCCGGCAACTGCAGGAACTGGCCCGGGCGAAGGAGGCGGAACTCGCCCAGGTGCTCTCCCCGGCTGAGCTCGCCGAATACCAACTGCGCGATTCCCCCACCGCCCGCTCCCTGCGCTCCCAGATGATCGGGTTCCAACCCACCGAGCAGGAGTTCCGCGCGGTGTTCCAGCTGCAAAAGGCCTTCGATGACCGGTTTGGGGCCGGCCCCCTGCCCGCCGACCCGGCCAGCCAGGCGGCGCGTGCGCGCGCCGAGGCGGCAGGCCAGGCCGCCCTCGACCGCGAAGTCCAACAGGCCCTCGGCCCCGCCCGCTTCGGCGAATACCTCCGCGCCCAGGACGAGGATTACCGGGGGCTTCTCCAGGTCTCGCAGCGCTTCAACCTGCCCCCCGAGGTGGCCAACGGCATCTACGACATGAAAAACACGGCCCAACGGCAGAAGGCGCTCATCGAATCGGATGCCAGCCTGTCCGACGAGCAGCGCGGCCAGATGATTGCCGCCATCGCCCGGGCCACCGAGCGCAGCGTCGCCCAGGCCATGGGCGAGGAGGTGTTCCGGTCCTACCAACCGGCCGCCGGCCAATGGCTGGCCGACCTGCTCGTCGTCGATGAACGCAACCTCGCCGTCCCGGAACCCCCGCCGCCCCCCACCCCGGCCCTGCCCCTCGAACTGAGGAACTTCCTGCTCAATCCCCCCGTCCTCGGCAACCCGCCCCCCGTGCCTCCCCGCTAGGCCCGCCGCCGGACGCCCCGTCCAAAACAGAAGCCCCGCCGGGGATGGCTCCCACGGCGGGACTGCAATCCAATCAGGGCGGAAGCAGGTCCGCCCCCCCAGCCCTCACGGCCGGCGCAGGCGGAAAACCCTCCGCGGATCCCCCCCCACAGTGGAGCCGAAATACAGGAAGTTCGGATTGGAGGGGTCCAGGGGAAAGGTTCCCGGGGCAAAGATGGCTCCGGTCACCGGGGCCCAGTTCGTGCCCCCGGGCAGCACATTGGCCGCCTCAAAGACAAAGTTGCTCGCATAGCCCGGCCAGGTCAGCACCAGGTCGCCCGTCTGCACGTTGGCCTCGCTGATGCGGAGGCGCGGGGGTTCGATGTCCGACATGTACCAGTTGTCATAGGTGGCGTCCGTCTGGTTCTGCCCACCGCTGTTGTCGAACACCACCAACCCGTTGCGCCCGGACGCATAGGTCGAATCCGTCGCCTGCACCGCAATCTTGGGATTCACCAAATCCGGATGCTGGTAGATACGACCCTCCAACCGGCTGCCCACCCCGATGAACACAAACCGATAGGTGTTGCCGTTGGTCAGGCGGATGGAATCCCCTCCCCCGTAGGCATTGGTCAGGGTCAACAGGGTCAAACCGGTCGGAGCCTCTCCCGTGATGCTGCTGATGTCCACGTCCCCCCCCGTCGGGTCGGAGGGAGTGCCCCGGTCCCACGTGAAGGCATACCCGGTCGTCTGCTGCAGGCCCAACCCGCCAATGCGGGCCAGGACACCAAACGACTGCGGCAGGTTGTCATTCCAGTTCACCACATCCACCGACACATAGAAGTTGGTATAGGTGCCCGCCAGCACGCTGCCGGCCCGCCCCGGGTTCTGCGCCTGCCCTGTCAGGTAGGTGGTCTGCAGCCGATACCCACCCCCCGGAAAAGAAAAGATCGCGCTCAGGCCGAACGCCGCCAAGGGATCGTAGCGCGTCCAACCCGCGTCGTTTCCGTCGTTGAAATCGTCCGCGACTTGCGCCAAGACCGCGCCCGGACAGGCCAGCGCCAACATGGCAGCCAGGACCGGCCCGGAAGCCGGATGAAACAGGGAGAAGGTTTTCATGGGGATAGGCATGGAGGTTGGGGCCAGAAAGTGATGGCCATTTTGCGTGGGAACCCCACTACTTAAGCCAATGAATATTTCTGATGTCGAGCCAAAAGTCGTGCCCGCCCGCCCGGCCTGGCGGCGGCTCGCCCTCTGGGGCCTGCTGGCCGGCTGGATGCTAACCGCCACCCACGCCGCCCCCGCGCCCCGCGACCGGTCTTTCGCCCATGAGGTGCAGCATGGCATCAACCGCGGCCTGGCCTACCTCCAATCCAGCCAGAACTCCAACGGGTGGTGGTCCACCCCCGACGCCCCCGCCGTGACCGCCCTCGCCCTGTCCGCCTTTCAGGGTGACCCCGACGGCCGGCATACCAACGCCGCCTTCGTCCGTCGCGGCTATTCCTGGCTCCTGTCCTGCGCCCAGCCGGACGGGGGCATCCACCGCAGCAACCTGGTCACCTACAACACCTCCATCGCCATGATGGCCCTGCTGGCGGCCCGCCAGCCGGAATACGACCCCGTCCTGCGCCGCGCCCGCGCCTTCCTCGTCGGCCTGCAGCGGGACTTCGGCGAAAAGGGCCGGCTGGACGACGTCTTCGACGGCGGGATCGGCTACGGCAGCAAATACGAGCACTCGGACATGGGCAACACCCTGGCCGCCCTGGAGGCCCTGCACTACAGCCGGCATCTGCTGCGCGACCAACCGGCCGCCAAGGACCTGAACTGGGCCGCCGCCATCCAGTTCCTGCAGAACTGCCAGAACCTCCCCTCGCACAACCGCCAGGCCTGGGCCTCGGACGACCCGCGCCAGCGCGGCGGCTTCATTTACTACCCCGGCCACAGCATGGCGGGCAGCGAAACCAACGCCGCGGGCCGCGTCGCCCTCCGCAGCTACGGCAGCATCAGCTATGGCGGCCTGCTCAGCTACATCTACGCGGACCTGAAGGCCGATGACCCGCGCGTGCAGGCCGTGCTGGAGTGGCTGGGCGCCAACTACACCCTGGCCGAGAACCCCGGCATGGGGCCGCAGGGATTGTATTACTACCTGCATACCATGACCAAGGCGCTGGGCATCCTCGGCCTCGACCACCTCACGCTCAAGGACGGGCGCCGGATTGACTGGCGCCGCGAGGTGGCCATGCGCCTGCTCGAGCTCCAAAACCGGGACGGATCCTGGGCCAATGAGAACCCGCGCTGGTGGGAGAAGGATGCCGCCCTGGTCACCGCCTACGCCGTCCTCTCGCTCGAGCATATCGCCCGCGGACTCTGACCCCGCATCCCCGCGCATTCTGTCCTTCCCAACGGCCGGGACCGCTGCCTATTGTCCGCCGCGATGAACGTCATCTGGGACCGGCTGACCAAGGTGGTCATCTTCCTTTTCTTCGTCGCCGGCATCCTCGGGGTCTTCTTCTGGTACCTCCCCCTCATCCAGGAAAACCAGCGCTACCGCCGCGAACTGCTCGCCCTCGATCGCGACATTGCCGACCAGGAACGCCTCGGCCGCCAACTGCGGGGCTCCATCGAGGGCATGCAGAATGACCCCAAGGTCGTCGAACGCCTGGCCCGCGAAAAACTCGGCTGGGCCCGCACCAACGAGATGGTCATCCGCTTCGAGACCCCCGCCCCGCGCTAGGGAAGGCCCCGCGCCCCCCCGCCTTCGCCCCCCGTCCCGCAGCCCCCCCTCCCCGGCTCGCAACAGTTCGGTTGTCAGGCAGCCGATAATTGGTAAGGTTCCGGAACCAACACCACCGGGAACCAGGCGCGGCAGAGCCTCCCTTTCCTTGCTTTGCGGGCGCCTCACCCAGAACCAGCGAGCCGACCATGAGCAACCACCAGCATCAGCGCAACTGCCGTGACGCGGAATTCCATCCCGAGGATTACATCTTCACCCGGCGCCAGTTCCTCAACCGCATGGGCATGGGTTTCGGCGCCCTCAGCCTGACCGGCCTCGTCAGCCTGGGGGTCCTCGACGCCCCGGCCGCGCCGGCGCCCGATGCCTACTCGCCCCTGGCCCCGCGCCAGCCCCACTTCACCCCCAAGGCCAAGCGCATCATCCAAATCTTCGCCAGCGGCGCCCCCTCCCACATCGACACCTGGGATCCCAAGCCCGCCCTGGCCAAGTTCGATGACAAGACGCTGCCCGACGGCGGCGGCACCGGCTTCGCCTCGCCCTTCACCTTCAAGAAATCCGGCCGCTCCGGCGTCGAGGTCAGCGAAATCTTCCCCCTCCTCGGCCAGCACATCGACGACATCGCCGTCATCCGCTCCATGTGGACGGACATCCCGGACCACGACGCGGCCACGGTCATGATGAACACCGGCTCCCTGCGCCTGGTGAAGCCCAGCGTTGGGGCCTGGGTCACCTACGGGCTGGGCACGGAGAACCAGAACCTGCCCGGCTTCATCGCCCTCTCCCCGGGCGGCATCCGCGCCGACAACCTCCGCGCCGCCTTCCTCCCCGGCGCCTACCAGGGCACCAGCGTCAACACCGCCAACACCGCGATCGAGAAGCTGATCGAGAACATCAAGAACCAGCATGTCTCCCTCCCCGAGCAGCGCAAACAACTCGATCTCCTCCACCAACTGAACGAGGTCCACGCCCAGAACCTCAAGAAGGACGGCCAACTGGAGGCGCGCCTCCAGGCCTACGAACTGGCCTACCAGATGCAGATGGAGGCCACCGACGCCTTCGACATCAGCAAGGAATCCAAGGAAACCCAGGACCTCTACGGGGCCACCACCCAGCAGGGACGCCAGATGCTCATCGCCCGCCGCCTGCTCGAGAAGGGGGTCCGCTTTGTGCAGGTCTACCATGGCGGCTGGGACCATCATAACAACCTCGAAACCGCCCTGCGCGGCAAGGCCGGGGAGATCGACAAGCCGCTGGCCGCCCTGCTCACCGACCTGAAGCAGAAGGGCATGCTCAAGGACACCCTCGTCATCTGGGGCGGTGAGTTCGGGCGCTCCCCCAGCGCCGACGGCAACGCCACCGGCAACACCCCCGGCCGCAACCACAACGGGCGCGCCTTCAGCCTCTGGATGGCCGGCGGCGGCGTCCGCGGCGGCCAGGCCTACGGCGCCACCGACGACATCGGCTACCGCGCGGTCGAGAACAAGGTCCACATCCACGACCTGCACGCCACCGTGCTCCACCTGCTCGGCTTCAACCACGAGAAGCTCACCTACCGCTACAACGGCCGCGACTTCCGCCTCACCGATGTCTACGGCAACGTCGTCAAACCCCTGCTCGCCTAGCCCCATCCCCCGCCCCGGCCCCCGCCCGTCCCGGTCGACATGAAACCGCACGCCCTGCTCCTCGCCGCGGCGCTCGCCGGCGGCGCCACGATCGCCGCCGCCGCCCCCGCCCGGCCGCTCACCCCCGCCGAATCCGAGTTCTTCGAGTCCCGCATCCGGCCCACCCTCGCCGAGCACTGCTACAAGTGCCACTCGGTCGGCGCCGAGAAAATCAAGGGCGGCCTCACCGTCGACACCCGCGACGGCCTCCTCAAGGGCGGCGACACCGGCCCTGCCGTCGTGCCCGGCAAACCCGACCAGAGCCTCCTCCTCACCGCCATCCGCTACCAGGACAAGGACCTCCAGATGCCGCCGAGCGACAAGAAGCTCCCGGACAAGGTCATCGCCGATTTTGAGCAATGGGTCCGCATGGGCGCCCCCGACCCGCGCACCGAGGGGGCCACGGCCAAATCCATCCACGCCGCCGACATGGCCAAGGCCCGCCAGCACTGGGCCTACCAGCCGGTGCAAAAGCCCGCCGTGCCCGCACCCGCGGACCCCCAGCGCTGGGCCCGCAATGAAGTGGACCGCTTCCTCCTGGCCGCCATGCAGCCCAAGGGCCTCGCCCCTTCCCAGCGCGCGGACAAGGTCACCCTCATCCGCCGCGCCACCTTCAACCTCCACGGCCTGCCCCCCACCATGGAGGAGGTCGAGGCCTTCGTGAACGACCCCTCGGCCAACGCCTGGCCCGAACTCGTCGACCGCCTCCTCGCCTCACCCCGCTACGGCGAACGCTGGGGCCGCCACTGGCTCGACCTCGCCAAGTACGCCGACACCCGCGGACCCTCCCAGCAGGGCCGCGAGAACCGCTACCTCTGGAGCCACACCTACCGCGACTGGGTCATCCGCTCCCTCAACGAGGACCTCCCCTACGACCAGTTCCTCGTGCGCCAAATCGCCGCCGACCGCCTGCCGCGCCTCGAACCGCGCGAACTGGCCGCCATGGGATTCCTCACCCTCGGCCAACGCTTCGGGAACAACCTCAACGACATCATCGACGACCGCATCGACCTGGTCGGCAAGGCCACCATGGGCCTCACCCTCGCCTGCGCCCGTTGCCATGACCACAAGTTCGATCCCATCCCCACCCAGGACTACTATTCCCTCCACGGCGTGTTTGCCAGCAGCACCGAACCGCGCGAGGGCCCCCTCCTCGAACCCGTCCAGGACACGCCGGCCTACCGCAATTTCCTGGCCCAGCTCCACGAACGGGAATCCGCCCTCTCCAACTTCGTGGCCAAGGTCGAACGCGACCTGGCCGCCGACCTGCGCGCCAAGATCGACGACTACCTCCTCGGCCTGCACGAGCACCGGAAACTGACCAACGGACTGCCCCGCGGCACCTACTTCCAGCGCAAGGGCCTGGTCCCCCAGGTGGCCAGCCAATGGGCCGACTACCTCCGCGCCCGCAAGGACAAGCACCACCCGGTCTGGGCCCCGTGGTTCGCCTTCGAGGCCCTCGAGGACCGGGAGTTCGCCACCCGCAGCCGCGCCCTCGCCGCCGCCTTCCACGCCAACACCAACAAGGCCAAGCCCATCAACCCCCTCGTCGCCAAGCTCTTCGTCTCCCCTCCCGCCAACCTCGCCCAGGTCGCCGCCCGCTACGCCTCCCTCCTCAACACCACCGCCCGGCAGTGGGACACCACCCTCGCCACCTGGGAAGCCCGCCGCCGCAGCGGCGGCGACGCCGGCCCCGAGCCCGCCGGCTTCCCCGACAAGAACCTCGAGGAGGTCCGCAGCGCCGCCGCCGGAAAAACTTCTCCCCTCTTCGTCGATGAACGCGTCGCCCAGCAATACATCCAGCGCGAAAACCGCGTGCGCGACAGCTACAACGCCCTCCAGCGCGCCGTCAACGACGTCAAGGCCGGCCACCCCGCCTCCCCCGCCCGCGCCCATGTCCTCGCTGAGGCCGAGAAACCCCGCGACAGCTACGTCATGCTCAAGGGCAACCCCGGCAGCCGCGGCCCGGTCGCCCCCCGCCAGTCCCCGGAACTCATCGACCCCGCCCGCCAACCCTACCGCCAGGGCTCCGGCCGCCTCGAGTTCGCCCAATCCATCGCCCGCCGCGACAACCCCCTCACCGCCCGCGTCCTCGTCAACCGCGTCTGGCTCCATCACTTCGGCGCCGGACTGGTCGCCACCCCGGACGACTTCGGCGTGCGCGCCGACGCCCCCACCCACCCCGAACTGCTCGACTGGCTGGCCAGCCGCTTCATGGACGACGGCTGGTCCCTCAAGAAACTCCACCGCCTCCTCATGCTGTCCGCCGCCTACCAGCAGGGCAGCGACGAAAACGCCCGCTACAACCAAATCGATCCCGACAACCGCCTCTACTGGCAGTTCAACCGGCAACGCCTCAACTTCGAGGCGCTCCGCGACACCCTCCTGGCCATCGGCGGCAAGCTCGACACCCGCATGGGCGGACCCGGCGTCCCCCTCGACCGCGAACCCTACCCCACCCGCCGCACCATCTACGGCTACATCGACCGCACCCGCCTGCCCAACATGAGCCTGGCCTTCGACATGGCCAGCCCCGACCTCACCACCGGCCGCCGCAACCAAACCATCGTGCCGCAGCAGGCCCTCTTCATGATGAACAGCCCCCTCGTCATCGAGCAGGCCCGCAACCTCACCCTCCGCCCCGACTTCAAGGCCGCCTCCGGCGCCCCCGACAAGGTCCGCCTCCTCTACAAGCTCATCTACCAGCGCGCCCCCAGCGACATCGAGCTCAACCTCGCCCTCGACTACATCCAGGGCGAGGGCCGCCTCACCGCCGCCAACACCGGCGCCCTCGCCTGGGAATACGGCTACGGCGAATACGACCCCGCCAACCGCCAACTCAAGTCCTTCGTGCAAATGAGCCAGTTCAACGGCTCCGCCTGGAACCCCGGCACCCGCGGCAACCGCGCCGGCCCGGTCTCCCTCAACGCCCGCGGCGGCCGCCCCGGCAACGGCCCCGCCTTCGCCGCCATCCGCCGCTGGACCGCCCGCCGCGACGGCTACATCGCCATCGACGGCACCCTCGGCCTCGCCGCCAAGGACCCCTCCGACAGCGCCCGCGGCCTCATCGTCTCCAGTGGCACCGGCCTCCTCGGAACCTTCATGCCCCTCGCCAGCGCACCCGTCGCCACCCGCCTGCCCCGCGTCCTCGTCCGCCGCGGTGATACCATCGACTTCGTCGTCGCCGGCAAGGGCCCCTTCTCCTGGGCCCCCTCCATCCGCCTCCTCGAGGGTGGCAAGGCCGGCGATATCGCCAACTGGAACGCGGAGAAGGACTTCAGTGGCACGGTCTCCCCCAAGCACCTCGAACCCTGGGAGAAGTTCGCCCAGGTTCTCCTCGAGACCAACGAATTGACCTTCATCAATTAGGTTCACGCCCCTCCACGGCGCGAACCACGGCTCCCCGCCCCCCCCCCAAGAGGAGCCCCTACCAGGGTTCCCCTGCCTTTTTTTGGCCTGAACCGGGAGAATGTGCTTCCCACGACACGTTATTTTTGCCATACACTGCCCAGTTTCTGCCCTGTTTCGCCTAACCCGACCCAACCTACCCATGAGAATCGCAGACCTGTTCCACCCTGCCTCGCGCCTCGCCACCCTGCTCCTCGCCTCCATCACCGCCCTGCAGGCCGCCCCGCCAGCCAACGACAACCGGTTCGACGCCACCCTCATCTCCGGCGTCACCGGGCGCGTGGTCGTCAACAACGCCGAGGCCACCAAGGAACCCGGCGAACCCAACCACGCCAGCAACGCCGGCGGGAAATCCGTCTGGTTCGTCTTCACGCCCCCCAACGCGATGAACGTCCGCTTCGACACATGCGGCACGGACTTTGACACGGTCATGGCCCTCTACAGTGGCACCAACGTCACCGCCGGCGCAGTGAACGACAATTACTCCTCTTCCTGGTACCAGGCCGGCCATGGCGGGCGCACCCAAAGCCGCCTCAACGTCAACCTGCTCGCGGGCACCACGTATTACATCGCGGTGGACGGATTCAATTCCGGCACCGGCGCCCTCAGCGGCCCCATTGTATTCAACTGGAACCTGACCAACGGCGCCCCGGCCAATGACAACTTCGCCAATGCCACCGAGTTGACCGGCACCTCCGGCGGCTACAGCGGCCGCAACCTGCACGCCACCAAGGAAACCGGCGAGGGCAACCACGCCGCCAACGCCGGCGGCCGCTCCATCTGGTATAAATGGACCCCCGCCGTCAGCGGCCAGGCCGCCGTCGACATGCAGGGTTCCTCCTTCGATGGCCTGCTCGGCGTCTATGCCGGCCCCGACATCGCCAACCTGACCGAACTCGGCAGCAGCGATGACCTCGTCAACAACTGGTTCTTCAATGGCCGCGTCACCTTCGACGCCGTCGCCGGCACCACCTACTACATCGCCGTGGACGGCTACAACGGGGGCACCGCGGCCAGCAGCGGCAGCGTGGTGCTCAACTACAACCTCTCCCCCTCCGCCCCGCCCAACGACAACTTCGACAACGCCATCGCCATCACCGGTTCCCTCGGCAGCATCACCGGCGATTCCCTGAGCGCCACCAAGGAAGCCGGCGAACCGGCCCACGGTGAGGATACCGGCGGAAACTCCGTCTGGTACGCCTGGACCGCCCCGGCCGACGGCATGGTCACCTTCAACAACTTCGGCCCCTGGTGGGACAGCCTCCTGGGCGTCTACACCGGCACCAACCTCAACTCCCTGACCCTCGTCGGGCAGAATGACGACATCATCGGCGGCCTCATCCAAATCAGCCGCGTCAGTTTCCTCGCCACCTCCGGCACCGTCTACCGCATCGCCGTCGACGGCTTCGCCGCCGATTACGGCCCCTTCAGCCTCAACTGGGACCAGGCCGTCGGCGCCCTCACCAATGACCTCGTCAGCCAGGCCGCCACCCTCGAGGGTCGTTCCGGCTCGGTCACCAATTCCAATGCCAACGCCGTCTGGGAAACCGTCGAACCCGCCCCCAACATCGTCGGCACCACCCTCTTCGGCCTTACCCTCGGCGGCAAATCGCTCTGGTACAAATGGACCGCCAATTCCATCCGTCCCGTGACCTTCGACACCCTCGGCACCGCCATCAACACCAGCCTCGTCCTCGCGACGGTCACCAACGGCATCCCCACTGTCATCGCCTACAGCGACGACATCTCCAGCAACAACGTGCCCGTCTCCGCCCAGAGCCGCATCACCCTCAGCAACGTCGTGGTGGGCACCACCTACTACATCCAGGTGGACGGCGCCTTCTACGGGATTCCCCGCCAGGCCCCCAACGGCAACATCGTCCTCAACTACTCGCAACCCGGCGGTATCCCCACCAACGACAACTACGCCGGGGCCATCGTGCTCTCCGGAAACTCCGGGCTCACCAACGGCAACACCATCGACGCCACCGTCGAACCCAGCGAACCCGAGCATGCCGCCATCTCCCCCAGCTCGTCCGTCTGGTACCGCTGGACCGCCCCCAGCACGGGTTGGGTGACCTTTGACACCCTCACCAACGCCACCGCGGACACCGTCCTCGCCGTCTACACGGGCAACTCGCTCGATTCCCTGGTCGAAGTCGTCTCCAATGACGACGCCTCCCCGGGCATCGTCGCCCAAAGCCGCGCGACCTTCCTCGCCACCCAGGGCACCACCTATTCCATCGTCGTCGATACCAAGGGCGGCATCAGCGCCCAGGGCCTCTTCACCCTCCGCTGGCGCCCCACCATCACCCTGGCCGCCCGCCGCGAGACGACCGGCAACCTCACCCTCATCCTCACCACCGCCGCCCCGGGCTTCTACCAACTGCAGGACTCCCCCAGCCTGACCAACCCCGCCTGGGTCACCTTCGACAGCCTGAACATCAGCGCGGAAGCCGGTGGCACCATCAACTACGATGCCGGCGTGCTCCCGTCCTCCTCGAACCGCTACTACCGGTCCATCCTCCAATAACCCGCCCGACGCCCGGCCGCCCCCGCCCCTTCTCCCCGAAGGGGCGGCCGGCCGGGCCACGGGGGACCGCAACCCGCAGTCCCCCCGCCCCTTCCCCGTTCCAGTTCCCCCGTTCCTACTCCCGCTGCCAGGCGGGCTTGTTGTCGTAAATCCAGCGGTAATACTCCGCCCGCTGCAGGCGCGCCGCCGCCGCCTCGTCCAGCACCACCGTGCAGCACGGATGCATCTGCAGGATGGTCGCCGGGCAATCCGAGGAGATCGACCCCTCAATCATGCGCGCCACCACCGGCGCCTTCCCCTCCCCGGTCGCCACCAGGAGGCAACGCCGCGCCTCCTGGATCGTCCCCACCCCCATCGTGATCACATGACGCGGCACCTCCGCCGCCGAGGCGAAGAATCGCGCGTTGTCCGCCACCGTCTGCGGCGTGATGGTCTTGATGCGCGTCCGCGAGGAAAGCGAACTGCTCGGCTCGTTGAACCCAATGTGCCCGTCCCGGCCAATCCCCAGCAACTGCAGGTCCAGGCCCCCCGCCCCCGCAATGGCCGCCTCATACTCCGCACAGTGCGCCGGAATGTCCCGCGCCAGGCCGTCCGGCACCCGCACATGCCCGGGCGCCAGGTTCACCTTCCCAAACAGGTGCTCCTGCATGAACCACCGGTAGGACGCCGGATGCTCCGGCCCCAGCCCCACATACTCGTCCAGGTTGAAGGTGCGCACCCGGGCAAAATCCAGCCGGCCCCGCCGATGCTCCTCGACCAGCAGCGCATAAATGGGCACCGGCGTGGACCCCGTGGCCAGGCCCAGCACGCTGTCCGGCTTGCGCCGCACCTGGTTGGCAATAATCCGGGCCGCTTCCTGCTGCGCGCCCACGGCGTCAGGCTTGATGATGATTTCCATGCGGGGCCGGAGAATACGGAGCCCCTCCGGCCAAGGCGAAAACTTTCCGCACCCCGCCCCGCCTCCCCGCCCCCGCCCGCCGCTTTGCGCTTGGCTTGCCGCCCACACGGCCGCTTTACTCCCCGCTTCATGAAACAGAAAGCCTACGCCCGCGCCGGGGTCGACATCGACCTCGGCAACCGCGTCAAAGCCACCCTGCCCCGGCTCCTCGCCTCCACCCACCGGCGCGAGGTCCTCGGCAAGGTCGGCGGCTTTGGCGGCCTGTTCGCCCTCGACCTCCAGCGCCACCGCCGCCCCGTCCTCGTCTCCAGCGTCGATGGCGTCGGCACCAAGCTCAAGATCGCCTTCGCCCTCGACCGCCACGACACCATCGGCGAGGACCTCGTCAACCACTGCGTCAACGACATCGCCGTCCTCGGCGCCGAGCCGCTCTTCTTCCTCGACTACCTCGGCACCGGCAAACTCGAGCCCCACGTCTTCACCGAAATCCTCCACGGCTTCGTGCGCGGCTGCGCCGCCAACGGCTGCGCCCTCATCGGCGGCGAAACCGCCCAGATGCCCGGCTTCTACCAGAAGGGCGAATACGACGTCAGCGGCACCATCGTCGGCGTGGTCGACCGCGACCGCATGCTCGACGGCAAAAAACTCGTCCGCCGCGGGGACGTCATCCTCGGCATCGGCTCCAGCGGACTCCACACCAACGGATACTCCCTCGCCCGCCAAATCCTCTTCGACAAGCTCAAGCTCAAGACGTCCAGCCGCGTGGCCGGCCTCCAGGGCACCCTCGGCGAGGAACTCCTCAAGGTCCATGTCACCTACGGCCCCCTCGTCCAGGCCCTCCTGAAAAAGTTCAACGCCCCCGCCCGCCGCTCCCCCGGCCTCCACGGCCTGGCCCACATCACCGGTGGCGGCTTCATCGACAACATCCCCCGCGTGCTCCCCGCCAAGCTCGACGCCGTCATCCGCAAGGGCTCCTGGGAGATCCCACCCCTCTTCCAACTCCTCGCCGCCAAGGGCGGCGTCGCCGAGGCCGAGCTCTACCAGGTCTTCAACATGGGCATCGGCATGACCGCCCTCGTCGCCGCCGATGACGCCGACGCCATGCTGCGCGCCATCCGCAAGGCCGGCCACCCCGCCTGGATCCTCGGCGAGGTCGTCCCCGGCCGCGGCCGCACCCGCCTCGCCTAGGCCCGTCCCAGGACGCCCACCGCACGCCCTGCCCCGTGCTTGACTGTCCCACGGTCGTTCCTATGATGCGCCCTCTTTTGTAACGAACCTCTTGCACCATGAGCCTCATCGCTGACCTCCAAGCCCGTCAAATCCTCGACTCCCGCGGCAATCCCACCGTGGAGGTCGATGTCCTCCTCGACAGCGGCATCACCGGCCGCGCCGCCGTGCCCAGCGGCGCCAGCACCGGCGAGCACGAGGCCCTCGAACTGCGCGACGGCGACAAGAAACGCTACGGCGGCAAGGGCACCACCAAGGCCGTCCGCAACGTCCTCACCATCATCCGACCCGCCCTGCGCGGCCTCGACGCCCTCGACCAGGTCGCCATCGACGGCCGCATGCTCGAACTCGACGGCACCGGCTTCAAGAAGTCCCGCCTCGGCGCCAACGCCATCCTCGCCGTCTCCCTCGCCACCGCCAAGGCCGCCGCCGCCGAACTCGGCCAACCCCTCTTCCGCTACCTCGGCGGGCCCAACGCCAAGGTTCTCCCGGTCCCCATGGCCAATGTCATCAATGGCGGCGCCCATTCCGATGCCCCCATCGATTTCCAGGAATTCATGATCATGCCGCATGGCCTGCCCAGCTTCAGCGAGGGCCTGCGCGCCATCACCGAAATCTTCCACGCCCTCAAGGCCGTCCTCAAGGCCAAGGGCCTCAGCACCGCCGTCGGCGACGAGGGCGGGTTCGCCCCCACCCTCCCCAGCGCCGAGGCCGCCCTCGACGCCATCGAAACCGCCATCCAGAACGCCGGCTACCGCTCCGGCAAGGACATCTACCTCGCCCTCGATGTCGCCAGCAGCGAGTTCTACAACAAGAACGGCACCTACACCTTCAAGAAAAGCTCCGGCAAGACCCTCAGCGGCGCCGAGCTCGTCAAATACTACGCCAAGCTCTGCCAGAACTACCCCATCGTCAGCATCGAGGACGGCTGCGCCGAGGGCGACTGGAAAACCTGGAAACTCCTCACCGACACCCTCGGCGACCGCGTCCAGCTCGTCGGCGACGATCTCTTCGTCACCAATGTCCACTTCCTCCAGAAGGGCATCGACACCGGCACCGCCAACGCCATCCTCGTCAAGGTCAACCAAATCGGGTCGCTCACCGAGACCCTCGACGCCGTCGAGCTCGCCCAGAAGCACAGCTACCGCGCCGTGCTCAGCCATCGCTCGGGCGAAACCGAGGACGCCACCATCGCCGACATCGCCGTGGCCACCAACTGCGGCCAAATCAAGACGGGCTCCCTCAGCCGCACCGACCGCACCGCCAAGTACAACCAGCTGCTCCGCATCGAGCAGCAGCTCGGCAAGCACGCGGTCTACGCCGGCCGCAAGGCCCTGCCCAAGGGCCGCTGAGGCCCCCCGGCCGGCTCCCCCAGCTCAACCCTCCCGCACGGCCCACAGGGTCAGGGTCGCTCCCTGCCCGGTGAGCCCCGCCACCAGCGTCCACCCCAGGCTCAACAGGCCCAGCGGGACGGCCAAGGCCAGGCTCAGGATCTCCTGGGCCAGCCGGCCCCTCCCACCGGCCTCCCCCAACACCTTCGCCCCCGCCCCGCGCAGGCGGTTGTAAAGCAGGTTCTGCCGCAGCCCAAGCCGGTTCAGGGCCGACTGCGTGAAGCTGAAGGCGTCATACTCGGGGGAGAAAAACGAGACGCGCCGCACCATGAATCCCGCCGAGGCCAGGGCCCGGCGCAGGACCGAACGCGTGAAGTGAACGCGGTGCCGGGGGACGTCCAGGTGAAACCACCGGTCCGCCGCCAACCGCGCCTCCGGGCTGCCAAAGTTCGGCACCCCAACCAACAGCACCCCGCCCGGGCGCAGGACCCGGGCCACCTCGCGCAGCGTCCCCTCCGGATCCGGCAGGTGCTCCAGCACATGCCAGAGGATCACCGCGTCAAAATGCCGGTCCGGCCAGGGCCACGCCGCCCCCGCCCCCGCCACCACCACCGGCAGCCGCAGCCGCTCCCGCGCATGCCGCGCCGCCTCCTCGCTGCCTTCCGTTCCCTGCACCTCCCACCCCCGCTCCCGGAACCGCCCCAAGACCCATCCCGGCCCGCAACCCACGTCCAAAACCCGCCCGCGCCCGCCCACCCACCTCTCCACCGCCGCCGCCCGGCGCCGCCACACCGCCGCCTGCAGCCACTCCGCCACCCCCGGGAAACGCCGCGAGGCCCCAGCCCCATGATACCCCGCCGGATAATAACGGGCCGCCGCCTCCGCCGCCGGCGCCGGCTCCGTCAGCACCAGCCCGCAATCCCGGCACCGCGCCAGTTCAAACCGGTCGCCCGTGACATAATCCCGCGCGCCATACAGGCGCTCCCGGCGCGCGGCCGGATGCACACAACCCTGCATGGACCGGGACGCTACTGCGCCCGGTGCCCCCGGTTCAATGCGAAGTCAAACGGTCCATGGCGGAGAAGGGATCCGGGGCGCCGCTTTGCGCTTGGAGCCCGCCCCGCCCACGGGCACCCTCCCACCCCGATGAGCTCACCGCACCTGGCCCGCGCCCGGCGGGTCTTCGACCTCGAACTGGCCGCCCTGCGCCATGTCCGCGCCCGCCTCGACGCGTCCTTCGACCGCGCCGTCACCCTCGTCGTCGAGACCCTCCGCAACCGCGGCAAAATCATCGTCGTCGGCATCGGCAAAAGCGGCGCCATCGGGCGCAAGATCGCCGCCACCCTCACCAGCACCGGTTCCACCAGCGTCGTCCTCAACAGCGTCGATGCCCTCCACGGCGACCTCGGCCTCGTCAATGACGGCGACCTCGTCCTCGCCCTCAGCTACTCCGGCGAATCCGATGAACTGCTCCACCTCATCCCCGCCCTCAAGCGCTTCTCCGTCCGCCTCATCGCCCTCACCGGCGCCCCCAAGTCCACCCTCGCCCGCGCCGCCGACGTCATCCTCGACGTCCGCGTGCCCCGCGAGGCCTGCCCGTTCAACCTCGCCCCCACCGCCAGCAGCACCGCCATGCTCGTCATGGGCGATGCCCTCGCCATGACCGTCCTCCAGGCCCGCGGCTTCCGCGAGCAGGACTTCGCCCGCCATCACCCCGCCGGCGCCATCGGCCGCGCCCTCCTCCTCCAGGTGCGCGACATCATGCGCCAGGGCCCCCGCAACGCCGTCGTCCGCCAGGACCGCACGGTCAAGGAGGCCCTCCTCGTCATGACCCGCGCCAAGGCCGGCAGCGTCAGTGTCGTCGATGCCCGCGGCCGCCTGTCCGGCGTGTTCACCGACGGCGACCTCCGGCGCCGCATGGCCGACGACGACGGCATCCTTCGCCAGACTCTCGCCCGGGTCATGACCCGGCGTCCCATCTGCCTGCGCGAGGACGCCCTCGCCGTGGAAGCCCTCAAAATCTTCAACGAACGCAACATCGACGACCTCATCATCGTCAACGGCCGGCGCGAACCGGTCGGCCTCGTCGACTCCCAGGATCTCCCCAAGCTCAAGCTGATGTAACCGCCCCCGCCCCGCCCGCCATGAGAACGCTCCTTTGCCTCCTTGCCTCGCTCCTGCTCGTCCTCCCAGCCTCCGCCGGCCAATGGCCGGGTTTCCGCGGCCCGACCGGCCAGGGCCAAACCGCCGACCGCAAGCTGCCGCTGCACTGGAACGCCGAGTCCAATCTCCTCTGGAAGACCCCCATCCCCGGCAGCGGCTGGTCCTCCCCCGTGGTCTGGGACGACCGCGTCTTCGTCACCACCACCCGCGAATCCGGCGCGCAATGCCATGTCCTCTGCCTGGACCGGAAGGACGGCCGGGTGCTCTGGGACCAGCGGGTCTTCGAGCAGGTGCCGCGACGCAAGGAAGGCAAGAACAGCTATGCCACCCCGACCCCGGTGACGGACGGCCGCCAGGTCTACGCGGTGTTCGGCGACGGCAGCGTCGCCGCCCTCGCCTGCCGGGACGGCCAGATCGCCTGGACCAACCGCGAGATCCACTTCTACAGCCGCCACGGCCTCGGCGCCTCCCCCATCCTCCACGAGGGCCTGGTCATCATGCCCTACGACGGCAGCAACCCCGTCGCCGCCGCCGGTTCCTACCCCAATAATACCCAGGAGGAACGCCTCGGCTGGCAGATCCCCTGGGACAAGGCCTTCATCGCCGCCTTCGACACGCAGACCGGCCGGCGGGTCTGGACCGCCCGCCGCGGCCGCTCCCGCATCGCCCACGTCACGCCCCTCATCCAGCGCGCCCACGGCCGCGAACAACTTCTCAGCGTGGCCGGCGACGTGGTCCAGGGATTCAACCCCAGGACCGGCGAACGCCTCTGGTCCGTCTATTGCCAGGGCGAGGGCGTCGTCCCCATGCCCGTCCTCGGCGACGGCGTCGTCTTCACCGCCTCCGGCTACGAAAAAACCACCCTGCGCGCCATCCGGACCGACGGCTCCGGCGAGGTCACCGGCACCCACATCGCCTGGGAACAGAAAAAGGGCGTCCCCTCCCAATCCTCCCTCCTCTACCGCAAACCCCATGTCTACGCCGTCACCGATGGCGGCATCGCCACCTGCTACGCCGAGGACTCCGGCGCCATCGTCTGGCAGGAACGCCTCGGCGGCAACTACAGCGCCTCGCCCGTCGCCGCGGACGACCGCGCCTACTTCCTCAACGAGGCCGGGGAAACCGTCGTGATTACCCTGGGGCCCACCTTCCAAATCCTCGCCCGCAACCCGCTCGGCGAGAAATGCCAGGCCTCCATGGCCGTCGCCAACCACCGCCTCTTCATCCGCACCGAGAAAAACCTCGTCTGCATCGGCCAGTGATCGGCCTGCGGCCGCTCCACCCCACCTCCTTGCCCATCCCTCGCCATGCTGAAACCAGTGGCACCCCAACCGCGACAAAGGCCTTCCTCGCCCCCTCATCCCGAGGGTTCCTGGGGCCTTTTTTTCCTAGGAAAATGTCGCGCTGGAGGATTGACAAGCGACAGGCAATTCCGGAAGTTAACTCCGGTTCGAGTGGCAGAACGTTTCTTCAGCGGGGTTCTCCACCCCCACCTCCTTGGCGTCTGTTGCTCGAACCACTAATTTCAAACCCACTTCGGGGTTGACGCCCCGGAGTGGGTTTCCTACTTTCACGGTCCCCCGAGCGGGGGTGTAGCTCAATTGGTTAGAGCGCTGCCCTGTCACGGCAGAGGTTACGGGTTCGAGCCCCGCCACTCCCGCCATTCTCCCCGCTCCGCCGGAAACCCAGCCAAGTCGACACCCCAACCTTGCCGACGATGAATCTGCCTCGCCTCCTCCTCCCCCTGCTGCTCGCCGTGGGCACCGGCGGATTCCCCTCCACCTCCGCGGCCGCCGACCTCACCGCCGCCATCCAAACCGTGCGCGCCGTGGGGCCCGAGGGACAGGGAAACGCCGAGGCCAGCCGCGCCTGGCAAACCCTCCGCCAAGCCGGGGCCGCCGACCTGCCCCGGCTGCTCGCCGGCATGGACGGGGCCAACGATCTTGCCCTGAACTGGTTGCGGGCGGCCGTCGATGCCGTCGCCGCGCAGGAACTGGCTGCCGGCCGCCCCCTCCCCGCGGCGGAGCTCAAGGCGTTCATACGCGACACCACCCACCATCCGCGCGCCCGCCGCCTCGCCTACGAACTGCTCGCCCAAGGCGAACCCGACGCCGCCCGCCAACTCGTGGCCGGCCTGCGCGATGACCCCAGCCCGGAACTCCGCCGGGACGCCGTCCGCCAACTCGCCGACGAGGCCGCCTCCCTCCGTCAACAGTCCCGCACCAACGACGCCATCGCCCGCTACCAATCCGCCCTCCAGGCGGCCCGCGACGTGGACCAGGTCGAATTGCTGGCCAAGGAACTCAAGAAACTCGGCCAACCCATCTCCCTCCCGGCGGTCTTCGGCTGGGTCACCCAGTGGAAGGTCATCGGCCCCTTCGACAACACCGGCGGCGCCGGCCACGACCAAGTCTACCCGCCCGAACAGCGCATCGACCTCGCCGCCGAATACGACGGCAAGAAGGGCAAGGTCCGCTGGCAGGATCTCCGCAGCACCGACGACTACGGGTTGGTCAGCCTCAATCCCCCCTTCGGCGCCCTCAAGGAGGTGGCCGGCTACGCCTACACCGAGTTCCACTCCGAACGCGCCCGCCCCGTGGAAATCCGCCTCGGCTGCAAGAATGCCTGGAAGGTCTGGCTCAACGGCCGCCTCCTGTTCGGGCGCGACGAATACCATCGCGGCCGCGAAATCGACCAATACCGCCTCCCCGCAGAGCTCAAACCCGGCCGGAACACCCTCCTCGTGAAAATCTGCCAGAACGAACAAACGGAACGCTGGACCGTGGAATGGGAGTTCCAGCTCCGCGTCACCGACCCCCTCGGCGCCCCCCTCACCTCCGCCCAGCCATGATCGCCCCCCGCTTTTCCCCCGCCCGCACCGTCACCCGCACCAGCCTGGCTCTCGCCCTGCTCGCCGCCGCCGCTTGCCCCGCTGCCGACTGGCCCCTGTTCCGCGGCCCCCGCGGCAACAGCCTCGCCCCCGAGGCCAAGGTTCCCGCCCAACTCGACCGGGCCAGCATCGCGTGGAGCGCCCCCCTGCCGGGCCGCGGCCTCAGCAGCCCCATCGTCATCGGCGACCGCGTGTTCATCACCGCCGCCAGCGGCCCCCGCCAGGACCGCCTGCATGTGCTCTGCTTCAAGGCCTCCGATGGATCCCGCCTCTGGGAACGGCAGTTCTGGGCCACCGGCCGCACCATGACCCACGAAAAAACCTGCGTGGCCGCACCCTCCCCCGCCAGCGACGGGGAACGCATCTACGCCCTCTTCTCCTGCAACGACCTCCTCTGCCTCGACCTCGACGGCAACCTCGTCTGGCTCCGCGGCCTCACCCGCGATTACCCCAACGCCAGCAACAGCCTCGGCATGTCCTCGTCCCTCACCACCGCCGACGGCGTCGTCATCGCCATGGTCGAGAACGACAGCGAATCCTTCACCGCCGGCCTCGACGCCCGCACCGGCGTCAACCGCTGGAAACTGTCCCGCCCCAAGGCCGCCAACTGGACCTCCCCGCTCCTCCTCGCCGCCGCCGGCCAACCCACCCTCGCCCTGCTCCAGTCCAGCAAGGGCCTCGCCGCCGTCGAGGCCCGCTCCGGACGCCCCGTCTGGAATTACTCCGACGGCGCCTCCACCATCCCCTCCGCCACCGTCCACGACGGCATCGTCTACGTCCCCTCCCAGGGCCTCACCGCCCTCGCCCCCGCCCCCGACGGCCAGTCCCCCAAACAACTCTGGCGCACCGGCCAACTCCGCCCCGCCACCGCCAGCCCCGTCGTGCTCGGGCAACGCCTCTTCACCCTCAACGAAGCCGGCGTCCTCAGCTGCGGCGACACCACCAACGGCTCCCGCCTCTGGCAACTCCGCCTCAAGGGCCCCTTCAGCGCCACCCCCGTCGCCTCCGGCCCACACCTCTTCTGCGTCAATGAAAAGGGCCTCCTCCAGGCCGTCGACACCTCCGCCCCCGAGGGCGCCGTCACCAGCGAACTGGACCTCGGCCAAACCGTCCTCAGCACCCCCGCCATCGCCCACCACGCCCTCTTCCTCCGCAGCGATACCACCCTCTGGCGCATCGGGAAACCCTAGCGCCCCCGCCAACAAGGCCACCCCCTCACGCCGCAGTCCGCCTCAGGCCGCCGCCGCCGCGGCCGGCCCCATGCCCGGCGCCGGCCGGAACGAGATCGAGGCCTCGTGCATGAAGAGGCTCACCCACTCCTTGGCCGCCACCCGGTCAGCCATCGTCCCCCCCACCAGTTCGTAATCCCCGTTGGGCTTCCGGAAAAGCCGCGCCTCCCCAAAGGAAGCCGTGGGTTCAGGGGACCGGACGCCGCGGACCGCGCCGCGCTGGGACATTGCGTGCAAGTTCATGCGCGCATCCTGCCAGCCGGGGTAGGACAGCCATGGTCCGAGCCAAAAAAACGCCGCTGTCACTTGGCGCCCCCCCCGCCGGTGGAATGCGGCAGCGCAGCCGTCGCGAGGCCAAGCGGCAGCCCGGCTGCCGCCCTCCAAAAAAAAGCGCCGGCCACCCAGGAAGGGCGGCCGGCGCCGGGAAGGGAGGCGGCTCAGCGCAGGACGCGCTTGAGGAAGCGGATGCCCTTGACCGCAATCTCGTCGCGGGTGGGCTCGATCCGGCGCCAGATGGCGGCGGCGCGGGCGATGACCTTGACGTCGGTGGTGAAGCTCTCAATCACCACGTCGCCCTTGTAGCCAATCTGCTTGAGGGCGCGCACGATCGATTTCCACGCGATGTGGTCGCTGCCCGGGGTGCCGCGGTCGCTGCCGCAGGCATGGAAATGCGCGAGGAGCTTGCCGGCCTTGCGGATGGCCTCGGCCTGGTCCTTCTCCTCGATGTTCATGTGGAAGGTGTCCAGGTGCAGCTTCACGTTGCGCGCGCCCACCGCCTTGATCAGGGCCAGGGCCTGGTCGCAGGTGTTGAGGAAATCCGTCTCAAACCGGTTGAGCGGCTCGACGCAGAGGGTGATGCCCTTCTTGGCGGCGTAGGCGGCCAATTGCTTCAGGTTCTTCACCACCAGCGCGAACTCCTTCCGGCGCTGCGCGGGTTCCACGGCGTCGGCCTTGCCCACCACCGAGTAAAGCGGCCCGATGATGCGCGGGCACTTCATGGCGGCGGCCTGGTCCACCAGGGCCTTGCAGTACTTCATCGCCGCCCGCTGCTCGGCCGCGCTGCCGCGGAAATCCCGGCCCGGCCCCATGCAGGCGCAAATCGACCCGATGGCCAGCCCGTTCTTCTCCGCCGCCGCCCGCACCTTGGCGGGATCCAGGTGGGAGGGATCCTCCACCGGGATTTCCACCGTCTGGAAACCCCACTTCTTGAAGGTGGGAAACAGGCGGACGCTCTGGGTCGTGAAGGGGGACGTGAACAGGAAGGTGTTGATGCCGATTCTCATAGGATTGGTGCGCGCGCAGGCTAAGGGAACCCGCCGGGGTGTCAAAAGAAAATGCCCGCCGCCGCCCGCCCAACCCCCGCTTGCCTTCCCCACCCGGTTCTGCCAACACCATCCCATGAACCGCCGCGCCTTCCTCCGCACCGCCTCCACCGCCGCCCTCGCCGTGGCCGCCCGGCCGGGACGCGCCGCCGAGTTCGGCGACCTGCGCAAGCGCGTCGGCCTCATCGGCGCCGGCTGGTACGGCAAGGCCGACCTCCTGCGCCTCATCCAGGTGGCGCCGGTCGACGTGGTGTCCCTCTGCGACGTCGATAGCCGCATGGTCGCGGACGCCGCCGACCTGGTGGCCAGCCGGCAGCGTTCCAAGAAAAAGCCCCGCCTTTACCGCGATTACCGCGAGATGCTGCGCGAGCGCGACCTCGACATCGTCCTGGTCGGCACCCCCGACCACTGGCACGCCCTCAACGCCATCGCGGCCATGGAGGCGGGGGCGGATGTCTACCTGCAGAAACCGGTCGGGGTCGACGTGGTCGAGGGCCAGGCCATTTTGGCCGCCGCGCGGAAGCACCAGCGCGTCGTGCAAATCGGCACCCAGCGGCGGAGCACGCCGCACCTGGTCGAGGCCCGGGACCGCGTGATCAAGGCGGGCCAACTGGGCCGGGTGGCTCACGTGGACATCGGGTGCTACTGGCACATGCGCAGCCGCACCACCGCGGCCGAGGCGCCCGACATCACCCCGCCCGCGCACCTGGATTACGAGTTGTGGACCGGCCCCGCCCCGCTGCGGCCCTACAACAAGATCATTCATCCCCGCGGATGGCGGGCCTTCATGGAGTACGGGAACGGCATCGTGGGCGACATGTGCGTGCACATGCTGGACATGGTGCGCTGGATGCTCGACCTCGGCTGGCCGCGCCGCGTCAGTTCCACCGGCGGCATCTTCATGGATAAGGCCAGCCGCGCCAACATCACCGACACCCAGACCGCCACCTTCGAGTTCGACGGGGTCAACGTGGTGTGGACGCACCGCACCTGGGGCGCCGCCCCCGACCCGAAATACCCGTGGGGCGCGACCCTCTACGGCGACCGCGGCACGCTCAAGGCCAGCGTGTTCGACTACGACTTCACCCCGCAGGGCCGCGGCGGGCAGGCCATCAGCCGCAGCGTGAAGCCGGACGAGGAGAAGGGGCTGGAGCAGTTCCCCGAGGACCGCACCGAGAAGGACCTCGAGAAACATTGCGCCCCCGCCATCCGCGCGCACATGGAGGATTTCCTGCGCGCCATCGCCCGCCGGTCCCGTCCGGTCGCCGACATCGAGCAGGGCCACATTTCCAGCGCCGCCTGCATCCTGGCCAACCTGTCCCTCCAGCTGGGCCGCACCCTCGAATGGGACGCCGCCGCCGGGCAGGTCAAGAACGACCCCGAGGCGAACAAGCTCCTGCGCCGCCCCTACCGGGCGCCGTGGGCACACCCCGAAGTGAGTTAGTGAGTGAACAAGTGAGGGAGTTAGCGAAGTGGGGCGGCGCGTGGCTTGAGTTGTGGGGGCGTTGGGCGCATAATCCCGGTATGCCTTTGTACGAGTTTCATTGCGAGAAGTGCGGGAAGGATTCCGAGGTGCTGGTCCGGTCGACCCAATGGGAAGGCACCCCCTGCCCCAAGTGCGGTTCCACCCAGTTGGTGAAGAAGTTCTCCACCTTCGCCGCCGCCGGCCTCGGCGGCGGTGAGGACGCCGGCCCCGCCTGCACCGGGCAGCCCAGCTCCTGCGGCATGTGCGGCACCGGCCGCCCCCACTCGCACTGACCCGTAGCAGCCTGCGTCCGTAGTAGTAGCCAACGTGAGGAGGCTGGGCCCGGAGGTGCATTCAGGTTTCGTTCCACCGGGAGGAGGCATGCGTTAAGCGGGCGGGACGCCCGCGCTCCGTCGGCTGCCACCTCCAACCCTACCCCCGCCTTGCCAGCGGGGCCCGGATTTGGCGAGACTGGCGCCGCATGAGCAAGCACACCAGCACCCCCAAGTCCGGCCCCCGTCGTTCGGCCGAACGCGAGTTTTCCTCCATCGTGGTTGACGGCCCCGAGCGGGCGGCCAGCCGCGCCATGCTCCACGCCGTCGGGTTCACCCGCGCGGACTTCCGCAAGTCCCAGATCGGCGTCGCCTCCACCTGGAGCCAGGTCACGCCCTGCAACATCCACATCGACCAACTGGCGGTGAATGTCGCCCTCGGCATCAACACGGCCGGTGGCAAGGCGGTCGTCTTCAACACCATCACGGTCTCCGACGGCATCTCCATGGGCAGCGAGGGCATGAAATACTCGCTCGTGTCCCGCGAGGTGATCTCCGACTCCATCGAGACCGTGGTGGGCTGCGAGGGCTTTGACGGCCTGGTCGCCATCGGGGGTTGCGACAAGAACATGCCGGCCTGCCTGCTGGCCATGGCGCGGCTCAACCGGCCCTCGGTCTTCGTCTACGGCGGCACCATCATGCCGGGCGATTACCACGGGAAGCCGGTCGACATCGTCTCCGTCTTCGAGGCGGTCGGGCAGCATGCCAGCCACAAGATCACGAATGCCCAACTGGCCGACCTCGAGAGCTGCGCCATCCCGGGCCCGGGTTCCTGCGGCGGCATGTACACCGCCAACACCATGGCCTCCGCCATCGAGGCCCTCGGCATGAGCCTGCCCAACAGCTCCGCCCAGGCCGCCATCTCGAAGGAGAAAACCCTCGACTGCGAGCGCGCCGGCGCCGCCGTCATGCACCTGCTCAAGCGCGGCATCCGCCCCCGCGACATCATGACCCGTGAGGCCTTCGAGAACGCCATCACGCTCACCATCGCCCTCGGCGGGTCCACCAATGCCGTCCTCCACCTCCTCGCCATGGCCCACGCCGCGGACGTGCGCCTGACCCTCGACGACTTCACCCGCATCGGGAAGCGCGTCCCCGTCCTCGCCGACCTCAAGCCCAGCGGCAAATACGTCATGGCCAAGCTGGTCGAGATCGGCGGCACCGTCCCGCTCATGAAGATGCTCCTCGACGAGGGCCTCATGCACGGCGGCTGCCTGACGGTCACCGGCAAGACCCTCGCCCAGAACCTCAAGAACACCCGGCCCTACCCTGCCCGCCAGGATGTCGTGCGCGGCTTCGACAACCCGATCAAGAAGGACAGCCATCTCGTCGTCCTCTACGGCAACCTTTCCCCCGACGGTGCCGTGGCCAAGATCAGCGGCAAGGAAGGCCTCCGTTTCACCGGCCGCGCCATCGTCTTCGAGAGCGAGGAGAGCGCGCTCAAGGCCATCCTCGACGGCACGGTCAAGGCCGGCCACGTCATCGTCATCCGCAGCGAGGGTCCCCAGGGCGGCCCCGGCATGCGCGAGATGCTCTCCCCCACCTCGGCCATCATGGGCCGCGGCCTCGGCAAGGACGTCGCCCTCATCACCGACGGCCGCTTCAGCGGCGGCAGCCACGGCTTCGTCGTCGGCCACGTCTCCCCGGAGGCCCACGTCGGCGGGCCCATTGCCCTCGTTAAGAACGGCGACCCCATCACGATCGACGCCGAGAAATGCGAGCTGAAACTCGGCGTCCCCGCCGCCGAACTCCAGCGCCGCCGGCGCCGCTGGAAGCAGCCCAAGCCCCGCTACACCCGCGGTGTCCTCGCCAAATACGCCAAGCTCGTCAACTCCGCCAGCCTCGGCGCCGTCACCGACCACTAAACCACCCCACGCCTCACCCCATGCCCACCCGCCTCCCCGCCGCCCTGGCCCTCGCCCTCGCCCTGCTCACCCCACCCACGGCCACCCGCGCCGCCGACCCCGCCGGCAACGAGACCGTCCTCTTCAACGGACACGACCTCGCCGGCTGGCGGAAATCCACCGGCCAATGGCTGGCCGCCGCCGCCGTCGCCCCCGACCCCGCCCAGCCCAAGAAACTCGCCGTGCAACCCGGCCAGGGCGTCCTCGTCAACGGCACCAACGGCGTCACCTCCAACCTCCGCACCGAGGCCGAGTTCGCCGACGTCGAGGCCCACGTGGAATTCCTCGTCCCCAAGGACTCCAACTCCGGGGTCTATTTCATGGGCCGCTACGAAATCCAAATCCTCGACAGCTTCGGCAAAAAGTCCGTCAAATCGACCGACTGCGGCGGCATCTACGGCAGCTGCAGCGAGCCCAAGCCCAACTTCCCCGGCCGCCCCGCCTCCACCAACGCCAGCCTCGCCCCGGGCCAATGGCAGTCGTTCGACGTCGTCTTCCGCGCCCCCCGCTTCGACGCCGCCGGCCGCAAGACCGAAAACGCCCGCTTCATCCGCGTCACCCACAACGGCCAACTCATCCACGAAAACATCGAGGTTCCCCGCCCCACCTGCGCCGCCATGGCCCTCGATGAAAAACCCTCCGGCCCCATCATGCTCCAGGGCGACCACGGCCCCGTCGCCTACCGCAACCTCCGCGTCCGCCGCGTGAACCTGAACTAGGCATGCCCCGCGGCGCCGCCCCCGCCCCGGCCCCTCCCCGGCCCCGCCGCCGCCCCCCGGCCCCCGCCCCCACCGAGCCGCCCCCCGAGGACGAGGCCTACCTCACCTCCCAAATCCTCACCTACCTCGGCAACAAACGCGCCCTCCTCCCGTTTCTCGGCGACGCCCTCGCCGTCATCAAGGCCCGCCTCGGCCGGCCCCGCCTGCGCTGCCTCGACCTGTTCTCCGGCTCGGGCATCGTCGCCCGCTACCTCAAGCGCCACGCCGAGCTTCTCCTCGCCAACGACCTCGAGGCCTACAGCCGCACCTGCAACCAGTGCTACCTGGCCAACGCATCCTACGTCGATTTCCCCGCCCTGCAGGACCTCGCCAATCACCTCCGCCAGCGACTCCGGCGCCAGCTCCGCCCCGGGTTCCTCGCCGAACTCTACGCCCCGGCCGATCCCCGCCGCATCCAGCCCGGCGAACGCTGCTTCTACACGCGGCGCAACGCCATGTTCCTCGACACCGCCCGGCAGGAAATCGCCCGCCTGCCCGCCCCGCTCCAGCCTTTCCTCCTCGCCCCGCTCCTCGCCCGCGCCTCCATCCACGCCAACACCGCCGGGGTCTTCAAGGGCTTCTACAAGAACGCCCGCGGCCTCGGCCAGTTCGGCGGCTCCGGCCGCGATGCCCTCCCCCGCATCCTCGGCAACATCGACCTCGACCTGCCCGTGCTGTCCCGCTTCGAGTGCGACCACGCCGTCCACCAGGAGGACGCCAACACGCTCGTGCGCCGCCTCCCCGATCTTGATCTCGCCTACCTCGACCCCCCCTACAACCAGCATCCCTACGGTTCCAATTATTTCATGCTCAATCTCCTGGTCGAGTACCGCCGGCCGGAACGCCTCAGCCGCACCTCCGGCATCCCCGCCGACTGGCGCCGCTCCCCCTACAACCGCCGGGCCGAGGCCGAACCCGCACTGCTCGACCTCGTCGACCACTGCCCGGCCCGCTTCATCCTGCTCTCCTACAACTCAGAGGGTTTCCTGCCCCAACCCCGCCTCGTCGCCGCGCTCCGCCGTCGCGGCCGTCTCCAGGTCCTGCAACGCCCCTACCAGGCCTTCCGTGGCAGCCGCAACCTGCACGGACGCCCCCTCCGCGTCACCGAGTTCCTCTACCTGCTCGAGCGTTCCTGAACCCCTCCCCGCCCAACCCGCCGCCATGTCCCCCCTCGCCCGCGTCCTGCCTCTCATGCTGGCCGCCCTGGCCACGGCCGCCGGCGACCCGGGCACGCCCCGGCGTGAGCCTGGCGTAGTCCCGCTTTTCAACGGCACCAACCTCGCCGGGTGGACCACCTGGCTGGTGGACACCCGCCATGCCGACCCCCGCCGGGTCTTCACGGTCACCAACGGTGTGCTGCGCCTCTCGGGGGACGGCCTGGGTTACCTTGTCACCACGGAGGAGTTCGCCGACTACCAGTTGCGGGTGGAATACCGCTGGGGCCGGACCAACCACGCGTGGGGTGACCGCGTGGGCCGGGCCCGGGACGCCGGGATCTTCGTGCACGTGACCGGGCCGGACGGCAACAGCGAGGATGGCCGGGGCGCGTTCCGGGCCGGGCTCGAGTGCCAGGTCATGGAGGGCGCCACCGGGGATCTCCTGCTGATTCGCGGCACCAATGCGCAGGGGCGCCCGATCGCGCCCCGGGTCTCCGTGCGGACCCGCCCCGGGCGCGACCCCGACGGATGGCCCTACGCCCTCACCGGCGGCCCGCGTGACACCACCTTGGAACGCTGGGGCCGCGTGAACTGGACCCGGAAGTCCCCGGAGTGGCGGGATGAATTCGGGTTCCGCGGCCCGCAGGACGTGGAGCGCCCCCCCGGCGAATGGAACCGCCTCGTGCTGACCTGCGCGGCGGACGAACTCACGGTCGAACTCAACGGCACCCCGGTGAACGAGGCCGGCCGGATCTGGCCCGCCCGCGGCCGCATCCTCCTCCAGTGCGAGGGCTCCGAGATCGAGTTCCGCCGGGTTGAACTCCTCCGCCTCGCCCGCTGACCCCCGCCCCGGCATTGTCTCCCGCCCGCCCCGCAGGTAGGGTCGCCGCATGAAGAAGCCCATCCTCCTCCTGCTCACCGGCGTCCTCCTCGGCGCCGGCGGTTACTGGCTGTTCCAACGCGCCCAGTCCAAGGGACAGCTGGACGAGGCCCGCGACCGGATGTCCTATGCGGTTTGGAAGGCCGGCAAGTCGATCAAGGAGGCCACCGACGAGGTCCGGGAGGAACTCGGCAAGACCGGCGTCGTCGTCCGCGACAAGACCAAGTCGGCCACCGACGCCGTCTCCGGGGCCGTCTCCGACACCGCCCTCACCACGCAAATCAAGACCAGGCTGCTCGGCGAATCCGGCCTGCGCGGGGTCGGCGTGGACACCGACCGCGGCGTGGTCACCCTCAGCGGATCCGTCGCCACCCATGAAGACATCGCCCGCGCCATGAAAATCGCCCTCGAAGCCGACGGCACCCAGCGCGTGGTCTCCCGCCTCCAACTCAGCGCCGCCAAACCCGCCCCCGCCCCCTGACCCACGCCGGCCACGCGCGCCAAATCCCCGCTTGCACGACCACCCCCGGCCGTTACCCTCCGCCGGTCACCCCATGAACAGCGCCGCCCCTGCCGCCGCCCCCACCACCAGCGCCCCCTTCGTGGAAGCCGTGCGCGAGCGCGTCCGCCAGGTCGTGGTCGGCCAGGACGTGGTGGTGGAGCGCGTCCTCATCGCCCTCCTCACCGGCGGCCACCTCCTCCTGCAGGGCATGCCCGGCCTGGCCAAGACGCTCCTCGTCAACACCATCGCCCGCGCCATCGACCTCAAGTTCGCCCGCGTCCAGTTCACCATCGACCTCCTCCCCGGCGACATCGTCGGCTCGGAAATCCTCGACCCCCGCACCAACGAGTTCCGCACCCACCAGGGGCCCATCTTCACCAACCTCCTCCTGGCCGACGAAATCAACCGCGCCGCCCCCAAGGTGCAAAGCGCCCTCCTCGAGGCCATGCAGGAACGCCGCGTCACCATCGGGAACCAAACCTACCCCCTGCCCACCCCGTTCCTCGTCATCGCCACCCAGAACCCCATCGAGCAAAGCGGCACCTTCGAACTGCCGGAAGCCCAACTCGACCGCTTCATGCTCTGCCACCGCCTCGATTACCCCGCCGCCGCCGAGGAGGAGGAGGTCGTCCGCCGCCAACTGGCCCTCGGCCTCCGCCGCGACGGGCAGGGCGCCGTGCCCAAGTCCGCCTTCGACGCCATCGCCACCGACGCCGTCGCCCGCCTCCCCGACCTCATCGATGCCATGGCCCGCGTCCAGGCCGTCCACGTCAGCGAGGTCTTCGTCAAGCACGCCGTCGAACTCACCCGCCGCACCCGCCGCCACAAATACATCGAACTCGGCGGCAGCCCCCGCGCCGGCATCGCCCTCGCCACCGCCGCCCGCGCCCGCGCCTTCATCCACGGCCGCGATTACGCCGTGCCCGAGGACCTCTTTGCCCTCGCCGAGGACGTCCTCCTCCACCGCACCCGCCTCACCTATGAGGCCCTCGCCGAGGGCGTCAGCGGCGCCGCTGTCCTCAAGGAAATCCTCGCCGAACTCGGCTGAGCCCCCCAGCCCCACGGCGGCCCCGGAGACCGCCCGGCCACGCCCCTCACCGCCCCGAGGCGTTGGGCGAGGTCGCCCGCCCCGCCCCCGGCCCGGCCGGACGATTCGGCTCCGCCGCCTTGTCCCCCGCTCTCTCCTTCGCCTTGTCGGGCGCCTTCTCCTTGAAGGCCGAACGCAGCAGCCAATGGCGCTTCAACCCCTGCACCAGGTCGTCGGTATCCACGATCAGGCTCGAAATGCTGGAGAGGATGTTCGTGTTCACGTTCACCTGCTGGTGCAGGTTGCTGGTCACCCCCGCCAACTGGACCAGCGCCGCCGCCAGGCTCGTCGTCAACTCCGCCACCCGCGCATCGGTGTTGGTCAACAGCAGGCTCGCGCTGACCAGCGTGCCGTCGGCGCTGCGCAGGGCCTGGTTCAGGTTCGTGTTGAGCTCCGGCGGCAACAGCCACTGGCCCAGCCCGCCCTGCGCATTGGTCAACTGCCGCGTGATGACCAGCAGGTTCGTCAGCGCCGGCTGCGCCGCCGTCAGCAGCGAACCCGCCCCCGCCGCCGCGTCCGCCGACTCGTCCAGCAGGCGCTGGATCCGGTTGGTCAACGCCAGGATGTTCGGCAGGGCCAGCTTCACCTGGTCCAGCATGCGCCCCGCCACCTCGGTCACCGCCGGTTGCTCGTCCGGCGGCAGGAAATAGCCCTTGAACTCCGGCCGATCCACGGACACATACGCCCCCTCCTGGTCCTTCCACAGGTGCGTGGGCCGCGGCAGCGTCTCCGCCTTGTCCAGCACCAGCACGGAACTCACGCCCAGGGATTCCAGGCGCCGCACCAAGGCCGGGGTGACCGGCTGGTTGGCCCGCTCCAGCAACTCCCGCCGGGCCGGATCCCAAATCTCCTGCGCCAGGAACAGCCGCGCGGGCGGATCCGTCTGCTCCAGCTCGGCCCGGATCTCCGCCAGGTCCTGGGTGCTCATCGGATGGAAATAATAAATCGGGATCCCGTTGGTGCCCTTCGTCACCTCCAGCGACCGGCTGCCCAGCAGGTCCTTGGAGACCACCCGGACCTTGGAATCGTCCCAGAGATAGCCGTTGTTCGGCTCCCGGATGGTGAAGGCGACAAAGATGTTGTAGGCGTCCCCGGGCGGCTGGGCGGCGATGGCCGTGACCTCGCCCACGTCAAAACCCATCATCTTCACCGGGTCCCCCACCTTCAACCCGGCCGCGCTGTCCACAAATGTGAAATAGGGCAGCTTCACGACAAACCAGCCCTTCCGCTCCGCCGTGCGCCGCACGTAAAAATAAAGGCCGGCCACCATGAGCAGGGTGGCCACCAGCACAAAGAGGGCGACGGCGCGCTCCAGGCGGTTGAGCCGGGTGCGCAATTGGGGGGTCAGATCCTGGAGGGGCATGGGTCAGGTCAGGGATGCCAGGGACGAAGCAGTTGGGCGAGCACCGGCGGCACGTCTGTGTCCGCGTCCGGCAACCCGCCCAGGGTGAGAAACGCGCGATCCTGCAAAATGGCAAACTGGCGGGCGCTGCGGCGCCACGGACGCAGGTCGTTCCCGGTCACCACCAGCGTCAGCGGACGGCCGCCCAGCAGCGGATGCCCCGCCGCCAAGCCCGCCAGCGTCTCCAGCCACCAGGCGGCTTCCTGCGGGTCCAGGCCGGACAACGGATCGTCCAGCAGGAGCAGTTCCGGGCCCAGCGCCAGGGCCCGGGCCAGGCCGAACCGCTGCTGCCAGTTGCGGCTCACCTGGGCCGGATAGCGCCCCCCCCACGCCTCCAGCCCGGTCAACCCCACCAGGGCCTCAATCCGGGCCGCCGGGTCCGGCTCGCCCTCCACCCAGTGATAGCGCAGCGGCAGGGCGACGTTCTCCGCCAGGGTCAGCTGGTGAATCAATTGCCCGCCATCAAACACGTAGCCCACCCGGCGGCGCCAGGCCGCCTCCCGCGTCGCCGGGTCCGGCCGGGTGTCGCACCCAAACACCCGGCATGCCCCGCGCCCGGGCCGCTGCAACCCGGCCGCCACCGCCAGCAGTCGCGACTTCCCCGAGCGCGCCAACCCGCCCACCGCCCAGTAATCCCCCACCGCCACCGACCAGTTCACCTCCTCCAAAACCGTCCGCCCCGGATCGTCGGACGCCGGCACCGACACCCCGCACAGTTCCAGCGCCGGGCAGGCGGCGGGCGCGGCAGGCGCGGCGGACGAATCGGGCAATGGGGCGCTCATCCGGTCACAGGACAAGGTAGGCAATGACAAACAGCGCATCGATGGCCACGCACGCCACCACGCTCTGGCCCACCGCGCGCACGGTGGCCGCCGACACATCCCCCAACGCCAGGGGTTGGGCCAACCCGTGATAGCAGGTGATCACCGCGATGATCAGGCCGAACAGACCGGACTTGGCCGCCAGCAGCACAAAGTCCAGCCCCTCCAGCGCCGTGACGAGCTGCCGGAAGTATTCCGAGGGCAGCAACGGCACATCCTGGAGGAACGCCCACAGATAGCCGCTGATGACCGCGCCGAGGATGAGGTAGACGGTCAGGGCAAACACGCCGAGGGACATCCCAATGACCCGCGGGACCACCAGGTAATGGATGGGGTCGATGCCAATGGCCTCGAGGGATTCCACCTCGCCCTGGGCCCGGGCCGTGCCGAGTTCCACCACGTTGGCCGCCCCGGTCCGGCACAGGACCAGCGCCACCGCCAGCAGGGGCCCCAATTCGCGCACCACGGTGGACACCATCACCGTGCCCAGCAGATCCACCGCCCCCACCCGCGACAGCAGCGACACGGTCTGGCCAATGACCACCAGGCCCAGGGCCAAGGCGAGGAAGCCGGCCATCGGCAGGAGGAACAGCCCGGACTGGGCCAACTGCCGCAGGATGAGCGGATGCATGACCGCCCGGGCCGTGCCGGCCTTCTGCACCAGCACCCCGAGGGTGATGAGGACAAAGGCCCCCACGCCGCGCAGCGTGCCCCCGAGGCGGAGCAGCTTGCGGCCAATGAAGTTGATGTAGGACTGCGGCCACGGCGACCGCCAAAGCCACGCCGTGTCCGGTCCCGGGGACCATGGGGAGGTCGCCTTGGGTCGCACGGCGCAAGGCTAGGGGCCGCCGCCCGCGCGGGTCAAAGTGGAAGTTCACCCGCCCTCGCGACGACGCCCGCCGAGGCCAGAAGGCCCTTGCTGCCGGTCGCCGCCTCCCGCTACCGTGCCCCCCATGCCTGCATCCCCCGGCCCCCGGCGGCCGCACGCCTGATGTCCGCCCCCGCACCCACGGCCCCCGCCCCCGCACCACCGGCCCCGGCGCACGCCGCCGCCCCGGAGGTGCCGCGCAGCGCCCTGCTGGGCCAGCGCATGGAGTCCCTGCGGCGCCGTCTGGTGGGCGTGCAGGCCTGGACCGGCGTGGCCATGGGAGTCGTGATCGGCGTCGAACTGCTGGCCCTGGCCCTCTTCCTCGATTGGTGGCTCGAACTGCCCTGGGCGGTGCGCGCCATCTCCCTCGCCGTCCAAGCCGCCGTGGCCGGCTACATCGGGGTGCGCCTGGTGCTCCACCCCATCCTCCGCCCACCGCAGGAGGATGACCTCGCCCTCATGGTCGAGCGCGCCCGGCCCGAGTTCCGCAGCCGCCTCATCGCCAGCCTCCAACTGGCCCGGCCCGGCGGCCTCGTCCCCGGCTCCTCCCCCGCGCTGGCCGCCGCCCTCGTCCAGGAAACCGAGGCCATGGCCCGCCCCGCCGACTTCCGCTCCCTCGTCCCCACCGACCGCCTGAAACGCTTCGCCCTCCTGGCCCTGTTCATCCCGGCCATCGCCGGCGCCGGGTTCGTCGCCGGCCGCGACACCTGCGTTGATCTGCTCCGGCGCGCCTTCCTCTCCAACGTGCCCGTCCCGCGCAAGACCCGCCTGATCGTGCCCGAGGGCGACCGCAAGATCGGCATCGGCGACACCGTCCGGCTGGAGGCCTTCGTCGAGGGCATCCTGCCCAGCCACGGCAGGGTCCTCGTCCAGCACCGCAGCCGGCGCGCCCAGGAATTCCCCCTCGAACAGAACCGCGACAACCCCGGCCAGTTCGGCCGCACCCTCGAGAACGTCCAGGAATCCTTCACCTACCAGTTCCGCCTCGGCGACGGTTCCAGCCCCCTCCACACCATCACCGCCGTGCCGCGCCCGACCGTCGCCGGCCTCGAGTGCGATCAGCAGTTCCCCGCCTACACCGGCCTGCCCCCCACCCGCCGCACGCTCGGGGATCTGACCCTCCTGGCCGGCAGCACCCTGCGGGTCAAGGCCACCGCCACCAAGGACCTCCAGCGCGCCACCCTGCGCCTGGTCGGCGTGGACCAGGCGGTGCCGCTCGCCCTCGACCCGGCCCGGCCCCGCGAGATCGCCGGACAGTTCACCGTCCCGGCCCGGGGCCTGACCGGTTTCCAAGTCGACCTGCTCGACACCGAGGGCATGGAAAGCCGCGACAACGCCGTCTACCGCGTGGATGTCCTGCCGGACAAGGCCCCCGTCGCCCGCCTCACCTACCCCGACCGCAAGGAGGAACTGGTCACCCGCGTGGCCACCCTCCTGATCGGGTTCGAGGCCAGCGACGATTTCCAAATCGCCAAGGTCCGCCTCCGCTTCAAGGCGGACACGGTCGACAACGGGGCCGTCAAGACGCTGGAACTGGAGCCGGGTGATGGCCCGGCCCAGCGGCTGCGCCGCCGTTACGAATGGAAAATCCCCGACCACCTCCCCGGCCTGATCGAGGGCTCCATGATCGAGTATTGGGTCGAGGTGGAGGACAACAACAACGCCACCGGGCCGGGGGTCACCGCCACCGAACACCAGCTGGCCAAGGTGGTCAGCGACGCGGAGAAACGGGCCGACCTGCTCAACCGCGCCGGGGATTACCTGGGCAGCATCAGTGACGTGGCCGGCGACCAGGAGAAACTCAACCGCAGCCTCGGGGAGATCATCAAGGCCAAGACCGGCATCCCGTGAGGAACGGGCCCCGGCTCAGGGCTGGTAGAGCGGATTAGCCGGGGGCCGGCGCGCCAGGGCGGCCGCCGCCAGCGCCGCCGCCGACGGCAGCTGGGCCAGGCGCAGCGTGGCCATCGTGTGCTCCGGCATCAATTGCAGGGTGCGCTCATAGTGCCAGCGCGCCACCTCCATCTCCCCCTGCGCCCGCCGGGCATCCCCCAGCAGGAACATCGCCTCCGCGCACTCCCCCTGCTCGCGCAAATACGATTCGCACAGCCGAATCACGTCCACCCACTGCGCCCGCTCGGCCAGCTTGGCCGCCAAGTCCAGCGGGGTGCGGGAACTGATCATCGCCGGCCGCGTCGCCGGCGCCGGCCGGCTGCCGCTCTGGCTCTGGCTGTGGCTGCTTTGGCTGCCCATGCCGCGGGCCGTCTCGCTCGCCTCCGCCACCCGGCGCTTGCCCGCCTTCAGGAAGGCGCTCACCCCGGGAATCGTAATCGGCACAAAATCCGGCTTGCGCACCAACGCGGTCTCCCCGCCCCCCACAAACAACACCCCCTGCCGCGACAACGCCCGGTGCAGGCCCCGGATCAGCCGCACCTGCGTCGGCTCATCCAGGTAAATCAACAGCTGCCGGCAAAAGATGAAGTCATACTCCGGGGCGTTGGACAGGAAACTGTCCGAAAGCACGTTGCCCCGGAAAAAGTTCACCGCCCGCCGCACCTTCGCGTCCAGCTTCAGCCCGTCCTGCTGCGGGACAAAATAACGCTCCGCCACCCGCGCCTCCGCCCCCTCCAGCACATGGCGCCCATACACCGCCTGCCGGGCCCGCACCAACGCTCCCGAACTCACGTCCACCGCGTCAATCCGCAGCCGCTCCGCCGGAAACCCCGCCTCCAGCAGCTCAATGGCCATCGAGTAGGGCTCCTCCCCCGCCCCGCAGCCCACGCTCAGCAGGCGCAACTGCTCGCCATGCGACGCCGTCAACCAGGTCTGCACCGCCAGGCGCCCCAGGGCCTCAAAGGCCGCCCGATCCCGGAAAAACCGCTCCTCCGGCTGGATGATCGCGTCCGCCAAGGCCTGCATCTCCTCCTCGGAACCCCGCAGGTGCTCCAGGTAATCCCCCGTGTCCGGCAGCGCGCACAACATCGACCGCTCCCGCACCGCCCGGTCGATGGCCGCACGCCCCAGCGCCGTGGCGTCAACGCCAAGGTTTTGCTTGAGCAGGGACTCGAAATTCTGGAGCGACATGCACCGGCCGCCCAACAGGGGCAGCCACAGGAAGTTTCGGCTCCTGCCCCAAAAACCTTGAGCGGAGGGGGCCGGGGCCGCAGGTGCCCGCCCTGCGACAGAAGGGGTTCCGGAAGGGCTGTAAGCCGAATTCTGTCTGCGCACCCGAAGGCGCGGAGAGAATCATTTGTCTGAGCAGCCAGTACCCGGAGCCGGCCGCGCTTGCGCGCGACGGACGCGGGCCGCGTCGTGGCTCCCTATTTGGCCTTGCTCCCGATGGGGTTTTCCGTGCCCCGGTCATTGCTGCCCGGGCGGTCGGCTCTTACCCGGCCTTTTCACCCTTGCCGCCGGCCGTTGCCAGCGCGGCGGCGGTTTGTTTTCTGTGGCACTATCCGTCCACGGCGGCTTGGGCCGCCGCGTCCCGCGTGTATCCCCGAACCGTAAGGCCCGGGGTTACGCGGCATCGCGCCCTGTGGAGTTCGGACTTTCCTCCCCCGCCCCGCTCGCGCGGGCCGGGAGCGATTCTCCGCCCTTCCGGAACCGCGGGCAACCTACGGCGGACCGCCCCAAAGGTAAAGGGCCTCCCCGCGTCCCCCGCTCATTTCCCGTTGCCCGCCGGGGACACCGCCGCCGGCGGGGCGTTCGTCACCGCCACTTCCACCGGCTCCGGGGCGTTGACCTGGAGCGCAATCCGCCCCGACCGCGCCCGGTAGGTCCGATCGTTGAACACCGCCGTCGCCGTCACCACCAGGCTGTTGCTGCCCGGCGGCGCCTTCTCCGTGGCCAGCAACCGCAAAGTCACCTCCCCCACCCCGGCCGGCACCTTCGGCAACTCGCTCCGGATCCCCGGCGGCAATCCTTCCAGCGCCAACTCCACCTCGCCCGCAAAACCCGCCCGCCGTTCCACCCGAATCTTCGTCTCCGCCTCGTTGGCCGACGAGGTCGAGTTCGTCGGCAGCGCCGTCACGTTCAGCCGCCCCAGCAGGCTCGACAGGATCAACGGATACTGCGTCACGGTCACCGGCAGGGGCCGCGCATACTGCACCACCCCGCCGCTCTCCCCCCGCACCACCACCGTCCTCGTCCCCACCTCGCTCTCCATCTTCGGCTTCAGGGTCAGCTTCGCGGCGCTGGCCCCCGCCTGGATCACCCCGTCCCCTCCCGTGAAACTCCGCCCAAACGCGTCCGCTCCCCCGCCAAATCCCTCGGTGGCCAGCTTGATCTCCCCGGCATACCCCGGCGACCGCCACGCCACCACCTCCACCACCGCCGACTGCCCCTGCTCGGCCGCCGCACTCAGGGTCGCCAATTCCAACAGGAACGGCGCCGCCTCCAGCACCGTCAAATACGCCTGCCGCACCGGGCGATCCCCGGCCAGCGGCGTCGCCGGCACCACCATCCGCTCCCCATTCACCACCGCCGTCCCCACCAGGCGCACCGCAACCGTCCCCGCCGCCGCCTCCCGCGTGGCCGTCACCATCAACAATCCGCTGCCCGGACCATTGGGCACCAGCAACGGCTCCGCAAACACCCCGGAGGGCAACCCCTCCATCTCCAGCCGCACCGGCTCCGCAAAGCCCCCCGTCCGCACCACCTCGCAGCGCACCCGCGCCAGCCCCCCCCGGTGCACCCGCACCGTGTCCGGCGCAAACCGCACCGTGAATCCCGCCCCCGCCCCCGGCGCCGGCGGGGCCACCGACAGCCGGTAGCCAAACCGATCCCCTCCCCGCCCCGTCAAATCCCGCACCGCCAGCACGTATTCCCCACCCTTCTTCAGGTCGAACTCAATCCGCGCATCCGCCCCCGCCGCGTCATCGTTGCGCGCCAGCACCGCCCCCTGCCCGTCCGTCAGGGTCAGATGCGCGTCCAGCCGCGACCCATACCGGCTCGCCGCCACCTCGCACACAATCCGCTGATCCTTGTCCGCCTTGAACCGGAACCGATCCACATCCCGCTCCGCGCCCACCCGGCCATTGATCACCACCGGCCAGGTCACCACCGGCGCCTTCGCCGGATCCTCATTCGGCTCCACTTCCGCCAACTCCGGCAGTTCCGAGACCTCAAACGGCACCAGGTTGGACAACCCGCCCGGCGCCCGCAGCCGGATCTCCTGCCGGCCCCGCGGCGCCTCGGGCTCCACCTGCAGGGTCAGCCGCGTCATCCCCTCCAGGTTGTGCCCGGCCACGGTCACCTCCACCGGCTGCCCCCGCCGACCGCCAAACGGAAAAATCGATTCCACATGGGGCACCAGCCCCGCCTGCAGCCGGTAGGTGTAATTCCCGCCCCCCTGGTAACGAAAGTCGCGCAGCACCGCCACATACTCCCCGTCCTGCGGCGCCGTGAAGAACAGCAGGCTGTCCAGGCCCAGCACATCCTCGCTGCGTGCCAGTTCCCGGCCCTGCGCGTCCAGCACCGCCAGCGACGCGTCCAGGGGCGACCCCCGCCGCGATGCCTCCACCTCCAGCACCAACTCCGACCCCTGCGCCAGCCGGAACCGGTAGGTGTCCGCCTGCGCCGCCACGCTCAGGACACCCGAGATGGAGGCCGGCAACGCCACCACCTGCCCCGTCGGCGATGCCGTGTGCATCTCCCGCTCCGCCACCTCGGGCCACTGGCCCACATTCAACAGCAGCGGATTGGAAATCCCACCCGGCCCCACCACCCGCAACTCGCGCGCGGCCAAGGACGCGTCCGCCGCCGCCACCACCCGCAGGGTCAGCCGCTTGTCGTCCCGCACGGGCGCCGGTTCGGCCCGGCGGATGCCGCCCCCCGCCGATTCCACCGTGACCGCCGCCGGGGCCGCCGCGGGAACGGACGGCACCAACACCGCGGCCAGGCCGGGGTCGCCGTCGAATATCACGCGGGTGATGCCCCCCAGGTTCTCCCCCCGCAACACCACCTCGCCCGTGGTCCCGCGCTGGATCCATTCCGGGGCCAGGGAGGTCAGGCGCGGCGCCGGCTGGGCCAACGCCGGCCGCAGGCCGGCCATCAGAAGCAGGCCGCCACACAGGCAGGCCAGGCAGGGACGCAACATCGGGTTCATGGGCATCAGCGGGATGAGCCCCACCCTACCCCGCACCCCCTCGCCCTCTCAAACCAATAAAACGGTTTCCCCAGGCGATCCCTCCCGCCAGGCCCGGCCGCGCCCCGCCCAACCCGGCCCCCGCCTCAGCGCGCCGGACCCGGGGGCGGCTCCGGCCAGTTCAGGTGCCGATGCAGGAACCGAAAGGTTCCCTGGCCATGGATGGTGTGGGGGCCGTTGAAATACTCGATCTCCGCCCGCTCCGGGATGCCCAGCCGGGTGTAGAAACGCCGCACGCGCGCAAACTCCGCCGCCACCCACTCGTCCGGGGCCACGCCGTCGTGGTGCCCCCGCTCCACCATGAACGGCCGGGGCGCAATGCAGGCCGCCATCTCCGCGTAGTTGAAGGTGTGCCCAAGGTTCCACTCGAAGATCTCATACTCCTCCGTGAACAGGTAGCTGTAGGGGGAATCCACCGTGGCATTCTTCATCACCCACTCGTTGAAGTCCGCCGAGCAGATGGACACGGCATAGCGGTTCAGCACCGCCGGCACCCGCATGGCCGTCTTCCCCCCGTAGCTGAGCCCGTAAAAGCCGATGCGCTCCGGATCCACAAACGGCTGCGCCGACAGCCACTCCAGGATGCGCTCGTGCTGGGCCACGATCACCGAGAACAGGGACAGCCCCAGCGGGTTGAGCTTGCGCTGGAGCCCGCGGAAGGCGTCCCCGCCCCGGTAAGGGTTGTGCGGGGCAAACACAATGAACCCGCGCTCGGCCAGGCGGGCGGCAAAGGCCTGGTAGGAGCGGTGCGCCGCCGAGGCCGGATCCTCGTTGAAGGTGTCCGCCGGCAACCCCTCCAGCCCATGCTGGCAGACCACCACCGGACGCCGCTCCCCGGGCTTCAGGTCGGCGGGCAGCAGCAGCGCCCCCCACGCAAACACCTCCGGCCAGACGTCCAGCACCACGTCGTGCGCCGTCCAGCGCGGCCGCTCCACCATCCGTCGGGAACGCGCCCCGGGCGGCAGCGAGGCCGGCGGGAGCCGCCCCAGCACCCGCTCCCACAGGTTCGACTGCACCCCCGGCACCGCCGCCGCCCACGCGGCCGCCGAGGCCGCCTGGATCGGCTTCCAAAAGGTCTCGTCCCGCTGGCGTTGCGCGTCCCGCAACAGGCGCTGCGTGTGCTGCACCAACTCGTCCACCTGCCGCCGCTGCCGCTCGGCCTGGCGCAGGGAATCCCCGGGCAGCAGGGCCGGCGCCGGCCCCGGCGCCGTCAACGCGGGCGCCGCCGGGTTGAGCCGGCGCAGGAACGCCGACAGGGCCTGCTCCCCGCACGGCCCCAGCGGACGCCCCTCGTTGCCATGCACATGCACCAGGAAATCCGGAAACAACCGCGCCAGCTGGCGCGCCCGCAGTGTCTCCGCATCGGAGCTGTTGAAGTCCGGCGTCCCCAGCCGGCCCGGCGCCGCCCCGGCCCGGCCATCGCGCGGCCGCGGCGGACCCTCCACCCGCGGCCCTTCCGCATGCTCCACCACCAGCGCGCGGGGCGCGATCAACGTCGCCACCTCCGCATCCCCAAACTCCCGCAGCAAACCCTGCACGTTCCGGTAAATGGGCTCCTGCCAGACCCGCTCGCGCGCGTCAAAATACCCGCTCACCAACGCCGCCTGCAGCCGCCCGTCCAGCGCCGCCGCATGCAGCGCCAGCAACCCGCCCTCCCCATGGCCCGCCACCCCCGTGCGCGGCCCCCGGCCCGGCCCCGGATTCCCCGCCGCCGTGCGGGCCTCCAGCCAGTCCACCGCCGCCAGCACCTTCTGCACCTCATACCCAATCACCTGCCGCCCCACCTCAAATGCCTGCCGGTAAATCCACTCCCGGTGCGGCTGGTTGGTGAACCGGCGCAGCCGCGCGTTGCCCGACCACGTGTCCGCCCGGTCCACCAGCACCGGCACCAGCACCTCGCAACCCTGCTCCGCCAGGCGCCGCGCAAACTGCAGGTCCGGCGCCAGGCCCGGCGCCAGGCCCGCCAGCATCTCCGGCGTCTGGTCCGCGTCCGGCACCGCCACCACGCGCCCCACCACCCCGCCCTTCGGCTCCAGCCACAACCCCTCGCCAAAAACCCCCTCCAGCACCGGCCACCGCACCGCCCACGCCGTGAACCGATCCGTCTCCGCCAGCCGCGCCGGTTGCCGGGTCGTCCCCGTCAATTCCAGGGCCTGGAACGGCACCCGCGCGTCCACCACGCCCAGCATCTCCCGCAGGCGCGCCCGCCGGGCCGCCGCCGCCGCCTCCCAGGTGTCCCGCGTCCAGCCCCCCGCCGGCTCCGGCAGACGGCGCGCCCCCGCCACCCGATCCAGTTCGCGCAGGAGAAAGGCGTCCAACCCCGCCACCATGGCCGCGGAGAGATCGCCGGTCTCGGTCAGGGAAAGGGTGCCCGGCAGGGACCCGGACGGGCCGCCGTCCGCCGCCCGCAGGCGGGACGCAGCCGGGCCCGCCGGCAGGAGAACGAGGAAAAGAAGAAAGACGGCGCGCAGTGTCACGCGCGCGATGTTGCCGCGCGCGACGAAGGTGTCCAGCCCAACACGCGCCCCGGCCACGGCGGCCGGCAACCGCCGGAACCGCGCCGCAGACCGCAGCACCCCCGCGTCAGGTCGATGAGGTGATGACCAGGGTCTGTTCCAGGGTGGTGATGCCCTCCCGGACCTTGTCGAGCGCGACCTGCCGGAGGGTCTTCATGCCCTGGTTCATGGCCATCTTCATGATTTCCATCGAGCTGCCGCGGGCGATGATGACCTTGCGGATTTCGTCGCTGATGGTCATCGCCTCCAGGATCGCCATGCGGCCGGCATACCCGGTGTTGTTGCACCGGTCACAGCCGCGGCCGCGGTGGAGGTTGATGCCGTCAAACGTGCTCGGGGAGATGCCGAGGTCGCGGAACATGGCCGGCGGATAGACCACCGGCTCCTTGCAGTGCGCGCAAATCCTGCGCATCAGGCGCTGGGCGCAGGACAGGATGACCGAACTGGAGATGAGGAACGGGGCGATGCCCATCTCATCGAGGCGGGCCACCGCGCCGGCCGCGTCATTACAGTGCATCGTGCTGAGCACCTGGTGGCCGGTCAGGGCCGCCTCGACCGCGATTTCCGCGGTCTCGGTGTCGCGGATTTCACCAATCATCACAATGTCCGGATCCTGGCGGAGGATGGAACGGAGGGAGTTGCCGAAGGTGAGGCCGATCTCCTTCTTCACCGCCACCTGGTTGATGCCGGGCACCTGGAACTCGACGGGGTCCTCGACCGTGACAATGTTGTAGTCCGGGTTGTTGAGCTCGTTGAGGGCGGAGTAGAGCGTGGTGGTCTTGCCCGAGCCGGTCGGCCCGGTGACCAGGATGAGCCCGTGCGGGGCGTCCACGCCGGCGCGGAAGCGGCGGTAGGTGTCCTGGTCCAGCCCCAGCTTGTCCATGCTCGCGCTCAGGTTGGACTTGTCGAGCACGCGCAGCACGGCCTTCTCGCCATGCACGGTCGGGAGCATGCTGACGCGGAGATCGTAGTCCCGCCCGCCCACCTTCACCCGCATGCGGCCGTCCTGCGGCAGGCGGCGCTCGGCGATGTCCAGGCAGCTCATGATCTTCAGGCGGCTGATCAGCGGCACCTGCATGTTCTTCGGCGGCGGCACCTTGTCGATGAGCACGCCGTCAATGCGGTAGCGCAGGCGGACCATCCGCTCAAAGGGCTCGATGTGAATGTCGGACGCGCGGTCCTTGATGGCCTGCACCAGGATCAGGTTGGCCAGCTTGATCACCGGCGCCTCCTCGGTCGAGGCGGTCAGCTTGTCGAGGTTCACCTCCTCGACGGTCTCGCGGATGGTCTCCAGCCCGTCGGCGTCGGCGCTCACCTCGGCCCGCTTGGCGGCATCGTTGAGGATGTCCTCCATCGTGCCGGTCTTGGCCGTGTCCAGCTGGTGCAGCTTGTCCACGATGGCCTTCTCGGAGGCAATCAGCGGGGCCACCTCCATCCGCGTGATCCGCTTGACGTCATCGACCGCGAGGACGTTGAGCGGGTCCGCCATGGCCAGGAACAGCTTGTTGTCCAGCCGGGAGACGGGCACAACCTTGTGGTGCTGGCAGACGTCGCGCGGCAGGAGCTCGGCAATGTCCGGGGCCACGCCGCAGCGGGCCAGGTTGACCGGCGGCACGTTCAGCACGCGGCCCATCGACACGGTCATGTCCTGGTCGGTGACCAGGCCCTTGTCGATGATGATCTTGAGCAGGCGGGTGCCTTCCTTCTTCTGCTGCTCGAGGAGTTCCTCGACCTGCTTGGCGTAAAGCAACCCATCCTCGACGAGCGCGTCGGCGATGCGTTCCCCGAATGTCTTGATGGCGGGCATGGTGGTTAGCGGATGACCTTGCTCAGGGCTTTGGAGATTTCGACGGGCGAGGCGAGACACCAGAGGATGCGCTGGCGCGTGGTCTCCTCCAGTTCCGCCAGGGCCTGCTTGGAAAAGGGATTGGCCGTCGCCACCAGGATCGACTTGCTCATGCGGTCAAACGGCAGCACGCACCAGCGGCGCAGCAGGTTGGGCGGAAAGGTCCGCGCCAGCTCGATGTCGATGTCGTAGCGCTCCAGCGGCACATAGCCCAGCCGATGCTTGTCGGCCACGACCTTGAGGGCCTTCTCCAGGGGGAGGATGCCCTTGTCCACGACGTTCTGGATGAAGGGAGCCACCACCGCCGACGGGCTGACCGTGTAATCCTGCACCGGCCAGCAGGCCTCGAAATCGGACGGGGCCACCAGGCGCGTGTCGAGAAACAGCTTCTGGAACTCCGCCCGCCCGTCCTCGGCCTGGACCTGGGCCGCCGCCCGGCGGCTCAGGTGCTGCGTGTGGCCGGTCCGGCCGCGGGAACGGCGCCGGGTCACCTCCGTGTTGCCACCCGAGGTCGGCGAAACCGGGGCCGGCGGCATCGCCGCGGGCGTCACGGACGCCGCGCTCCGGCTCAATTCCCCCGCCTTGCTCTCGATGTCCTGCAGCGCCGCCACCGCGTCGGGGTCGCCCGGGTACTTCTGCAGGATGCTCTCATACTCCAGGATGGCGCTGGAAAGCTGCCCCATCAGCACGTAGGCATTGGCAATCCGCTTGGTGGTGTGGATGACATCGGGCTCGCGGGACAACTTGACGTAGGCCTCGCGGAGAATCTCGAGCGACTGGTAATCCTGCGGCTGCGACTGGACGATCACCTCGAACATCTCAATCGTCTGAGTCAGTTGCGCTTCTTCGCCGGGTGTTAGCGTGGTGACCATGATGGCACTGGGTTCATTGCTCGCCAGACCGGGCTCATCCGAGACCGGAAGACGGCTTCCCTTGGCATTCGGCAGGAACCCGGGATGGCATTAGCCACTAAATGCAAAAGAAAACATTGGCAGACCCTCGCAGCCCATGATAGAACCCCGCCCCCCGCTTATCCCGGGGCAACACGGCCGGCCCCCGGGGCCCGCCCACGCGCTTTAACCGCCCAAAACACCCAACGACCATGTCCCAGCACCGCAGCCTGCGCGCCATCGGCACCTCCGGCGCCAAACGCAACGTCCTCAAGCGCTTCGAGCGCGTCGCCCTCCTCAAGAAACGCGGCCAATGGAAGGCTGGCGAACGCGTGACCGGCCTGCGCAAGACCAAGCCGGAAGCCTGAGTTCACCTCCCCCCACGCCCGCCGCCGGTCCCCGGAGCCCGGCGGCGCTGTCGTCTTCATCCCCCGCTCCCCCCCTCCGCCCCCCCCGCATGGTCCGCCTCCAAAAACACCTCGCCGAGTCCGGCGTGGCCTCCCGGCGGGCCAGTGAGGCCCTCATCACGGCCGGCCGCGTCACCGTCAATGGCCAGGTCGTCCGGGAACTCGGCACCCGCATCGACCCCGCCCGCGACGAGGTGGCCGTGGACCGCGCCCCCGTGCGGCCCCGGCGCAAGCTCCACGTGGCCCTGCACAAGCCCCCCGGCTATCTCTGCACCCGGCACGACCCCGAAAAACGGCCCTGCATCGGCGACCTCCTCCCCAAGGAGTGGAGCCATCTCACCCACGTGGGCCGCCTCGACCGCGAGAGCGAGGGCCTCATCTTCCTCACCAACGACGGGCAATTCGCCCTCCGCCTCACCCACCCCCGCTACGGCGTCCGCAAACGCTACCGCGCCACCCTCGAGGGCCGCGTGGAACCCCGCGTCAGCGCCCAACTGACCGCCGGCGTCGAGGACTGCGGCGACCTGCTCAAGGCCGAACGGGCCCGGCTCATCTCCGCCAACAATTCCCACAGCCTCGTCGAAGTCGAACTCGGCGAAGGCAAGAACCGCGAGGTCCGCCGCATGTTCGCCGCCCTCGGCTTCAACGTCGTCCGGCTTGAGCGGATCCAAATCGGTCCGATTAAGCTCGGCGAGTTGCCGCCAGGAAAATGGCGGACGTTGACAGAGCCGGAAATAAAATCTCTACTTGGCCCGCTATGACTATGAAACACCGGATGTTGCTGGTCCTGACGCTCTTCGCCTGCCTGACGTGGCACGCCACGGCGGCTGAACCCCCGGTCATCCCGGCTGAACCCGCCCCCACCCTCAAGGCCAAGGCCCCCGAAAAGAAGGCCAAGACCACCCCGGCCAAGCCCACCGCCGCCAAGGGCGAGGAAGTCATCACGCTCCCCTCTCCCGAACCCGCCGTCGTCAGCCAAAAGGCCGTCGTCGTCCGCGGCCAGGCCCGCCTCAACAGCGAAATCGTCGCCCGCCTCCAGCGCGGCGACAAGGTCACCGTCCTCGAGGAAATCAAGACCAAGAAGCGCGCCGATGAACCGGACCGCTGGTACAAAATCGCCCTTCCCGCCGGCGCCGCCGCCTGGGTCGATTCCTCCTATCTCGACGCGGAAAAGAAGGTCAAACCCAACCGCCTCAACGTCCGCACCGGCCCCGGCGAGAACTACAGCGTCATCGGCCGCCTCGACAAGGGCACCGAGGTCAAGGTCCTCGACACCAAGGCTGGCTGGACCAAGATCGAGGCCCCCACCGCCCACGCCTACGTCGCCGCCCACCTCGTCTCCCGCGAACCCGCCCCCGCCACCATCGCCAGCACCCCGCCGCCCGCCCCGCCCATCACCCCCACCCCGGTCCCCCCCACCCCCGCCGTGGCCCCGCCCATCCCGCCCACCCCGCCGCCGGCCGTCACCACCCCCGTGGTCGCCAGCCCGGTCGTCCCCGTCGTCCAACCCAAGCCCGTCCTCATCCAGCTCCCCACCGAGGAACCCCTCGCCCGCCGCATCGTCACCCGCGAGGGCATCGTGCGCGGCAGCGTCAGCGTCCAGGCCCCCACCCACTTCGTCCTCCGCAGCCTCGATAACAAGCGGACCATCAATTACCTCTACAGCACCAATTCCAGCATCTCCGTCGGCCAATACCGCGGCCTCCGCGTCATCGTCACCGGCGAGGAAGCCCTCGACGAACGCTGGCCGAACACCCCGGTCATCGAACTGGAAACCCTCACCCCGATGGAGTGAGGTGAGCGCCGCCCAGCTCATCGACGGCCGGGCCATCGCCGCCCAAATCCACGAGGAAACCGCCGGCCGCATCGCCAGCCTGCGCGCCCGCGGCATCCAACCCGGCCTCATCTTCATCCGCGTCGGCGAAGACCCCGCCAGCCGGGTCTACGTCGGGATGAAGGAGAAAACCAGCCAGCGCCTCGGACTCCACTCCGAGACCCACGTCCTCCCCGAAACCACCTCCCAGGCCGAACTCCTCGCCCTCATCGCGCACCTCAACGCCAACCCGCGCATCCACGGCATCCTCGTCCAGGCCCCCCTCCCCGCCCACATCGCCCCCGCCGTCATCTACGCCAGCGTCTCCCCCGCCAAGGACGTCGACGGCTTCCACCCGCTCAACGTCGGGCGCCTCCTGCTCGGTGATCCCTCCGGGTTCGCCCCCTGCACCCCCGCCGGCATCCAGCAACTCCTCATCCGCTCCGGGGTCCGCACCGACGGCGCCGAGGTCGCCATCCTCGGCCGCGGTGACATCGTCGGCAAACCCATGGCCGCCATCCTCTGCCAGAAGGCCCCCCACGCCAACGCCACCGTCACCCTCTGCCATAGCCGCACCCGCGACCTGCCCGGCCACTGCCGCCGCGCCGACATCGTCATCGCCGCCATGGGCGTGCCCGAATTCGTCAAGGCGGACATGGTCCGCCCCGGCGCCACCGTCATCGACGTCGGCGTCAACCGCATCCCCGACCCCGCCGCCAAGGACGGCTCCCGCCTCGTCGGCGATGTCGACTTCGCCGCCGTCCAGGCCGTGGCCGGACGCCTCACCCCCAACCCCGGCGGCGTCGGCCCCATGACCATCGCCATGCTCATGCAGAACACCGTCCGCGCCGCCGAACTCGCCACCCGCTGACCCCCCCTTTCCAACCCCGCCCCTCCCGCCCATGACCCCCACGCGCATCCTCCCCGACCTCCAGTGCTCCCTCCTCTGCGAAGAGGTCCGCCAGGAGGCCAACGGCAACGTCTTCCTCCTCGGCATCCTCGATGTCGTGCGCGTCCCCCAACTCCCCATCACCGCCGCCAAACTCTGCGTCTTCAACCGCTGGACCGCCGGCGTCGGTGTCTTCACCGAGGCCGTCCGCCTCATCGCCCCGGACCAGACCACCGTGCTCTGCAAAAGCGAGGTCAAGTTCCAGATGAAGGACCCCAACCTCAGCGCCACCACGGTCACCCTCTTCGGCAACGTCCAGTTCGCCAACCCCGGCGCCTACACCATCGAGGTGCTCGTCGATGACGTCATGAAGCTGCGCTACCCAATCAACCTCGTCGTCGTCCCCCCGCCGGGCGGCCCCGCGGCCACCCCGCCGCCCACCACCACCAAGTAGCCCCCCGCAGGACCACCCGCCCCGCTCCTGCATCGACAGGCCGCATGCGCCTGCGCCATGCTGGCGCCGCCGGACCGGCCCCGCGCTGACCCCGCAGGCCCGCCCGGCGACCGTGCCCACGCCGCCGCCAACCGAGCCTCCTCCGCCCGCCAACCCGCCCCGGGCCTGGCAACCCCTCACCTTTCACGGGGTCGCCGCCTTCTCCCGCGCCCCCCTCGGACGCCTCTTCCTCGCCCAGGCCTTCACCGCTCTCCTCGTCAGTGCCACCGTCTGCGCCTTCCTTGCCACCGCCTGGTTCCCCGGCCTCCGCACCGCCATCCAGCAACTCCCCACCACCGGCGCCATCCAGGCCGGCCAACTCAATCTGCCGCCGCCCCCCCAGCCCGCCCTCTTCGAGAACCGCTTCCTTTCCCTGTTCCTCAATCCCTCCGGCGAGCCGCTCCCGCCTTCCACCGCCGACCTGCAGATTGAGTTCGGCCCCCAACGCCTCACCCTCACCGCCGGCCGGGGCCAATTCCACCAACCCTACCCCCACGACCGCTCCCTCCCCTTCAACCAACCCGACCTGCAGGCCGCCTGGGACGCCTGGCAACCCATGCTCTTCGGCCTGGCCTGCCTGGGCACCCTCGCGTTCCTCGCCGCCAACTGGGCCACCCTCGCCACCCTCTACAGCCCACTGCCCTGGCTCTTCGCCTATTTCACCGACCGCCAACTCAGCCCGGCCGGCGCCTGGAAACTCGCCGCCGCCGCCCTCCTGCCCGGCGCCCTCCTCGCCACCCTCGGCCTCGCCCTCTACAACCTCGGCTGGATCAATCTCACGCAGTTCACCCTGCTCTGGATCTTCCACCTGCCCGCCGGTTGGCTCTACCTGGCCGCCGCACCCCGCTGCCTCCCGCGCGTCCAAACCCCGCCGCCCACCCGCGGCAATCCCTTCCAACCCGCCTCCCCCGCGGATTCAAGCGCCGGCGATGACCCCGCCGCCGAGCCACGCAGCCCCTTCGCCAACCCCGGCCCGAACCCCCGCTGACCCCACGCCATGCCGCCCCCGGCCCCCGCCACCGCCCCACCACAACCCCTGGCGCTCCACGCCCTCCACGAGGCCCGCGGCGCCCGCTTCACCACGGTCGGCGGCGCCGAGGCGGTCGCGCATTACGGCAACCCCCGCGCCGAATACGACGCCCTCCGCCAGGGCGTCGCCCTCCTCGACCTCGGGTTCCGCAGCCGTCTCTGCGTGACCGGCGCCGACCGGCAACGCTTCCTCCACGGCCAGGTCACCAACGACATCCTCGCCCTCCGTCCCGGCCAGGGCTGCTATGCCGCCCTCGTCAACAACAAGGGCCGCGTTGAAAGCGATCTCCACGTCCACTGCCTCCCCGACGAACTCCTCCTCGACTTCGAACCCGGCCTCACCCCCGCCGTCACCCGCCGGCTCGAGCGCTTCATCGTCGCCGATGACGTGCAACTCCTCGACGTGTCCGCCGCCTACGGACACCTCGCCATCCTCGGTCCCCGCGCCGCCACCCTCGCCCAAACCCTCGCCCCCGGCCTCACCCTCCCCGCCGCCCCGCTCCAGTCCCTTGTCCTGCCCAACCCGGGCGCCGGGGACCACATCCTCATCCGCCAACCCCGCGCCGCCGACGACGGCTTCGACCTCTTCGCCCCCGCCGCGCAACTGCCTTCCCTCCTCCAACACCTGTGGGACCAGGGCGCCACCCCGGCCGGCTGGCAGGCCCTGGAATGGATGCGGGTGGAGGCCGGCCTGCCCCGCTGCCCGGTCGACATGGATGAATCCGTCCTCGCCCCGGAGGCGCGCCTCGACGCGCGCGCCATCAGCCCGAGCAAGGGCTGCTACGTCGGCCAGGAAATCCTCAACCGCCTGCGCACCTTCGCCCACGTCAACCGCCTCCTCTGCGGCCTGCGCCTGGACGCCGCCCCGGAGGGCACCGCCCCGCCCGCCCCGGGCGACCGCCTGTGCCTCGCCGCCGACGGCCGCGACATCGGCCACCTCACCACCCAGGTCTCCTCGCCGGTCCTTGGCCCCATCGCGCTCGGCTATGTGCGCCGCGAGGCCAGCGCCCCCGGCACCCCCCTCCTCGTCCGCACCGCCGGCGGCAACCGCGCCGCCGTGGTGGCCGACCTGCCGTTCACCCGTCCCCCCGCCCAAACCCCATGACCCCTCCGCCGACCCCCGCGCGCCCCTGGCAGGTCGAGGCCCTGTCCGTCCGGATCTTCCCCAGCCAACCCGCCCTCGCCGCCGACGCCGCCCACACCGCCGCCGCCATCCTCCGCGAGGCCATCCAGGCCCGCGGCGTTGCCCGCGTCATCCTCGCCGCCGCCAATTCCCAAATCCAAACCCTCGACGCCCTCACCGCCACCCCCGGCCTCGACTGGTCCCGCGTCACCGTGCTGCACATGGACGAATACCTCGGCCTGCCGCCCGGACATCCGGCCAG